>JAJRRB010000075.1 GCA_024279915.1 Deltaproteobacteria bacterium
AAAGAACCAACATGCTTCGTATGCTTGCGGTTTTTGATAGCGAAAAAGACCACGCCAGCCACCAGATTGGCACCAATCAGAACCCAACCCATCAGCGGAATCCGAAAAAAGTCATTGACCGCACAATGCCCCCAACAGAGCAACCAGAGGTTACATGCCAGGATCGCCAGAATCGCCGTAACACAACAGACGATAAACCATGAATATTTATATTTTCGATACAATCTTTTCATGGGTTTGCCATTTCTTTCAAATGCTTACAGCTTCGTTTAAATGTTTGCACCAAGGACAATATTTCACCCATCTATCGCGTACCTTACTGCACCCCGGGCAGATTTCTCGCAATACAGTCTGACATTGCGGACAAACCAGCCAACCCGACTTAACTTGCTCCGGACAACCAGGACATTCACCAGACAATGGAGGCTCCGGAGGAACCGGCGTATCAAATTCCATACAGATGAAATAGAAGATGATTGAGAGGCTAATAATAAAAATTAGGAACATAGTGCCTCACACTGCCTGCGAAAAACTTCCGTTGACCGCTGCAGAATCTTTCTCAATCAGACCGTCTCGCAGGTAAATAGTACGGTCGAACCATTCGAGATTATCCCGATTGTGGGTCACCATGATGATGGTCTGGCCACCTTGGTGTAGTTCTGACAGTAGAGTCATCACCTGCCGACTGGTCGTAGAGTCGAGACTACCGGTCGGTTCGTCAGCAAGCAACAATGGCGGATTATTAACTAAAGACCTGGCAATGGCCACCCTCTCCTGCTCACCTCCAGACAACTGTTGTGGCAAATGCAACATACGATCCGGCAGACCAACCCGTTCCAGCATATCGCCAGCTCGCTGCCGCTTTTCAGCCGTGGACAAATTCGATACCGCCAGGGGCAGCATGACACTTTCCAGGGCATTCAAGTAAGGGATCAGATTATGCGACTGGAAGATGAAACCGAGATATTCACGCCGGAAATCGGCCTGTTTTTCCTGTGGAAGACCATAGACATCAATGTCGTCAATATTGACTGTGCCGGAGGTTGGACCGGTTAGACAACCCAAGACGCTCAGCAGAGTGCTTTTCCCACTCCCGGATGCTCCCATTACCCCGAGGAAAGTCCCCTCATCCACAGCAAGAGCTACATCCTTAAGAGCGATTACACAATCAGCACCGTTGACATAGTGCTTGGTCACTTGATTTAGATGAATCAGACTCATATTTTATCCGTATCAAAGGGCCCGAAGGGCCTCACTTGGTTCTAAACGACTGGCACGCAAGGCTGGCTGCAAAGAAGCCAGCAGGCCGACTATGACTGCAGCGACGACAGCGGCAACGGCAAGGGTTGGATTCCATTGCCAGCTGGCCTTACCACCATCCAGTAACGGCAGAGCCGTCAGAGTGGCAGCCACTCCGGTCAGATATCCGAGTACACCACCCAAGGCACTGACAATTGCCGCCTCCATCAATACCAGATGCAGGATGTGCCGACGGCGGTAACCGATCGCCCTGAAAATACCTATTTCACGGGTTCTCTCACTGATCGCACCCATCATAGTGACGAAAACCAGCAAAGCACCGATAATAACGACAGTCACTGCGACCCCCCAGGCGAAGAGCCTGAACTGACCAAGGGCATGCATACGGGTCTTAACAACCTGCTGAACCGCCTGGACCTCTGTGCCGGGCAGAACCTGCTGCAATTGGTTGACCATATCGTCCACCGGGCAGTCATGGCAAAGCGCAGCGATTTCAACCATGCTGACCTGTCCCTGTTTGCCGAGTGCCGCCTGAGCAATCGACAGTGGAGCAATCAGCAGTTGATCATCCTGAGATCCGGTTTTGGCCAGTAAACCAACGACCGTGTAATCCTGATCATTGACCTGTAAAGTGTCACCCATTTCAAGATCAAGACGCTTGGCAACCGTATCGCCGACCAGCAGTTCATAACCCTGCTTGATCGGACGACCAGCAATGGACCACCAGCGTTTCAACTTGAATTCCGCCTCAGGATCAACCCCCATCATCATGACTCGCTGACCTTGAACCTCGACAGCGCCGAGCACCTTGGGTCCGATCGTGGCCACATTGCGGCGGTTGGGAATCTTGTCAATGTTGACAAGGCGTGCCTGCTCGATCTCCTTGGCAATCAAATTGACACCGCCAAGCTGAATCCCTCCGTAGTTCAGGGCGAGCTCATCACTATGGGGCGTGATGACGATGTTGGCGCCGAAATTCTCCAGCTCATTCTGGGCACGCTGGCCAAGAGCATCAGTCAGTGACAGCAGGGTGACGACTGTTGCGACCCCGATCATCAGGCCGACAACCAGAAAGATCGCCCTGCCCTTGCGCCGTCTGAGATTATGTAAAACGATATGTTCTAATCGCACAATCAGTTCCTTAGTTCACGGCGCCCTTGAAATACCAGGCACCCTTCTCAATGTCAGCGGCAGCGATCACAATTGCCTCACCGGCTTGCTGACGTTGCAGAGGTGCTGGATTGCAGCCCCCCTTGACCACGTTGATCATATCCGTCTTAAAACGCTGGTCACAGTTATTGCAAACCATATCGTCGCCTTCTTGGCGGTAGCCCTTGAGAGCCTTGTAGCAGACATCGCAGGTATCGAAGGCGCTGCGAATCACACCATCGCGACTACGTACGACAAAGAAATCGATCGGCCCGGACTGCCCTTTGAAACGATAGAATTTGGCGTTGCCATCACTATAATCTGCTGAGGAAAAACGGATCGTGCCGTCCTGTCCGGCAGAAACCACCTCTGGCCCACCGACTGATTGTGGGGCAAAGAGAAACCAGCCGCCGCCAGCAACAACAGCCAGGACAAGTACAACAATGGGAATCAGCAACTTATTCCCGGAAGAAGTTTTTTGGTTAAATTGTTCACGTTTTGCTTCGCGTTCAGACATGTTTGTTTCTCCTCTTTTTGATTAACGACTTCATCGAACAGTCTCAGCTACTACAACAACCACCGCCGCCACTACCACATCCGCCACCACTTTGACTGGCGGCTTTGAGTCGTTTATCAAAGATAACGACTTCGGTATTTTTCTGCAGTTCGCTGTACCAACCCTGAAACTTGGCTTGTTTTGCTCCAGGACTCTTGGCGCCGGCATAAACGTGGTCGTCAATATTACGATTGATGATCATATCCTCACGGAGACGCTCACGAAAGTTATCCACACTGCCGTAACGCTGTACAACAATCTGATCAAGCCCCTTATGCTCCTGGCGCAGCTCATTTAGTCTGACATCAACTTCACCATCCTGAATGATGATCTGATTCTCTTCGGCGGCAGCAAGCAGCAGCTCACGCTGCAGCACCTCTTTCCAGACAGCCTGCCAGACCTTATCGTTCTGATCTGTTGCAGAAGCACCATTGGCACGTTGCTGGACGATCTGCTCAAAATCACTGCGAGCGAGCAGTCGATTACCGATTTTAGCCAGATATTCCTGGCCCATCAGGGTTTGTTCCTGTTGCAGGGCAGCATACTCATTGGCATCAAGTTCCAACCGCAGACTGGCAGGGTAACCGGCCTCACTGATCGTCTCCTCAATGACCCGACTGTCAATTTCACTTGGGTCATAGGTGACGCGACCACGGTTACTGGTCAGATTGATCTCAACCGAACCGATACCATCAATGCTGGATAAGGCCTTTTCAATTTTACCGACACAGGAGCCGCAGGTCAGTTTTTCAATTTGATACTCAGCCAACGCAGCGTTGGCAGAACTGGGTCCCGAGGTATAAAATAAAAAAGCAACAGCTAGTGCAACCAGGGCCAGACAAAACGATACGTAAAGTTTTGGACTTTTAGTCATAGTTCCCAACTCAATATTGTTGAAGGTTTCAGACAATGTACGCAGACGATAGTGTTGGCTGAGTAACTCAACATTCATGCCAACAGACAAAGCTACCTACAAACACCTTAAATTATTGGATGTATGAACTTTGTCATCGGGCCAGGGAGACAGGAATTCTATTTTTTGTAGAATATTACACAGGCCAAAGAAGACTATTCTTCAGCTTCGGAGACAAAAAAGCCCCAGCAAATAAATGACAGGGCCTTCAGCATATCTATGGCAGGAAATTTATAGAATAATCAACTCATGGTTAGAAAAGGTCAGGTGCTTCAAACCGTCAACACCAACCCAGAAGGTATCTTCGACCCCAACCGCACCAAGCCCCGGGAAAACCACCTTCGGCTCGAAAGCAAACACCATATTTTCCTGCAATTCATAATCGTTAAACCCACGAGCAATAAAGGGGTACTCATCCAACTCAACGCCGACACCATGACCAACAAAAGAAACCTGAGCACCTTTTGAGCCCATAAAGTGGTCTTGATAGCCCATATCGCACGCCATCTGCAGACATTCATCATAAACGCCGCCCCAGCTGGCTCCAGGCTTGGCGATCTCTTTTCCATGATTCATGATAAGAACCATATCGACATACCCTTTAGCCAGTTTTTTCGGTAACTCTCCGATACTGAACATACGGGTCTGATCAACGATGTAACCGTCAAAAATACCGGAAAAATCCACAGTAATCGGCTCGTTCTTACGAATTCTTTTGTAACTTGCTCCTTGCGGAAAAGATGGATTAATACCAACCCCCCCCAAGGGTGTATCAGAATAGGTCGGCACGGCACTATCAGGCCCGGAGAAAACATGGCCATAAAAGAGTTCGTTGTTAAAACCACGCATACGAACCAGACCCTGATGACCAGCTTTTCTAGCGACAAATTCCAGCTCTGCTGTCAGCTCTAGATCAGTCATCCCCTCCTTGAGAATTTCGGGGACTCTTTTACAGACTTTGTCGACGATCAGCGCGGCATCTTTTAGAATATTGATCTCATAGTCTGATTTGACGGACCGCACATTTCGAATCAATGGCGTGGCGTCACTGATGGTACATTCGCCAAGTCCTTTCTGAAATCTTTGCATGACGGAGAGCGGTACAACATCCAACTCCATGCCGACTATTTTTGGTAGTGCGTAGCCGAAATCAGCAAGCACTCCCGGAATATCGCGCGGGCTTTTGAACGGAACAATTTCCTTCAATCCTGACTCCATCCGGGCTCGCGCAAAATCCTTACGTACCAGGTAAATAGCCTCCCCTTCAACAGGCACATAAAGGGCTCCCTGCTGGATGGCACCTGTGAAATAAAAGAGATCAGCATTTTGAAGTATGAGAACGGCTTCAAGGCTGTGGATAATCATCTCTTTTTGTAGTTTTTCTACACGATTGACAAGTTCCGTGGTGGGGGTAAGACGCATTTTTTCAAACTCCTAAAAATGGTTCACAAACGACAGCGCGATAAGATGAAAAAACACTTTAAACGCGACACAAAACCTATTGATTTATAAGAGAATTTCAGATGTTAATGCCTCTGCTCACAGATCATTAAAGGCCTTCTGAGAAGCATAGATAAGTCACCTTAAACAAGATAACATACTGTTATATATGGGCTTTATCACATAGAACAGTAATGACACAAACGCATTCAAAAACCAAAATGGCATATCTTATCTGTTAGCAAAAACTCTCTCCGATGAATTCATTTATAAGGGTTGTTGAATATTTATTCAACCTGATTCGGTTATGATTTATTTCTGTGCAAAAGGCTAAAAAGCCATACCCCATGGGACACTTAGCAAGCCACTTTCCCTCTTTCCACAAATCTATCCACAGGCACCTGTGGACTGTATACAATTTCTCACAATAATCTCACAAAAAAAACCGGACGAAAAAGCGCTCAGCCGGATAGTGTTGAGTTGCACCCTACAGACAGGGACAATTCAACAACTTCATGTCCTGGAGAATGGCACAAGAAGCAACAAAAACTCAGGAGAGAGCTTCAGCCTCCGTAGCATAAGACCGGAAGAGAGAATCAAACCCGGACATTTTAAAAACTGCTCGAACGGTAGAGTTCATGGCAAACAAAACAATCTCACCGCCAATTTCTTTCAGCGACTTAGCCCCCTGCAACAGAACCCTGAGCCCTGCACTGCTGACATAGTCAACTTCAGACATATCAAGGACAATGCGCTTAGTATTATTATCGATTGATTGGTTCAATGCCTTAAGCAGATCTAAATAAGTCAAACCATCGAGAGCACCGCTCAATTTCAGAAGATGAATATCAATACCAATATGTTCTGTTTCAATTCTCAGCATATTGAACTCCTTTGCTCGTTTAGACCAATTGCAATGCAATCATATCAGGAGACAGGATTTTTTCATCGTTTTCCGCAACGATAACCTGACCTTTATCAATAAAGAACAGCGGGAAGAGCATATTCTCAGGAATAACAAAGCTGTCGCCCTCCTTTTGCAGCTCAAAGCGCTGCACAGCGAGGTGGCCCGTCAGCAATTTGGCATTCAAAGCCTTCACTGAAAGCTTCATATCAAATGCGAGCTTTCCCTCGAAATTGAGCAAAACATCGTCAGTGATGTCGGAAAAGAATGTATTGACGACCTGGTAGGCACTCTCCATACCAAACAGTTTACGTCCCAGACGGCAGACCAGGGTGTTGGTCTGATCGTTATCAGTGAGAGCGAGCATGGTTCCCATACGTTCGAGGCCGAGCCCTTCGAGGGTCTCTTCATCCATAATACTACATTCATGTACATCCAGTTCTTGGCCTCTGGCTTCCTCGATAAACTCGGCACTGTTGTCGATCAATTTGACCGGGCTGCCGATATCTTTAAAGTGTTTGGCAATAGCAATTGAAAAAGGATGGACGCCCACCAGCAGAAACCCATCACGAGGCAAAGCGTTGACACCAAGCAAGTTCGCAACCAGGCTGATCGTCAATCC
>JAJRRB010000076.1 GCA_024279915.1 Deltaproteobacteria bacterium
CATGAAGATGGATAAGGACAAGACCATGGATCATGACATGAGTGCTATGAAAGGTGACTTTGTTGAAATCGGTAAAGATACGCAAAGCGGTGTTGTTGCCACGGTCAAGGTCAAAACTTATGATGAAAAGACCCTCGCCACAATGGCAAAAATGGGTATGGATGCAACCCACCACGTGATGATTCTTTTCGTAGATGAGAAGAGTGGCGACAGCATTGCTGGCGGCAAGGTTGCCCTCAAAGTTAAGGGTCAGGATGGTAAGCCTGTTATGCTGATGCAAATGAAAAAAGGTTTCGGTGCTGATATCTCGGTAGAAGAGGGGATGCATACCTTCGAAATCGGTACCAAGCTTGAAGATGGCAAAAAGCGCCAGTTTTCGATTAAGTTTCACAACATGTAACCAAGTCGGGGGTCGTAAAACGGCCCCCGATGATTTTACGTTTTCCGTTTAAGGAGGACGGTGCCAAGGGCACTTGTCGACCCCTGAAAGGTATATCCGATGAAGAAGTTAAAAATATCAACAATGCTGTTGATTGCTCTTTTGAGCATACCGCTTGCCGCTGCGGCCGTAAACTCTGACGAAATGGGACATGCTGGTCATGGCATGCAGAAAGAACACGCCAAGATGGCATCGGGCGGTTCGATGATGATGGTCGGCAGTTCGGTCAGTAAGGGCGTCAAAGGGATGGCTCATATTAAAGATGTTTCTGCAACCATGGCGGAAATGGATATGAAAGCAACCCACCATTTCATGATTGCGTTTATCGATGAGGCGACCGGCGAACCGATAGAAGCCGGCACAGTCGCCCTGAAAATCACCAATCCAGATGCAAAGGTTGGAGAACCAATCGAACTGATCGGTATGGCTGGCCATTTCGGTGCCGATATTGTCCTTGATATGGAAGGTGAATATCATTTCAAGCTTGGCACCAAGCTTGAAGATGGCAAGAAGCGCACGTATCATTTTCACCAGATAATTAAGTAATTGTCGAGTTGCCGGCACGTCGTGAATAGAGCCTGCGACATGATTGGGTCAATCGTTTGGCCTGGCGGGACTATGTTTGGTGGAGGGGGAGGTATGATGCGGTTGGACTTTCCCCCTTTGTTGCCCGGGAGAAAACGAACAAGGGGTAAAGACCTGTCAGCGAAGCCCCTGTCGCTGCACAGGTCTAGCCACCGGGTTCGGTATTCTCCGTATTGGCTTTCTGTCCATCCGTACCAGAGGGCTGATTGTCACAATGACAGCGGCACCCCCTAAATGGATTACACCGTTTTTCTATTGTTCCGTGTTAGCGGCTTTATTTGCCGTAACACTGGTTTTTCTGCGACATGACACCGACAGACCCGATATTGGCACGCATGAAGTTGCTGACATTACCATCAATCTGGATGGGCAACCTGTCAGAGAACATTGCACAACCTGTCATATCGACGGGGCCCGACCTGACCCTGCACACCTCAGCCAGACCGTAAAACCTCATCCAGACATAGCTCCTCACCGTATTGACCAACTCGGTTGCACTGGATGTCATCTTGGTGAAGGGATGGCACTGGATATTGAGATTTCGCATGGCTTGCCCGGTCTTGAGGCGCGTAAGGTTTTGAGCGGCAAAGAGATGCAGGCATCCTGTTTCAGGCGTCATCAGCCTGGACCACTTCCCGGTGCAGAAAAAGCCTGGAAGGGCTACCAACAGTTTTTCGCGAAAGCCTGCAATACCTGTCATGCTATCAGCCGTGTTGGCCAGAGCGGATTCTATGGACCCGATTTGAGTCGAATTGGTGCGGTTGTCGGCCTCGATCAGATCCACTTGGCCATACGCGAGCCACGTAAGGAACCTGTCAACTCCAAGATGCCGCGCTTTCCTTTGTCGAAGAATCATTCACGGCAAATCAGTTATTTCCTGAAGAGTCTCGCCGGGGATTCTTTTTATGCGACACCGATGCAGATGCAAACAGGTATGGCCGAAACAACAGAGATTGACCTTCGTCCGCAAGGGGTAGAATTGTCTGATGGGGAGAGCGCCCTTTATCAGAAGCAGTGTCTCGCCTGTCACCAATTCGGCCAGGTCGATGGTCGGATCGGTCCTGACCTGACCTATATCGGGTCTCAACGAGATGCAGATTACCTTTATGCATTTCTGGATAATCCGACCCGCCTGATTCCAGGGGTAGCCATGCCCCGCATTCCCATGGCTTCGGCAGCCGAAAAAAAACTGGTGCAGTTTCTTTTGAATGACGCCGTCGGTCCCGTTGCAGAACACACACAAACATCCGCTGATGTGATGACACCGCAAAAGCAAGAGTCTTCATCAATGGGAGCAAAACAGCTATACATGCGGCTTTGTCAGCGTTGTCATGCTGCCGAAGGGGATGGACGCGGCCCCATTCAACCCAATCTGGCAAATTTCCCAAGGGCTTTTGCTGGTAATGCCGATTTCTTCCGTTCGGCCAGTGACAAGAGGCTGCAGGAGAGCGTTCGCAACGGCATACCCGGGACGTCCATGCCGAGTTACAACAAACTCCTCAATCAACAACAGATCGATCCGTTGCTAAACTTGGTTTTTACTGCGTTCATCAACCTTGATCGCCATGATAAGGCGATTCTCAGCGCACTGCCTGATTCACCGGAAACCCCAGTCTCGCAAAACCGAAGCAATGAACTTTATGTTGAAAATTGTCAGCGATGTCATGGCTCATTCGGTACCGGTACAGGGCCGGAATATCTCGAACACCAGCCGCGACCTCGTAATCTGCGCAATAAACCATATTTCAATGCTCTTTCGGACCGTCGTATTGCCCGAGTCATTCATGACGGTATACCGGGAACGGCCATGCCAGCCTTCAGGGATCACCTCGATGGCCCGGACTTCTGGGGCCTGGTCGAAAAAGTACGGGAGTTTTCCAGGAGCCAGGACTGATCATGGTCAAGCTCACGCGCAGGAAATATCTTGGGAAAGGATTGACAGGTCTGCTCCTGTTCAGTGTGGGCGGCCTCCTGCTGGATGTCTGGATGTCCGCAGGTCGTTTTTCGTCCACTCACTGGAAGGCGCTCGTTGACGCAAGGAATTTGCCGGGAGATGGTACTTATCCTTTCCCGAACAACAAGGTCGCACTCGTAGTCAGCCGAGGGCGCCTGGCGGAAATCAGCCTCGAGTGCACCCATCTTGGATGTATCGTAAATGCAAGTGATGAGGGGTTTTTCTGCCCCTGCCACGGCAGCGAATTCGGTCCAAGAGGAGAGGTCTACTCAGGACCTGCTCCAAGGTCTCTTCCCTGGCATCTGGTCAAGGTGAAAAACGATCAGGTCTGGTTCCATTCAGGTAAAAAATCAACAACAGCTGAATGGGTTTCTTACCTGGCTAAAGAAGGCAGGATGTCGTAACCATGGCGCGTAACTTTCTGAGTCATATACACGCCGGCAAAGTTAGCCCGCAAGCATTGAAGCCGACGATAACCTTTGGCCTGGGGGTCGCTTGCCTGACCTGTATGGCCATCCTGGTTCTCACTGGGATCACTCTGTTTCTCTATTATATTCCGGATCAAGCGAAGGCCTATGAAAGGATATTGCACATCACGACCACCTTGCGTTTCGGCAGGGTGGTTCGCAACCTGCATTTTCTGGCTGCCAATGCGCTGATCATACTCAGCGTGCTGCATCTAGCCCGGGTGGTCCTGACCGGTAGTTATCGTAAACGCTGGCTTAATTGGACGTATGGGCTGGTTCTTTTGCTCCTGGTTATGTTTGCTAATTTTACCGGTTACCTGCTGCCATGGAATCAGATATCCTATTGGGCGGTCAAGATCGGCTCAGCACTTCTCGAATATGTCCCCCTGATCGGACTTTCTCTCAAAAGTTTTTTGCTCGGTGGTGATGATGTCGGACATGAGACATTGTTGCGCTCGTTTGTATTCCATGCCGGGTTCATTCCTCCTCTCATGCTGGTTTTTGTCGGTCTTCACCTTTGGCGTGTTCGTAAAGATGGGGGCCTCGCAGCAGCCGAATTCTCGGATGGTGTAAAAGTCAACGCAGACCCTTGGCTCTATCGAGCTGAAGCCGGGGTCGCATTCAGTGTCCTGGCGGTACTGTTGCTACTTGCGTTTTTTATCGATGCACCGATTTATGAGCGCGCCAACCCCTCTCATCCGCCCAACCCGGCTAAAGCTCCTTGGTATTTCGTCGGCGTTCAGGAGATGATCAGCTATTCGGCAATGCTGGGTGGCGTCGTTGTTCCAGGGCTGGTTCTCGGCTATTTATTGCTTTTACCAAAACTCGATCAAAGTACAACGCCTGGAGGGAAATGGTTTGCTTCCGACCGTCGCGTCTGGTCTTTGATTTTTCTTGCGATCATGGTGAGCCAAATTGTTTTCATCGTAATAGGAGTCTGGTTTCGAGGGCCTAACTGGCAGCTTGTGCTGCCATTCTAATGCAAAAAGGAGACGATTATGTTGTTTTTTAAAAGAATTGTGAGCTTAACGATTGTACAGGTCCTTTTAATTGCGACTGGTTATGCCGTGGCAATGGACGAACAACAAGTGGTGCGCTTTGCTCAACTCTTAGCTATGGACATGCCGCAATTGACCTCTACGGCCGAAAAATTACTTGAACAAAAATATCCAGATGAGGATTGGGACCAGTATGGTTTCCCCTCCTTTGTTTACACAAGCGATTCTGTAGAAACTGGCTACAGGGTTGCGGTCAAGGAACCACGTTTGCTCGGGGAGGCCAATGTGAGTGGCAAGGAGACTGTCATCCCATGTTATTGCTTCTGCGATGCCATGGGGCACAATAACCTCCTGTATTGTTTCTGGAAAGACGGGATTCCCGGAGGCGAGTTTGATGATCATGCTTCTAACTGCAACATCTGTTACGGTCAGGCTATGTTAGCTTTTCTCTGGAGTGATCTTGGTGCGACACACGAAGAAATTATTACAGGAATGGAGAAGAAGTATTCACGCTAATTGAAATGCACGAGAAAGGTGTCCTTTAACCTTTTTGCCTGGGTTGTGCTGTTTGGAGATCCTTGAATTGTTTCTCTAAAGGAACTCCAGTGCATCACCGTTGTCATTTTAATTCAGGTAACAATGCTGAGCCTCATCCCACCACGGGTTGAGGCTCTTTTCTTTTCATGATTATGCGTTAATTCTTAAGAGCCACTGCTCTGTAACCCACCTAATTCTGGATATCCTCTATAGACTGTAGAATATTGTGAAGCGTTAATGATGGGTATGCAATGAATGACAATGTGGAACTATAAGAATACTTATAAAACAACCACTTACGATTCACCATGCCTGTTGGCATACCTGATGCAAAGTTAATGTGTCAAGTGGTTTAGGAGGATAAAGGCATTTCGCCTAACTCTTCATAAGAACATGAAGAGATTACTACTTAAGACTTAAATGGAGGTAGCGTCATGCATAAAAAAACTATTTTCACTACCGGGTTGTCTGTATTTCTCTTCTTGGCGCTGGTCGGTATCGCGTCGGCAGGTGACATCGGAACAGAAGCAGGGAACTGGGAGTACAATTTTGATTCTCCTGATGTCGCAGTAGAAGGCTATCAATACGATCAAGAGGCACTGGCGCGGATCGGTAGTGAAGCAGGAGATTGGGAGTACAGGTCTGGTGCTCCGGAAACAAAAGCTGATATTGCAGCGAAGAATTACCAGTACGACCAAGAGTCTTTGGCATTAGTTGGTACAGAAGCTGGAGACTGGGAGTTCAAAGGCAATTATGAGTCTGATGCCAGTACAGGCAACACAGCCAATGAAGCTGTTGCTGATAAAGGTAAAGCCAAAGATTCTGTGTGTAAGGGATGCTGAGGATGCTGCTTTTTCGCAGGGTTAATCGACACGAAACCTTGTCAATGTTTTGCAAGGTTTCGTGTCTGTAATATCATTACCTCAACGCGAATCTTTAAATCCCAGATGCAAATAACCTAGTAATAACACGGACATTGCTGATGATAGTTATAAGTAGACAAACCATCCATTTGTTAAATACTTGAGCTTTTTAGTGTGATGTGGTCCCGGTTGTTGTGCAGCCAATCTCTATCTGTAATGGGATGACCACCTTCATTAGCTAAGCTGCCTTTGTTTGTGACAACGCGTTAAAGTAAACCTGATCCGGGGTCTGCCCGTCAAGACTCGAATGTTGTCGGCGGCTGTTGTAAAAGTTGAAATACCGGTTCAATCCTGTCCTGACGGCTGAAGCTGAATCATAATCCCTGAGATAAATATCCTCATACTTCACGGATCGTCATAGACGCTTGATAAAAACATTGTCCCGCCACGAATCCTTGCCATCCATGCTGACGCGAATATCATGCTACTTCAAAGGACCGGTAAAAGCCTGAGAAGTAAATTGACTGACCTGGTCGGTATTCATGGTTTCCGGTGTCCCTTAGCGTGAAATCGCTTCTTCTACCGCCTCCAAACAAACATGAACATCTAGGTGATTGATACTTTTCACGACAAAACGCGTCGGGTGTAGCAATCCACCACAGTTTAAATTAGGAAGCCTCCGTCCAAAATATAAATATGTCAGCAGGAGTATTCTCGCACAACTTATGATGGTTTGCTGAGAATATTGTTGGGCAGATTGACACTATTGTTGAGTTTGTATCGAAATAAGCTTTTTAAATGTGAAGAATTGTAGATTTATAGCGGATTTATTTAAAACATTGTTTGGCACGATTACTGAAACAAAAGCGTTCAGGCTATTGTTTGGACTTGTTAAGATATTGTTAAGTACATGTAAAATGTACAAGGGACAAGGAGTATATAACGAACGATTACAATTGATTCTAAATACAGAAGGTGGACTTGTTTATTTCATTGGTTTTTATGATTTGCTAGCCCAAACATAATTTAAGTTGACACAATTGTAAAATTTTTAGGAGGTATCATGAAGAATGCACGCATTTCTGCTTTATTTGTACTGGTAACTTTATTCGCGGTTCCCGCTTATTCTTTAGAAACCAAACTTTCAGGCTTTTATAATGTTAGAGGTATAAGTGATAACTTTTCTGCCACTAACAATTATGTAGGTACACTTACGGGTGACTCTAAGTCTGAATCACTAGTTGATTAAAGGCTTCGGCTGAAGTTGGACTCACAAATTAATGACTACCTTTCGTTTGTCTATTATGCAGAGATGGATATGCAGTGGGGCGACAAACAATATTCAAACGAGGGTCGAAACGATGGTGGGGGAATTGGGGGTGACACAACCAATCTGGAGACTAAAAACGTTTATTTTGACGCAAATTATCCTGAATCGAACCATAGTTTTCGTGTAGGTTTGCAAGGCTTTGATGATAACTATGAGTATTCCTTTTTTGGTGCAGATATGGCCGGTGTTAAATACTCAGTAAAAATAAATGATCTCGACGTGGTCGCTGGCTGGTTCTTGCTTATAGAAGATGAATTCGATAAAACAGACGATGTCAACCTTTGGGCTCTTCAGACCAATTACGAATTCTCGGAGAACCTGAAAGTAGGTGGAGATTATTATTATTATCAGAACCAAGGTAGCCAGCAATATGCCACTTTCTTTGGAACAGCAGATATAGAAGCTGTTATTGCTGACTCTACTTGGACTGCAAATCGTGAAGAAATGGACCTCCATTACCTGGGTGGCCATGCAGAATATCGACTGGACAACTTAGTTTTAAGTGGTTGGCTCAATGTTAATGTTGGGACTGTAGATGGAATTAATAATGATTTGTCTTCGCCAGCTTCAGTAGAAAACCTGGATGTCCAAGGTTATGCTGCACGTCTTAATATTGACACCAAGGTCAACGGAATCAATCTAAGGCTGGGAGGGACATATTTCTCTGGTGATGACGATTTGACGGATGGAGATGCAGATTTTATTGTGAATCCACTGGCAACGGAATCTTTTGCTTTTGCAACAGATGGATTTATGATTTTTACTCCTGATATCGCATGGAACAGTGTTGGTCAGTATGGTTTTGCCTTAGTTGATGCTGCGTGGGCTGGGTATGGCTTGGGAAGCGTAGTGCTGACAGCGAAATATGTCCCTGAATCCGCAAAAGACCTGACCATTAAGGGTGGCGTGGGCTATTTCACTTCTATTGAAGATAAGCTGGCAGCAAACGATCCCAGGACTGACCGTGCAGGAACCGAACTGGGTACAGAGGTGTTCCTGAGAGTAGGGTATACGGTTTCAGAAAAGTTAAATCTTTCTCTAAATGGTGCCTACGCTTATTTAGGAGATTTTTATGATGATCATGGTGGGGGTACTGCGGTAAATGATGCCCTCGTAACAAGCATTGATGACCCGTATGAGGTCTATGTAAAAGCAACATTGACGTTTTAAACATTAAGCGTTTGGGCTATTTTTTATTGAAGGGGTCGCATAGCGATCCCTTCATTTTTTGTTCTCTTGATTCGCTGGCTCTGGTAATTCCTAAACTAGGTATGTCATGCTAACTCAAAGTACAACAACTTTTAGTGTTTGAGAATGTAGTCCTTTGTTGGTTTACATGGTACTAGCTCAAAGGGAGTAGCTATTATGAGACGATTGGTTGTAGGAATCTGTGTAGCTCTGTGGTTGATTTGTACATATGTGTCTTTGCCTGTCTTTGCTGAGCCTGTTCCGGCTGATTTGCTGGATTTTCTTAAGCCGTTAGATGCGAAGGTTGTTATGAGTGTTAACTCTGAAGTATTGATTAACAAGGGCTCCTCTGATGGTTTTTACCCGGGTGATATCCTGTCTGCTGTAACAGCGGAAAAGGTTGTTCGACATCCTGATACCGGCCAAGCTTTAGATACGCTTTTTACATATGGTAACCATCTGATTGTCACAAGGGTAAAAGAAAATATCAGTTACTGTCGTGTGCTAGATAGAAATGAAAATTTTGAGAATGGGGTTCGTTTGCACCGATTTGCAAACGTTCCCGTAGAGGTCTTGGATGCGACAAACAGTGGCTTCGAGTTTTACAGGAGATTGCGGCAAGAAACTCCTCACTTGAAGTGGTTAGGTTATCGAGTGGAACCTGAGAAAGATGTAAAAAGAATTGATTTAGGACTATCGGTGCAATTAGCTGACAATAAAGTAGAGGTCCTCAATCAAGATGACAAAATTCTTTACTCGGGGGAGGATGAAAGTGTTGTTCATCAGGCCGATGTGAGTGAACCTTACAATGCTGTGGCTGACAACGCAATTTCTGAGACTGAGCCGTTAAAGTCAAAAGTTTTCTCTAGCTCTGAAATGTCAGGTCAATTGAACAATTCTATGCTCAGAATTAACTTGCCGACGCAGGGTGAGATAGGAGCCTTGCGTGTCAGTGATCTCGATAATGATGGTCAGTCAGAGATCCTTTATAGTGTTGACAATAATATTATCATTAGTCGATTAGATGGCCAACATTTGGTGGAGGTTTCTAGCTATTCAGATCCTGTTTGGGATCAAGTTGTAGATATTTCTGTCCTCGATATTAACGACGATAGTAAAGGTGAAATTATTGTGTCAGCTATTGCTGACAACCAAGGCGTATCCACGGTTTTTAGGTACGAAGAGGGACATTTGACTAAGTTAGTTGAAGAGAGGATCCTGCTCGGGACATTTGTACAGCTCAACAATAAGCCTATTTTAGTTGGTGTGGAAGATGGTGACTATTTGTATCCCAGACCTGACCTGTATAAGGTTGAGCTATCTGGAAAGGAATTTGTAAAAGAGCCTTTTAAGTTTGGTAGTGCTAAACAGCCATATGGAATAGCATCATTTAGGGATAAACAGGGCACCGTCTTGAGGGTGGTGTTGTCACGGCATAATAAAATTAAAATATTTGAATTGGATGGTGAACGGCGATGGGAAAGTCCTCTCCGGTATGGTGGTACAATAAACAGTGTTAAAGTTCAAATACCAGGTGCACGTAACGTTGATGCGTTTGATAAGTTTTATTTTAGTTCAAAAGTGTTAAGAACTTCTTCCCAGACTTTAATCGTTGCTAAACATGACAAGCCAGGTATGTTTAAAAATAGCCCGACTTATGCTAATGGTCAGATTGTAGAATTGTCTTGGAATGGTTATTCTTTAGATGAAATATACAAAAGTGATTCTGTTGGTGGCATGATTACAGATTTTGATTATTACGATATAGATGACGATGGTGATTTTGAAATAGTTGCTTCTGTTTTGTATCAAAGAAGTGGGTATAAACAAAAACCATATTCCGGGTTAGTTGTCTTGAATTGACATTGTCTTAAGCTTGCAAGGTTACTTTTCTCTGGAGCTTGACGAACAACTGGTGTTTGGGGCGGCCAAAGCCGTACCTATGCGTTTGGAAGAGATTTTCACAACATCTCCTCACCATCTATTTGTCATTCAGAAATTGATGAGAGAATTGCACTTATCTCTTTCTTCTTCGAACGATGAAGCGGTGACTGGTCAACCTCCCTTAACAAGTTACCCTTTTGTGACCGGATTTCAGTCAGTTCGCGTCTTGCTCTCTGTTTATCCCTCGTCAGGGAAGAACGGAAAACTTCTTTGCGTGTTGATAAATATTGTTCAACCAGGCCCTCTGCTTCACCTTTGAGGGCATGGTAGATGCTTTCCCCGCGTTCGAGTTGTTTCTGTTTAGATTTTGAGGTAGACAGTTTAGGTGTAGCTATCTGCTTAACATGTGGAGGAAAATCAGAAGGGATCCCAACACCAGGCGGCAAATCTTTCACAGTTTCCGCTTGGCATCCCATTGGAACATTTAATAGGTTGTCCGTGAAAATGGTGGTGCCATCAGTCTCTTTGCACCGATAGATGTCAGCATGGGCCAAGTCGACTGCAGTAACTACAGCAATTAGCAATAGAGCACAAAAAGATAAGGTTTTCAGCACGTGGCACCTCCACTCCAATTTCGTGTTGGTGGGTGCCTGCGTCTGACAGTGACCGTTGACAACTGTCAGATCAAGCCACGATACTCATGTTTGAACGATTCACAGACCAGTCCCCCGGCACAAAACCGGGGGACATAGTTCTACTAGCAGGGCCAGCTATGTGCTTAGCATCCTTTGCATATAGCATCTTTTACTTTGCTTTCATCTGCCACTGCTTCATTGGGGGTTAATGATCCATAGTCTTTTATTCCCGAGGCATCAAACGTGAACCCATCGTTTCCTGCTTCAGTACCAACTGTTGCCAGTGACTCCTGGTTGTAATTGTAATTCCTTGCGGCTATGTCAGCTTTTGTTTCCGGAGCATCAAACTTGTACTCCCAGTTTCCTGCTTCAGTGCCGACTTTCGCAAGTGATTCTTCGTCGTATACATGGTTTTTTACGGCATCGCTGACATCTGTGCGTGGGGCGTCAAATGTGAACTCATCGCCTCCTGCTTCGGAGCCATCATAGATGACTTCACCAGCCAAAACTGTTCCGGCCAGGCCCAAGCAGAAGAAAGCTACCAATATACTAATGAAAAATTCTTTTTTAAACATGACAGTCTCCTTTTTGCTGAAGGTTACGCTCTCTACTAAGTTTTGGCAGTGCTGAGAAAAATATGTTCTCGTGTAAGAGAGCCTTTCATACGTTTTATCCCTTTGTCTTATTATATCAATGTTACATACATCGTGCCAAGTTGATGTGGTGCGAGTAACTAGCTGAATGTACAGTGGATTAATGTTTTGTCATTATATGCGACAAGAAATTACTAGGCAATTGAGGAGAATATTCAGCAGCACCTGTAGAATATCCATCTGGTTATGTATGTTGGTGTCGTATTAACCTTAGTGACTTGCTGTAGTAGGTGGTTGCGGAAACCCCTTTACTGTGAAGGATGGTCGCATTACCTAATAGTTGACAGATACCGGAACCACAGACTGCTTGTAGAATCTCAATTCCCTTGACGATTGTCCTCGTGTTTAAAAATTGACTTTAAGTCGAAGGAGCAAGCATGTATTATGCAGTTGGTCGACATTTGAGTAGGGGAGATAGCTCTTGGCAGGGGCAGCAAGTATCTTTTGTCTGTTGTCGCTATCTAGTGTCGGTGTCAGCTAACTTTTGTCAGTAGCATAATGAAATGGAGGAGGTTTTATGTCAGTCAATAAGGCAATTCTAGTCGGTAATCTGGGGAAAGACCCTGAACTTCGCTACACACCTTCAGGAACAGCAGTCTGCACATTTTCTCTAGCGACCACTGAGCGCTTCAAGAACAAACAGGGTGAACAACAAGACAAGACTGAGTGGCACAATATAGTCGTTTGGGCTGGTCTTGCCGAGATTTGCGGTAAGTATCTGACCAAGGGCAAACAGATCTACGTCGAAGGTCGTATTCAGAACCGTTCCTACGACGACCGCGATGGTAATAAGCGTTACATTAGCGAGATTGTTGTTAACGAAATGCAAATGCTTGGTCGTGCAGGTGATCAGGGTGGCAGTGGTGGCGGTGGCGGTGGCGGTGGTAGTAGTCATCCTGTGTCTCAGGTCAATGAGCCTGCTGGTGGTCCTTCGGAGCCGCCTTTTAACCCTGACGACGATATACCGTTCTAGCCTAGTTTTCGTCCGGAAACGGCCCTTTTCCGCAATCTCTGCGTCAATCTGCACATTTGATTGTGCGGCGTAAAATACAACGCCTCCGCTCAAATGCTTGATTTCCTTGACCTTGCGAAAAATTGCTCGCTTCCAAATCGAAAACTACACTTGCGTTCATCCAGATCTTCAGGATGGTCACTAGTCTATAACCAAAACATGATTTTCCCGGGTAAGGCTTAACAGCCTTGCCCGGTCTTTTTTATGTTCGTTTTTTTTCATGTTTGCGCAGCGAGATAGTTTCTGGTAAATTCAAATCTGTTGATTTTATGATGTGGGGAATTTTATGTCGCTCGAGCAAAGGCGCAATCTGTTTATTGAATTGCTGAATGATTCTGAGGAGGAGGTTCGTGCCGCCGCCGCCACTGCGCTCGAATGTCTCGAATCTTTCCAGGGCATGTCGCAGATTATCCAGGATCTCTCCTCGGATAAACGCGGTCAGCGGATCAAGGCGATTTTTGCCATGGAAAACGTCAAGTCTACGGATGTTTTTCCTCATCTTATCAACCTGCTCAAGGATGCCGATGCCGACATCCGTGGCACGGCGATTCAGGTGCTTGGTTTGAAAGCCCATCCAAAGTCACTTAACAGCTTGGTCAAACATCTCAAGGACCCTTCGCCTTCAGTACGTGTGCATACAGCTGAGGCACTTGGCCATTTCGATGATGTTCGCCTGGCGCCTTACCTGGTTTCTCTCCTGGGGGATGACGATGAGCAGTTGGTCGCAAGTGCTGCCAGATCGCTTGGTCACCTTGGCTCTCCCGACAGTTTCGATGCGTTGACAAAGCTGGTTAAAGACGACCGGGCTACCGTCCGGGTGGCTGCTGTGCAGGCTTTAAGTGAGTTGCCGTTGAATGGAATAGGGACTGTCCCCACATAGAAGGACTATCCCGATGACACGTAATGCGGTACGACATAAGGGAAAAGTCAAAATCTATAAAGGCTGGAAGAGAAATCTTCCGGCCTTTTTGTGTGAGGATATTACTGTGGTGGGTCCAGGTCGAAAAAGTCAGTCACATCGATCCCTTTGGTGAGCGGATCAACTTCTGCAACGATGCGACGTGCTTGATTAGGCTGCAGTTTTAACATGAACGGTTCTTCGAGAAGAATACCGGCAGGGTCGAAGATCACTTTGAGATCAACCAGGCTGGTCTCTGCCGTGTCAACCTTGATGACCACGCCGATTTCGTTGTTGTCGAGGCGCACCAGGCTACCTACCGGGTAGGCTCCGAGTGAGTCAATAAAGTGCATGACAAATTCCGGGTGCAGTGAAGTTCCGGAGATCTCTTTGAGCCTTGCTATGGCCTTACGTGGAGTAAAGGGACGTTGGTAAGAACGCAGGGTGGTCATGGCATCGTAGGCGTCAGCGATGGCAGTTATCTCCACCAGCGGTGAGGAAATGTTACCAGCTGCGTTTGCCGGGTAACCGGAGCGGTCGTAGCGCAGGTGATGACCGAGAACGATCTCCAATACTTCGGGAGTGACGTCGTCCATCTCTTTAATGATGTTTGCGCCGAAATCGGGATGCTCTTTGATCGTATCAAACTCGGCGTCGGTCAGGCGGCCAGGTTTGGTAATAATGCCGACATCAATGCGTAGTTTGCCCAGGTCGTGCAGCAGTCCGCCAAGGCCCAAGGTCTTTAGCTGTTCCTCTGTGAGGTTACAGGCTCGGCCGATAGCGAGGGCAATGACAGAAACGTTGACCGAATGAGTGAAGGTATAGTTGTCGTACTCCTTGAGCATCGACAGGGCCAGCATGGCATGGGGTTCCGTCATGGTGAGTTGTGCCATACTCTCGACAACATTGATTGCTTCATCCGAAGAGGGGATTTCACCCATACGGACATCCTGAAAAATCTGGTTAACAACCTTGAGCGCCTTGCGGTACACTTTGCGAGGTTGCTGGTCATCGTCATCATCTTCCGCTGCAACAGCTCGAATCTTTTTAACACCTTGTGATATTAGGGCATCGGCAAAGTCCTGGCCGTTGCCGCCGCCGGAGTGCAGCAGATGCAACAGAGTCTGAATCTCGTTGGCAGAGAGCCCTGTCATAAATTCAAAGCCGACCAGCTCACGGGACTCAAGTAACTTGGCAACCTCTTCTGCAGCTGGAAACTCTTGCATGAAAAGGTGATCTTCGACGAAAAGGGTTCCCTCCAAGATGCCCATCTTGATTAGCTTCTTATGCTGCAGCAGGCCGAACAAGCCGTTCTGCAAGGTTTCAACCTGCTTAATGGTGGCCGGATGGTCGACAGCATAGAGACGCAGCCCCTTGATGGCTGCAGCCAGAACCTGTACGACTTGTTTTATTTCATCAACATTCATGTTTTTGCCTTGTCCAGCTGCTTAAGGGCCTGGGCCGCTGCTCTGGCGACAGCCGCAGTACGGTCATAGGTGGCCTTCTCAAGCACGTTGCGTGTGTTTTTGTTGGCAATGTCACCCAGAGCGGCAGCCGCTGCTGTACGGAGTTCGTCATTAAGCTGGCGGTGTAGCCAGCTTTTTTTTCTGATGATCTTTGTCAACTCAGAAATAGCTTCAGGGTCCTTAATCTCGCCAAGGGCACGAATGGTGTCCTTTTTGAGGTCAATGGCGCGCTGGCTCCAGTCTGATTTTTTCAAAAGTGACAGCAAGGTCGGTACGGCGCTGGCTGCACGAATGGCTCCCAGAGAAATAATCGCCTGTCGGCGCAACTCCTGATCGTCGGCAGCCGCAGTTTGCAATAGAATTTTGATCGCACGATTACCGCCGATTTTGGTCAGGGCACGAATTGTTTCCCGGCGTACGCGGATGTCATCATGCTGCAGCAATGGAGTCAGTTGTGCCAGTGATTCCTGGTTGCGAATGTCGCCCAGGATAGCAATGGCGTTGCGCACCACATACCAGCGTTCATCACTGAGATATTCATAGATGATTGGCAGAGCAGCTTGACCGATACGGGCCAGAATTTCATTCAATAATTTGCGCTTTGGGGCTGAGCTCTCGTTGGCTAAAATTTCCATCAAGTGGTTGGCAATCCTGCTACCCAGGAAGGTAAGAACCTGCACCAGCGTGTTACGACCCTTTTGATTGGTCTCTGTCGCAAACATGTAGGCAACCAGATAATTGGTTATCTCTTCAGTCGCCAACTGGTCAAGAGCCTGGTTTGCATCTTGTTTGCGTTCTTCAGAGTATTGTTTGCCGGTGGCGCAGCGACAGAAAAGCAGGAAGGCTCGCAATACCAGTCCGCGGCTTTCGTCGATGAGTTGCAGACGTAACAGCGGAATCAGTTCTTGTATAAATCGCTGGAAACGAGCATCAATCTTCTCCTGTTCCATCTTCGCAAGGAGTGTGTCCATGTCCATCGCATCTGCTTGAGCATGATTCTCATCAGCTTCATCGCCTTCGGTGAGGACTGCAGCCGGATCGAAATCCTCTTCCTCGGGCAACTCTTCAATCTCCTCCTTGCGCTGCAGGACGTCATCCAGGTCACGGACATTAGTCCAGATAGTGGTCAGACGGGCTTTTTCCAGAATAATCTGGATACCGCCCTGTTTCTGGATGATTTGTGGGTCGAGTAGCAGGTAATGAACAAAATGGTGCAGGTCGCTGCTGTTGAGGTCGGCAAGAAATGTCAAATATTGAATGCGGCGGGCAAAACAGAAGTTGGCGAGTTGCACAAGAACCTGATTGGTTTTGGCTATCTGGTTGTCATCAAAGAGAAAGCCTTCTTTGCGCACTGTTAGGGAAAGATGGTTGCCGCCAGCAAGAATTGGTTCAAAACTACGCAGACTTTCTTCGGCCGTTGCCTGTAGGGCCGGGTGTTGGGACGGGTAGTACCTGATCGCTTTAATCTGTTTGACTACTCCGGTAAGAGCAGTCGCAATCAAGTTATGAAGTTCATTGCCATTCTGCATGTGCTTATTTCCAGTGTCTGCATACCCTTGAGTGGTTTTGCACCAAACGAGAAAACTCAGAACATTCTAAATGATTTTCTATGTTTTGACCAGACCTGAGGTCTTCTTCTCCGTCTACTTTTTTGTGGGGTTAATCAGTTTAACCAATAAAGTGTTCATGCAATCCTTTTGCAAGGGCTGGCCAGATGATATCATGTTGCAGGTTGTCCTGTGTTTGCGAAAGGAAAGATGCCTTTTGCCACCCTCTTTCACGGAGAAAACAATGCTCGGAATAGTGCTGGTAATGTTACTTCCAAATGGTCTATTGCAGGAGAAGTGTCTGTCATGATTCTTGGCCTTACTGGAGGCATTGCCTCGGGAAAAAGCTTTGTTGCTGACACTTTTGTCGAGTGCGGCGCTATTCTGGTCAGTGCTGACTTGCTTGCCAGAGAGGTCGTTAACCCCGGCAGCCCGACTCTGGTTACAATGGTCGAAACCTTTGGTCCGGAGATTTTGACGCCGGGTGGGAGCCTGAACCGTGAGGTGATGGGGCAAAAGGTTTTCGCTGACCAGGCTGCCCGGCGGCAGCTTGAGTCGATCACGCACCCGGCAATTGCTCATCTGGCTGAATGTCGGTTAGCTGAGCTGAACCTTTCGCCACACGATCTGATTGTTTATGAAGCCCCTCTGCTTTTTGAGGCGGGAGGCGAAAGCCGAGTTGATCAGGTGCTGGTGGTTGTGGTCGACCCTGATTTACAGCTGGCAAGGCTTCTGCAGCGAGAAAACCTTAGTGAAGCAGAGGCAAAACAACGAATTTCTGCCCAATGGCCGCAGGCTGACAAGGTGCAGAAGGCCGATTTCGTGATTGATAATTCCGGGTCGTTACAGCAATCCAGTATTATGGTTGCCGCTCTTTATGATTATCTCACCCGGACTGTAGAGCATGGGGCTTCGAGTTCCTGAATAAACCCAGTCGCCTGGGTAAACATTGCTTCACGACAGGGGTTCTCCTCTCGGGTCAGAACATGTGGGATCTCAGGACCGTACAGTTCGTGGATCTTGACGGGACTTCCCAGTAAGTCCATCAATTGTCGGCTACTATCGATGTCTACTGTTTGATCACCCTCACCATTAAAAGCCAGGATCGGACAGATGACACGTGGCAGTTGGTGGCGAACAACTTTCAGTAGTTGATTGATCTGGTGGATGCCAGCAAGCGGCCTACGGTTGTAGTAACGCTCATTCAACCCTGCTTCTGTTGGTTTCACCTGGTAGGGTCGGATCCCTTTTATCCATCCAGCGTAAGGTGCCAACCTATGCAGTACACGCAGGTATGGTGAAAAAAGGACCAATCCTTTGAACGGCTTTGATTGGGCCATAGTCAGCAACAGCAGACAGCCGGTACTCATTCCCATACCGTAAATAGCCTGAAAGTCCTTATTGAGAATCTGATAACCATTCAGGATGGCGCTTGACCATTCTTCCCAGCGCCGACCGGCTAGATCTTCAGGCGAGGTCCCATGGCCAGGCAGACAGACAGCCAGGCTGGCAATGCCAGCCTCTGCAAGGAATTCTGCGAGGAGGCGCATTTCCCAAGGTGTTGCTGTAAACCCGTGAACCAGCAACACGGCCGTCTTGGCTTCAGGTGGACAGAGCATAAACGGTAGGTTGTCTTGGTCAGAAACCCCCTGGTTCCGTGAGTCACGACGAAGGCTTTGGCAGCCAGAATGTGTTTCCGAACAGTCGACCTTCTGGTTTGTATGCTTCATCAATAACTTCTTAAGTGCTCTGATTTATTGGGAAATACTCCCGTAGAGCATAGCATTTCAGGCCTTAGTGTCAACTGCACCGAATTTCATCCCTGAGAATGTCTTGTTTTGACCTGTATAACAAAAAAGCCTCCGCAGAAGTGCAGAGGCTTTGAAACAGAAAATAGAGGCTTTGCTATTTGTGATAACCAAGGCGGGTTGAGAGCTCTTCAGAGGAACTTAAGACCAAAGGGACAAGCTCTTTGAGAATTCGCTCTTCCCCCAAACGCATGTTTGGCCCGGAGATACTGATTGAGCCGACGATACGTCGGGTGTAGTCACGAATAGGTGCGGCGACGCAATGAACACCAAGGTCAAGCTCTTCGTTGTCAATAGCGTAACCCTGCTCGGCAATCTGTTACAACTCCGCCCTGAGCGCAGTATGCGTTTTGATGGTTGTGTCAGTAAACGTTTGGTATTCCTCGCCTGGCAGGATTTCACTGATTTCATCTTCTGACATGTGTGAGAGGTAAACCTTGCCAGCGGCTGTGCAGTAGGCTGGCAGGCGTGAGCCGACCCGAGAGACGACGCGCACCGTCATGTCTGTTTCCACCATGTCGAGATAAACCACATGACCCTCTTTGAAGATGGCGACGTAGCAAGTTTCGTTGCATTCGGTAACCATCTTTTCGAGGATTGGCTTTGCCTGACGCAACAGACCCATCTGTTTGATGAAGGTCTGACCAAGCTCCAGAGCCTTGAGCCCGAGGCGGTAGTTTTCAGTCGCTTTGTTCTGCTCGATATAGCCGCGCGATTCAAGAGTTGCCAAGAGTCGAAAAACATTGTTTTTGTGTAACTTCAGACGTTTACTGAGTTCGGTCACGCCGAGCTCATCCACATCGTCATGGAACTGCTCAAGCAGGTCCAGTGCGTGGGAGACCGCCTGGATGATATATTCGGACTTTTCTTTTCTTGCCATTGTCTGAAAATCCTTAATTAATAATTGATAAGACGCTTTATGTTTTGCAAACTACGATTTCTATCGAAACAGCTGGGAACTGTCAAGTTAGAATGGATATTTTTGTGATAAATGGTTGGGGCTGAAATTAGTAAACTTCCTTTTTATCTTCCCCTAGAATGATTTTAAAATAGTGTTTTATAGAAGTCAAATAGATTAGTTGTTTTTCTTGAATCCGGGGTGGTTGACACATCAATGGCTGACAGGTAAATTCAGGCTAATGAACTTTCAGGTGAATGGAATTTAGGAGGGTGCGTTATGCTGACACTCAGGAAAAAGATTATCGTTGCCATTGATGGTTCGCCGCAATCCGATAAAGCCGCAGAAGAGGCTGTTCGTCTCGCCTCGGTATCCGGAACCAAGTTCAAAAGCCAACTCTTTGCTGTTATGGTCCTGCCCAGTATGAAGACACCGTCCTTCACTGATTTTTTCCCCGACAAGCCTGCCGATGAAATGCCCGGTTGGCAGGATAAACGTGACCGTCTTTTCTACGTGGTCGAGAAGGTTGCCAAGGAAATGGAGGTTCAGCTGGAGTCGTTGGTTGTTTATGGTGATCCCGCTGAAGAGCTGATGCTGATGGCTGAAGAGAAAAACTGTGATGTGATCGTGGTTGGTTCTTCCGGAAAAGGTCGTGTGAAGCGCACTCTTCTAGGGAGCGTTTCCACGAAAATTTCTTTGCAGGCCCACTGTTCTGTTTATATCGTTCGATAACTTTCTGGCTCAGCTCAATTATACCGTTACTTTATCTAGCCGCTTGCCCCGACCGGGGCAAAGAATGCTTGGTCTCCTGGCATAAATATTCAAAGATTTCGATCAAAGTTTCCTTGATCAACTCCGGCTCTTCCGGGAATTCATGAGGTGAGAGTTCCAGCACCAGTGCATGGTCGTAGCTGGTCTCCCGTAGATGGTTGAGAAAACGTGTCAATGGCAGGGCTCCGTGGCCAGGCAAGAGGTGCTCCTGGCCGTTGCCGTAATCGGAGAAGTGTATGTTACGCATTCGCCCGGAATCGTAGAATTGATGAAAGTCACCGAGAAAATCAGTGTGCATAGAGCCGCAATGTGCTGTGTCAAAAGTAAGATAGAGGTTTCGTTCTTCCATGAAGCGAACCATGTTGTCTATCTTTGCCAGCAGGTAGGGGTTCATCTTGAATTGTGGCAAGCTGGGCATGTTCTCAATCGTGATCAGGACACCATCCTGGCCGATCTCAGACTGAAAGTCTTTGATTTTTTTAAGCCATCTCCAGAATTTGAATTCAAAAAAGAGCCAGTTTGGCGGATGAAAATTGATCAGAGGTACCCCTGCATTCAGTGCCAGTTCAGCGCAGATCTTCAACTGATCACTCTTGTTTCCCCAGCCGTCAATATCAAAGAAAGGGGCGTGGATGGAGAGTACCGGGAGAATGCTTTGCAACTCTTGCAGGTGGCTGAGATGCCCCGATCCGGCAAAGTCATGATTAATGATGACTTCCATGCCATCGAAACCGACATCCCTGGCCATTTCAAAAACCAGGGTCGATGGTAATGTGTAAAGACTTCCTGCGGATAAGATCAACTTCATTCTATCTATTCGTCAATGTTGTAATAAAACGACATTTTAGTTTTTTGGGCACAATACTGCAAGGCTGGTGCGAAGGTCAATGCTAGTCCGCAGCCAATTCTTAGGGGCTATGAACTTTCTCGACCAGGAAACGCCTCAACTCTTCTGACGGAGGCGGTGTCAGGCGTGAAACGATAATCATCGTCAGGATGACAACAGGTGCGCCAATGAGGGCCGAAGATGTTGGTGGTAGCACAGCGAGCAGCATTGGAGAAAGATGTCCGAACAGAATTGGGGCAAAAGTGATCATGGTGCCGACAGTCATACCGGCAATGGCACCGTATTTATTGGATCGGTCCCACCAGATACCAAGCAGGAAGACCGGAAAGAGTGTGTTGCCAGCCAGGGCGAAGGCGACAGCTGTGATCTGGGCGATCAACCCGGGAGGATTGACTGCAATCACCAGTACCAGCAGACCTAGAACCAGAGTTGCTCCCTTGGCAACGATCAGCAGGTGTTTCTCGTTGGCATTCGGATTGATCAGACGATAGTAGATATCGTAGGAAACTGTACCAGCCGCAGTGACCAGTAACCCGGTGATGGTGCTGATTGCTGCCAGTATGCCGCCGATAGCAAGAGCACTGACCAGAATCTCGTTAAGACCGACCCATTCAGCGGTTTTGATGACGATGATGTCTGCCAGAGCCTGAGCCTCTGCCGGGTCGAGGACCGTACCTGAGGTAGTCAGCCAGGAGTGGGCGAAGGCACCAAAAGCTGGTGCGCTCCAGTAGAGCAGGCCGATAAAAAAGAGGCCCCAGACCACCCCCCAGCGGGCGTCACGATTATTGGGGACAGTATAGAAACGAGAGAGTACATGCGGTAGTCCTGCGGTGCCGACCATAAGGGTGAAGCAGAGCGCAATCCATTCGTAAGGCGTGCCGAAGGTCCAGGGGAAAAGGTAGGCGGAAGAGATCTGTTCCGGCAGGTCGCGTAAAGCGCTACCGTAGCTGAATTGAGGAAAAAGCCAGTTGTAGCCCAGTTCTTTTGCGATCATCATTAACGGGATAATGAAAAAAGAATTAAAAGCAGGTAGTGCATTTGTGGGTTACGGGATGCTTTTATGGCCCCTGCAACTATAAGAAAGACAAAGGTCACTAATACGCCGAAAATCAGGGCCTGGGTGTATTCGATGCCGAACATCCAGGCGAAGACCAGGCCGATCCCCTTGTACTGAGCGACACAGTAGATCAGGGAGATGACAACTGCGATAACCGCAGAAAACACCCGCGCTACCGGGGAGTCATAACGCGCAGCCACAAAATCCGGGGCGGTATATTTGCCGAAACGACGAATCTGACTGCCCATCAGCACCAGCAGCAGGACATAACCGCCTGTCCAGCCGAGAATGTAGGCGAAGGCAAAGTAGCCGTTCAGGAAAAAGATCCCGGCAATGCCGAGGAAGGAGGCGGCGCTCATCCAGTTTGAAGCGATTGCCGCACCGATTTTGGCATGACCGATCGAACGAACCTGGATGCCGTAGCCGCCTTTGTCGTGGCGTCGGGTCAGCAGTCCGACGACCAGAGAGACAACCAGAACACATCCAAGCAGGAAAAACGGCGTGTATTTAACCGTGGACTCTATCATCGCAGCTCCCCTAGCGCCGCCTGCGATAACTGGAGCTTAACCAGTCGATCAGGACATTGAAGAAAAAACAGAGAAAGATAAACCAGAGGATCAGAAATTGGCCACTGAACCAGAAGTAGGCCGGAATGCCAAAGACATAAGGCACTTCAGCCAGCGTGCGGGTCGGGTCATTATGGATTATTGCCAGGTGAATCGGCATGCCGAAGGTCGCTATTGCCCAGGCAGCAAGGGTGATCCAGATGATCGTGACCTCTTTGCGCATGAAACCAGGGCGAGGACGGAAGAAGTTAATACGGAGATCCTCTCTACTTGGAGAATTCTGTTCGTTGGTTTGTGACATGCCTTACTCCTCATTTTCCTGATGAGTACTGATAGGTAAGCGGCATAAGGATCGTTGCAATAAAAATACTCAGCATTGCTTAGCGTGAGTTAATGCAAGGGCTTTGCCAATTTTAATCAATATCATTGGTTTTCATGACTTCAGCAAGCACGGTTGTTGCGAAGCTGCCTTTTGGCAATGAAAACGAGACCAGCAAGTCGTCTCCATCCATAGTGCTTTCAGCTGCATGTATCGGCACCCGTAATGGACGCCGCTCGCCGCTCATTGCCAATCCACCAGAGAGATGGAACGATTCCAGGGTAAGGTCTTCCTGGTCGAGTAGATTCTGCTCGAGCTGACCGGCCTGATCCTCGGCAAGTTTTGTCTTGTAGCCGAAAAGTGGTGCCGTCGGACTGATCTCAAAAGTGTTGGCGCGCGGTTGCTCCGCTGCCGGGTCGGTTACCAGAAAGCAGGCGCCATTGATATGTTTATACGCCAGGTCACCGGGCCAGATTTGATGCAGAGTGTCCATTCGCATATCAATCAGACGATCGAAGAGACTCGACTGGTATGCAGAGAGGTAGAGCCTCAGCAGTTTGCGGGGCATGGCCCGGACAGCCTTGCGGGCACTCTTGCCATCTCTGATCATCTCCAGAAGGTGACGCTCCGGCCGACAGTGACGCGGCAACTGTTCAATCGCTGTCTGCAGATCTCCGGAGTGATATGCTTCGATGGCCTGTTGCCAGCCGGGATGAGTGATCTCTGATGGATCTCCTATAATTTCGTCAATAGCAATGCTGTAATCAGCGCGGAGAATCGCTCGACCTATGCGATGTGAATTCCCTTGGGCGCCGTAACGTTGCTCGCCAAAGCGGTTAGGGACACCTGCCTTTTCAAGCACACCCAGAATGGCTTCGGTGCGTTGTACGGCTTCTGGTTCCGGTTGATGGATACGAATCCGGAAACGATTGCCTGCCAGGTGGCCAGGGCGCAGGTTGTTGCGATGCAGGGTGGCGGAGAGAATCGTTACTCCAGGGATCTGCAGTCCTTTGACGTCATCGGGCGTGCGTAATGGCACGGAAACGGTCTGACGGGTGATTGCCTGGGCATCTTTAAGCCCGGCATAACCCAGATCACGCTCCTTGCAATTGAGAGCATTGGCCAGTTCCCTAAGCAGATCGTAGGTTGTCAGTCCACACTTTTCAACGCGCAAATAGAGATGATCTCCTTCGCCGCAGGGTTCGTAAAGAGGAATTTCATCAACCTGAAAATCTTCCGGTTGCTGGCGAATGATGCCTCCCGTGCCAAGCAGTTGAGAGGTTAGGAACTCAGTCATTTTCGACCTTTTGCCAATCAAAGCGATACCCGCGTTGAATTGCCGGAACGGGAAGTTCCTGGCGTGATACCGCTGCATCACGTTGATGGTGCATGAAATAGATCTTCTGACCTTTGTCGAGAAATCGCTGCATATATTTGGAAATCGGATAACCAGGCAAATGATATGTCCAATCCTGTTGTAACATATTGCGATAGCCGGTTAAATCGCTAATCTGCCCGGCAACATCTTCTGCATAATTATCGAAATCAGTACTGAAGAAGAAACTGCCGCCTGGCTCCAGGAACTGCGCCAGAGTTAAGAGGAATTCCTGGTTGACCAGGCGTCTGCCGCGATGCCGCTTCTTGGGCCAGGGGTCTGGACAGTTGATGTAAACAGCGGTGAGGCTCTCAGGATGTAACCCCTTTTCGAGCAGCCAGCGGGCTTCAACGCGCATGACACGGACGTTCTTTAAGCCTGCTTCGTCAACCTTTGCGCAGGTTTTCAGGCAGCCCTTGTTGTAGATGTCGATAGCCAGAAAATTAATTTCAGGTTGCTTAATGGCATGCTCAAGGATGAAGTGGCCAATACCGCAGCCGATCTCCAGGGCCAGGGGGTTGCTGTTACCCAAAATCTCTGGCCAGTCCAATGGTTTCTCAGGGGTTCTGTCAGGGATAAAGTTTGGGGAGTTAATCGGGATAATGCGTTGAGTCATCTTCTCTTCCAAATGGGCTGATAGTTGTGCTCGTGGTGACTAGTCTTATGGCTCTGGCTGTATGAAGTTGATCAGGGTTTCAAGTTCTTCCTGTGACAGGGGACTGAAGTCCGGAATCATGCTCCTGCCATGTCTCCCGGCTGTGTTCACCAGCTTTAGTCGGATCTCTGCCCGGGAAAGTTTTGCGCGGATTTCTTCAAAGCTATCAGCCACGGTTCCACCGTCACCTTCCAGGGCATGACAGGCTTTACAACCCTGAAAATTTATCAACTTGCGTGCAGGGCCGTCATCTGCTTCTTCACTGTTAGCTGGTAAAGTTGTGAGGGCCGAGAGCAAAACAACTGCGATGATCAACCATGTCCGGTCCATGATGTTCCTCTCAATTCCAAGTGTGAAGTGTAGCATAGCTAAAATTAAGCGGTACGCCAAGCCGGGAAAGGGGAAAGAACTTGAAATCATCTCATTGGACAAGTAATCTAGTTTTCGTCTGGGAACTGCCCTTTCCCGCAATCTCTGCGTCAATCTGCCCATTTGCTTGTGCGGCGTAAAGTACTACGCCTCCGCTCAAATGCTTGACTTCCTTGACCTTGCGGAAAATTGCTCGTTTCCAAATCGAAAACTACACTCGTGTTTATCCGGAGCTTCTGGATGTACACAATCTAACCTTCGGGAAAAGTTGTAAGGCTGTAACGCTGGAGGCTTTAAAAAATAGAAACTTTAAGGAGTATGTCATATGTTGATTGTAATGCACCATTCGGCGACGGATGAGCAGGTCCAAGCTGTTATCAATGCTGTCGAAATCATGGGTCTGACTGCTGAACCGATTCCCGGTAGCTTAAGGACTGCCATTGGTGTCCTTGGCAACCAGGGCTACGTTGATGATACGACCATCCGTGAACTTTCCGGAGTTCGCGAAGTGATTCATGTCAGCAAACCTTATAAACTGGTCTCGCGGGATTTTCATCCCGAGTCTTCTATCGTTGAGGCTGGTGGTGTCAAATTTGGTGATGGTCAACCACCGGTGTTGATTGCTGGCCCTTGTTCTGTGGAAAGCGAGGAGCAGATGCTGGCTGCCGCTCGACTGGTAAAAGCAAACGGCGCACAGATGCTGCGCGGCGGAGCTTTTAAGCCGCGTACCGGTCCGCACAGCTTCCAGGGTCTTGGTTTTGAGGGGCTGAAATACCTGCGCCAGGCGGGTGATGCTGAAGGTCTGCCGGTGATTACCGAAGTCATGCGTATTGAACAGCTTGAAATGGTCTGTCGTTATGCAGATGTTTTACAGATCGGTGCCCGCAATATGCAGAACTTCGATCTTCTCAAGGAAGCGGGCAAGACGGGTCATCCGATCCTGCTCAAGCGGGGCATGAGTGCCACTATCGAGGAGTTTCTCTCTGCTGCCGAGTATATCCTCTCAGAGGGAAATCCCCGCGTCATCCTCTGCGAAAGAGGCATTCGGACCTTTGAAAAGGCCACCCGCAACACTCTTGATCTGAGTGTTGTCCCTCTGATTCGCGAAATGAGTCACCTGCCGATTGTGGTTGACCCAAGCCATGCGACCGGGCGGCGCAGCCTGGTTGGTCCGATGGCCAAGGCAGCGATTGTGGTCGGTGCACACGGGATTATGATTGAGGTTCATCCCGATCCAGATAAGGCCCTCTGTGATGGAGCCCAGAGCCTCGATGGTGAGGGTTTCGGTGCGTTAGTCTCTGAGCTTAAGCGTTTACAGGATCTGTTGGAGTTGGTCTAATGCCTGGTTCCCGAATCAGATACATACACTGCCGTCCATATTTACGCGATAGCCATTGACGCAAGCAGTACAACCTCTTCCAAAGGCAGACGAGTTTGAGTTTTCGCTAAGAACCCATTGGCATGAACGAAGCTGACTTCGGGATTCTCAGCAATTGCCCGGAAGTCCACATTTCTATGATCTCCGAGTCGTAAGAGTTCCCAACCGTCGCCGCGATTGGAAGGGGTAATGCTCATTACGATCCGCTCGTCATCGAGAAATTTCAGATAGAGTTCGATAGCCAGTTTAGGCGAATTGTCAATCTCGCTGAAGACCGCTTTGAGGTGTTTCACCTGAACCACTTTTGCTTCTGTTTTCAGCCGCTCAAGTCGTTTCATCTTGCGGCCAATCATGGCAATCATGTCCTGTCCAAAAGCCTTCATGAGAGCATAGAGAGAGTCTTGGCTACCCAGGGCCTCGACCTTGGAGAAGTTTGAAAGAATATAGCCATCGATCGGAGAAGAGCTGGCGAAGAGTACACTTGAATCCACGCCCAGATGTTCGGCTGTCTGGTATGGGCCTCTGACATCCATCATGCTCATGTGCGGGTACCACGCAAACATCAACATGGCAGCATCATGATGACCGAGATGCTTCATGACCAGATGAAAGGCGCAGGGCAGGGATAGATCCTGATGGTGATCAAAATTGTGTTTTTCAGGAGAATAATCCATGCCGACATCGACCACATAGGTGTCTAGATTCGCAAGGTCTTCGCTAGTCGGCTCACGGCGAAAAACTTCCGCGTTACCAAGGGTTGCAAGTAGCACGCTTACAGCAATGAAATCATCTTTATGAGCGCTTCCAGGATGTGCAATGATTTTGTACATTTTAACCTCTTCCTTTTTATCACCCCATTGTTACTAATTCTATCAACATTTCATCGTCATGCCACTGTAGGATGTCTTAAAATGGAAGGAGGATCTCCTGAATTTTAGCCCAGCTCAAAAAGACCGATCTCCGGGCGGCAAAAAAACCTTAAGGGTAGGACGCTGGTGCCGACACCGCGACTGACATAAAGTGGAATCCGGTGCTGACTGACCTGATAGAAACCAGCGACGAAGCGGCCGGAATAACGAGGCAGGTAGAAGGGTGGCAGGAACGGCAGGCGTACCTGGCCGCCGTGAGTGTGGCCGCTCAGGACCAGGTTGATGTGTTCATTGAGTTGTTCATGGGAAAATGCCGGGACATGAGATAAAAGCAGGTTGAAACGCTGCGGATCAACTTCTTTTTGTAGTTGATGTAAATGATCGTTTGATGATGGGTAATCGAGGCCAAAAATAGAGAGGGCACGCCCCTTGATATCCAGATCTGCCCGTTCATTGATCAGAAGTTTCACCCCGGCACCGGCGAAATGCCTGCGCAAATTTTCGCCCTCCAGTCGTGACCAGTATTCCCAGTTGCCCTGCACGGCGTAAATCCCATGCGTTGCTTTCAACTCTTTCAGGAAACTCAGCACACCCCGGATGTTACGCTCTTCCTCAAGATAGTCGCCGGTCAAAACAATCAGGTCCGGCTGCAAATCGGCAACCTGCTTTGCGACCCTGGCAAAATAGCTGTTGAAGCTGCTTAAGTGAAGGTCGCTGACCTGTAGAAGACGTATCGACCCACCAGTTGAACTTGTGGGAAAGGCGATCTTCTCGAGCTGCAAGGCCTGCGGCTCATACCATACGCTATCAGCCACGACGGTACCGGCTACTCCGGCAATACCGAGGGACAAAAACCGACGTCTACTTATGCCCTTGCCGCGGCGAGTAGAAAAGGTCATTGGAACCTGCCGAAAGTTATCGTGTAGCGGTTGCCAGGATGGCTTGATTGTATTATCTTTAAAGCCTGCATCATTTGCTAATTATAGCGGGAACGATACCTAAAAGGAAAGGTGATACACATTATGGAGCAATATCAGGAGGTCATTAACGATGTTTTCTGGGCCGGTGTCAGACATCCCGACCTGGAAATTTTCGATGAACTTTTTCCGACACATAACGGCACAACCTATAATTCATACGTGGTTCGTGGCGAGAAAAAAACCGCTCTGATTGATACGGTCAAGGCTCCCTTTACCGATGAATTCTTTGCCAAGGTTGAAGCTGCTGTCGGTCTGGATCAGATAGATCTGGTTGTCATCAACCACACCGAGCCGGATCATTCCGGGGCTTTGGCGCGTCTGCTCGAAAAACGTCCTGACTTACCGGTTTACTGCTCCCGCCCGTCTCAGAATTTTTTGAGCCAATTGTTAAATGCGCCGTTCAATGCTCATGTTGTCAGTGATGGTGAAGAGATTGATCTGGGCGGACGGACACTGCGTTTTGTCCTGGCGCCCTACCTGCACTGGCCGGACACCATGTTTACTTACTTGGTCGAGGATGGCCTACTCTTTTCCTGCGACGCTTTTGGTGCTCATTACTGTGCCAGCAAGCTCTTTGATGATGAAATCCCTGATTTCTCCCACGATTTCCATTTCTATTTTGATTGCATCATGCGCCCCTTCAAAGACAAAGTGCGTACTGCTGTTACCAAAGTTGATGATCTGGAACTCAAAATGATTTGCCCATCCCATGGGCCGATTCGTCGCACAGATCCCCGTTCCGTCGTTGACTCTTATCGCCGTTGGTCTGCTCTGCCGCCGGAGCAGACAAAACCCCGAGCCCTGATGTTGACCCTCTCTGCACATGGCAACACGCATAGTATGGCGGCCGCTATGCGCGAAGAGCTTGAAGAGAAGAACTTCAACGTGGTCGTGCTACGTTTATGTGATATGCGTGACAGTGACCTGCGCGACGAACTGGAACTGGCTGATCTGGTCATGATCGGAATTTCAACGATCAATCGTGATGCGCCGCCACAGGCATGGCATGCTCTTTCTCTCTTTTCTCTGGTGACACCCAAAGCGAAGATTGCTGCAGCATTTGGTTCCTTTGGCTGGAGCGGTGAAGCGGTCAAACTGGTTGAAGAACGGTTAAAGGGTCTGCGCTTTAAACTGCCGGTTCCGGCTCTGACACTGCGATTTACGCCGACTGAAGAGAACTTCCGCGAGTGTCGGGAATTTGCCAGCCAACTCGCTGACCATGTTGTCGGTACGGATGCTGGTTGAAAGAAGCTATAACGATTCAATGTAGACGGTGTATGTACAGCGGGCAGAGTCACAAGGTTCTGCCCGCTGATTTCTGACCTTAACGTATAGGCCTTTAGTGACTTCTACAACGCAACAGGCGCAGGTTGCAGCAATTGCCGTTGTTGCTCCTCTCAATAAAACCCTCAGTTACGCAATTCCTGTAGCCTTGGCTGGAGAAGTCCGTATTGGCAGCCGCGTCCGCGTCCCTCTCGGTCGCCGTCAGGTGGTCGGTTATGTTATGGACTGGATGGAGCTTGGCGACGCCAAGTTGAAGAATATTCTCGAAGTCATTGATCCCCATCCTCTGTTTCATGCCAATCATGCCGAATTCTATCTGCGTGCGGCACGTTATTATGCCTATCCGCCGGGCCAAGCCGTCAGAACGGCACTTCCAGCGGGACTCTCGGCCCTGGATAGCAAACCGGTGGTTTTGCGCGATAAGCTCTATCGGCCCACGACTTGTGAAGAACAACCCCAGGGTGCGCGACAACGTGAGATCCTCGATTTTGTTCGAGCTGCCAATCATGTCAGTTTAAGTCAGCTGCGGCAGCAGTTTGCGACGCCTCATGTGGTTCTGCAACGTCTGGTGGAGTTGGGCTTCTTACATGTTGAAGAGATCGAGCGATGCCGGGATCCTTTTGCTGAAATTGCCGTGGTTGAACATCAATCTGTCGAGCTCAATCCCGCTCAGCAGCAGGCCGTAACTCAGATTGAAGAGGCTTTGTTTGACTCGGTGAGTTTTCGGTCTTTCTTGCTACATGGAGTGACCGGGAGCGGCAAAACCGAGGTCTACCTGAGGGCTATTAACAGAACCCTTGAGCAAGGTCGTAAGGCCCTGATGCTGGTGCCGGAGATTGCTCTGACGCCACAACTGGTCACCCGGTTCCGCAGTTGGTTGCAGGATCATGATGTGCGTCTGGCTGTACTGCATTCCGGGCTGTCCGATGGTGAACGCTACGATGCCTGGCGGCAGGTAGCACGGGGTGATATCGATGTGGTGATTGGCGCACGTTCCGCTGTCGTTGCACCGCTTCCCAATCTGGGGCTGATCGTTGTCGATGAAGAGCATGACGGCAGCTACAAACAGTCAGAAGGCTTTCGCTATAACGCTCGCGACCTGGCACTGATGCGTGGCCAGATGGATGAAGCAGTGGTGATCCTGGGCAGTGCAACTCCGGTCTTGACGACTTATCAAAGAGCTCTGGAAGGGCACCTGACTCACCTGCAACTGCCTGAGCGGACCTCCGAGCGAAAAATGCCCCAGGTGCAGCTGGTTGATCTGGCCCAACATGAGGGCGAGAGTCTATTGAGCGAACCATTGCAGAATGCTCTGTCTGAAGCCCTGGAGGGCGGAGAACAGGCTCTGCTACTTCTCAACCGCAGGGGCTATGCGCCTTTTTTGCTCTGTCATGATTGCGGTGCCGCGCTGCGATGCCCGAACTGTGATATCACCCTGACTTATTCCCAAGTGCAGCGTTCACTGCGTTGCCATTACTGCGATTTTCATCAGAGTCCACCAAATAACTGTGATCGCTGCGATGGTGTTCGGTTGCTTCCAGAGGGGATGGGTACCGAACGTCTTGAGGAAGAAATTCGACAGAACTTTCCTGATGCCCGGGTTGCACGTATGGACCGGGATACCACCAGTCGTAAAGGGGCTCATCATCGACTGATAGAGCAGATGATGGCTGGTGAGATCGATGTTTTGATTGGCACCCAGATGATTGCCAAGGGCCACGATTTTCCCGCAGTCACTCTGGTTGGAGTTCTCAATGCTGATACGGCCCTGAACCTACCGGACTTCCGCAGCGCCGAGCGGGTTTTCTCATTACTCAGTCAGGTTGCCGGTCGGGCAGGGCGGGGTGATCGGCCTGGTCGTGTTATGATTCAGACTTATGCGGCCGATAACTACGCGCTTGATTATGTCGCTCGTCACGACTATCAGGGCTTTGCTGAACTTGAACTGTCCCAACGCCAGGCCTTGGCATATCCACCCTTTGGCTACCTGGTTCACCTGGTGTTAAGTGGCAACGATGAAAGCAAAGTTCACACCGCAGCAGAACAAATTTGCGCCAACCTGACTCCAGGAGCCGCGGATGTGGAAATCCTAGGCCCGGCGCCATGTCTTTTGCCGCGCCTGCGCAACAAACACCGGGTGCAGATTCTGCTGAAGGCAAAACAACGCACTCCACTACGTCGTCAGATCGAGCGATTGGATCGTTTACGGTCGAAGTTGTCTGCCGGTGTTGTGCTTACCGTTGATGTCGACCCGGTCGACATGTTTTGATAATGGAGAAACTTTAGGATAAGACAGCTGTAAGGCTATCCAGAGAATAAGGACTTATGAAGATACTACGTGTATTGATTGTTGCCGGTCTGTTGCTCCTCTCTGCCTGTGCCAAGCTACCGGAGCCACCACCTGTTGTTGAAGAACCGATTGCTGAAGAAATTCCGATTCTGCAGCCTGTCTCCTGGCAAAAGGTTTCCGGCTGGCAGAAAGACAACCCGAGCCTGGCTCTTGGTGCCTTTCTGAAAAGCTGTTCAGCGTTACGTTGGCGACCGCAATGGCAGGCGTCCTGTCAGGAGGCTCTTGCACTGGAGCATGCTTCAGAAGCTGAGGTTCGTATTTTCTTCGAACGCAACTTTGTGCCGCATCAGGTAAACCAGTCGAATGGCTCAAACGATGGCTTGCTGACCGGGTACTATGTCCCCGATCTTAAGGGCAGTCGTACTGCTTCGGCAGATTACCCTTATCCACTTTATCATCGTCCGGATGATCTTCTGGTGATCGACTTAAACGATCTATATCCTGACCTTGGCAACTACCGTCTGCGCGGTCGTATCGAAGAGAATCGGGTGATTCCTTACTGGAGCCGGAGTGATATCGACGGACAGACTCACCCGTTGGCTGGACAGGAGCTTTTCTGGGTTGCGGATGCAGTTGAGCTGTTTTTTCTGCATATTCAGGGCTCGGGTCGTATCCTGCTTGATAATGGTGAGCGGGGGATGATCAATTATGCAGAGCAGAATGGCCATCCCTACAAATCAATCGGTAAATATCTTATTGATCGCGGTGCCATGACCCGCGATCAGATGTCGATGCAGAATATCCGGGCCTGGGTCAGGGACAATCCGAGCGAAACAGGTAATGTACTTAATCAGAATCCGAGTTATGTCTTTTTCAGAGAACTGGGTGACGATATCCAGAGTCCACCAGGAGCCCTGGGTGTTCCTTTGACCCCCGGCCGCAGTCTGGCCGTCGACCGGCGCTATATTCCACTTGGGGCACCGGTCTTTATAGAAACCACCTGGCCCAACAGCGATCAGCCGTTACGGAGACTGATGATGGCTCAGGATACCGGTGGTGCCATTAAGGGCAGAATCCGTGGTGATTTTTTCTGGGGTATGGGAGCTCAGGCTGGAGAACAGGCCGGACGTATGAAACAAACCGCTAAATTCTGGGTCTTCCTCCCTCGTGTAACGGAGAATTCACAATGAGCATGATTTGCCGATCTTGGCATATTTGTCTTTTGATGCTGCTGGCCTGCGTGGCTGGAGCAAATGATTTGTATGCGTTTACCGCTGAAAAGGGGATGCTTCTGGTCGCGAACGAGAAACTTGCAGACCCGCGCTTTCGTGATCGGGTTATCCTTTTGATACAGCATGATACTCAGGGTACCGCTGGCCTGGTGGTCAACCGGACCAGTCGTTTACCTCTGGCAACGATACTTCCGGAAGGATCAAAGCTGGCCAGAGAGGGGATGACACTTTCTTATGGAGGCCCGGTTGAACCGCAAACCATGCTTGCGCTGGTGACGGTCCGAAATTATCCACCAGAACCAGCAGATGAAATTATTGAGGGCCTCTATGTGACGGGCGTGGGGGTTCTCGATGAATGGCCGGATTTTGCTGATGAAATGGTGAATTATCGGACATTTGTCGGCTATACCGGCTGGGCTCCTGGCCAGTTGCATGCTGAGGTGAAAAAGGGCGACTGGCATGTGTTGCCAGCGGATAAAGAGAGTATTTTTACTGGTGATGGGGTGGAGCTTTGGGAGCGCTTACGTGAAACGATTCCCAAAAAGGACTAGTAGATCGTCGGACTATCAGGGTTTATTCGTCACCGGTTTTCCCCAGCCGCTCAAGGAGTATTTTGACTACCGCGTCAATGCGCTCCTGGTCTTCTTCCAAAATATTCAGGAAGCGTAGACCGATTTGTGGCATCTCACCGCCCTCTTCTGGGCCAATCCATACTGCTTCAGCCAGTGCGCAGATGATGCCCTTCTTGTCGCCGATTGAAAGGTAGACTAAAACCAGTTCCGCCATCTCGACGGGAGTCTCTAGCGGCAAGCGCATGCCGCCACCGGCAAGATTAATCAGGTTTTTTTTGAATTCAGTAAGGTCTGCAGCCGAGATCCCCGATTTGATCTTGTTGAAGTTCTCATCCCAAAGCGCGCGCATATCGGCCAGGTTGCCTTTGGCACGCTCAATTCCCACCCATGCGTTGACATCCACCCGGCGATAGATGCGTCGCGAAATGAACTCAAGATTACCTTCAAATTGCAGGCGGATATCTTTACCGCTGATACGCTCAACAAAAGATGCAATCAGACGCAGACCCATGCCCTGGTGATCAGTACGAATCTCGAATTGCATGCCCGGTTCAAAGGGGTAGGAGTCTGCTGCGTCGCAGCCGTAAGGAAGTGCGAGGTCGAGTTGCATTGGCTGACTACGCATCGCGTAGCCGGTTATGGTGTCCAAAGCCGTCCGATCCTCAGCGGTAAAAATCCGCTTGATGAAAACTTTCTGACCTTTATTGAAATATTTTCCGTAAGACATATCGATTAAGTTTTAGTAGCAGTTTTGGCTATTCGTCAATTTGGCCACAGACTGATTGCTCAATGGCTGCAGCAACCACCCCAACACTCAGGCCGCTGCCAGAAATCGTTACCTCTGCATATTGCTGGTAGAGTGGTTGGCGTTCTGCATAAAGGTGCTCATACGTTTCATTGGGGCCGATCACCAGGCCACGGTTGTCCATATCGTCCACTCTGTCGAGTAACTCTGCCAATGGAATATCGATAAAGACCAGTTGCCCCAGCTTCTTCAACCGGGTCATTGCCCGCTCACAGTACACCGCTGAACCGCCGGTGGCAACCACGCTGTGAGTAGTCTCAAGATTGCAGAGAACATCTGCTTCCAACTCCTTGAACTCTGCCAGACCCAAACGGGAAATAATCTGCTGCAAACGGCCTTGCTGCTCGGTTTGCAGCAGTAAGTCGGTGTCGACAAAATGGTAGCCGAGGCGTTTTGCCAGTAGCACACCTACGGTACTTTTGCCCGCCCCAGGCATGCCGATCAGGATGATATTCAGAGCACAGTCAGTACGCATAATTCCGCTTAGCTGATCTTCAGGACAATCTTACCAAAATGCGTATCTTCTTCCATCATTCGATGTGCCTCGACTATCTCGTCGATGGTGAAAGCCTTTTCGATGATTGGTACGATGGTGCGGTCGGCGAATTTAGGCAGGGCGCGACGGGTAAACTCGGCTACGATTTCGGCCTTTTCGGGGACCGGGCGAGAACGGAGTACGGAGCCGATGATCTGTTGACGCTTAACCATCATCAAGGCCAGGTTGAGTTCCGCTTTGATGCCGCTGATGACACCGATACTCACCATCTTGCCCTTGTAGGCAAGTGATTTCATGTTTGGGCCAAGGTACTTGGCACCAACATGATCGAGGATAAGATCGACACCTTTCTTCTTGGTATATTCCTTGATGACTCCTGTGAAATCAGGGTTTTCAAGAAAGTTGATCACCAGATCGACACCGAGCTCGCTAACCCGATCCATTTTTGATGGATGGGCAGTGACAATCAGCTTGCTGTTCGGAGTGAGCGCCTTGCTGAGTTGGATGGCAGCCGTGTTGACGCCACCACCACCGCCGTGCAGGATGGCGGTTTGGCCGTCCTGGAAATCACCGATCATAAAGACGTTGAGGAACGCGGTGATATAAGACTCGCAGATGCAGGCAGCTTCTTCAAAACTCACGCTCTCTGGGATACGCATCAGATGACTGGCGTAGGCCACCGCATATTCGGCATAGCCACCACCACCGACCAGCGAAATAACCCGGTCGCCGATCTTCCATTCCTCGACACCCGGTCCAAGCTCAGCAATGGTTCCCGATACTTCAAGACCGAGGATTTCCGAGTCACCGGGAGGTGGCGGGTAGTTACCAGCACGTTGCACCAGATCAGGGCGGTTGATCGAAGTGGCCACTACTTTGACCAGTACTTCTCCTTCTTTTGGCGCTGGTTTGTCAACCTCGCCAACTTTCAGAACGTCAAGGCCACCGAAGCCATCCAATAATACTGCTTTCATATTTTCTCTCCTCAACAATTGAAGGTTTCTACTCTTGTTTGATTAAGGTCTTAAGCGCCAAACTCTAACGCAAAGGCGCAAAGGGTTCAAGTTTACCCCTGTTCAGGTTCACGAATAAATCGATAACCACGGCCCCTCACCGTCAGAAAATGTTTTGGTTTGGCTGGATCAGCTTCGAAATATTTACGTAGACGGACGATAAAATTGTCGAGCGTACGGGTCTCTGTGTCTGCCGACATCCCCCAGACCGATTTCAAAAGCTCGGCCCGCGTCAGGGTCTCTCCCTCGTTGGCAAACAAAGTTCTCAACATACGACCTTCTAGTTCGGTGAGACAGATATTGCCGTGCGTTGTGACGGCTTCGAGATTCCTCAAGTCGATGCGATTATTGTTAAAGAGGTAGATTTCTTCTTTGTTGAATGTGGGTTGGTACCATGCAGAACGTCGTAATATACCGTGTACCCGTAGCAGAAATTCATCCAGGTTAAACGGTTTGGTGAGATAGTCGTCAGCACCTTCCTTGAGGCCTTTGATGCGATCCTGCTCTTCGCCCAGAGCAGTGAGCATGAGAATCGGTAGTTGTGATGACTCTTTGCGCATCTGGCGACAGAGGTCAATGCCGTGGCTATCTGGCAGCATCAGGTCGAGTACGACCAAGTCGTAAGATTGTCTATGAAAGGCCTCCATAGCCGCAGCTCCAGTCTCTGCATGTGTGATCAGAAATCCTTCCATCTCAAGGTTGAAAATCAGCCCTTGCGCGATATGGGTTTCATCTTCGACAAGGAGGATATGCGGTTGTTTCATGACTCTTCCTCCACTTGATCTGCCAGTGTGACTGGTTGATCTGAGGGTGCGACTGGTTGGTCTGGTGATGTGACCGGAAGGATAATTTTAAAGGTCGTCCCTTGTCCACTGCCCTTGCTCTCTACTTTGACCTGACCATGGTGGCGACGAACCGTAGCGTGGACGATGAAGAGACCGAGCCCGGTGCCACGGATGTTCTCATCTTTACGACGAATGCGATAGAACATGTTGAAGATTTTTTTCTGTTCTTTGGTTTCGATGCCACGGCCACAATCTGAGAAAGCCAGACAACATTTGTCTGTCTCGCGACTCAGCGAGACAGCAATCTTTGGGAATTTGCCGGAATAGAGCACGGCATTTTCCAGCAGGTTGCGCAAGACGGTTTCCATGGCATCCTGATCAATGGCAGCATAAATGCCCGGTGTGATGTCCAATGATAGTTTGCCTGCTTTAGGCAGGGTAAACTGGCGGGCACGAAAATATTTGTCTACGAAGGCGCTGAAGTCGATAGTCTGCAGATCCAGACGCCAATGTTTCTGACCGACCCGGTTGGCTGAAAGGAGATTGTCGATCAGACCGTTAAGACGGCTGGCATCGCTCAGCATGGTTTCAATGAACGCTGCCTGGCGCGCAGGAGATGGCTGGTGTCGACGAAGCGTTTCCAGATGCAACTGCAGGGAAGCAAGGGGTGACTTCAGTTCGTGCGTTACCTGTGAGATAAACTGGCGTTGCTCGCGGACCAGAGACGATTGCTTCCTCCAGTAAAGGAAGATGACATAGACGCCAACCAGGATAGAAATCAGCAGCAGCAGCCCCTCGGTCAAAATCAGCCAGTCTGGCCCGCCGACCAGCAGCTCGGGACTATACTTTTCGGCCAGAGCCCTTAGCTGGCGGTGACTGCCAAGGAACCAGTTCAGCCAGACAATAACCGCCAGCACCCAGGCGACCTGAATGCCGATAAAGGCCATGAGTGGATTGAAAATACGTTTCAGAAAGTTCATAGAACCCATTTTTACCATTACCGTCAGCGGGCCACAAGGGGGAGAAACGAATGTTTTTACAGAAGTATTACAAAACGTGCAGTATGTATTTGTTAGATTAGATGGGATTTATTGTTTGATTAAAATCTTTCAAGGAGTGATTATGCGCATCGGTAAACATGAGGTTCCCTATCCATTGATTCAGGGTGGTATGGCCGTTCGTGTCTCTGGCTATCGCCTGGCTGGCAACGTGGCTCGTTGTGGTGGGATAGGCCTGGTCGCAACGGCCGGAATAGCCCTGAACTCTCCACTCTTTACCGGTGATAACTACTTTACCGCTGAGCCTGAGGCTCTCAAGGCTGAGCTGGCCAAAGCCTATGAAATTGCTCCCGATGGCGTGATTGGCACCAACTGTATGGTTGCGGTTACAGACTATGCCGACCTGGTTAAAGCCTCCTGTGAAGGTGGTGCCAAGCTGATTGTCAGTGGTGCCGGGCTACCGTTGAATCTCCCGGCGTTGACCGCCGATTGGCCGGATGTTGCCTTGGTGCCAATTGTCTCCTCGATCAAGGCTGCTGAGCTGATTGCCCGCAAATGGCACAAAGCCTACGGTCGCCTCCCGGATGCCGTTGTGGTCGAAGATCCTGATACGGCTGGTGGTCACCTTGGTGAGAAGCTGGAAAAAATAGGTATTGGTGAGTACGACCAGTATGCGACAGTCCGCGGTGTCAAAGATTACTTTCGTGAAAAATGGAGTCTCGATATCCCGATTATTGCCGCTGGCGGCGTCTGGGATCGTGAAGATTTCCAATATGCCATGGAGCAAGGTTCTGATGGCGTACAGATGGGTACGCGGTTTGTCTGCACCGAGGAATGTGATGCAGATGATGCCTTCAAACAGGCCTATCTGGATTGTAAAGAGGAAGACATCGGTCTGCTCATGAGCCCTGCTGGCTTGCCGGGCAGGGCGCTGATTGCAAACGTAGAAAAGATTCGCGAACGTGATCTGGAAATGACGCCAACCTGCCCGACCGGCTGTTTGCGCAAGTGTGCGTACAAGTCAGAAGGGGAGCGTTTTTGTATCGTCCATGCTCTTGATCGCGCACAGCGTGGTGATACGGAAACCGGACTGGTTTTCTGCGGCACCAACGCATGGAAGGCGACCCGGATCGAAACGGTTGCAGGGATTTTTGACGAACTTTTTCACTGATTCCATTTTTACTGCGAGTGGGAAATCTTTAAAGATAAATAGGACACGGATTGCACAGATGAACACGGATTTATGGGCAGGGACATTAAGGCGTTAGATTTTGTTTGATCCGTGTTAATCAGGTTCTTATCCGTGTCCAGAGATTTTGTTCGTAAACTGAATAGTCACTTTGTTCTTCGAAAAGGCCGCCTCCGGGTTGCCTTTTTTGTCAGATGAGTTTAAGGAGCTGATCGTCTAACTATTGACAGAGACTATAGATTTTGATTCACTGAACAATACACTTCATACTTGCAGGGGGACTACATGTCGAAAAGCAACAGCAAACGTCTGGGAGAAATCCTTCTTGAACAGGGACTGATCACGGCAGACATGTTGGAACAGGGTATTCGTCGTCAGGGACAAGCTGCAAAACGTCTTGGCTCGACGCTTGTTAAGCTAGGTTTGCTGGAAGTCGGCGTTCTGGCCCGCGTTCTGGCACATCAGGCTGGAACTCCCGGATGTGACCTTTTCTCTATCAGGATTCCGGGTGAGGCCCTGGCAAAATTGTCGCCAGCCAAGATCCGGGAATTTCGTGTGCTGCCAGCCGGGATGAGCGGTCAGAAAGCTCAGGTGATTACCGCAGATCCAGATGATCGTGAACCTCTCGATAAAGTCTCCTTCGCTCTCGGTATGACTGTCCAGCCAGTGGTTGTCCCTGAGTATCAGATGGTCGTTGCCCTGAAAAAGCTTGCTGAGCAGGGCCGGTTCCCTAAAGACGGACTTTCCCCGGCATTCTGGGGTGGGACTTCTGTTGATATAGATGTCGCCGATGGTTATCCCGATATCTGGGAATTGTGTGGAACGCTGGCCGAGTCCCGGGCTTCTGATCTGCTGTTGGTGGCAGGTGCGCCGCCAAGCATCAAACAGCATAACGAAGTGGTTCGTTTAAAAAGTCCATTGCTGACGCCGCAACAGGTAACCAAATATGCCCAGGAATTGATGACTGATCAACAGTGGTCACAATTCTCTGAGGATAAAGCCATCGACTTTGCCTTGACCCGTCCTGAATTCGGTCGTTTCCGTATCAATGTTTATCGGCAGCGCAGCTCAATTTCGATCGCCATGCGCCATATCATCGAAGAGATTCCGGCCATGTCGGCGCTTGGTCTGCCTGAATGGATCGAATCCTTTGTCCTTAAATCTCAGGGATTAATTCTGGTCACAGGTCCGAACGGACATGGCAAGACGACCACGCTGGCGGCCATGGTCGACCTTATCAATACCAAGAGATCTCGCAACATTATCACCATAGAAGACCCAATCGAATATCTGCATCGTCACAAAAACAGTAATGTCAATCAGCGCGAGGTCGGGCTTGACACCAAAACCTTCCACGATGGTTTGCGGCATGTTTTCCGTGAAGCTCCCGACGTCATCATGATTGGTGAAATGCGTGATCGTGAAAGTATTGCCATTGCTCTGGAAGCTGCTGATACTGGACATCTGGTGTTAAGCAGTATGCACGCTAACAACTCGGTCATGGCGATCAACCGGATCGTTGATGTCTTCCCGGCAGAAAGCCAGCAGCAAATCCGGGTGCAATTGGCAGACAACCTGTTGCTGGTCCTCAATCAACGTCTGGTTGAGCGCAAGGATGGCAAGGGCAGGGTGCTGGCATACGAAAAAATGGCCAACAGCTATCGTGTCGCTAACCAGATTCGTGAAGGCAAGGAGCATCAGATTCGCAGCCTCATGCAAAGTGGCTCTGAGGACTTTTCTTCTCTCGATACACATTTAGCGCAACTTTTTCGTGCTGGTAAAATCACTAAGGATAAAGCGGTGCACTACTGCCAGGATCAGAAGGCATTTAAAGATTTGCTGGCAAGGTCAACTCCGTAACGAGTTTTTCAGCGGGTGTGTTTCCCGAATTCAGAATCGATACTTTCAAAGATGTTCCCTTAGCTCTTGTCAGCTCTGCTTTCCCTGTTGTAAAGTAACGAGATGTGGTTTGGGATTTCCCGAGCCGCATTCTTTTCTCAAAAAAATATTCTAAGGAGTTGCCGTTATGGCATTAAAAGAAGAATTCATTCCCAAGTGGATTGCCTGGGAGTCAACTCAACGCTGCAACCTGAGCTGTGTTCACTGTCGCTGTTCATCCGATATGGATGCGGCAATCGGCGATTTTAATACCGAAGAAGCCTTTAAAATGATCGACGATATTTGTGAAGTCAGCAAGCCGGTTCTGGTCCTTTCCGGTGGCGAGCCATTGATGCGTGAAGACATCTTCGAGATCGCCCGTTACGGTACCAGCAAGGGCCTGCGGATGTGTATGGCCACCAACGGCACCCTGATCACCGATGATGTCTGCAAAGAGATGAAAGAGGCCGACATCAAGATGGTTTCACTGTCACTCGATGGTTCGACCGCAGAAATCCACGATGACTTCCGCTCCTGCCCGGGCGCCTTTGAAGGCGTGGTGCGAGCTGCTGAAACACTTAATCGCAACGGCATCAAGTTTCTGATCAACTCGTCGTTCACCAAACGCAATCAGCAAGATATCGGCGCTACTTTCAAGGTCGCCAAGGAGCTCGGTGCCACCGCTTGGTACATGTTCATGATCGTACCCACTGGTCGTGGTGAAGAGATAATGAACGAGCTGATCTCGGCGGATGACTACGAGGAGATCCTCTCCTGGCACTACGAGCAGGAGAAGGGTGAAGACGATATTTTAATGCGGCCGACGTGTGCGCCGCACTACTACCGCATCGTGCCGCAGATGGCTAAGGCCGAAGGCGTTGACTTCAAGCGCCGCAGCCTGACTTTCTCCACCGGCGGCGGTAAAGGTTGTATCGCGGCCCAGACCATCTGTCTGATTGATTGCTTCGGCAATCTCAAACCTTGCTCCTACTTCCACTCTTCGGTGGGCAACATCAAGCAGGTACCGTTCAAAGACCTCTGGTTCAATAACAAGACCTTTAACGACCTGCGTGACAACAAGAAGTACAAAGGCAAGTGTGGCGAATGTGAATTCATCAATGTCTGTGGTGGTTGTCGTGCGCGTGCCGATGCGGTTTACGGTGATTACATGGCAGAAGAGCCGTTCTGCAACTACGTTCCGCAGCGCACGCTCAAGCGTATGGAAAAAGAAGCGGCGGAGAACGCACCAAAGTAGAACCCGTAAAATGTAAAACGAAAAATGTGAGAAGTGATTGGTTGCGACCTTTCGCGTTTCACCTTTAACTTTTCACAATAATTTCAGGAGACCACAACTATGTCCACAGATTACACGTTTATCAAAGCTTGCTGGGGTCAGCCGACTGACTATGTTCCCGTCTGGCTGATGCGCCAGGCTGGCCGTTACCTGCAGTGCTACAAGGATGTGCGAGCCAAGGGCGGCGGAACTTTTCTCGATCTTTGCAAAGACCCGGCGCGGGCGGCAGAAGTCACCATCCAGCCGATTGATATCCTCAACGCCGATGCGGCGATCCTCTTCTCCGATATCCTGACACCGATTGAACCGATGGGCATGAAGCTCGATTTCGTGCCTGGTCCGGTGTTTGAAAAGCCGATCCGTACCGCAGCTGATGTCGATGCCCTGGTGGTTCCGGAAAATATGGCCGAAGTGGTCTCCTATGTTCCGGCAATCATCAAGCGTCTGCGGACTGCTTTTGAAGGTCGCGTGCCGCTGATCGGTCTCGGTGGTGCGCCGTTTACACTCGCCTGCTATATGGTTGAAGGCAAGGGCAGCAAGGATTTCGCTTCTCTCAAGCAGATGATGTACTCCGATTTCCCGCTCTACGATGCTTTGATGAAGAAGATCACCGAGATGGACCTGCGCTACCTCAACATGCAGATTGAAGCCGGTGCCCAGACGATCCAGATTTTTGATACCTGGGGTGGTCTGCTGGCACCTCTCGATTATGAGCGCTACATCCTCCCTTACGTCAAAGAGTTGATCAATGGTCTCAATCGTGATGGCATCCCGGTCATCTACTTCGTCAAGAACGGCGGCACTATGCTCGAACTGGTCAAAGAATCGGGCGCCGATGTGCTCGGTCTCGACTGGCACGTCAACCTCGGTAAGGCCCGCGACATCCTAGGCGATGAGATTGCCGTTCAGGGCAACCTCGACCCGACCGTTCTCTACGCGCCAAAAGATCATATCGAGCGTGAGGTGCAGCGGATTCTCGACGAGAACGCCGGTCGCCCAGGCTTTATCTTTAATCTTGGCCATGGCATCCTGCCCACTGTACCGCCGGAGAACGCTATCCACATGGTCGAATGTGTCCACCGTTTGAGCGGTAAGTAGGAAAGTGCGAAAGACCTTTAACCTTTAACCTTTCACGGTTCACGAATGAATCTCGACAAACCAACCGGATTGGTACTTCTGAATATGGGTGGACCTGACTCGTTAAGAGCGGTCCGCCCGTTTCTTTATAATCTTTTCTCTGATCGCAATCTGATCCAACTGCCTGCCGGGGCTTTGTTACAGAAGCCGTTCGCTTTTATGATCAGTGCCTTGCGTGCGCCGAAAGTTAAGGTGAATTACGCTTCGATTGGCGGCAAATCACCTCTGCTTGAGTGGACGGAAAAACAGGCAGCAGGTGTCGCTCGTGAGCTGGGTGAGCAGGTCAAACCGTTCGTGGCCATGCGCTACTGGAAGCCGCGCGCTGCGGAGTGTTTGCGTCGCATGAAGCAGGAGGGCATTGAACAGGCTGTTGTCCTCTCCATGTATCCGCACTACACCAACGCCACCACCGGCAGCAGTCTCAAGGATTTTGAAGCTGCAGCCGCAAGGATCTATCCGGAGCTCAAGTACACTGTGATCCGCGAATGGTACGACTGGCCTGCTTATCTTGATGCCCTGGCCAATCGGGTGCGTGACGGGTTGGAAAAGTTCCACGAATTGACCCGTGATGAGATTCCGATTCTTTTCTCAGCGCATGCTCTGCCACAGAAGTTTATTGATGAGGGTGACCCGTACCTTGATCATGTCACTGCTACGGTCAGAGGAGTGATGGAGCGCTTTCCTGGTCATCCCTGGAGGCTTGGCTTCCAAAGTCGCAGTGGTCCGGTGGAGTGGATGGCGCCAGACACCTTGGATGTGCTTGATCAACTTGGCACGGAACAGGCCCCCGGTGTTCTGATTTTGCCGATCTCATTCGTTTCGGATCATATCGAGACGCTCCAGGAAATTGATTTCGAGATGCGCATGCACGCCGAGGCGATTGGTCTGCCGCGCTTCGAGAGAACGCCTTCGTTGAATGATCACCAGGATTTTCTGCAGGCACTCGTTGGTTTGATACGGCACAACCTGGAGAAACTATGTTGATCCCCTGCCGCCATTGCGGTGAAGAATTCGATCCTGATAACTTACCGGATGATCCGGCTGTTCAGGCTGGCATGATCCTGGCCGAAGAGCGCTATGACGATGCTGGCAAGGTTTGTGCGAACTGTCTGGCAAATCGTGGCCGCTTGGCGATGATGTATGATCCGAGCTGTCATTAAGTAAAGAGGCGGAGATCAATGAGAACTCCGATAAAGTTCAAAACCCCCTATTCTGACACAGAGGGAAATGGCTTCTTATTGATAGAAGCGAATTCAAGTTGCAGAATAAAGGTCAGTAGGGTGCTATTCCTTGGTGGCTTTACCTATTGAATCTCAAATTTGCTTTTGTGTTATAGTGGATCTACCTCAATAGCAAAAGAGGTCTAAAAGGAAGAGGAGGAAGATCTTATGCCAGTCTCTGATCCACCTGACCATTTAGAGGAAATCTCATCAAGCTGAAAAACAAAAATATTTGGATCGCTGAGGTCTCGTGATCCATCAAAGGTTCCCACGACGGGAACACTCGCAGAAAGAAGTAAACATAGAACGCCCCAGGAAAATCTGGGGCGTTTTTCTATTTATCAGGGTCAATAAAAATTTTGCATTTTGGCGAATCTGGAACCTTCAAATCAATACGAGAGGATTACTAGTAAACCGGATGACTGGATTCGGACCAGTGCCCCTTCCTGCTCCCGACGCAGGTCCAGTGACAAAAGTAACCAGTAGTTACGAACGCGGCACAGTGAAATGCACTTGAGTCCCTTCACCTAAAATGCTTTTCACCTCGATTTCACCACCATGAGCTTCGACAATTTCCCTAACGATGTTCATCCCCAACCCTAACCCCCTTATAGTCTTATCGTTTGTTTTGGCGCGGTAAAACTTGTCAAAAACCCTCTCAACTTGAACCTTACTCATGCCAATACCGCTATCGACCACAGAAAAGCGTAGTCTGTCTACCTTTGTTTCTGCCACCAGTTCAACCAAACTACCATCGGGAGAATACTTTACCGCATTGCTGAGCAGGTTATCCAACACTTGAACGATTCTCCCTTCATCGATAATTACTGATTCTGGAAAATCGTCATCCGTATGCAAGCTGAAAACATGTTGCGGTGCGGTGTGCTCAAAACTAGCAACCACATTGGCAATTGTTTTGCGAATTTGTGTTGGTTTTTTACGCAGGTTCAAACCATAACCTTTCTCGATTTTGCCAATATCGAGCAGGTCATCAATGATGCGTGACAGCATCTCAGCTTTTTCAATTATTATGTTGAGGTATTTGTCTTTCTTGTCCTTTGAGGCGTGGGCAAAGCCCTGTGGGTTGAGTAGCAGTTCAGCGTAGCCGACGATGGTTCCTAGCGGTGTGTTCAGCTCATGTGCTGCGATTGAAATGAATTCACTTTTAAGTTGATCACTTCTTAATAATGCTGACATTGCTCGTTTGTGATTGATCGCCAGTGCAGTCAGGTCGGCAGCTGACTTTATTAGCTCCAGCTCGAATGGACCTGGCTCGCGCGGCTCGGTATAGTAGATGGCAAAGGTGCCGAGGACTTCTCCATCATTGGAGAAGATTGGCTGAGACCAGCAGGAGCGCAATTCGGTTTTTTTGATCAATCGATGCGCTTTTGCCCAGTACGGATGATTGAGAATGTCGGCAACCACTACTCGGCGCTTGTAAAACGCCGCCGCTCCGCAAGACCCGACCTTGTCACCAATTTCCATCCCGTCGATTGCATCATTGTAAAAATCAGGGAGACTCGGTGCTGCGATTTTGTGTAATGTTCCAGCCGTAGAGTTGAGCTGTAATATAGAACACAATAAGCCCTCTTCAACGGTCTCTATCGATTCAACGATCGCTGTACAAACCTCTTCCAGAGAGCGATTTAGGTACAACAATTCCAGTATGCGTGTTTGCCCCTGTTGTAGAAGTTCCTGGCGCCTCTGATCGGTTACATCCACCATCGTTGCAACTACGGCCTCACAGCTTCCATTGGTATTGTGCGCAACAGTAATGTTGGTGTCGCCCCAAATCGTTTTGCCAGACTTTGTCATGTAGCGTTTACGAAAGGTTAGATTGTCTAGGTCACCATCAATTAGTTGGCGCCGTTCACGCAGTTCGCGTTCTTTATCATCAATGTGGCATAAATCGGCCGCAGCCAGTGACGCTAACTCTGTTTCTTTATAGCCGACAAAGTCACGAAAAGCGGCATTAGATCCTGTGATACGCCCCTCACCATCAGTGATTTCGATCCCAATAGTCGGGTTGGCAAAGACGGCTTGTTCTACAATCTGGTCACGCATGGCCCTCACCCCTCTTTAAAATCGTACTGTTGATTAGCTCGCCTTGGTCTTTAGCTCAAAACCAAAACGTCCACCCTCGACAACACGAAGATGGATGATAAGAACCCCTGTGGATTTCTCACCCTCTTCTTTAACTGGGCTGTCTCGTGATTGAGACTCCTGGCTTTGCGTCCTCAAGTCACCCTGAGTTTGCTACTGTTGGAGAGCTGTGCCAAAAAGTTACTAAAGAACAGTGTTTTACGCAATAGATTTAACAGTTGAACGGGATTATGCCTATCTAATTGTCGAGTGTGTTGTTGTTGACTCCTCACGGGACTCAAAAGAGGAGAGCGTCCACCTGCACCCGGAGCAGGTGCGCTAACTCCTTCTTAAAACTCATGACTTATCAGAAACTATTAGCAAGGAGCTTTTCGCAACAAGATTAAAATCCTTTACAATTAATCCAATGCGACTATGATTGGCCCTTCTTAACGAAGGAGGGGTTTATGTTTGACATGGTCAGTGGAATGTTTTGTTTTGTAACAGCAATGGTAAGTTTCTTGTATGGAACAAGAATTTGCTGGGTTTGCGGGAAACGATGTAGTTTTGAGGTAAGCCCTGCGGAAAGAAAACGAATCCTAAAATCAAATATGCCTAGTGGCTTTGCTGTCTATCTTTTTGGATTTTTCGTTGTTTTCAGCACAATCTTAAACGGTATATTAACAATTATCATCACATCACTTATCAGTGCCTTCCTGCTTTCGCACTTTGTGATTTCAATGGCTATGCCTACATTAAAAAGAAACCCTTCAAGTCACACCGATTGACTTCTTAAGGCTGCAGTAATAGATGAAATGCCCACCAGGTATCGATAGGTTTATTCACCCAGTGAATGTTCTTGAGTAACTAAACAAAAGGCAAAACACAATGATACAGCCAGGTCATTTTAAACCTGGCCGTTAGTTTTTCGCACGACTCATCACGCGTATCGCTTTAAAGGTCTAAACTTTTAAGATTTTCCAGAAGCTCTGTTTGCTCATCACTCAACTCCTTAGGCACTTCAACTTCGATGATGGCATAAAGGTCTCCAGCCTGTTGTCCTGAACGTCCAGGAACGCCAACCCCCTTGAGCCTGACCTTGCTGCCATTCTGCGTGCCTGGTTTTATTTTGATGCGTTTGGCATCCTCCAGAGTTTTCACCTCTACGGATGTGCCAAGGCAGGCCCCTGTAAAGGGGATTTTGACAGTTGTATAGAGATCACTCTCCTCGCGACGAAAGTGAGGATGTTTGGTAATGTTGATCTCCAGCATCAAATCGCCACTTGGTCCGCCATTCTGTCCCGCCCCGCCTTTCCCCGAAATACGCAGCTTCTGACCAGGTTCGATACCAGCCGGAATACGAACCTGTAACTGTTCATTCTGGCCGTTACGATCGAGATCAACCCGTCGTTCTCCACCGAGCACTGCCTGACGGAAAGGAATAGTGATCTGCATCAGATAATCCTGACCTTTTCTGGGCCGAGGACGCTGGTGACCACCGCAACCTTGATGACCTCCTCTGTTGCCGAAAATCTGGCCGAAAACGTCATCACCCCCAAAGCCAAATTCACGAAAAATATCGCCAAGGTCGGCGTTGCGGAAGATGTCTTCCTGGGAAAAGCGTTGATGAAAAGCAGCATCGCCGTACTGGTCGTATTGCTGTTTCTTTTCCGCATCCGAAAGCACTGCGTAAGCTTCGGTGATTTCCTTGAAGCGTTCTTCTGCTTTCTTGTCATCAGGGTTCTTATCAGGATGGAACTTCATTGCCAGTTTACGATAAGCTTTTTTGATCTGGTCGGCGCCGGCAGTTTTTTCCAGGCCGAGGGCGGCATAGTAATCTTTGGCCATTATCTTTCCTTATGATGAATTTTGAACAGGATCAATATAGTGATGAGGCAATGGAAATTCAAGGCACTAATGAGTGTATTTGTTCAAGAAAAGGAACAGTCCTTGTTCGGGGACAGCCCTGGCTAGTTCTCAGCTCTCCATTTGTCGAGATTCCGCTGAATGAAGTCGACGATACGTTTTTGCTCCTCCTGGCCCCGGCCAGTGATTTCCATCGGTTCGCCAAAGGCAAAGTGAACGGTGCGTGAGGGGATAACCGGTCCGAAGTCTTTGACCATTTTGCCGGCGGACCAGGCCCAGGTCAGCAAGGCAATCGGCACCACAATTGCTCCGGTTCTTTGCGCAAGCTTGATGCCGATGCTGTTGAACTTCTTCGGGTCGAAATCGACAGAGCGTGTATGTTGTGGGAAAATAATCAATGAACGCCCCTGCTTTAGACGGCGGGCGCCTTCTTCCATAACGACTTTGAAATCATCGCGAGGATTAACCCGTTCGACAACCACAGGATCCCGTACATTAACCAGGTCGCCGAAGATCGGGTAATTGACCAAGCTGCGTTTGACCACGTAGGCGAGATCAAAACCGTGAGGCATGATCAGGGAAGGCAGGGCAAATGTTTCCAGTGAACTCATGTGGTTGCCGATGAAAATACATGGCCGGTCGATCACTTTAAGGTTCTCCAGGCCTGTTACCTGTAGTTGGCAACCGCTGGCTTCCAAAGCCTTGATTGTTCTGGCGCTGCCATCATGCCAGGCCGCAGAATCGTAATCACCTTTTCTGATTTTACGACTGTCACCCCAAACGATAAAAAAGAGTTTGTAGTAAAAAGAGAACGTAGGGAAGAGTCGGCTCAGCAAGCTGATTTTGTGCTCAGGAGTTTGATATTCTGTGCCTTCGTAAAAACCTTTGATGTCGTTCATAATACCTTCGGAAGCTATGCTGTGGAACGTGAAGTGCGAAAACGGAAAAGGATCAGTGCTGCAGCCATACTCAGACCTGCACACACAAAGAGAGTGTTGAGGCCGAACCAGTCACCAATATAGCCTAACATCAGCGACCCTGCAAAGATTCCCGCATCAAGGCCACCGGTAAAAATACCCGTGGCCTTGCCGCGGATGGCAGCCGGTTCATCGCGTATAGCCATAGTGTTCAGAAGCGGGAAAAGTAAGCCATGGCCGATTCCGGAAAGAACCCCTGCCGCACAGAGCGTGGCTTGGTTGTATGCGAACGGCAGCAGAAAAAGTCCCGCCATATATAAGACGATGCTGTAAGGGAGGATGCGGTTTTCTCCCAATCGGTCTGCCAGCCTGCCAGCGATAAATCGCACAGCGATAGCGCCCCCTGAATAGCAGAAAAAGTAGACTGAAACAAAACCGAGATTACGCTCTTCGGCAAGTGGAGCGACAAAGCCCCCGGTTCCGGCCAGGCCGAATCCGAACAGCAGAGCCAGAAGCCCTACCACGATGAATTTTTCTCGTCTGAGCAGGCCGAAAAATGTTGTCTGATTTTTTGCCCCCGGTTCCGGGTGGCTTTCCTGGAGTGGTTGATGGACCAGTAATGCCACCGCAGCCAGAACTCCGGCGGTGATAAAGAGACCGAAAAATCCGAAGTGTTTAAGAGTTATCTCGGCCACAACGGGGCCAATGGCAATCCCGATCAGACCGGAGATGCCGAACATGCCGATTCCTTCGTTGAGCCGATCCTTAGGCAGGATGTCTGCCATGAAGGTAAATACTGCAGTAAAGCAGATGGCCAGGCCGACACCATGTATGGCTCTCAATAGTAGCAAAAGTGGATAGGATGAGCCGAGCGGATCCTGAATGTAGATATAAAGAAAAGGTGAGACAACCATGAGAATGCTGCCCAAGGTGTAGCTGCGTTTACGGCCGATCCGGTCGATCATCTCTGCCACCCAGGGGCGACTGGCCGCCGAAGCGAGGGCAAATACGCCCATGACTACGCCGATATCACCCTGGCTGCCGCCGTGATCGAGGATATAGAGAGGCAACAGGAAGAAGGCGCTGAAGCTGGCAGTGTGACAGAGGTTTGCCAGTGCCATGGTCCAGAATGCAGGTGTGTAGAGCATTGAGGTTGTGTCCGGTTAAGGTTAAGTTCGCCGGTATTCTGACTTGGAGTTGGAGGGGAGTCAAGAGGCATAGATTGCTCTTTGCCACCATCGTAAAAGTGAGGTATCTTGGCAAAATTGTTTTAACACAAGGAACAGGGCTTATATGAAACAGGGATTACAGACGATTTATCTTAAAAATTATAGATTGCCAGAGTATCTGATCAATGCTGTGGACCTCCATGTTGAACTCGACCCAACGCGAACCAGAGTGCGTGCCAGCATGCAGGTGCGAATCAACCCGGGCGCTCTCGATCATCCGAATGGTCTGCACCTGGATGGTCGGAACCTGGAGTTATTGCATGTCAAGATCGACGGTAGGGAACTATCGTCCAGCGAGTATGTTGTTGATAGCGAAAGCCTCTCGATTCCTGATGTACCGGAACGATTTGTTCTGGAGACGCTGGTCGAGATAAATCCGCAAGCCAATACCGCTCTTGAAGGACTGTACCGGGCCAGTGAGATTTTCTGTACCCAGTGTGAAGCCCAGGGCTTCCGGAAAATTACTTATTATCCTGATCGCCCTGATGTCATGGCCCGCTACACCACAACTCTGGTTGGAGATCGCCAAACCAACCCCGTGCTTCTGTCTAATGGTAACCTGATCGATTCCGGCATTCTCGATGATGGCCGTCATTTTGCCACCTTTGAAGATCCTTTCCCGAAGCCGAGCTATCTCTTTGCCATGGTCGCCGGTCGACTCACTGCTATAGACGACAGCTTTGTCACCATGTCGGGGCGTAAAGTCAGCCTGCAGATCTTTGTCGAAGAACGTAATCGCTACAAGTGCGAGCATGCCATGGTTTCGCTGAAAAATGCCATGCGCTGGGACGAAGAAGTTTTTGGCCTGGAATACGATCTTGATGAATACAAGGTTGTTGCGGTCGATGATTTCAACATGGGCGCGATGGAGAATAAGGGCTTGAACGTTTTTAACTCCAAGTACGTTCTGGCCAGACCTGATACAGCCACTGATGCCGACTTCCAGGGCATTGAAGGCGTGATCGGTCATGAATATTTCCATAACTGGACCGGCAATCGGGTCACCTGTCGCGACTGGTTCCAACTCAGTCTCAAGGAAGGCTTGACAGTCTTTCGCGATCAGGAGTTTTCTGCCGACATGGGCTCGCGAGCGGTCAAGAGGATTGGTGAAGTACGCTTGCTGCGGAATTTCCAGTTTCCCGAAGATGCCGGGCCGATGTCTCACCCTGTGCGCCCCGAATCGTATATTGAGATCAATAATTTCTATACAGCGACGGTCTATAATAAGGGCGCTGAAGTCATTCGCATGTACCAGACACTGCTCGGTAAAGAGGGCTTTCGCCGGGGCCTGGATCTCTACTTTGAACGGCACGATGGCCAGGCCGTGACTACTGATGATTTCCTCGCGGCGATGACTGATGCTAACAGCGTAGATTTAAGCCAACTCCAGCGCTGGTACAGCCAGGCCGGGACACCGGTTCTCGAAATCGACGGTTGCTACAATGAAACGACCAAAGAATTTCGGCTGACCGTGCGTCAATCTTGTCCCGACACACCCAGTTCTGATAAGCGGGGCCAGCCGGCCAAACAACCTTTTTTGATCCCTTTGCAGATTGGTCTAATTGGACCGGACGGCAGTGATCTGCCCTTGCAATTGACAGGTGAAGTCAAGCCGCAAGACTGCTCACGGACACTTAAAGTGACGCAAACTGAGCAGTTTGTTACCTTTGTTAATGTCCCGGTTGCTCCAGTGCCTTCGCTGTTGCGTGATTTTTCGGCACCGGTCAAGGTTCGTTACCCTTACCAAAGGAATGAGCTGGCGTTCCTCTTTGCCAATGACAGCGATGCGTTCAATCGTTGGGAGGCCGGGCAACGATTGGCCACCGATGTTATTTTGGAGGGGGCTGCGCAGCTTCTGGATATGTCAGAGCAACTTAAGGCGCAACAAACAGCAAAGGCTCCTGAAGATTTTCTCGAAGCTTTCCGTATGGCCCTGCAAGACAAACAGGTTGATTCTGCCTTGCTGGCGTTGGCACTGACTCTGCCGGGTGAAATGGAGCTGGCAGAGGCGATGGGGGTTGCTGATCCTGGAGCGATCCACACCTCCAGACAAAATCTACGTAAGGCCCTGGCGTTTGAACTGAAAGACGAGCTCACTGCTGTTCTGGACGAGATGCAGGATGACGGTCTTTATTCTCTGGAGCCAGAGGCGATTGGTCGCCGCAGCCTGAAAAACCTTTGTCTGGGCTATCTGGCACTTGTTGATGTACCTGACATTCAACAGAACTGTTTTGAGCGTTTTGTAGCGGCAGATAATATGACTGATCGCATGGCTGCACTAACCTGCCTGGTACACAACCGTCTGTCGAAGTGGGAAGAGGCGCTGGCGGCGTTTTATCACCAGTTTGAGAATGATCCTCTGGTGGTCGATAAATGGTTCACCTTACAGGCCACCTCACCACAACCAGAGACCCTTGCTGAAATCGAAGCCTTGATGGAGCATCCGGCCTTTACCATGCGCAACCCGAACCGGGTCCGCGCCCTGGTCGGTGCTTTTGCGCAAGGCAATCCTGCCCGTTTTCATGACCTGTCCGGGGCAGGGTATGCGTTCCTTGCCAACCGGGTGATTGAACTTGATGCTCTCAACCCGCAGGTAGCTGCCAGAATGATCGGCCCGTTAAGCCGTTGGCGGAGATACGACAGCGAACGACAGCGTTTGATGCGGGCACAGTTGGAACGGATTCAGGGACAAGAAAAACTCTCTGGAGATGTTGGTGAGATTGTTTCTAAGAGTTTGGTTCAATAAAACTCTGGCATATGGTGGTAAAGTCGTAAAATAGAGAACCACAGGGACTGTCCCCGGTGTTAAGGGGAATATCCCATGCTTGTAAGACAACGCAAGCTGTAAGGCGAATTCTGATTATGAACGAAGAGAATAGAATCGATGATGTCTTGATAATTGGTTGCGGCGATGTTGGCGTCCGTGTTGCGCGCCTGGTACAAGGGGCTGGAGGCAGGGTCGCTGGACTGGTCCGTTCCGATGAAAGTGCAGAGCGCTTGTGTTTGCACGGAATCGAACCGGTTATGGGGAATCTCGATGACTCAGCTTCTCTGGCTGGTCTTTCGGCCGCGGATAAACTCGTTTACTATTTTGCTCCGCCACCTGGAGGTGGGCCGTTTGACAGCCGCATGCGTAATTTCTGCAAAACTTTCGAGCCCACACAGTTGCCGGACAAGATCATTTACATTAGCACCAGTGGTGTTTATGGTGATTGTGGAGGTGAGTGGGTCACGGAAAAGACTCCGATTAACCCGCAGACCAGCCGGGCGCAACGACGTGCTGATGCCGAAGCCACTCTGCAGGAGTGGGGATGTCAGCACAATGTCCCCGTGGTGATCCTGCGAGTGACTGGTGTCTATGGCCCCGGTCGTTTGCCTCTGGCAAGAATCGAGCAAGGGCATCCGGTCTTGCGTGAGGAGGAGTCGCCACCCACCAACCGTATCCATGCTGATGATCTGGCTATGGTCTGTTTGAAAGCTGCTGAAAAAGCGATCGATGGTGATATCTTTAATGTCAGTGATGGTCAGCCGGGGACCATGACGCAATATTTCAATGCCATATCCGATCTGCTGGGATTGCCAAAGCTACCGCAGATCGATATGACAGAGGCAAAACAAGTCATGAACCCGATGATGCTTTCATATTTGACGGAAACCAGGCGTATGAACAACCAGAAAATGATGGAACAACTTGGCGTGACGCTGGAATTCCCGGATATCGAATCGGGATTGAAGAATGTTGCCATGCAACTCGACCAGCCGAATATGGGGTATTTGGGCTCAGTGGGCCATTAATCTGAGATTCAGGTGTCATTACCATTTGATTTTTTAACTTAGTGTCGCGTCAACAATAAACTGACGCATCCAACTTGTTCTTTTTCGCGCCAGCTTCGTTATGTTTTAAGCCGCATAATTAATACTATGCAACTCAAGACATGCCTTGCTGTCACAAAAAATAACGGCGCTGTATTACGCCATTTCATCATTGACGTGACACTCGCTTTGGGAGCAATCATGAAAAAAATAGCAGTCATTGGTGCCGGTATCTCCGGTTTGAGCACGGCTTACACTATCGAACGTCTTGCCGGTGAGTCTGGTCTGGATGTCGAGGTCACGATTTTCGAACGCGAAGAACGTACCGGCGGCAAGATCTTGAGCATCAAAGAAGAGGGCTACCTCTGTGAATGGGGGCCGAACGGCTTTCTCGACAGTAAGCCGCTGACTCTGGAACTGTGTGATCATCTTGGTATCAGTGAACAGCTTAAGCGGTCCAACGACAATGCCCGCAAGCGTTTTATCTATAGCGGCGGGGTTCTCAACCGGCTGCCGGAAAACGGACCGATGTTTCTAAAGTCGAAGTTGATCAGCTGGCCCGGCAAAATTCGCCTGGCCCAGGAATTCATTAAGCCGAAGCGCACGGATGGCGTTGATGAGACTCTGGCTGATTTTGCCCGGCGTCGGCTTGGAGCGGAAGCGCTCGATAAATTGATCGGGCCGATGGTCTCCGGGATCTTTGCCGGTAACCCTGAAACCATGAGTTTGCAGAGCTGCTTCCCGCGCATTCATGAATTGGAGCAGGAGTACGGTGGCTTGCTCAAGGCGATGATGCTGCTGGCCAAGCAAAAGAAGGCCGAGATCAAGGCCGGGAAGCAAGTGGCTAGTGCTGCTGGCCCGGGTGGTGTACTGACCTCCTTTGTAGGAGGTATTCAGGAGCTGACTGACGGCACTGTGAAAGGGCTCAAAGGGACAGTTCGAACCGGCAGCGCTGTTACCGGCCTGAAAGCGATCGACGGTGGCTGGGAGTTGCGCCTGGCCGATGGTGCCAACTTTGATGTTGATATAGTGGTTTCGGCAGCGCCAGCCCATATCCTCAAGGAACTCACCTGGTCGGTCGATGGTGAACTCTCAGAGCTTCTTGATGGTATCCCCTATGCGCCGATGAACATCATTTGTTTCGGCTATGAACAGGAAAAAATAGCCCGCGACCTGGATGGTTTCGGTTACCTGATCCCGAAAAATGAGGGTTGCAAAATTCTCGGCACCCTGTGGGATTCGAGTATCTTCCCGGAGCGTGCCCCGGAGGGACATGTGCTGCTGCGTTCCATGATGGGGGGTGCCACTACCCCTGAGGCCATAGATTTGAGTGATGCCGAGGTTAAAGAACGCACCATGGCGGAGCTGAAAAAGATCATGGGTATTGATGCCGAGCCTGACTTTATTCGGATCTTCCGTCATCAGCGCGCCATCCCCCAGTATATTGTCGGCCATGCCGATCGACTGGTTGCCATCGATGAGCGGCTTAAAAATCTCCCCGGTTTGATTCTGACCGGTAATGCGTACTCCGGCATCGGTCTTAACGACTGTGTCAACGCTGCCAACAAGGCTGGCGAGCAAGTTCTCGACTGTTTGCAGAATCTGAGTTGATTCGTTTCTGATCTGGAAACCGCCCCTTTTCGAACAGACACTCCTGAGAGGGCTATGACCTCCGCGACAATCCCATCAGCAGCCCAGCGTTTGTTGGCCAACCTGTTGCCTGCACTGCTTGGCCAGGGGGTATTTACTCCTGGCCGTCCTACTGTTCAAAGGGCTTTGGTCAGTTTGGGTGACAGTTTGTGCCGCTGGCTGGAGCAGCACCCCCGGATTGTTTTCCTGGGTGGCAACCCCATCGATCCATTGCCTTGCTCAGCTCTCGGTTTCACCGACACACTCATCGATCCGCTCCTTGTTATTGATGATGAGCAGCGTGAAGAATTCAGGCTTCATCTGGCTGGCTTCTGGCGCGATCGACGGCTGGGCCTGATCTCTCTGCGCCAGGGACTTACGACTACAGAATTCGACCACTTATACCACCTTCTTACGCATCATTCTGGTAAAGGATTGCTGCTCCGCAATCGCCTTTTTGAAGAACAGGCGCGCGGTCATCTGCCGCACGTCAGTCTGATCTTTCTTGATGACCTTCCGGACACAGTTGGCTCTTTATCATGGCCTGCCCGAGTTTCACAGGGTTGGATTTATCGCGATCTCAACTTGTTATCACGTGCTCATGGTCTAGCGACGCGCGATCAGCTCGATTGGCGAGAACAGTTGTTGTCTGCGTCACTCGATCTGTCGCACGGGTCGGGTGTACTCGCCGATTTTTTCGCGCATCTTGATCTGATTGCCGAAGAGATTGACAACTACGATAAGGATGAGCTGGGTTTTTCGTTATTGGAACACCTTGATGATGCTCTGACTGGTGATCTCTGCTTGCAGCTCTGCTCTCGCCTTGAGCGTCTTCAGCCAGGTGATGATGAGGTAAATGACCAGCTGGTCAAGAAAAGGCGAACGGCCATTCAGTGGGTCGCCAGACGCCTGGCGGAACAGATGATGGAGCAGGAACTGGCCGGGCCGGAGCATCTGCATGCACTGGTGCTGCACAAGGTCCTGCTTTACGAAGAAATCCCGCTGCAGATGCGTCCCAGGGTTGCCAGCCTGCAGGTTTTAACCAGCTTTCTGGCCAATCCACAAAAGTATTTTGCCGAAGTAGAAAACAGCCATAGCCCGGAAGTCCTTGAAACGCGCTTGTGGCGGATTCTGGAAATGTTGCCAAAACTTGTGCAGGCACTGCGTTTTGATGTCGCACTTCAAGTCCTCAACTTTTCACAACGCTTTGGGCCGACTTTTGATCTGCAAAACAAGCCAGAGATTATGGCGAGGCTTATGGATGCTGCCGCTGGAGTATTGACTGAAGCACCGCGCGATCAGCAGTCGACCTTGATGCAGGCTTTGCCGCAGATGGGTAAGGCCGGTGTGCACCTGCTGATTGATCTTGCAGATCACCACAATCGTTCGGTGCGACGTGCTGCGATCGATGCGTTGATCAAAATTGGCCAGCCGATCGTGCCGGTCCTCTTTGAAACACTGCAGTCCAAACAGGGGTGGCATTATCTGCGCAATATGTTGCTGCTACTGGCACAGTTAAAAGTCGGGGGGCCAACTGTGGAAAAACTCTTTCGCAAGTGTCTTGCTCATCCGCAAGCAAATGTGCGCAAGGAGGCTTTGCCTGGAATCGCACAGTTACTGAAGAGTGGGGCTGCAGTCCCGGTTGCCGAAGCTCTTAACGATGTTAACCTGGAAGTAAAAAAGCGGGCAGCGGCCTGTCTTGGTTTGACGGGTATTGCTGATCAGAGCGTTTATAAGCGTTTGGCGGATATTTTGTCGGCGAAGGATTGCTCCGAAGAGTTCGCTGTGCAGATTGTCGCCTCAATCAACCGTCTCAAGCTACAGTCACCGGAGTCCCCGGCTCTGGAAATTGCCATGATCGGTCTGCTTGGCACAGGTGGGTTCCTGAGTGTTGGAGGTCGCAAAGGGAGTGCTTCGCCGACCTTGCGTTTAGCGGTTGTACAGGCGCTGGGATTTGTTGGTACCGGCCGCTCCCGAAAGGCTCTTGCCAGATTGTCGACGAATCAGAACGCTGCTATGAACAATGCTGTTGCGAAGGCCCTTAAACAATTGACGGCAAGGTCTACTTAAGTTGCTTGCAAGTCCCGACTGCCACCCATATAATGCCTATGTTCTAATAGTTTGACAGGCTGCCAGTAAATACTGCAAGGAGATGTTTTATGAGACTACTGACCCGCTCCGATTTCGACGGTATCTGCTGTGCCGCATTGTTGAAAGAACTCGGATTGATGTCGGAAATGGTCTACGCTCATCCGAAAGATCTGCAGGATGGTAAAATCCCGGTGACTGAGAATGATATCCTGGCCAACGTGCCTTTTGTCCCCGGTTGCGGACTCTGGTTAGATCATCACTCCAGCGAAATGGAACGCAATGATCTTGACGGGCGCTATGAAGGTTTGAGCAAGCCTGCACCGAGTGCCGCGCGGGTTATTTGCGATTACTATGGTGCGGAAAAATTCACCAGATTCGAGGAGCTTCTCAAATACGTTGATAAAATCGATTCAGCACAATTGACTGAGGATGAGATTCTTAACCCGACCGGTTGGGTTTTGCTCGGTTTCCTCTGCGACCCACGCACTGGGCTCGGTTATCACAAGTCATACACTATCAGTAACCTGCAATTCTGTCGTGATCTGGTTGATATGATGGTGAGATGACAATTGATGAAATACTGGCACACCCGGACACGAAAGAGCGCACTGATTTCTATTTCGAAAGTACTGAAAAGGCCAAGAAATTTTATAAAACCTGCACTTGGATGGATGGTCCGATCGTTATCTCAGATTTTCGTATCGCAGGAATGGCACCGCCATCAAATCGTTTCCTGATCTACTCTCTCTACCCCGAAGCGAATCTCTCTATTCGTATGATCGATGGCAAAGACGGCGAGTTTGTTTCCTTCTCGGTGGGGTACAGCATCCTTAACAGGACCGCTACTGTTGACGTCGGCTCGCTGATGCTCAAGTATGGTGGTGGTGGCCACAAGGTGGTCGGGACCTGTCAGGTGCCATATGAAGAGGCAGAGGATTCTCTCCACGACATCGTTGATTTTATCAAGGCGGCTGGTTGACGGCGTCCTTGAGATGTTGAAGTAGCTTTGAGGTGCTGAAGGATTTTTTAAGGGGCGACAGGTTTGAATCTGTCGCCCTTTTACATTACGGGTCTAACCAAAACCAAAGCAAAAAGAATTAAAACTACCTCTTAACGCTAAGACGCGGAGACGCAGAGAATAATGGTCGTGATCGAGTTATTACTCTGCGTTCTTTGGCCTTTGCGTTAAACCTTTTTTTGGGTATAGGTCTATTACATCTCATGTTTTTGGGAAGGTTTCCGCTCGGAGGATGTCTTCACGGGACTTTTGCGGAAAGTGAGGATGATCGTCAGCAAGATGGCTAGAAATAATGCCGCACCGACTCCCCAGAGGCTGATCTGTTCAATACGGGTACCAGTATTTTGACTCAGCATGTCGAGCTGTGAGCGGGTTTCGACAAGTTGCTGGCGGGCTTCGGCAAGGGCCTGGTCGATTTCGGCACGAGCTTGGTCGTTTTTTGCCTGCTGTGCGGCAAATTCTGCCCGGAGTGTTTGTAGTGAGTCCTCCAGAGTGCCGATTTTGTCTGCCTGTTCCAGCACGGTGCGGTTTTGTTGCTGAAGCTCTTCGCTCAGGGCGGCTAATGCCTCTGTCAGGTTGTTCAGGTCGCTTTCTGTCTGCTCTGTTTTGTTCTGCTGGTTGGTGGTCGATTGGATCAGGGCGGTGAGGCGCTCGTTCTGGTCGAGTTGGCTCTTGTCGGTTTTGGAAGCAAGTAGTTTGAGCTGTTTCTGGTACTCCTCAAGTGAGCTTTTTTGTACAGTGAGGTCCCTTTGCAGGTACCAGATCTTTTCCTGTATCCCCTCAATCTCTGTCAGGACAAGAGCCTGTCCGGCGTAGATAGGGGTGGTACAGAGCAGGATGACGAGCAGGATTTGCAGTACTTTCGAGTTGACCTCCGCAAACTCACCTGCTGCGCGATTCAGGCCGCTGGCGATAGTCTTGGATATATTTACTCGCCACGGTAGATGAACGCCGGGACACTGAGAATGTATCGCAATCGGGCTGGCTGGTCAAAGGGAAGTGATGCCATAAGATGAATAGTGCCACTGTTGCCACTTAAGGTTCAGCCATTAACAGCCGGTTCTTCGGCGTGATGTCGCCTGGGATCTGTTGAGTGTAGAGCTTGTATCCCTTTTCCCGCAACTGGTTTGCTCTGACCACATCGATTGCCAGAGGCCCATCGAGCCAACCACCGAGACCGCCCTGATCAGCCTCGTCGAGATTGTGGCAGCAGGGCAGCACGGCGAGGCGAGCCTTGGCGGTGGTTGCCTTCTCCAGCACCAGATCGGTCAATTTCCCGCAGGCATGAACCGAAACCACCAGATCTGCCGGTGTCAGACTGATCTCCTGCAGCGGCGTTTCGATAAACTCGATTCGGTTTTTAAGCCGAGGCCATGTTTTAAGCAGAGCCTTATGAAGGTGTTTAGCAGAGGCTGGAATGTTACGATCCACAGCCAGAGCTTGTGGTGAACTATCGTCAAGCAGGAGCAGCAAGGCCGCAGTCAAACCATGTCCACAAGCCAGGTCGACGATACGGCCGCCACGAAAGCGTCGTCGCACTCGTCGGGCAACTTCCCAGGCTTCGAAGAGTTCTTTGCGTGGCAGACAGCCCGCTTGGCAGACTGTACGACCAATTTTGTCGAACAAAGTATCGCTGGGGAAAAGGAACAGTTCTTTTTCAGTCAGTCGGTTTTTAGAAGAACGTTTCATAAAATCAAGCAAGGAGACTAACCTCGCGTCTCTTTGTTACTCTGACAGTCGATGCAAAAAGGTGCCTCCGGTTGTGCTTTCAGGCGAGCGTAGCCGATCTCTTCTTCACACCCCATGCAAAAGCCATATTCATCGCTCGCGTGACGGCGCAAAGCGGCTTCTATCCGTGTCAACCGAATTTGAGTTGTGCGACGATTTGCTTGAACCATACTTTGCTGCTGCATGGCGTCCATACGTGAAAGTCGTCCGATTGGTTCATCAAGGCTGACAGGTTGTGCACCGGCGCTGGAGTTTTCAAGTAGTTCCTGGAGTTCCTTGCGTAGTCCCAGCAAGTCCTGATGCAGTTCCGCGAGCTGTTGTTTGTTCAGTTCATTCATGAGAGTTCGTCAGTGTGGCAATAAAGTTGCTGATCAGTTTTACCCCTGCTTCTGGTTGTGCCAGCAGAATGATGTGCGGTCCGACGACTTGCTCAATCTGTAGTTGTGCCAGGTGTTTTTGCAACGGAATAACCGCACGTGACGCGACGAGACGGTCTTTGCTTGCCTGGAGGTAGAGACAAGGCCCAGAGAAGGTCGTGTCTGGCGGTGGCGGCAGTTCGGAAAGGATTTTCAGACGTTGGGAGAGGACCTTCAGTTTGACGTTTGCCAGCGCTTCATGAAAAATATTGACAGCATCACTTGATGCTCCGCCAAGGCAGAAGAAACGGCTGAAGATTGTTGTCGAAAATAGTTTGAGCAGCAGCCCTTGTGGCAGAAAACGACTTGCATCGAGTAAAAATGGGCTTGGATGGTGGGCAAAGGTTGCAACGAAAATGACACCGATCAGGTTCTTCGGTGGTTCAGCGAGCAGTTGTAGCCCGATCGGTCCAGAAAAAGACTCCGCCAGAAGCACAAAAGGTTTCTTTTTAGGGAGTTGCTTGCGGGCAAAAGAAACATGCTCCTGAAAAGACATAATGCGATCAGCAGGATAGCGTACAATCTGAGCGTCGATCTCGCCAGGCAGGCGCTTCAGTAGTGGCTCAAAGATCTGTCCTGTGCCATCGAGGCCGGGAAGGAGTAACAGTGTTGTCATGGTTGTCTAGAATCCTGAGTGCTTGGTGAAGTTTGATAAATTCGCAGCATTTCGATCCTCTTGTTCGTGAGGCTAGGCTTCCCTTGGACCTCATATCTCGAACTGCGCTCTAGAGTTTATTTTGATTTACGTCGATATAAATCAGTTTTCAGACTGGAGACCCGGTCAAGAAAGAGCAGGCCGTCAAGATGGTCCAGCTCATGTTGAATGGCAACTGCTTCGAAACCACTTGCTTCGATGACACGCAGCTGACCGTTGCGATTAGTGAACTCGACTACAATATGCTCGGCCCGTGTTACATTACCGGTGTAATCAGGTATGCTCATGCAACCTTCTCGCATTATCTTGCTACCTGATTTTTCGATAATCTCTGGATTGACCATTTCGAGCAGGCCGTGATTGTTGCTTTTGCCGAGTTTACTCTTGGAGACATCAACGACTAGTACGCGCCGCAGCACGCCGATCTGCGGCGCGGCGATGCCTACCGAATGACCGGAATCAACCATAGTATCGACCAGGTCTTGGATCACTGCGACAGCGCTTTCATCAACAGCCTCAACCGGATCGGCCACCTGTTTGAGAATTGGATCAGGATATATAAGGATTGAACGGACGGCCATGGTCAGAGTTCCACAGTCGGGATAGTACGCACGGTGATGTCAACTTGAAGCTCGTCGCGGGTTGGAGCAAGCCAGGTATTGACATCTTCTTCTTCGACACCTTCAGGCAGGACAGCTTCAATGACCATGACGTAGACCGGACGTTCCTCAGTGCCGACCAGTTTGGTGTTGAGATCGGTGATGTTGACCTGTTTTTCGCCCAGTACCTGTGCGACATGATAAACGATCCCAGGTTTGTCTGCTCCATAGACCGAAATCATGCAGATGTCACCTTCGATCTGTGGGCGAATCTCGCCGCCCGGTTTGAGGACGCGCAGAGCAACTGTCAGGTCGGCATCTTCCAGAGGTTTGAAGGCCTCGCCAAAACTTTCGCGGCTGGTGAACTCAGGATGTCCGAGAATCAGGATCATGGTGAATTGGCCACCGAGAATTGAACAACTCGAATCGGCGAGGTTGCAGCCTTGGTTGAAAAGAATCTCAGTAACCTGGGATACGATTCCGGGGCGGTCGCGACCGACAATAGTGAGGGCGAAATGGTTCATGGTTTCCTCCAGTTTTGACATTAGAATGTAATGATTATACTTTTTAACACGGACAGGTACTTTGTGCCAGTATAAGCCAGAGACTGATTCCGAAGGTGTCTGTCCCGTTCTGGATGAAGACTGAGGTTGAGATCTGTAAAGCTGGAAGCTTGGTGATTTTGTGAATATTAAAGAGATAAGAATTGATTATTTTCGTGGCTCTGGTCCCGGTGGACAGCACCGCAATACCAGCGAAACCGGAGTGCGTATTACCCACCTGCCTACCGGTCTTGTGGTTACCGCTACTGAATCGCGCTCACGTCATCAGAACCTGCAAAAGGCCATGGCGCGGTTGGAGGAGAAGTTGGCTGCGCGATTGCGCAAGAGACGTCCACGTATTGCAACCCGTCCTGGTAAGGGGGCTATTGCCCATCGACTTGATGCTAAGCGCAAGCAGGGTGATAAGAAACGGAGACGCAAACTGGTTGATGATTGATGGGTTTTTTCTGCATACCGCTAATTCTTCCTCAATTTCTCAGTAATGATCTTTATGGCAAGGTTTGCTGCCATGGGACGTAAAACGCAGCCACCGGCACCGCGGTGACCGCCGCCGCCGTAGTTCCTGCAGAGTTCCCCGACATCGACTGTGCAGGAGCGATCAAAGATGCAGTGCCCCATATTTAATGCGACTAGTTTTTTGCCTGGTCCCCACTGGATGCGAAGAGAGACGTTGCACTCTGGAAAGGTCGTATAGATCAAAAAGCGATTGCCGACAGGAGCATTTTCAATCTCGCGATAGTCGGTTACGACTACCTTGCCATGCACTTTGGAATTGGCTATCAGAAATTCCTTGAAGTCCTTGTCATCACGCCTGAAAGCAGTTGTTTGTTCCCTGATGTCAACATCGTTCAGCACCGCCGTTAAACTCTTGGTCCGAATCCTCTCCACAAGGCTGGTGAACTGGGCTCTGAAGTCACCGCCCATGCCGGTTCTGGGGTCAATCAGAAATCCGAGTAGGATTACATTCTGAGGATTATCGATATCGTCCCGGGTCAGGTCCGCAGAATCGAAGCGGTCGGTTTCGTTGACCAGGTGTGAGAAGCGCTTGAGTTTGTCAGAAGCATAATAGTCGTAAATCACACGGGCAGCGCTCGGAGCAACCGCATAAGCTCCCTTGTACTCTCCTTCAGGCATAATCGTGTGGGCGTGGTGATCGAACCACATGCCAGCCCGAGGATCGTAGGGCAGGTTGGCAAGAATATCGTCAGCATTAATCTCGATCTTCTTTTCAGTAATATCTTGTGGATGTACCAGGAAAATTTCGTTTATCTGCTCCATCTCGGTAATGAGCACAGCTGCTGTTAATCCATCCAGATCGCCACGAGTCACCAGTCGCATTAATTGTTCCTCTCATCTATTAGAAATCCGCTAGCAGCCAGCTCATTGATTGTCCGACAGGCTGCTAGGTGGTTCTCTATCACTAGCATTTATTTGGGCCACAGGCAAACAGTTCGGAGTAAATCTGGTGGAGGATAAGGAGGGTTAAATTTGTCAGAAGTTCAGCTGGGAGAACACGCCGTTAAGAAGAATGATGCCCAGCACCAGACCGAGGTAAAGATGCAGACTCACCCTGAGCTTATGGGCTGTTTTCTCAATGAAAAGAGTCTTCTGCCGAATTCGTGTTGTCCAGACTGCGAAGGCAATGGCTAAGCCTGCGATTACTCCTTGTAGCAACGGGATTTGCACCAGTCGCATTGGTGGCAACAGCAGAGTTGCAGTGATCATACCGAGAATCCAGAAATGACTGATATTCAATAGCTGGTTCGCTGAGAGTTTCGCGGGAAGGACTTTGAAGCCGACTTGTTTTAACTCGTCACGATCGGGCAGGGCCAGTAACCAGTAGTGAGGGACTTGCCAGAGAACCATCAGCAGCACCAGAGTGAGGGGACGTGGATCGAGAGGATCGCCACCGGCCGCCAGCCAACCGATTAATGGCGGCAAGGCGCCACAAGGTGTGCCCGCTATTACGGCCAGAGAAGAAATCCTTTTTAGCGGTGTATAAACCAGCAAGTACCAGCTGGTCACAGCCAATCCGAGCAGGGCAGTGGCGGTGCCGGTTGCAGCAAACAGGATTGCCAGGCCACCACTGCCAAACAGAAGGCCGATTGCCATGCCCGCTGTTGCACTAAGATCCCCGCAGGCCAGTGGTCGACGACAGGTGCGGCGCATCAGGGCATCGGTAAAGCGCTCCTGAACCTGATTGAGTACCGAACAGGACGAGCTCATCAGGAAAATTCCCCAAGCCAGCGCCCAAAGAGTCATCCAGGTGATATGCAGGTTCGTTGCCAGAGCTCCGGTTAACGCTGAGAGAGCGACCATCACCGACAACGGCAGTCTGATCAGACGGCTTAACGCGGTCAGATATGTCATCGTTCCAGAATGGCTCTGCATATCACTTCAGCGTTTCCAGCCAGTCCTGCAAGGCCTTGATGTCATCATCACTGAAATCCGGAAATGACGGCATGATGGCCGGATATCCTTCAACAACTTCAGCGGATGGTTCACGGATGGAACGGGTCAAATAGTCGCTATCAGCGAGAATCTTTTCTTTCTGCTCGCCTCTGATAATAGTACGCTCTCTTTCCATCATCCCTTTGAAACTGGGGCCGACTATGCGAGTGCCGTCAATACTGTGACAACCGAGGCAGCCGTTCTGATCGGCCAAGGTTTGACCGGGGTTGGCTGGGATGGCTGGCTTGTTTGTTGCTGTTGGCTCAACTGACTGCTCCTCTACCACCTCTGCCTCAACCTTTTTTTCCATGGGCTGTTTGGCTTCTATAGGCCCTTTGTCTTCTGCTTTGTTCCCTTCCTCATCCATCAGGTAGTCGAGAATCCCTTCCATCTCTTCTGCCGGGATTTGGTCGGCATAAGAAGGCATAGCAGGTGGGAAACCCTCCACAATGTCAGCCCCAGGATCTGTGATGGACTTTTTCAGGTAGATTCGATCGGTACTCAAAGTACGGTTTTTACCATCTGTAGCAACAGTCACCTGGCGGCCGCTGATCCCCTGGAAAGTCGGTCCGACAGATGCTGACCCATCAAGAGAATGACAGCCAAGACAACCATGCTTCTGCAGCAGGCCTATACCAGGACTGGTCGCCACAGGTTTCTCAGCTAACCAACCAGCGAACTCGGCAGCCGGGATGGCCTCAACAGTGGTAATCATACTTGAGTGAGCGACACCACAATATTCGGCGCAGAAAAGATCGTAGCTTCCCGGTTCTTCAGCCACGAACCAGGCGTACGTCTCCATGCCTGGTACGCAATCGCGTTTGACGCGGAAGGCTGGCACATAAAAGCTGTGCAGTACGTCTTCGGAAGAAAGGCGGATATTGACCGGTTGCCCAACAGGGACATAGAGCTTGTCTGAGGTTTTACCGTTCTCATAAGTAAAGAGCCAAGACCACATGCGTGATGAACCCTGGATTGGGATGGCATTGTCAGGAATCCGGCGTAGCGAGAGATAACCGTCCCAACCGTACCAGAACATCACCATGACCAGGATGGTCGGAATGATTGTCCAGGTAATTTCAAGCCAGACGTTGTGGTCTTTTTGACTGAGTGGTTGCGGGTAACGCTTACGGCTGTAACGCCAGACAAAATAAACCATGGCCACAGTGACGCCGAGCAGCGCGATGCAGCTGATGCCGAAGATGACATACAAGGCCTTATCGACAGCCTCGGTGGTGGTGATCAAAGGTTGAGGATTCACATCAACTCCTGGCAGCCTGTCAGACTATCAATAAACTGGCTGCAAATTCGTTTGTTTGGCCCATATTTTAGCTTCTTCTCGACCAATAGCTACGGCTATTAATCTCAAATGAGCCAAAATCTGATCTCAAACTACCAAATTTTCGCTTCAGCCCTGATAGTCAGACAGGCTGCTAGCGGTAAAGGACATCCAAAAAGGTGAAGCCGATAAAGATCGCTAACATTGTCAGCGCCGTAAGCAACGATAATTTGAAAAGGATGCTTTCGTGCTTCATATGCATAAATACAGCCACCACCAACCCTGCCTTAACGGTTGCGATGCCAAGGGCCACCCAGACATTCATTGCACCAAGGTCATACTGGGCCACAGCTATAGTTGTGCCGGTAAGGAATAGCAGAGCGATCCAGACAATCGCGAAGGTCTTATATGGGACGATATGGGCGTGTTCTTCTGACATAATTACCTCGTTTGTACTTAACAGAAAAAACTTTTAACGCCCGTTCGCGTTGCTCACTCAAGACGCAAAGTGGAACTATTTTATGGTTTTTAAACAAAAAAAGCGTTTTCTTTGCGTCTTTCTATACCCCTTTGCGTCTTTGCGTTACGTTTTTCACCTTTGGTCAATTAATGCAAAATCAAATAGTACAACGGGAAAACAAAAATCCAGATCAAATCAACCAGGTGCCAATATAGACCGGCATTTTCGAGGATGACGAAGTCATCTGCATTCACCTTGTCGCTCTTGATCAGAAACATAGACCAGGCGATGAGCACGGCACCGATTACCACGTGCAGGCCGTGCAGGCCGGTGGTCAGGTAGTAGATGTTGAAAAAGACCATTTCACCGGGCTGTAGCTCTTTAAGATGTTCCGAGCCAGGATAGATCCCGTGGCTGATCTTGGCACTCCATTCAAAATATTTGTTGACCATGAAGATGACTGCACAGGCAATTGTGCCACCTAGCAATCTGAGGCAGAGGGTTTTGGCTCCACGTCGCAGGGCGGTGATTGAAATGGCTACAAAGAGGCTGCTGGTCAGCAGCACCATGGTATTGCCACCACCGAACCAGACATTGAGCTCACTACCGGCCGAAATGAATTCTTGTGGATAGCGGGTCAGGTAGACGGCATAAAGGATGAACAGTCCGCCAAAGAGCAGTATTTCGGTGAAGAGGAAGAGCCACATGCCGAACTTGGCGCCGATATAGTCCTTATGGACGTGGCCACTCATAGGATGCCCGCTTTTTTGAAATCGTAGGGGCCGTGGGTGACCACCGGGTCTTCTTCGCCGAAATTCTCCGTCGGTGGTGGTGATGGTATCTGCCACTCCAGGCTGGCCCCTCCCCAGGGGTTGGCCTCTACAGGGTCACCTTTGAAGAGGCCGTGAATAATATTAACGAACATCAGGATTAAACCGATGGCCAGAATCCATGAGCCGACGGTTGCCAGCTGGTTCAGACCGGTAAACTCGGGCACATAGTCATAATAGCGGCGTGGCATACCCATCATGCCGACCACTTTCATGGAAATGTAGAGAATTAAGAAGCCGACAATGATCACTCCCCAGGCGACTGTGGCTACGGTTTTGTCATACATGCGACCATAGATCTTCGGCAGCCAGTAGTGCATGGCGGCAAAGAAGGCCATGCCGGTGCCGCCGAACATGACGAAATGAAAGTGGCCGACCACGAAATAAGTGTCATGTACGTGCACGTCTGCTGCGGCTGCACCGAGTACCAGTCCGCTTAGCCCACCAATTGTAAAGAGCAGGATAAACGACAGGGCGTAGAGGAGTGGTGGGTCAAGCAGGATCGAACCTTCATAGAGGGTCGCCAGCCAGTTAAAGACCTTGATTGCAGATGGAATAGCTACGATGAAGGTCAAAAAGGAGAAGATCATGACCGCCATATCCGATATGCCGCTGGTGTACATATGGTGGGCCCAGACCAGAGAACCGGCAAAGGCGATGGCCATACTCGAAACGACGATTGCTTTGTAGCCGAAGGCTGGTTTGCGGGAAAAGACCGGGATGATGTCAGAGATTACACCCATGCCAGGCAGGACCATGATGTAGACAGCCGGATGTGAGTAAATCCAGAAGAGATGCTGGAACATGATCGGGTCACCGCCCTGAGCCGGGTCAAAGAGGCCGGTACCGAGGACCCGTTCAGCAAAAAGCAGGGCGACAGTAATGCCAATTACCGGGGTAGCCAGAATCTGAATCCAGGCTGTGGCATAGAGCGACCAGGTAAAGAGCGGAATCCGCATCCAGGTCATGCCTTTGGTGCGCAGACGGTGGATGGTGGTGACGAAATTGAGTCCAGTGAGGATCGATGAGAACCCGAGAATAAAGACTGCCACTGCCGCCAGCGAGACATTGGTGCTGGTCTGGGCCGAAAAGGGTACGTAGAAAGTCCAGCCGGTATCAGGTGGCCCGCCGCCGGTGAAGAGCGATGTGACGGCAAGGGTAGCACCGGTGATGTATAGCCACCAGGAGAAGAGGTTGAGCTTGGGGAAGGAAACGTCGCGGGCACCGATCTGGATCGGCATGATCAGATTGCCGAAAGCCGCTGGAATGCCGGGGATAATAAAAAGGAAGATCATGATCACGCCGTGCAGGGTGAAGGTGGCGTTGTAGGTCTGGGCACTCATGATCGTTTCGCCGGGAGCAAAAAGCTCAAGGCGCAGCAACAGGCCGAGCAGCACCCCGACACAGAAAAAAGTGAGGACGCTCCAGAAGTAGAGCAGGCCGATGCGCTTGTGGTCGGTGGAGAAGATCCAGCCGAAGATGCCGGGGTAGTTGGCTTCACCCCAAAAGCCGCGGTCGTTGGCTGCCGTGGCAGTTGTCTCACTCATAAATTCTTATCCTTCTCGTTTGAGCCATTTTTGTTGGTTGCCGTGGATTTCTTGGACTTCTTACCGCCAAACATCAGAAAGGCAGCGAAAAGGGCCAGAGTCGTCAGAATAGCTGTGGCGGATCCTCGCAAGATATTGAAAACATAGGTTTTCTTCTCCGGGTCAAAGCTGAACCAGTACTGCACCATTTTACGGATCGTTGTGCCGATACGCCCCGCTTTGGCTTCATAGAGTGCCAGGGTCAGATCCTTGGGCACAATATGGGTGCCGTGCAGATAACGAATGATTTGTCCATCGGCAGAAACGACGAAAAAAGCCACCGGGTGCAGGAACTCAGAGCCGACCTTCTTAAAGTGATAACCGGCAGCATCAGTCAATTGAAGAATCGTTGCACGATCTCCAGTCAGGAAACGCCAGGCTTGGTCCGGGTATTGATTTTTCATCGCGGTGTAATAGGTGTTGCGACTGCGCAGTGCCAGTTCCGGCTGTTCTGTTTCGTCAAAGCTGAATGAGATGACCTGGTAGTCTTCACCGGCGTCGAGATTGATGCCTGGTAATACGCGGGCCAGGTCACCCTGTAGAAAATGACAGACATTGGGGCAGCGATAATAGACCGGAGCAATAATCGTTGGTTTGGTCACCAGATCGGCCAGGCTGATCGGATTACCTTGCTCGTCACGAAAGACCAGGTCGAGTGGGATATAGGCTCCAAGCTGCTCGTCAAGCTCGACTTTGCCTGCACTTGCTTCTGTTTGTACCGGATGCACGTGGCCGGAGGGTTTTTGCACGCTGTCGGCATGTCCTTCGTGGGTTATCTTGGTCGGTTCGCTGGCCTTGTGCTGAGGGGTTGGTTCATTTTGCTTGTGTCGGGGTACGGCCGCCGCGGCGGGGAGACTGAACAACAGGGCACAGAATAGCAGAAAGGAAATAGCTGTCTGTAGAGAGGGTCTGTCCTGCCATCGTCTTGAAATTGTGAATATAATCATGAGTTCCAATGAGGGGGTAAAAAATAATGACAAGCCTGGATATCATATCAATTTTCGGGGAATTTGCAATAATTCGGTAGTGTTGAACTGATGTAGTGGCTGAAAGATTGGTGCATTGGATGGGGACGTGACAATTGAATAGGAATTGTGGGTTTAATACGGTTTGGACATGATTGTCGAGCATCGGCAAGGCGTAACAGATGGTTTGAGTTGATTCCAAGACCTGGGTCAGACGGGCAATGAAATTTCTCGATCTTCGTTGTCGAGAAAGATCTTGTTTCGTTCAATGCCTCTGACGATGACGTGCTGTAAGAGTCCCTGGATGTCTATACGGGCTTGGCGTGGCATGGTGGGAGGATAATAGGGAGTAGAGGGTGTGTCCAACAATGTCCCCTTTCCCTGAATCGTTCGAGTCCAACCCGGGGAGCACCAAATCAAAGTGCCTACATGTTGAGTGCCACCAGCTCGTGGACAGAAAAATGTGCCAGCAGCTCGTGGACAAAATTAGTTCTCTGACAATCGAATAGCCACCCGTCATCCTTCTGAACACTCAATCCATAATGGAGGTATTCATGAAGGATGTAATGAAACAAAAACGTATTCGTGCCGTGCAGCGTTTTGTTGCCGGTGAAAAATCAGAGGCCATTTGTGCCTCTATCGGGCGATCAAGATCTTGGCTTTACAAATGGGTCTCACGCTACGATGAAACAGATGACTCATGGTGCGAAAATCGACCAACGGTCCTTTTCAATGCCGCGAACCGCACCTCTTTTGAAATTGAAGAAATCGTCAAGATGGTTCGTCTCAATCTCTATAACCAGGATTTGTTCTGTGGTGCCCAAGCAATTCAGTGGGAACTCGAAGACCTCGGGGTTAAACCCTTACCTTCACTGCGCACGATCAACCGCATCCTGAGTCGCAATGAATTAACTCACCGCAGAACCGGCAAATATGAACCGAAAGGGACACCCTATCCAAAGCTTCCAGCACTATTGCCGAACCAGACACATCAACTGGATCTGGTTGGACCGTGCTACCTGACAGGGCCGTTGCGCTTCTACGGAGTCAATGTGATTGATGCGGCAACCGCACGCTGTGGACTGCACTCATCGCCGTCTAAGGCCGGTCAGGACGTTTTGGGCGGAGTGTGGGCCATTTGGTCGAGGTTTGGCATTCCGGACAATCTTCAGGTTGACAACGCCATGACCTTCTTTGGTAGTCCGAAATATCCTCGGGCAACAAGTCAGTTCATTCGCCTCTGTTTACGTAACGACGTCGAACCCTGGTTCATTCCCATGTCTGAGCCTTGGCGTAACGGTATGATCGAACAATTCAACGACCACTATCAACAAAAGTTTCTCAGCAAGGTGTTTATGACTTCAACCGACGAGTTAAGAGCAGGAACGCTTGCCTTTGAGCAGCGTCACAATAGTAAATATCGCTACAGCAAGCTGGGCGGAAAGACGCCTCTCAAAGCTCTGGTTGCTACACAAGCGAAGCTAAGGTTCCCAAACCAAGAGAAAAGCCCTCGGAATCGGCTACAAAAGCCAGAGGTAGGCCGTTACCACTTGGTGCGTCTGATCCGCAGTGATCTCAAACTTAATATCTTTGGGGAACTGTTCACTGTCCCTCCAGAACTAAAGCTCGAATACGTGGTGGCTACTATTGATGTCAAAGAGCAAAGACTGAAACTCTTCCTGGATAAAACCCAGGTTGATGAACTTGATTACAAGATGCGCTAATTTACGTTGAGTCCACGAGGTGCTGGCACTAAAAAGTGTCCACGAGCTGGTGGCACTTAACACCTACAGCTTTTTCGCTGTAGGCACTTTTTCTTTGTGCGCCAGGCATGGCGCGTGGTGCGTAAGCGCCATCTGATCGGCTGTGGTGGCTGATTGGTGACTTGGAGGTGAAAGTCCTCTGCGGACCCTGATGACGGGAACCGCTAGCTGAACGGCAAGGGTGTCCACCGTGAG
>JAJRRB010000077.1 GCA_024279915.1 Deltaproteobacteria bacterium
AAACCGGCCATGCTCTTAACCCACGCGGCGAGTTTTACACAGAAGACAACATCCACGAACGGCTTGCCGTTCGCAATATGCTCGATGAACTTCGCGGCTGTGGTCTGGAGACCGGTGGACCACCGGCGTTCAGCTCATGCGACAAACAGGCTTTCGCCAATCAACTTGATCGTTTCCTGGCTAAGCATTGATGTAACTATTCAGTACCTTTGAACTATTTACAATATTGTCTGTCATCCTCGAATGCTTCTATCGGGGATCCATGGTTTGAAAGTCTGGATTCCCGATAATACCCTCGGGAATGACAATCTTTAGTCGTAAACTGAATAGTTACCGCTTTTTAAAGATAAACAGGACACGGATTGCACGGATGAACACGGATTTAGAGGAAAGGTATCAATGCGTTAGATTTTGTTCGATCCGTGTAAATCAGATTCTTATCCGTGTCCAGAGTTTTTGTTCATAAACTGAATAGTTACGCATTGATATCGTAATAACTCCGCCATGAAGGACGGTCCTGATCAGGATCAATCAACTCAATACGGTTCTCGAACGAGTAATTCGCCAACAAGGTTGCAATTTCCTGCTGGAGATTCCCCAGAGCGCCGTTAATCAGTTCTCTGTCAAAACCCCTCTCACCAAGCTTCAAGACCAAATCCATGGCAACAACACGGCTGACCACCTTGCCAAGCTCAACGAGTTTGCGCTGTGACAACGGCATGTTGAGTTCAAAATTAACCATTTCCTTAAGTAGACCACTGGCACGGTGCGTCAGATCGAAGCTCTTTAAGTATCTGAACAGATTTTTCTCCTTGGCTACCCTCATCTGCTTGAGCAAGGCTTCGGAGATCTGTGCATAGAGAATGTCATTCGATCCTTCGAAAATTTGAAAAGGACGGCTGTCAACAACGGCACGACCGGCGAAATGGTCGAGTCGATAGCCCTTGGCACCCACCAACTGCAACAGCGACTGGGAGGTCTCCTGCATCAAATCAGTGACATAAGCTTTTATGGCATTAGCCTCCAGACCGTGCATTGCCAGATTGTGCTCGATACCTGCTTTTTCACATGTATTGATACACATTGCTGAGCAAACGGTGAATGCCGATTGGATCTTTGCCAGGCGAAACTGCACCTGATCGTAACTCTGCAACGGCTTGCCACCGATCAAACGATCACAACAATGAGAGGTTGCTTCATCCAGAATACGGGTGAGAAAACCCATTGCCATCCCCGGAAAATTCATGCGACTGCGGTGCAGGATGTCGAGCATCATCTTGATCCCCGTGCTGTGCGGCACCAGTCGATGCGTAGAGGGCACTGCAACATCAATAAGATTTCGACCGTAGGGAATCATGTAGAGACCAAGGTTATGGAACTTCTCTTCAACAACAATCCGTTGACCTGGAGCATTGGCATCACATATGAAAAAATCGATATCGCGAGTAAGACCTTTTGTAGGGCTCAACTTGCGAGCGGTAAGCAGCCAGTAATCGGCCCATCCGGTCAACCCCGCCCAGTGTTTGGTCCCTTTGATCTGACAGTGGCCATCCTGCTCCTCCCAGGAACTCTGCATATGCAGTGCATCACTGCCGTAGCCAGGCTCAGTGATCATCAGACCGCCCATTTTCCGATTCTGGACAAAATCAGCAAGCACTGCATCTCTAGCTTCATCCTGGCCATACTTGGTCACAGGCTGGATGAAGAGTGCCCAATTGATACCAAAGATCAGAGACAAAGCGAGGGATTCGTAGGAGGCTGCTTCAAGCAAGGCGATCCCTTCATGGACACACCCTCCCCGTCCACCATCCTCTACCTGAATAAAGGTTGAAAAAGGGTCGCTCGCCATGACATCTCGCAACACGTAGGGTGGCAGACCACGATGAACACTGAGTTGGTTAATATCTTCGCGGATCCTGAAAACGTTTTCCAAGGTCGTTTTGAAAGTTTCCAGGAATGCTGGATAAGGAGTGGAGCTGTCGATCTGTTCAGATCTTGCAGGTGGGTTTTGCACTTCAACTGGCTTCATATCATATCCTGGTCAGGAAAGTGATGATTTGCTGGTGAAGTACAATTGTATCGTTGTTTAGTGCATCTTCAAGCGTGTTTGTCGCTCATATAGCGAGCTTCATTATTTTAGAAACAGCTCCACTAACTCTGCGTGATGTTCAAGACGCACATCTGCCTGTAGCTCTCCACGATATACAGCAAAAGGCATTCCGGCCGTTTTAGCTGCAGCCTGATCCAACTCTGAGTCACCGACAAAAAGCAATTCATGGGTTGCAAATTGCAATCTTTTAGCGGCTTCGTGCAACATATCCGGAGCGGGCTTGGGTTGTGCGACATCTTTACTGGTGACAACAGTCTGAAAAAAACCGCTTAAGCCAAAATGGTCTAGAATGCTCGGCATACTGTAGCCACGATTTGTCGCAACCGCCAAGGGAAAAGACCCGGCAAGTTTCGCCAAGGCTTCTTTCATACCAGGTTCAGGTGTCATATATGGAATAAACTGGCGATAGTCTAGCTCTGCGGCTATAGAGAGTGCTTTCGGTGCACGCTCCTCACCCAGGAGTTGAACGAATACGTGGGGACTGGCTGCAGTATGACAGAGATGTGCTTTGGTATGATCAGAGTCTTTGACAGGCACTTCATCGAAATGCTCCAGGACAGCATTATAATAAGCCAGGTTGGCTTTGCGGCTCTCGAAAAGCACACCATCGCAATCGAAGATAATGCCACGTATGCCTTTCATTGTGTCCTCTTCCGCCGATAGAGGTAGAAGCAACCGGTCAGTCCGAAGAGAATCATAGGCAAAGAGAGTAACTGTCCCATGGTTGCGCCACCCCAGAGAAAACCAAGATGAGCGGCCGGTTGACGTACAAATTCAATCAGAAGACGGAACAGGCCATAACCGATAAAAAAGCAGAAAAACGGCACACCCTCGGCAACTTTACGCCGATGCAGAAGATACAGAATAATGAAGAGCACAAGACCTTCAAGCGCAGCTTCATAAAGTTGGCTGGGATGCCTTGGCAAAGGGCCACCGCCAGGGAAAATGATTCCCCAGGGTTGTTCGGTCACTCGCCCCCACAGTTCTCCATTAATAAAATTCCCGATCCGGCCAAGACCAAGGCCAATGGTTGCAGAGGTCACCACGATGTCACCGGTCAACAGAATCGGTAGTTTTCTACGCCAGCAAAAAATCACCGATGCGACCACGACACCAAGCAACCCACCATGGAAGCTCATACCACCTTGCCAGACGGCGAAAATCTCTAAAGGACGTGAGAGGTATTGTGACGGATTATAGAAGAGGACGTAACCAAGACGGCCACCTAGGACCACACCGAGAACTCCGTAGAAGAGCAGATCGGAGACGCCATCCTTGGTTAAAGCAAGATTGCGTAGACGGGCCAGATGCCGGATAAGCATGTAGGCCGCACCAAAACCGAGCAGGTACATCAGGCCATACCAGCGAATGGCCAGTGGCCCTACTTGAAAAATGATGGGATCAATTTGCGGGAAATTTATCATAACGGGCGATACAATACCTTATCTGTCAACACCATTCAAGGAGCCATCGACAAGTTGCAACAGAGTGGAAAAGTCGTGCGGCAATGGAGCTGTAAAGATCATTTGTTTACCGGTAACGGGATGGAAAAATGAGAGTTCTTTTGAGTGCAACATCTGGCGGGGAATCTTGAGGTTGCCAACCACTTGCGGGCCACCATAAGCAGTGTCACCCAGCAATGGCAAACCAGCTTCAGAAAAATGAGCACGAATCTGGTGAGAACGACCGGTTATTAATTGCACTTCGACCAGACTGACCTGATCCATAGTCTGCAGGAGACGGTAACGGGTTTCTGCTGGTTTGCCGCCACGGGCAACCGAGACCACCAGATTAGTTGATCTTCGCTTCGCCAGCAGTGAACAGAATTTGCCCTCTTCCTCCTGGGGGACACCGGATATCAGAGCCCAGTAGACCTTATCAATATCGCGCCCTCGAAAAGCTTCGGTCATCTTTTTATGCGCCCGTTGATGAATAGAGAAAACCATCACGCCTGACGTGTCCCGATCCAGACGCTGCATCATGCCAATGCTGGGTCGATGATCTTTATTTCCAGGAGATCTGAGCAGATTCTGCAATTCAGCGTAGACCGTGCCCTGATATCGAGATGGAGCGGGCTGGGTTACCATTCCGGTGGGCTTATCAAGTACGATCAAATCCTGATCACGATACAGGATATGCTCTTCTTCCAGTTTCATCGGCTCGAGAGGCTGATTGTCTACAAACACTTCGATACTGTCACCGGTCGAGACCGTTTGGCTGCATCGACGCATCCTTCTTCCAGAAAGGTGGACCCCGCCAAGATTTATCAAGCGTTTGGCCACGGTTCGCGAAAAGTTGTCAGCACTTTCGGCAAGGTACTGATCCAAGCACAAGCCATCGAAAGTGTCTGCAACTGTAAATCGATAAGCACCCGTACAGGGAGATTTATCAGAACTTGTCATAAATAAAATGCTTTGTGTCGAGTCAGGGGTTTGGGCTGATCAATAAAAGGCATTCCACAGAGAAATATCAGAGTCACCTATTGACAGTGTAGTAGCCTATGCTAGCATGAGAGATAAGAGCAACCAAGATCTTTGACAACCTCTGGAATGCGCGACATATTCCTGACTGTGCTGACCAACTGAATGATTTATTGCCCGGAGTCGGGCTGTGGTGAGCAAGCCCGCCCTTGAGCGGGACGCCTGAAACACCCATCCTGGGTAAACTCAAGTATATAGGTTCTCTCTAGGGAGTAAATATCGGTATTCTGGAGGTTGCTTTAAAACAAGACCAACCTTCATCAATGAACAATTAAGGCCCCACTCATTTGAGCGGGGCCTTTGTTATTCTAATTCAAGAAACGGCATAATCAGGGTACATTGACACGTTCGCGTAATTCTTTGCCGGTTTTAAAAAAGGCGTCTTCTTTGCTGGAATCTGTACGATATCACCACTCTTAGGATTACGAGCCTCACGGGCATCACGCTCTCGAATAGTGAAAGAACCGAAGCCACGTATCTCAACACGGTCGCCTTCAACCAGAGCTTGACCGATACTGTCAAATATAGAATTGACAATCAGCTCAGATTCACGTTTGTTGAGAACATCGTTATCAATTGTCAGTTGTTCAACCAGACCACTTTTCGTCATAACAAACCTCCTAATTAAATCCTGGCCAAAGATATTGCAAGCCCACAGTACGCTCTTTCTGTAAAGCGAATTGAAGGCGATTTAAGGTTTCTTCAATGAATAGATCAATAAATCTTGGTTTTTCCCCGGGAGGATAAACAACATTTGGCTCACCATCAATACCACCCAGTTCAGCAGCACGTCGAATGGCAACCTCCAGATTCCCCATGCCATCAACCAGACCCAATTTCATCGCCATGCGACCTGAAAAAATACGACCGTCAGCTATTGTACGGACAGCCTCTTCATTCATCTTACGACCGTCAGCAACCGATGAGACAAACTGGCTGTGAACGTCATCAATAAGATTTTGGAGTATCTCCTGCTCTGCAGCAGTCATCTCCCGCGTCGGTGATCCGATGTCTTTGTACTTACCACTTTTAACAATGACACTGTTCAAACCAATTTTTTCCAAAAGCTCCTGGAAATTGGTGAACTCCATGATAACACCGATACTGCCGATGATGGTTCCTGGATTGGCAATAATTTCACGGGCTGGCACCGCGATATAATAGCCACCTGATGCAGCAACAGACCCCATGGACACGACGACGGGCTTTACTGAATCAACGGACTTAACTTCGTCATGAATCTCCTGAGAAGGGCCAACACCGCCTCCAGGAGAGTCAATGCGCAAGACCAGCGCCTTTATGCTGTCATTATCACGAAAATCGTGGAGCTGTTCGATAACCTGCCGGGAATCGGCAATGACCCCATAGACTTCTATGACACCTATCTTGTCACCGATGGCAAAACTGGTGGGGCGTCCCATGAAGCTGGCAACCGTCACAGCCAAAGCCAAAAAGAAAACAAAGATGCCCGTCAACAGGGCTGAAGCCAATAGAAACGGTCGTTTCTTCATGGTTCTCCAAAAAAAAGCGCGTTTCCATTTTCACTGGAAACGCGCTGTAGGTTGTTGACAGAATTATTCGGCAGAATCCTCGCCGTTGCGATCCATAGCACCCTGGAGCAGTGCGCCAAGATTGGAAGTCGCCTGTTTCTGTGCACCGAGGAATTCCTGCACCTCAGCCTTTTCTTTGTGTTGAGTCAGCTGCTTGATAGAAAGTGCGATCTTACGGTCGACAATGTCGACGTTCAGGACAGCAGCTTCAAACTCATCACCGACACTAGCGACGTCCTTAGGACTTTCCACTTTTTCCTGGCTCAGCTCGGAGACATGGATCAAGCCTTCGATACCTTCTTCTATCTCCAGGAATACGCCAAAGTCAGTTACCGAAGTTGCTTTGCCTTTCACAATCGTACCAGGCGCATACTTGACCGGGATTGCTTCCCATGGATCAGGAGTCAACTGTTTGAGACCAAGAGAGAAACGCTCGTTTTCACGGTCGATATTCAGGACAACGGCCTTAACTGTGTCACCTTTCTTGAAAAGCTCAGAAGGATGCTTGACACGTTTGGTCCAGGAAAGGTCAGAGATATGTACCAAGCCATCAATGCCTTCATCAACACCGACAAAGACGCCAAAATCAGTGATGTTCTTGACTTGACCCTCGATAATGGTGCCGATCGGGAACTTCTCGCCAATCACTTCCCATGGATTCGGTTCAATCTGCTTGAGTCCAAGCGAGATGCGGCGATTTGGAATATCCAAAGCCAACACCAGTGTCTCAACTTCGTCACCGACCGTAAGAATCTTGTTGGGATGCTTGATGCGCTTGGTCCAGCTCATTTCAGAGACATGGATCAGACCTTCAACACCATCTTGCAATTCAACAAATGCGCCGTAGTCAGTTAGACTGACGACCTTACCCTGAACCTTGTCACCAACAGGATAAACGCTATCCACTTCCAGCCATGGATCGGGCGTGATCTGCTTCAAGCCGAGAGAGACACGCTCGCGTTCACGGTCGTATTTAAGAATCTTGACGTTGATCTTTTCACCAACAGAAAGTACATCTGAGGGATGGTTGACTCGCCCCCAAGACATATCGGTAATGTGCAGCAAGCCATCGATACCACCGAGGTCGATAAAGGAACCATAGTCAGTCAGGTTCTTAACGACACCCTCAATCTCTTGACCTTCGGTAAGCGTTTCGAGAGTTTCGGAACGCATGCTTTCCCGTTGTTCTTCGAGAAGAACACGTCGGGAGAGTACGATGTTGCCACGACGCTTATTCAGGTTGATAATTTTGAAATCGAAGGTTGCACCAAGCAATTTCTCAAGGTTGCGAACCGGTCGAAGATCAACCTGGGAGCCTGGCAGGAAGGCATTGATACCGATATCGACAGTCAAGCCGCCCTTGATGCGCCCAACAATCCGGCCTTCAACCACAGCGCCCTCTTCAAGGGAACTCCAGATTTTCTGGCGATCAGCTTTTTCTTTGGAGAGACCGATCTGGCCACTGTCATTCTCGCGTCGTTCAAAGAGGACGTCAACTTCATCACCAACGTTGATATCAATTTTGCCTTCTTCGTCTTTGAATTCTACAAGTGGGATGACACCTTCTGACTTGTAGCCAACATCAACAACCACAAAGTCATCAGTGACCTGTACTACTGTTCCGAGAACAACGTCGCCAACATTGAGTTCTTGCATGCTGTCTTCGAACATGGCTTCAAATGATTCTTCCATATCCATTTCTTCGTCGTTGTCCATTTCTTCTGTTTCGTCGTCAAACTTGTCGTTACTTTCCACCATTTAGTTCTTACGCCCTAGCAAATTCCACCGTAAAAACGGTGGTATGGCTCTTAGGCCATGGTCGGCGACGATAACATAAGCTTTAGGGAAACTCAAACTTTTATTTTCCCTGTTTAGCGACCCTTGCAATAACTTCGTCAATCAACCAGCGAGGCGTCGATGCACCCGCGGTAACACCTACTTTTGTCACGCCGGTAAACCAGTCAGACTGGATCTCTTCAGTTGTTTCGATATGCCAGGTCTGTGGCTGTATTTCCTTACAGATACTGGTCAAGCGTGAAGTGTTCGCACTGGCATGACCGCCGATAACAATCATCAGGTCAACGGAACTGGCAATCTCACGAGACTCGTTCTGCCGCACAGAAGTTGCATCACAGATCGTATTGAAAACCCTCAATTCCTGGCACTTGGTCAAACAAATATCCATGATCTCCTTGAGATTTTCATAAAGCTGGGTGGTTTGCGCGACGATGCCTACTTTCTTCATGCGCGGTAAAGCAAGCGCCTGCTCCGCATCGGCAACAACGTGTACAACAGCATCACCGGCATAGGAGACGATCCCCTGCACCTCAGGATGCTCAACCTCACCGACGATCACAACCGTATAGCCATCCTTACTGAGCCCGGCAGCATACTTCTGGGTTTTTTTAACAAAGGGACAGGTAGCGTCAACAATCGTCAGGTTCTTCTCTTGAACCTTGTTCATCTCTTCAGCTGTCACACCGTGAGAACGGATAATCACTGAGCCAGGTGGGATATCTTCAACGTTAGTGACAACCTTGACGCCTTGCTCTGCCAGCCCTTTAACAACCTGCGGCGAATGAATCACCGGACCGAGGGAACAGATATGTTCATGTTCGCTAGCGGCTTCAAAAGCCATCTGGGTGGCACGTCTGACGCCGAAACAAAAACCGGCACTTTTAGCGAGGATTATTTCCATCATTTAAACCTGACTGGCCATCACTTCAATCTGCCTGACTTGACTCGTCAGCACGGTGAGAATCGGCAACTACGGTAAACATACGTTCGAGAACTTGTGGGATATCCAACTCCGTGGTGTCGATAACCACAGCATCTTCAGCCTGCACTAAAGGTGACATCGTACGGGTAGTATCTGCCGTATCGCGCACTTGCACTTCAGCAATTGTACGCGCCAGGTCAACAGCAACACCCTTAGTCTGAAGCTCCAGGAAGCGTCTTCGGCCACGAACTTCCGCCGAAGCTTTGAGAAAGAACTTCACGTCTGCATGGGGGAAAACCACAGTCCCAATATCCCGGCCTTCCAACACTACACCACCGCCGGCGCCAAGTTCACGTTGACGTGCAACCATCGCATGACGCACATCAGGACAGGCGGCAATCGCAGCGGTCAGAAGGCTGATCTCCGGTGTGCGAATCGCTGCTGAAACATCTTCGCCATTCAACAACACACGCTCTTCACTCTTATTCCTGGCAAACTCAATGATAATTTCATCACAGAGCTGACGCAGGGCTTCATGATCAGTGGCATCAATCCCACGACGTGTTGCTGCCAAAGCAACAGCACGATACATTGCACCTGTATCCAGGTTGATATAACCAAGGTCGAGAGAAAGAATTCTGCTCAATGTACTTTTGCCAACCCCGGAAGGACCATCTATGGCGATAATAAGATTTTTCATAAAGATCCACTGATTTTATCGAGCAAAATCCAGAAACCAGGAAATGAGGTTTCTGTACATTCGGTATCTTCGATTGTCACCTCTGCTCTTGCGCAGAGAGCAGCAACAGCCATACTCATAGCAATACGGTGGTCTCCATGCGATGTAACCTTGCCACCATTGAGTTGTTCAGCTCCAGTAATGACCATGCCGTCTGGTCGCGCTTCGATCTGAGCTCCAAGTTTACCCAGTTCACTAACCATGGCAGCAATGCGATCCGTCTCCTTGACGCGCAACTCTTCTGCATCACGAATGGTTGTGGTGCCTTCTGCCAAAGCCGCAGCAACACTGATCACGGGAAACTCATCAATGGCACGAGGAACCATGTCCCCGCTTATTTCAATACCTTTGAGACGACTGTGTCGAACCAGAACATCAGCAACAGGTTCTCCAGATTGTTCCCGGATATTGAGAAGTTCCAACTGCCCTCCCATAGCGATCAGTATATCGATGATGCCGCTACGCGTCGGGTTGATGCCGACATTGCGGATAGTCAATTCCGCACCAGGCGTTATCAGACCAGCAACCATGAAGAAAGCCGCTGAGGAGACATCCCCTGGGACAATCACATCCTGGGCCATCAGACGCGGTCGCCCTGTCAGACTGACGCCCCCCGCAAAAGGTAGAACATCGGCACCAAAATAAGTCAGCATACGCTCACTATGATCACGTGACAGGTGAGGCTCAGTGACTCTGGTTTCACCATCAACAGAAAGTCCAGCTAGCAGTACGGCTGATTTGACCTGGGCGCTCGCTACGGGAGATGCGTAGGTGATTGGCTTGAGAGAACCGCCCTGGATCGCCAGCGGCGCTCGTTCACCGCCATCTCGGCCCCAGATACGGGCGCCCATGGCGGCAAGTGGTGTCACAACCCGCTTCATGGGTCTCCGCCGCAGATACTTATCACCAGTCAGTACGGAAAAGAAATTCTGACCAGCCATCAGCCCGGACATCAATCGCATGGTTGTTCCTGAGTTGCCACAATCAAGCACATTGCCCGGCTCCACAAGGCCATCAAGCCCAACACCTTCTATTTCCAGTGCATCTGGCCCTGTCTGACGGATATTAACGCCCATGGTCTCAAAAGCTTGCCAGGTAGAAAGGTTGTCTTCACCCATAAGGAAACCACTCACACGAGTGGTGCCTTCGGCCAACGAGCCGAACATGATCGAACGGTGCGAGATGGACTTGTCGCCAGGTACGGAGATTTCGCCGCGCAAAGATTTTGTCGGTAAAACGGACCTGGTTAGGGGTTGGTTGTCACTCATTTGCTTACTGTCTATTCCTTAATTTAAGGTCAAAGGGACAGCCCCCTTGTGGGGACAGTCCCTAGATGATTTCGTCACGACTTTGTTTGGAACAACGAAAAAACTCAAAGAGGCGCTCATCAGAACCGCTGGCAACATCTTCTTTGAGTTCAGCAAAGAAAGATTCGAACTGCCCCATCATTTCAACCAGCGCGTCGCGGTTGGTCAAAGCAATATCTCTCCACATAGTCGGATCGGAAGAAGCGATACGGGTAAAGTCACGGAAACCGCCCGCTGAGTATTCCAGGAGGTGCTCGTCATAACGATCGTAAGCACCAACGGCATTTACCAGAGCGTAGGCAACCATGTGTGGCAAATGGCTGATAGCGGCGAGGACCCGATCATGCTTCTCAACCTCCATGATCACCACCTGGCTGCCGACAAGTTGCCACATGCGGTGAATAAATTCGAGAGCGTCCTCAGCTGTTCTCTCGGTCGGCGTCAAAATGCAACGTCGATCACGATAGAGAGTTGGGAACGCGGCCTCTGCACCGCTATTCTCAGTTCCGGCAATCGGATGACCGGGCACAAAATGAACATCATCGCGCAGATGCGGTTCAATAGCATCAATCACCGCCTGCTTAACACTGCCACCATCAGTGATGATCGCCCCCGGTTTGAGATGCGGCATAGCCTGTTTGGCCACTGCGCCGAGAGACTGCACCGGCGTCGCCAGGAAAACCACGTCAGCATCTGCAACACCATCAGCCAGGTCCTGGGTAAAGCTGTCAACCACACCGAGCTTCAACGCCGTTTCCAGGTTTGGTAATCCCCGACCAACACCGACCACCTGGCCAACCGCGCCAGCTTCTTTCAAAGCCAAAGCCAGTGAACCACCGATCAATCCAACCCCAACAACCACCAATTTATCAATATAAAAGTTATTCATCATCAATTATCAGTTATAAGGTTTTCCGCGCCATTCGACTCGGTTTACCTTGCCTTTGGATATGAACCAAGAATTTTAAGGAACTGACAGGACTCTCGCAATTCTTCAACAGCACCAGAAATCTTCTCATCCTGAACATGCCCCACCATGTCGAGAAAGAAGATATATTCCCACGCTTTGCCCTTGGTCGGACGGCTCTCAATCTTGGCCAGGTTGATGTCACGTTTACTGAAAGGTTCCAGCATATGATAAAGAATGCCTGCCTGATCCTTGACACTGAACATAATCGACGTTTTGTCATTGCCGCTCGGACCCTGCAATTCACTGCCGATAATCAGGAAACGGGTAAAATTGTTCGGGTTATCCTCAATCTTGTGCTTGACCACCCGCAATCCATACAGCGAGGCGGCTGATTCGCTGGCAATCGCAGCGACACTGGCGTCTTCGGCCGCCTGTTGGGCGGCAAAAGCCGTACTTGAGGCGTCAACCAGTGGAATGTCAGGCAGGCTCTCTTCCAGCCAGGAGCGACATTGGCCGATCGCCTGGGGGTGAGAGATCACCTTACGTACATCGTCGGCCTCTCCGGAGAGGTTCAACAGATCATGGGAGACCGGCAAAAGGATTTCGGCAATGATCTTGAGATCCGAAGACATGAACATGTCGAGAGTATGGGAGACCACACCTTCGTTGGAGTTCTCCACTGGGACAACACCATAACTGGCCCTGCCCCGGCTGACTTCTTCAAAGACCGATGAGATACTCTTCAGCGGAACGAGTTGAGCGGAAAGCCCGAACTGTTGCATGGCGGCAATGTGGGTATAGGTCGCTTGAGGTCCGAGGAAAGCCACTTTGAGCGGTTGCTCCAGCGACAGGGAAGCCGAAATTATTTCCCTGAAAACGCGACGCACTCCATCGTTTGGAAAAGGCCCCAGGTTGCTGGCGCTCAGACGTTCGTAGATCGCCTTTTCCCGGCTCGGCACATAATATGCGCCTTGGCTTTTTTCCTTGGCCTTGCCAACTGCGACCACAACTTTGGCACGACGATTGAGCAAGTCGAGAATCTGGTCGTCAAGAGTATCAATCTGTTGTCGTAAATCCTGCAGTTTTTTTTCGTCCACAAGCTTTGTCCTTTCCAGCATTCAGGGAGCTTGTGAATTTATCCCATGAATCATTAAAAAGCAAGTAGACGTGGCTTGACTCACAGTAGATTTGGATTTGACCAATGGTAGACTTGGCCTTGACCAATGGTGACTTGGCAGCTAGACTCGCAGCTCAGTTTTTTGAACAAAATTTGAATTATTGAGGAGTTCATCATGACCATCTCCAACAAGGTAAGTGCTGCTATAGAACGTTCTTCTTGGATCCGCCGCATGTTCGAGGAAGGGGCCGCCATGGTCGCCGAATATGGTGCAGAAAATGTCTATGATTTCACACTTGGTAATCCATCGGTAGAACCACCGGCAGCATTTCAACGCGAGTTAAGGCGCATTGTCGACCAACCGGATACCGGCATGCATCGATATATGAATAATGCCGGCTACGAGGAGACACGCGCTGCAGTTGCCAAGCGTATTGCTGAAAATTCCGGTGCACCTGTTAATTCGAGTCATATCATCATGACCTGCGGTGCCGGTGGTGCGCTCAATGTCACCTTAAAAACAATTCTCAACCCCGGCGAAGAAGTCATTATTTTGACGCCATTTTTCGTTGAATATAAATTCTACGTCGACAATCATGGTGGAGTAACAACCGAAGTCTGGACCAATCCGGAAACCTTCCAGCCAGACATCGACGCGATAGAAGCTGCAATCACAAAGAATACCCGAGCCATAATCATCAACTCTCCAAACAATCCAACCGGAGCGGTCTACAGTGCCGAGACACTTGAGGCTTTAGGGAAAATGCTCGAGAACAAACAGTCCGAACTGGGTAGAAGTATCTATGTTATTTCTGATGAGCCCTATGCGCGACTAGCCTTTGATGGCATCAGCGTACCACCGGTCTTCAAATATATTCGCAATTCCATCCTGGTGACTTCACACTCCAAAGATCTGGCCCTGCCGGGAGAGCGTATCGGGTACCTGGCGGCCAATCCAGCCCTTGACGGTGTCGGCCTTTTTATGGAAGGCGCAGTCTTCTGTAACCGCGTACTTGGCTTTGTCAACGCCCCCGCACTGATGCAACGCCTGGTTGCAGTCCTGCAGCAGGAGAGCGTCAACATTGATGAATACCAGGAAAAACGCGACCTTCTATACAAACATCTAACCGAACTCGGCTTTACCATGATCAAACCGGGCGGTGGCTTCTACTTCTTCCCGAAATCTCCTATTGATGATGACGTGGAATTCGTTCGACTGGCACAAAAGCACAACATCCTGCTCGTGCCTGGGTCAGGCTTCGGTGCACCCGGGTACTTTCGTATTGCTTATTGTATCGACATGGGGATTATTGAGCGTAGTTTACCGGCTTGGGAAAAGTTGGCAAAGGATGTGGGGCTTTAAAAAGTTAGCAACGATTCCGAATGAGGCTCAGGAAAGAGTTACCTCTCCAGGTATTGCAGCAACTCCTTAGCAGCATTATGACCAGGGAATTCACTGATAATGTCGGTGGCCAAGCTCCTAGCTTTTTCAGATTGACCTGACTTGAGATAGTAATCAACAAGAGCAACAAAGAAATCCTGGTTCTGCGGTTCAATTGACAGAGCCATAGATAAGGCGGTTTCTGCTTGTTCAGGCTGATTCAGTACCAGCAGAACCTGGCCATGGTTATAGTGGACCCGACCATAGTTCGGCATCCCAGAAGCGGCCTTGCCCAGATAGACTCCGGCATCTTGATTCTGCTGCATTTCGGCCAGTAACAGACCAAGAGAATAGGCGATCTGATAGAGTTCCGGCTCCTGATCAACCACCTCCCGCAAGAGCCGTTCGGCTTCCCCGTTATCCCCTTGCCGATTGTAAAGCATGGCCAGATTGACCTTGGCCGGATAGAACTGATCATCTATGGCGATTGACTTCTCATAATCCACGATTGCCTGTGGATCATCGCCGAGATTTGCAGCCAGGTTGCCGAGGCTGAAGCGCTGGGCAGCAAGGTCTGCATTGTAAAGCATCGCGCTACGATAATCATCGAGTCCCTTTTTGAATGCCTCCAGATCATCCTTTCGCAAATCTTCTTCCGGCAGGCGGGACAACATCATCGCCGCTTCCATACGTACAGCCTTGACCGGATCGTAGAGTTTCGGCGCGATACGTTTCAGCCGGGTCTCCGCATCGAAGTATTCGAGACTGCGAATCGCCGTGTAGCGCAATAGAGCATCGTCATCTTCCAACGCCTTGGCCAAAGTAGCCTGACTGGCTGACGAGGGATAGTCTCGCAAGAGTTCCAGGGCTGTCGCCCGCACAATGGCCGGCACCAGTGAGTCTTCAGCCAAATGGATCAGCTCCGCTTCAGCCTCTGGTTGATAAGCGCGGCCAGCGGCAATGATTGAGCCGTAATGTGGCTTGCGGGTCTCACCATACCACTTGGTGTAATGCTCGATATTCCACGATAGAGGCTTGTCGGCATGGCAGTCCTGTGCAGAACAGGCGTTTGGGGTGCCAAGCTCAGCACTCAGGTCGGGTCGTGGAATGCGCAGACTGTGATCGGGTCGGTAATCGGCGCCCATGTAAATACGGCCGGGCATATGACACTTGACACAGAGATGACCTTCACTCGGTTGGCCGTTGTGAACCTTTTTGTGAAAATGATGTTCCTTACTGTCATAAACTTCCGCCCGATGGCACTGGGTACAGAGATCGTTCTTTTCCTTGTGGCGCTTGAGGCTGTGGACGTCATGACAGTCGCTGCAGCGTACGCCGTGCTGGTACATCTTGCTCTGCACGTACGAACCGTAGACGTAGACCTCATCCATGATCTGACCGTCCGGGTAATAGAGCCCTTCTCTCAAGAGTTGCGGCACCATCACATCCAGCAATTCACCTTCGGCATGCAAGTTGTCGCCGAGTTGGAAGCGCCGCGAGTGACAGGGGGCACAGAGTTTGATCTGATCGGCGGTCTCGAGATTGTTGGTATGAATCTCCAGCGCGTAGTTCTCCACTTGTGCCCTAGCGAAAGGTGGTTTGTCTGCCCATTCCACATGCGTTGATCCGGGCCCGTGGCAAGCCTCACAACCGACATCAATCTCGAACCAGGTGGTCTGGTATGATCCTGTATCAGGGTCGTAACCCTTTGTCAGGCGGGTCGAATGACATTCAGCACATATGACGTTCCAAGTCTGACCTCCCTTGGTCCAGTGCAGCCAGTCATTTGCATCCTTCACCTCGTAAGGCGGCAGACGATACCAGACTTTTTTCTCAATATTCCAGGCGATGTTAAGGCATTGCAGGCGACCGTCAGGGAACGGCACCAGATATTGTTGCAGTGGAGCGACGCCAAAGGTGTGAGTGATTTCGAAATCACCCGGCTGCCCATCCGGCCCCTCAGTCTGGACGAAGAACTTGCCATCCTGGCGGTAAAAGCGAGAGGTGACATTGTTGTACGGATCGGTATAGCTGATATCGCCAAAATCGCCCAGCACCGTTGATTCGTTAGCCACATCCATAGCCAGGTCGTGATGTGAACCCCGCCATTTGTTGTAGTCGGCTTCATGGCATTTTTTGCACTTCTCACTACCAACGAATTCTGCTGGTCCAGCAGCAGGCACCGGCTCAACCGTCTGCGCCTTGAGCAGGTAAAGTACTGGCGACAGCAGTATAACTATTGCCGCAATCAGTGCGATCCGCTCCCAGCTAGTTATGTCAGTAGATGATTTGTTCATTTTTTATTAATCCGGGGACAGCCCCGTGAGAAACCGGGACAGTCCCCTGGCCGTTATATCCGTGCCGCCTGCTCCGGCTCAAAACTATCACGTTTTTGAACTGAGGAAGTATCGACCTTCACAATGCCATTCTCTATCCGCACTGGGTAAATATCCAACGGTCTTGGCGCCGGTGCGGTCAATACTTCGCCAGTTAAATTGAACGTAGAACCATGACAAGGGCAGATAAACTTGTTTTTTTCTTCGTCCCAGGGAACCGAACAGCCAAGATGAGTGCAGGTACGCGACAGCGCCAAAAGACTGCCATCCGCCAAACACGCCAGGTAGAATTGGCCACTGGGAACTGCAGTCACCGTCCCTGGTGCAAAGCGTTCGATCGGTCCAGCAGTAACAATACTTTCAGTCTTGACCGGCTGATTTCGCTCTTTGCGAGAATTCATGAACGACAACCCCAGTAAGCCGAATTCCACAGCAGCAACAATGCCGAAAAACGCCCAGATTCGAATTAACGACCCCGCCGCTTGCGGCGTAAAGTCCTTGGATGAGCGAATACATCCACAAAAGTCATAATGTCACGGTTTTGCTATACCACCTGGTTTTTCCAGCGAAATACAGACGGGTGGTATTCGATGAACAAGTGGATACGGTTCTCAAGGATGTTTGTTTGGAGATCGAGAGCCGCTATCAAGTAAAATTTTTGGAAATAGGAACAGATTCAGATCATGTTCATTTTCTGGTGCAATCAGTACCTACATATGCAGTCACGAAGATCGTGACAATGATTAAGAGTTTGTCAGCCCGTGAGATATTTAAGCGTTGTCCCGAAGTGAAGAAAAAGCTTTGGGGCGGCGAATTTTGGACTGACGGTTATTTTGCAAGCACAGTTGGAAAGCATGGTAATGAGGAGATGATAGGGCGGTACGTAAAGAGCCAAGGAGAAACCTATCAAGCATTACATATGGACCACCAGCTTGCGTTGTTCTAATTAATACCCCGCTGCTTGCGGCGGGGTCGTTTATTTCGCCTGGCGAATTTCAATATTCTGAATCCGCAGATTCAGGTCACAAGTTCATAATAACTTTAGATTTGCTGCTTAAAATAGCAGGTTTTGGCCGGACCAGCAATCACAACACTCCCTGCTCTCTGCGTGAGAGAGCCAGGATGTTTACTGACTTGCTGGCTGGCGTACAAAAGTCACATCATAACTCTGCTTGCTGACAGGATGAAAGTAGATGCCTTGCAGAAGATCCTTCGAGCGATCATAGGTGAGAACATAGGTCGAACCAGGGTAATTAGCATCCTGCAGTTCAATAAGTACCTGAACCAGACCACCCTGCTCCGCTGTTTCTGTCTTGCCAACATGGACCGGTTTCGGATTGAAATAAGCCGCCTGCAATGAGCCGTCTTGTGCATGGCTGAGTTCGATCACGTACGGGGCATCGGTGCGAATCCAGCGGCCTTGCAGGGCCAACATTTCAGATGAACGAACAGCAACCGCATCAGCATTTGCAATTCCAACCCCTGCTATCAGGACGACGAACAGGCACGATTCCAGAAACCTCTTCGCCGCCAACCCAAACCACAGCTTCGTCATGATGCACTCACTCCCTCAGTCTATATACGCAGTCTGTCAAACTATTCATGAAACTGCCCTATTGTATAAATTAACAGCAAATATCTCCCCTCATTAAAGGGGCCTTCAATTCAGAATCTTGCCAAGAAAAACGGGATAAGAACAGCATTGGCCAGATCGATAAAAAAAGCACAGACCAGAGGAACGATGATGAATGCCGTATGCGAGGCACCGTAACGCTGAGCAACCGCAGACATATTGGCCATAGCGGTCGGTGTAGAGCCGAGGGAGATGCCGCCGAAACCGGCGCAGATCACCGCAGCATCGTAACTCTTGCCCATTGCGGGAAAGACGACGAACAGGGTCACGGCCAGGGCAACGATAAATTGGGCGCCTAGAATTGTGAAAATCGGCCCGGCGAGGTCCACCATGGTCCAGAGCTGCATGCTCATCAGCGACATCGCCAGAAAGGTCCCCAGCGAGATGTCGGCGATCAGGGAAATTGCGGGTTTGCGGCTTGGCCATTTGGTGCCGCTGAAGCGTGGAAAGTTCTTCGGCATCAGGTTAGTCATCAGGATACCAGCGAACAGGCAGGTGACGAATAGCGGCAATTGCAGCCCCAGATCTTCCAATTGTTCATTGAGCAGAAGGCCGATGACGACACAGATGTGAATGGCGAGAATCGCATCCAGGAAGTCAAGGTGGCCGATCCGGCTCTCTGGCCCAGAGTCCGAAACCCCGACATCCAAAGGCTCTTCGACGGTCGGTTGCAGCTTGTAGCGGTTAATAAGCAGCTTGGCGATCGGGCCGCCCATGATGCTGGCCAGGATCAGACCAAAAGTGGCGCAGGCAATGCCGACTTCCATGGCATTGGCAATACCGTAATCCGCCGCAATGCGCGGAGCCCAGGCGATAGCCGTGCCGTGACCGCCGATCAGGGAGACACTGCCTCCCAGCATGCCGACCGGGGCAGCGAGCCCGAAGGCTGCTGCGACCGAAATGCCCGTCAGATTCTGCACGACCATGTAACCGATGGTGATTGTCAACAGGATGATAAGCGGTTTGCCGTCCTTCACCAGGTCTTTGAGACTTGCATTGATACCGATAGTGGTAAAGAAGTAAACTAGCAGGAAATCGCGTGCCTTAAGTTCGAATTCGATCTCGATGCCGGTCACCACGTAGAGCAACGCAATCATTACTGAAAAGATCAGCCCGCCGGTCACCGGCTCCGGGATACTGAACTCCTGTAGAAAACGGATAAGACCGTTTACACGTTTTCCGACGAACAGGACGATGATTCCCATGGTGACAGAGATGAAGGCGCTGATATGAAGGATGCCGTTATCGAATTCCATTGTGTCTCCTCTGATACGTGTTGTGGGACCAAAGTTTTTTATTGAAGTTCCTCCACCGGATCTTGGAACCAAAGTGATAGGAGATACCAAATCCAACAAGGAACTGATTCTTGTCATCAATGATGGGGCTGTCCGCCTCATCACCCAGTAATCTCTTGTACTCAATCTTGCCACCGAGTCGCCAACGGTTGGTCATCGGGTAACCGGCTGTCAGGCTAACGTTGACATCCTTGATCCCGGCTTCAGCCTTGTATTTCTTGTGACCGGAGTCCACTGACTGCTTCGCATCAATCCCGAAAAAGCTCTCCATGTAGTCGTCACTTGCCCAGGTCGCTCCGAGCGCAGCAAAAACAAGTGATTCAAATGGAAAGCCATGCAAAGATTTCCTTGGGGGTGCACTCTTTGAAGGTAAATGTTTACCACCTCTTTTTACAGCCAGTATCTGAACACCAGCGACTCTAACGCAATCAAGAGAAAGCTAAGTGGAAAGAGAAAACGCGCCCAACGATCGATTGATCTGGCACGGTCCAATTGGCCTATTCTGGCATAGGTTGAGGTGACCACCACTTCGATCAAACTGGCGAAGACGAGGAATGTCGCCCCAAGGATGAGATAATCAAGTCGAGATAAATACGAGACTTTTGGTAAATCCGCACCGACCGCAAAACGGTAAGCAATCAAGGTCAGCATGGTGGTGATGGCTACGCTGATTTGAGTTCCAGACTCTTTGGGGTCAATCCAGAAGACCACCCAGGACATCATAATAATCATAAACAGCGGGATGATAACCTTGACGATGAAATAGCCGTATTTTCGCTGGGCTTCGATAGAGAGGAGATATCCAGCGAAAGTATCTTCTTCCAGACTGGGCGCAAAGTCGACGATGGTCGCCTTCCAGCTGAGAATATCCCAGTCAGCCAGCGAGAACTGACTGGCGATACCGGTTCTTGATCCCTGGTCAGGAACCAACCTGACCTCTTGTGGGCTGTAACCAACAGCACCAAGTTGGACATTAAAAACCTGTTGATCAAAAGGAAAATCTCTCAGTGCTAGCGGTTGTGAGAAAGCCCCCCAGACTCGCTGCCGGTAAATGACTTCACCATCCGGTAATATCTCGACGAGCTCAGGAAGAGTTGACCAAATCTTCTGTTGGTTGATGAACTGGAGGCGTGGATTCCAGACTTCGTTCAAACCACGAGTGATTTCAGTTAGGTTGTCGTGGGCAAGACGAGGATCATGCCAATGGAGTTCTAAATA
>JAJRRB010000005.1 GCA_024279915.1 Deltaproteobacteria bacterium
CCCATGCGACCGGCGCGGCCAGTACGACCGATGCGGTGCACGTAGGCTTCAGTATCGTAAGGAATGTCGTAATTGATGACATGGCTGATCCGTTTCACATCCAGCCCACGGGCGGCGACATCGGTTGCGACCACAATGTCAAGGGTCCCCGCTTTCACCCTTTCTACAGTCTTTTCGCGCAGGACCTGGGTCATGTCGCCACTCAGGGGGGCACAGGAGAAGCCTCGCGATTCAAGCTTTTCTGCGAGTTCAACCGTTGCAATCCTGGTGCGCACGAAGACAATCATGCCTTCGATCTCCTCCGCTTCGAGAATCCGTGTCAAAGCATCCAGCTTGTGCATTCCTTTGACCTGCCAGAAGCGTTGGACAATGGTGTCGACGGTCGCCGTCTTGGACTTGATGTGAATCTCAAGGGGGTCTTTCATATGGCGACGGGCGATTCTTAAGACTTCTTTCGGCATGGTTGCGGAAAAAAGGGCCGTCTGCCGTTCTGCCGGAGTGTCTTTTAGAATTTGTTCGACATCATCCACAAAACCCATGCGCAGCATTTCGTCAGCTTCATCGAGAACTACGCAGAAAAGCTCGGTAAGATTCAAGGTGCCGCGACGCAGGTGATCCTGGATTCGTCCCGGGGTACCAACTACGGCGTGGACGCCGCGGTGTAGTTGCCGCAACTGCTGGCTCATGCTCTGGCCACCGTAAACCGGCAGAACCTGAAATCCTGGTAAGTGGCGGGCATAGGTACGAATTGCTTCAGAAACCTGCAGAGCCAGTTCGCGGGTGGGGGTGAGTACCAGAATCTGTGGCTTTCTGTTTTTAAGATCGAGACGGCTCAATAATGGCAGAGCAAAGGCTGCTGTTTTGCCGGTGCCAGTCTGGGCCTGGCCAAGCAGATCACGTCCTTCCAGTAGCGGCGGTATGCTGCGAGCCTGAATCGGCGAAGGAGTTTCGTAGCCGATTTCGTCAATAACCCGGCGTATTTCTGGAGCGAGAGCCAAGTCGTCAAAGGTCGTTAATTTTTCTTCTGTCATGGGTTGTCCTGTGTTCATCTGTCCGGAAAAAGCTCGACAGGGATCGGGCCGTGGATGTCAAGATGTGGAAAGCAAGCCTCCATTATAGTGGACTGCTTTACTTGATATGAGGTGAAAGAAGGCCGCGAACTTAACCCATCTGCCTATCGAGTGCAACACTTTCCCCTTTAATTCCTTACCGTGAGCCAAGTTTTGTAAAGAGAATGCCGACACTGCGGTTGAGAACATGATCTCGTGGCAAGGTGGAGAAAACCGGTTCTTTGCGAGCTCCAAGCCGATTGAGCTCATCAATGATCGGCTGGTGGCGTTTGAACTTGAGCCCCTTGCGTAGAGACTTAATCGCCTGGCGCTTTTGTCCAGCGACCAGATAGATACGGCTGAGCTGGTAGTAATGATCCGGGTTGTCAGGTTCTGCCTGGAGAGCTTCTCGGCAGAGGTTCATGGCTTGTTGATACTGGCGGCGCTCTTTTGCCAGACAAAAAGCCAGTTTGGACTTGATGCCAGGCAACGGCTGAATTGCATGAGCCGTTTCGAATTGCAGTAGTGCGACCAGTGTGTCGCCGTTTTTAAGGGCCTGCTCGCCTTTGCGGAGCAGGTCATTGAAGGTGTCTGACATCTGTCTATCTCCCGCGCGGTGAAGAAAATATCTTTAAGGTTAACGCAACTCACTGGTTTCGGCAATAAAACTAGGTCATAAAGAGTTGCCTGCGGTTGTCTGCTGATGTAATGTAAGCTGTTAATCTCGCTGTTGATTGTTGAGTTTAGTTAGCTGTGTGCGTTCCCTGCCTGGATTAAGGAGTCTGACAATGGGTTTTCTGCGACAAATCGGAATCCTGACGATTGTTCTGCTGCTGATGGTTGGCGGTGCCTGTGCTGATGAAACGTTACGCTATGCCGGAGCAACCACATTACAGCGGTTCTTCATGCCGGAGGCAGCCCGTCTTTTTACCTCAGAAACAGCGATCAAGATACATATCGAAGGTGGCAACACCGGCCCAGGGATTAAAGCCCTGCTGAACGATGAGGTTGATATGGCAGGAGCCGGGCGAAGGTTGACCGAAGTGGAGAAGAGTCAGGGACTGGTCGAACATTTTCTTGGCTGGGATGTGCTGGTAATTGTTGTTCATGAGCAGAATCCACTGAACAATTTGTCCCGTGCCCAACTACAGGGAATTGTTTCCGGAGCGATCACTGATTGGCAGGATGTCGGTGGTAGTGTTGGCTCGATTGTCGTGGTGACTTGCCCGAAAGGTTCCGGGATGCGCAGCGCCGTAAAAAAACTGATTCTGAAAAAGCAAACTTATCTCTCTCGGGAGATTGTCTCTGCAATTGTTGCCGAGTCTGATCAGCAGGTCAGCATGTTCCCGACAGGGATTACCGCTTTGAGCCACAGCATGCTCAATGCCAATCATGTCAAGGCGATCAATGTCGATGATGTTGCGCCAACGGCGTCCAGTATCTCTGCAGGACATTATCCTCTGGCCAAGCCGTTGACGTTGGTGACTAAAGGTGAGCCGCAGGGTGATTTGGCCCGTTTTATTGACTTGGCGAAAAGTCAGCAAGGCCGGACAATCTTGCAGAAAAGCTTTGTCTCGGTGGAGTAAATCTAACTTTTCAGATAAGCTTTTAATGATAACTGTCGTATATGGAAGGATGTTGAATCTATGAAGTTGCGGTCTAAAATACTTTTGGCACTGGTTTCAGTGAGTGTCGTGCCCCTGATAGTTTCTCTCTGGATAGTTGGTGGCATGGTTGGCAGCGAGCTTGAGGTCCAGATGCAGTTGCGCGCTCAGGATTCAGCCAACTTTATCGAGCATACCACGACCAGTATCTCGAAGGAGAATCTGACGCTGGTGCAGATGCTGGCTGGTAGCTCTAACATGGTCAATGCTGTCTACTCCGATGGAGTTGTTGACGGCAACGCACAACTGGTTCGCCTGTTTGACAGTCTGGAGGATCTTCCTTTTGATCAAATCCAGGTTCTGGATGGCAAAGGGCAACGACTTTATCGAGGTTTTCTTAATGATAACGAAGAAATTTCTGCCATTTCTGGTGTTGAACATCCCGTTATCGAAGCCAGCATGGAAGGTGAAAGCTACGCGGAAAACGGCCTGTTCGATGGTCGTTTGGCAATTATCGCTGCTGCACCGATCAGCATGTATGGCGAACCGATCGGTCATCTGATTGGAGTGACCTATTTCGATGTGCCACTTGCAATACGTTTGAAAGCTCTCAGCCGCATGGAGATCGCCTTTTTCGATGAAGATGGTATCTTTGCCTCTACCTCGCCCGAGTTGGCTCAGCTTGACCTGGCAACCATTCTTACGTCACGCAGCTATGATGCAAGGATTAATAACAGCAGACATCAGATCTTTTACAACTCTATCAGTGGTAAAAGTCGCGGTGTGTTGATGGCTCTTGATATTGCTGCGCTTACTGCCTCTGAGAACCGCTTGCAACAGTCCATGTTGGTAACCGTAATTATTGCTGGTGCGATTTCGGTCTTTGTCGGTCTGCTGGTGGCAACAGGCATTGTCCGTCCCCTGCGAGAGATTGTCACAAACCTTCGTGAAATTTCCGCTGGTGGTGGTGACCTGACCCGGGAGTTGATGGTGCATAGTAGTGATGAAGTCGGTGAGTTGTCGGAATGTTTCAACGACTTCCTGACCCGACAACGTGAGATGGTGGGTCGTATTCGTGATGTAACGACGGACCTGGCCAAGTCAAATGAACAGATCCGTAGTTCCTCCCACGAAGTCATGGAGGGGGCGGTCCGGCAGTCGCAAGCTCTGGAAGAGTCATCCAAAGCGATTGAGGGCATCGACGAAGCCGCTGGTGGCATTGCCGACAGTACCGGTAATCTGGTCAGCTCGGTGGAAGAGAGCTCGTCGGCAACTCTTGAGCTGGGTGCAACGATTGAGGAAATTGCCTCCCAGATGGAGAAGCTCTTTGTCACAGTAGATACCGTTTCCAGTTCGATTAATGAGATGTCAGTGGCGAGTCAGGAAGTCGCTGAGAATGTTGGTATTCTCTCTTCCTCTACCGAGGTCACGGTCTCCTCAATGCTGGAGATGGATGCTTCGATCAAGGAAATCGAAGAGAATGCCGTGCAGACCAGCAAGCTGGCCAGTGAAGCGGCTGAAGATGCTCAGCGTGGCATGCAGACGGTCGACGAAACCATCCGTGGTATTGAATCGATCCGCCAAACCGTTGACCGTGCCAGTGAAGCGATCATGGAACTTGGTAATCAGTCGAGTGCGATCGGCAAGATTCTTACCGTTATTGATGATGTGGCCGATCAGACCAGCCTGCTGGCTTTGAATGCCGCAATTATCGCCGCCCAGGCCGGGGAGCACGGCAAGGGCTTTGCCGTCGTCGCCGATGAAATTCGCGAGTTGGCCGAGCGTAGTGCTGTTTCCACCCGTGAAATCAGCACGATTATTACCAACCTTCAGGAGGGCACCCAGGAAGCGGTTGTCGCAATGAAGGCGGGTAGCGAGCAGGTTTACGAAGAGGTTAAACGCTCCAAGGATTCTAGCCTTGCCCTGGAAAAGATCCGCAGTAGCACTCTCAAAGCGATGGATCAGGTTAACGGCATCGTTCGTGCTACTGAAGAGCAGGCACGTGGTAGCCGCCAGGTGACCGATTCGATGAATCAGGTCTCCGCTATGCTCGAACAGATTTCCTCGGCAATCAACCAGCAGACTTCGGGGGCGCGTCAGCTTGCCGAAGGTGCCGAGTCGATGCGTGATATTGCGGCCCATGGCAAGCAGAGTACCAGTGAACAGGCCAAGGGCAGCCGCCAGATCAACGAAAGTATGGAACAGATTCGTGCGATGATCTCGCTTATTGATGATGCTACCCGTGAATTGACCCAGCGCAGCCGCGATGTTGTGGATGCTGTCGGTAGTGTCCATAAGGTTGCCGAAGATAACGCCAGTCGTACCGCAGAGCTGGACCATGTGGTTGAGACACTCACACGTTTGACTTCTACTCTGGAAGAGGAGGTCGGGGTCTTCAAGATATGACCGACTCGGTTCTTAAGCTGACCGTGTTGGGTTCGGGAACCAGTACCGGTGTGCCTGTCCTCGGCTGCCATTGTGCTGTCTGCTCATCGACGGAGCCACGCAACAGCCGCACCCGTTGCAGTGCGCTCCTTGAGTGGTCAGATCATAAGGTTCTGATTGATACCGCAACAGATTTTCGCCAGCAAGCGTTGCGTGAAGGCATCGAGCAAGTGGACACTGTCCTCTATACCCATGCTCATGCCGATCATGTACATGGCATTGACGATCTGCGAACCTTCACGCTACGGACTGGGAATGCGATTCCGATTTATGCTGCGCGTGGTGTACTCGACCGGATTCAGGGACTCTTTAGCTACATCTTCAGTGAAGCGGATGTTGCGGGATATCGACCACGTCTGCAGGCGAATGAAGTCACCGGCCCGTTTGCATTGTTCGGACAAAAGGTGATCCCGATTCCTCTGATGCATGGCCCGGGCGAGTCGCTCGGTTACCGGATTGGCAATCTGGCCTATGTGGTCGATTGCAGCGCGATTCCCGAATCATCCTGGGCGTTGCTGGAGGGTCTGGAAGTGCTGGTCATTGATGCTTTGAGGTTCCGCGGCCATGATTCTCACTTCAGTATCAGCGAAGCGATTGAGGTTGCCAGGCAATTACGGGTCCCTAAAACTTTGCTGACGCACCTCACCCATGATGTTGATTATGCGCGGCACTCCACAGGACTCCCTGAAGGCGTTGAGTTTGCCTATGATGGGCAGACCGTAACGTTGCCGTTACCAGGATCCTGAGAATAGGAAGATATGTCGAAACACCAGGAAATACGCCTGCACGGGCACTTGGATGACACCATCGAATATTTCGCAATGGCGGCTTCTCGTGATGCTTACAGCCGTTACTTTTTCGAAGCGTCCAGCGCCGATCTACGGTTTTTTTCGCCGGGTAACGAATTTATCCTTCAGCCTGAGCAGATTAGTCATCGTGGCAACGGTGGCTCTTTCTGTGAGTATATGTTCGGCGTCGACCAGCCGCTGTCCGATCTGGCAAAAACCGATGTTCGTAATCGCCTGATCCTTTACGGTGCCTTCTACAAAGGGGATGGCGGGCAACTGGATTTTACGCCGCAAACGGACGGTCAGACCAGCTATGAACAGCTTTTTTTCGAAGGTAATGCCACAGTCAATTATTCCTTCTTTATGACCGGCTCGGTTTCCGGAACGATGCAGGAGCAACAGGAGAATATTGCTCGACTGCTTGGTAAAACTCTCAAGCGTTCAGCAGATGTCGGGCTCGGTGACGATTCAGAACTGCTCGATGAAATCTACGGTATGCTCGGTCATCGCAGCTCTCTCTATCTGGTCAAGCTGATCCACAAAAAACATAAGCAGTACCACGATGCTTTCAAAGAACTCTATTTCGAGTACAAAACGATCCCGGATTACGAGTTTGAAAAACTCCAGGAGCTTGCTGATGAGCTCAAGATCGACAGGTACCAGCAGGAACGCATACGCATCGACGTCATGTACAAACATCCGGATAACCAGAGGATTGTTGATGAGTATAAGAACATCCTGATCGAATGTAATCTCAAAGGAAGCATCAATCAGCTGGAGAACGCCCGCCTGACCCGCCTGAAAACTTTATCGGTACGGAATAAAATTCCTGCGGCGCTCTTCTATACGCTCGACAAGATGCTCAAGCACGACAAACTGGTTGACCTTGACGAACAGGATTATCTGGCCGAAACCAGGCAGGTGCTTGAAGGAATCTTTTTTGCTGATGTCCAGATCGATGCTCTTATCAACTCTGAGGATATGTCGCTGTTGCTGCATGCCAAGCGCCAGGCGAGTGAAAACCGCGACCATACTTTCGAGCACATTCTGCTTGAAACCGGCAAGGCGTGTGATGAGAAGATCCACGCAGGGGCCGATCTCAGCCTGCTCGAACATTTCTCTTACATCATTACTTACTTCGATCGTTACGATAACACTTCAGCAGTGATCAACCAGTTGGCCTTCATGGAGAATGTCCACTTTGCTGAAGAACAGATTCGCAGTCTGCTGGGCAATAAGAAGGCTTTTGATGAGCTTGACTCGAAACTCTGGAAGGAGCTTTTTTTCACGCAGGTGTTCGAAAATAAATACCTCGGCCAGTTTGGGCGCAAGAAGGTTGTCTGCCTGCAAAAGGGTCTGGCGCTGATCGAGGACAGTCGTCTGACGATCAAGGCTCTGGTTGATCGGTTGCATCTTCTCGAAAAAGAGGAGCGTCTCAATGCGACCTTGCTGGCCCATGTCAAAGAGCGTATCCGTAACTTTTACTCAAAGTACAACACCCGGCTGGAGCAGGAAGAGTTACTGGTTGAAGTAGCCGATGAGCTTTACAATAAGGGCCTTCATACCGGTGATATCCCGTTGGCCCAGTTCCATAACGTTGTCGTGAATATAAAAAAGAAGCCATTTATCTGCACAACCTGCTGCCCAAGATTATTGCCGAGCGCGACGCTAGTCTGCGTGAGGATTTTCTCGACAACAGTGGCCTCGATCGTTTCTATGTTGAAGAGCTGGAGCGTGAATATTTCGAGCTTAACGACCTCAATATGGACGACCTCTATCTGATCCGCAAAGGCTTCGCGGACTGAGTCTCTAACTTCCTCGATGGTGAACTCCGTCATGAATCAGCCAGCGCTCAATCAGATCCGTAATATTGGCATTATTTCGCATATCGATGCTGGCAAGACGACTGTCTCAGAGCGTATCCTCTATTACTGCGGTGAGATCCACAAGCTGGGTGAGGTCCATGATGGCATGGCGACCATGGATTGGATGGCCCAGGAGCAGGATCGCGGTATCACCATCACTGCCACCAGTACCACCTGTCGGTGGCGGGACACCTGGATCAACCTGATCGACACCCCGGGACATATCGATTTTACTATCGAAGTGGAACGTTCTCTGCGAGTTCTGGACGGAGCTATTGCTGTATTCAGTGCGGTTGAAGGCGTACAGCCACAAAGTGAGTCGGTCTGGCACCAGGCGAATCGCTACAACGTGCCGCGGATCTGTCTGATTAATAAAATGGACAGGATCGGCTCGGATTACCAGGTGGTGCTTGAGCAGATGCAGGAGCGCCTCGGTGCCCGTCCGATACTGATGCAGTTGCCAGTGGGGGAAGAGGGAGACTTTAACAGTGTTGTCGATCTCCTCGAAGGCTGTGTGTTGACCTTCGACGAGGGTGAGTTTGGTGCGGAAGTCGTCAGCGTGCCGATTGCCGATGAACTCCAGGCCTCTGTTGACACGGCCCGTGAAGCTCTGGTTGAAGCTGCCGCCGACTGGGATGATGAACTGCTCACAGATTTCCTGGAAGGCAAAGAGGTTACGGCAGAACAGATCCGACCGGCTTTGCGCAAGGGCGTGCTGGCTGGGCAGTTGTTCCCGGTTTTCCTCGGTTCGGCATTACGCAACAAGGGGATCCAGCCGTTGCTCGATGCGGTCACAGAGCTCCTGCCATCGCCCCTTGATCTGCCGTCGGTTCAGGCGCATCAGCCGGGAGAAGATGGTCTCATGCTTCCCTGTGATAAAAAGGGCCCGCTTTGTGCCCTGGCTTTCAAGGTCCTTTCCGATGAAGGGCGCAAATTAACTTACCTGCGCATCTATTCCGGGGAGCTCAAGGCAGGTGACACCCTGTTGAATTCCACCCGTAACGTTCAGGAGCGTGCCGCGCGGCTCTTCCGCATGCACGCCCATAAGCGCGAACGGATCGATACTGCTCATGCTGGCGATATTGTTGCCGCCGCAGGTCTCAAAGAGGCCTTGACTGGCGACACCCTCTGCTCTCCTGAAGAACCCTTACTGCTCGCTGGTCTTGAGATCCCCGAACCGGTCGTCTCTCTGGCGGTCGAACCGAAGCAGATCCAGGATCGTGACAAGCTGCTTCGGTCGCTGGAAAAGCTGCAATGGGAAGACCCGACCTTTCGCGTGCGTGAAGATGAAGATACTGGCCAGACGGTTCTGACCGGTATGGGCGAACTGCATCTCGAGGTGGTGTTGCGACGCCTGGTTGACGATTTTGGCGTCGATGTTAATGCCGGAAGACCGCAGGTAGTTTATCGTGAGAGCATCTCTGGTGAAGCTGTCCATAGAGAAATTTTCGAGCGGGAGATAGACGGCAAAGTGCAACGAGGCGAAGTCACCCTGCGGGTCACTTCGCGTGAACGTGGTGCTGGCATTGAGGTTCTGTTGCCTTCACTTGAAGCATCAAGCTTGAGTGCAGATATTCTCGCAGCGCTCGATGAAACCATTCATATGTCAGGTCAGGCCGGTGTGCAGATTGGTTACCCGATGGTTGACTTGAGTGTTGTTGTTGAGCAGGTTCCAATTGATTCTGGAGTGACCACTGCCCTCGGTGTACGTGCTGCGGCACAACGCGCTCTGACGTTGGCGGTACGCGCGGCAAAGCCTATCTTGCTTGAGCCGGTGATGGCTCTGGAGATTACTTTGCCAAACGAATTCTCAGGTAAGGTTCTTGGCACTCTGCAGCAAAAGAGTGGTCGTATTGAAGGGATGGAATCTCGTGATGTGATTGATCTGATCCATGCCCATGTGCCGCTTTCAGAGCTGTTTGGCTACATGACCGAACTACGTAGCGCCACTCAGGGGCGCGGTTCCTTTACCATGGAGTTCAGTCATTACGATAAGGCACCCGCCGCGGTGCTGAAACGATTCGGCTTGTAGGGGTGTCAATCGGGCCCCCCTAATGCGGTCCCGCCCAAGACATCCGGGCGCTTATTGAGAGCTCGCCAATCCAAACAAATAATATATACTCCTCATCTTCCGCAAGAATCGATCAGACTTTCGGCCATAGTTCACTATAGTGAAAATTTTCTTGCATAATACACAAGGATTATTCACTATAGTGAACTAGGAGTGTGGTGCTCATGATTTATACGAGGGCACAGGCCACTAAAGTGAATAAAAAATACGGAAAACGGTCCTTTTAGACCACTATAGTGAACTATATGGAATGTCACATTGAAATATATCTTGACGGCCAGTGGCAAACCGCAGCGACGTTTGAGCCTGACCCTCAGACTCTGGACAGAGGAGTTGAGGGCGGATGTCGCCTGGAATACGATACTGACTATGCGGTTGAAAACCTCGGCAACCATAACGCGGAACTCATTCCTGGCCTGACTGTTGGCTTCGAGCTGGTCCGCTATGAAGATTGGCCGCCATTCCTGGTTGATCTTTTGCCGGCCGGCGCTGGCAGACGTGCTTGGCTCAAGCGAATGCAGGTTGAAAACGATGGGCCGCAGATAGAATGGCACTTGTTGGTTAAGGGAGCAGGCAACCCACCAGGCAATCTACGAATTGCTGAGGCAGCTCTTGAGCCGCCGCCAGAGCAATTCAAAATTGGCTTTCCCCGCCAGGACATCATTGAGCAACAAGAAGATTTCATTGAATATGCTGAGGAACGCGGAGCATATGTTGCGGGCGCATCTAGCGTGCAAGGTGAAGCACCGAAGTACCTGCTTGCCGAGGATCACAATGGCATGTTCCATGCGGAGGGAGCGTTGCCAGACGACAGGATAAAACAATTTTGGCTAGTCAAATTCCCTCGCGGACGACGCACTGAGGAGCGAAACCATCAGGTGCTTCGCAATGAAGCCCCCTACCTCGAGGTTGCCAGGAAGTTCGGTGTCCTTGTAGGAGCGCCTCTAGTTTACGCAGCCGGGGCCTTGTTTGTTCCACGCTTTGACCGTGAAATAGTTGATGGCCACGTTAACCGAATGGGCATGCATAGCTTGTATGCTATTGCAGGGATTCCTGGGTATGGGGCAGCCGTTCGCCATGACGTCTACTGTCGAGCTCTTGCTCAAGTCGTGACCGACCCTGCTCGTGAAATCCGCGAGTACATCCTGCGGGACATATTGAATTTGGCTCTTCGCAATACCGATAACCACGGGCGCAATACTGCAATTTCGAGGAATAGAGATCAGGTGACCATTTCCCCGTTATTCGATTTTGCTCCTATGTTTCTGGACCCCGAAGGTATAGGGCGAGTCAGCCGATGGGATGATGAGCGCCCCGGGGGCCAACCGGAATGGGCAGCCATTTGCGAAAAGCTGCAAGACATCATGGATCCAACAGAAACCAGGGCTTGGCTAGCAGGTGTGGGGGGGCAGGTTGCAAAGCTACCCGAAACCATGCAGGCCTGTCAGGTTGATGATGACATCATTAAGAAGCTAACCCAGCGGATAAATGATGTTGCCCTGGGACTTAATGAAGCAAAGCCAAAGGCGATCGCATAGGAGAGCGTAATGAAGCGACCAATGCCACCAGATACGGCAAAGATGAAAGAGGCTCTTTATCTGGACCTTGCCAGGGGCAGTATTGATATCCGGGAGGCAACTCGCCAAATGCGTAAAATTCTCGGAATGACCCAAAAAGAGTATGCTCAAAAAGTAGCTGCCATCTCCCCTCGAATCCTCTCCGAATTCGAGAATGGTTCAGGAAATCCGACCTTGGCCACCCTGGAAAAGATAGCATCACCGTTTGGACTCCAGGTGACCTTTCTCCCCCCTGAGTCATGGCGTATCAATGTGACAGAATAATGATTGATACTTTGAGCATTCCAGTGGGCGCAGTGGCCATAGCCTCCGCGCCTTTTCATCTCACACATCCTGGCTCAGAGAGGATAGACATCTCAGACGTCTGGTACTTCTGCAACCAGTCCTTAATTCGTTCCTCCAGAATGACCCGAAAAGCCCCCTCTTTCAGTTGTTCAATCCCAGTGTTTAATAACCCCTGATTCAAGAGCCGCGCGTTCTACTGCGGCGGTTACATCCTTGTGTACACTGGGATGAAGGATGGAGGGGACCAGTTCGTTTTCTTCAGCATGCTTGGCGATAACCTTGGCGGCAGCAATCTTCATCTTGTTGTTGATCCGGGTCGCCCGAACGTTCAGTGCGCCACGGAATAATCCAGGGAAGGCCAGAGCGTTGTTGACGCTCCTGCCGTCAGCGGCAAATGAAGCCCCCGCCTGTATGGCCTGATCCGGTGTGATCTCCGGTTTTGGATTGGAAAGGGCCAGGATGACGGATCCTTTTCGCACCATTTCTGGTGTGATCAGCCCAGGGCAGCCAGTGGTGGCGATGATGACATGAGCTTTCTTCAGCACATCATCTAAGGCTTCCCCTTTGCCGCCTGCAGCAACGAGTCGTGCGCAGGCCGTTTCGTCGAGGTCGGCACCAATCACTGCTTTGACCCCGTAGGAAAGCAGTAGCTTGCTGGTCCCCATTCCTACCGCGCCCAGACCGACCATGCCGACCACAGATTTATTCAGCATCAGGCCGGAAAATCGATCCTGATCCATTCTCTACCCCATTGATGGAGAATGCGGACAATTCATTTGTTACGAAACCGGACATTTCTATTTGTTGCTAACATGGGAAAGCGCAAGGTTGTGCAACATAGAGCTAATTTTGCAAGGCAAAAGATATGAAAATATGAATAAGCAACTATTGACATGTTGTCCTGTATGTCGCATATTGTTCTCGATCTGTTTGATAGCTTCGTTTGTAAGTTTTCCCCAGAATGAATCTCGGAGGTTCTGTATGTTGAAGAAGTCTGTTGTAAATCGTTATCTCCTCTCTGCTGCGCGAACCCTTTACGTTCTTGCGACAGTCACTGCTGTTTTCGCTGCCTTGGCGCTATTGAATGTCGGTGGGCATTAATCTGCTAAGCTTCGAAACATGATATCAATTTCAAGGGCGGCCAGAAAATGGCCGCCCTTATTGTTTTGTTCGTATCTTTTGACCGTTGCCAGAAAACAGGATAAAATCGTGTAGAAAAACTACACAGGGAGAGTTTCTATGAGTTTTCCGGTACGGGTCGAAGAGTATTTGCAGAGGATTAAGAGCTATGGCAAAGAGAATCTTGCTGATATTTTGCACGAAATCGGTGAAGTGGTTCCTCTGATTACAAACCAGTCGCGTTCTCGGCTCTACCTGGAGGATTTAACCGGTGGTATTCTGAACTGTGTATTGGCAACCGGCCGTGCTCGGCAGGCGGTACGTAATCATGTCTTCTCCCTTACAGATGAGAATTACCTGGTCTCGAGAGTCTACATAGAGCAGCAGGATACCGAGTTTGCCGACCGGGAGAGTTTGTCGTCCACCGCCCGGCAGCTTGCCGAAGATTTTGGTCTGAAGGCTTCGACCCAGTTGCCGTTGGTGCACAAGGGACGGTCTATCGGAGTTCTCTGTGTTGACAGTTTGCGGACCGGCAACACGCTCACTGATGAGAATCGTCAGGAATTGCGTGATTTCCTGGGGCAGGTGGCGCCGATTCTCGATCAGGCAGGCAAATATCACCAACAGATTATCGTAGCGCGACGTATTGACGAATCGAAAAAGAAAGAAGCGGCTCGCACCATGGTGCGTTCTGCAGTGCGTCTGATCGACAAACTTTCCCTGGCGTCGGTGCTGGTGCCGTCACGCATTGGCGTTGAAGGTGAAGGGCAGGGCTTGCAGGTTCTGGCTTCTTACGCTCAGGAACGCGAGATACAGCGCCTCTATGAGGATGAAAAACTGATAGATCTGAGTTCCGGTAAGTCGTTACTGTCGCAATACATCAATGAAGACGGCGTGATTGCTGATGAAACTTTGTTGCGCCCGCTTTATTTCCCCAGTCTCAAAGCACAGTCCCTGCAGAAGAGCTATCTCACTGACAAAATCGGTCTGACCTCCCTCTATGTGGTGCCACGTTACGATGGTCGTACCCGACGGATTACTTGTCTGGTCAACTATTTTACCCAGGAACCGTATCGCTTCAGTGATTTCGAACGAGGTCTGCTCGAAGCCCACGCCGAGATGGCAGAACGGGTGATTCAGGAGATTGGCGATGAGCATATGGAGATTCAGGTGCTTTCGGAAATTAACGATCTGCTTCAGGCAGGTTTCGAAGGAACTCAGCCTTTCCTGAACCGAGTGCTTGCCAAAGCCACGGAACTGATTGGTGCCGACACCGGTAGCATTGCGCTGGTTCAGGAACGCGATGGTGATGCCTGGCTGATTGTCGAGGAACAAGATGGCACTTTGATTGGTGCCAAGAGTAAACAGTGGTTGAAGAAAAACATTCCTCTGATGCCTGTCGGTGGCTCTGAACTACCGCTTGAAGAACGCAGTCTGACCGGATATGTCGCATCTTCACGGCAGCCAATGATTGTTGATGATGCTTATCGGGAGCAGCCTGGAGGGACTTTTTATCGGCAAGTGACACGGGAGATCCGTAGCGAAATTGCTGTGCCGGTGACAGTTGGAGAACAGGTTCTGGCTGTGGTCTGTTTGAGTAGTTTGACTTCGCACTACTTTACCTATGAGCATCAGCGTATTTTGCAGATTATTGTGCAGATGATTGCTCGTCACCTTGCTGGTCTGTTGCAGATTGAGCGACTGACAAGCGAGGTGCAGCGCCTGAAGACCGATGTTACTTACCGTGACCCAAAAGTATCATCATATCGTCTCGGCAATATCATCGGTAACTCAAGTAAAGCGGAAGAACTTGTCTCGACCATAGAAACTCTGGCTCCACCTCTGTTCCGCCGTATTCTCATGTGGCAGCAGGCCGATCCGCGTGAAGCCTCGCTGGGCCTGCCGACCGTGCTGATTACCGGCGATACCGGCAGCGGCAAGGAATTTCTCTTTAACAATATCTATACCCGTCTCAATGAGATGTATCGAGCTCGTCCTGGTGTGGTGGGGGAGTTGCCGGTCACCAAGACCAACATCGCTGCCTACAGTGGCGAACTGACTTACTCGGAACTCTTTGGGCACAAGCGCGGGGCGTTTACCGGAGCTCACGTAGACCGGCACGGCATAATCGAAGAAGCCAGCGGCGGTGTGGTTTTTTTGGATGAGATCGGCGACGCTGATCCAAAGACCCAGGTTCAGTTGCTGCGTTTCCTTGATAATGGCGGTTTTGTCCGCCTTGGCGAAAATCAGACCCGCTTTGCCCGGGTGCTTCTGGTGGCTGCCACAAACCAGGATATACCACGCCTGATTGCCGAAGGTCGTTTTCGTGCCGATCTCTATCACCGGTTGTCGGAATTGACCATTGTCGTGCCGTCACTCAATCAACGACGGGAGGATATCCCTGATCTGGCCGTTCACTTCCTCGGTCAGCTCTACCGGGTCTATCGCCTGGCCGATGAGCCTGTTGACCGGGTTCCTGTGATTAGTCCTGAGGCTCAAATGCTCCTTACCCGGCATGACTATACGGGCAATATCCGTGAATTGCGTTCGATTCTGTTGCGTGCTCTGCTCTTCAGGCAGGGTTCATCAATCTCGGCTGATGATGTTCGGCGGGCTCTGGCTTCAGGGCAGCAGCCAACAGTTTCTGAGGCAGGGGAGCGAGACCCATTGCGGCTTATTCAGGCCGCCCTGCAAGCGGGACAAGGTGATTTCTGGAGTTTGGTGCACAAGCCGTTTACCGACAACCAGTTGACGCGCGATACGGTTCGGGCATTGGTTGAAGAAACCCGCCGCGCTGGCGCCAGGAACATGCTGGATATTGCTTTTTCCCTCAAGGCTTGTGATCCACACAGCAAGGATGAAGCTGAGCAGCGCAGCTTCTATAAATTCAAAAACTTCCTCTACAAGACAGTGAAGATTTAAGTCCTGTGAGCTCCTGGCGGGCAGGCCACAAGCGCAAAACTTGACATAACGTCCATTTTGTTTATATTGGTGCATAATAATTAACTTATATTAAGCTCCTGATAAGGCCGACCCTTTCGTGAGAAAGGGAACGGAAAGCCGCGGGTCTTACGATTAAGACAGCCGGGTTGCCAGGTTGAATTCGGGTGTGCCGGATTCCTACCTAAGCATCCGGTTTTTTGTTGTTATTTGGATCTGTTGTTATGACGTTATTCCGGGCGCTTAATCAAAGTCTGATCAGCAAATTCACCTTCAGCACCGGTGTAGTGCTCTTAATCACGATCTCACTCTTTGCCTCTTTCAATATCAGTACACTTAAAGAAATATTTTTACAGGATGCCAAGGATGACATTGAAACTGTCAGTGAAATAATCCTGCATACGACTCACTTTCAGATGTTGGAAGACAATCGTCTGCGAGTCTACGAGATGATGCAGGAAGTTTGTTCCCATGAAAAAATAGATCGGATCCGACTCTTTAGCACGGCAGGACATGTGCATTTTTCTACCTGTGAAGAAGAAATTGGCAAAGGTCTTGAGGAAGTCAACGTACCCTGTGAAAAGTGCAATTCTGACAAGTTTATGGTTGATCGTCATCCTCTAGAAGATAGCAGTAGAATTTTCAATAACGTTGATGGAGACAAGATCCTCAGTGTCACCACAGCAATTTACAATAGGCCAAGCTGCAATACTGCGGCCTGTCATGTACATTCGGCAGATGTCAAGATTCTGGGTTTTCTTGAGGTGCAGGGCTCTTTGGCCAAGATCGGTGTTCAGGCGAGCAGTTACCGCGATAGTATTGCGGCCTTTGGCGTGATTCTGCTGCTGCTGGTTATCTTTTGCCTGAGCTGGATGACGCAAAGCCTGGTTATTCATCCGGTACACAATCTTTTGCTGCATGCCAACAAGGTCTCAAATATGGAACTTGACAGTCAACTGGAGTTGAAGTCAAACGATGAGATTGGCGAGCTCTCTGAGGCGTTTAACGGCATGACGGTAAAGCTGAAACAGGCGCGCGACGAATACCGTGAGTTAACCGAAACCCTGGAGGCGAAAGTTATTGAGCGAACTGAGGAAATTGCTCACGTCAGCGATCAATTGGTGCGCTCTGAGAAGCTGGCATCACTCGGCCAACTTGTTGCCGGTATTGCGCATGAAATAAACAATCCACTGGCCGGTATTCTGATTTTTGCCAATATTTTTGCTGAAGACCAAAGGCTCGACAAGGGTCAGCGTAAAGATGCTCTGACGATTGTCCATGAAACCAACCGTTGTGCTGATATTGTCAAACGTTTGCTTGATTTTTCCCGGACCTCGATTCCTGACAAGCAGCTTAAGTCGTTGTAGACAATTATGGAGAGCACACTGGCTCTGGTAATCCACCATGCGAATGTTAATGATGTCGAAATTGTGCGCCACTACGGAGTCAATCTGCCGGATATTGAAATTGATCCAACCCAGATCGAGCAGGTTTTCATAAATTTACTGGTGAATGCCTGCCACGCGATGCCGATGGGAGGGCGTATGACTATTGTTATGCGCATGGACCTGGAACGCGATCTGATTGTTACGACAATTGAAGATACTGGACATGGGATTTCCGAAGATAACCTGAGCCGCATCTTTGACCCATTTTTCACGACCAAGAATCAGGAGTTGAACGGGGTTGCCGGGACTGGTTTGGGGCTGTCTGTGTCCTATGGCATCATTGAGAATCATGGTGGACAGATCACAGTGCAAAGTGCTGTTGGACAGGGCACGGTGTTTACAGTTGAGCTGCCAATCGTCTCATTGATGAGTACTGCAGATGGTCAGCCATCTTCTGAAGATAATATATCGACGGTATAGCTCCCTGTAGCGAGTCACCAAGAGGATGTTATGAGTACAGAAATGGATAGAATTCTGGTTGCAGACGATGATGCGGTCATCCGTGAGGGGTTGCGACGTATTCTCACTACGGAAGGCTATGAAGTTGAAACAGTCAGTAATGGTCGAGCGGCGTTGGAGCGATTGGGAGAGCAAATGTTCAAATTGCTTGTGACGGATTTGAAAATGCCCGGTATGAGCGGATTGGAAGTGCTGCAGTCACTACGCACTTTCCAGCCAGAGTTGCCGGTAGTTTTGATTACTGGTTACGCGGCCATTGATAATGCCGTTGAGGCGATGAAAAATGGTGCGACAGATTACTTGTCCAAACCATTTGCCAATGAGGAACTTATCAGCAAGGTTAAGAATGCCATAAAAACCAGGGCAGTGCTGATTGATGATATCTGTCTGAATCGGGAGATGAGCGAAACCCACGGTTTTGAGAGCTTGATAGGCGACAGCCGTGAAATGAAACAACTTTATCAGCGCATCATGCAGGTCGCTCCGACTGACAGTACCATTTTGATCCATGGCGAAAGTGGCACGGGGAAAGAGTTGGTTGCCCGTGCCATACACGCACACAGTCCGCGACGTTCACAACCCTTTGTTGCGATCGATTGTACCGCTCTTGCGGAAAGCTTGCTGGAAAGTGAACTGTTCGGTCATGTCAAAGGATCCTTCACCGGTGCAACCCAGACCAAGCGCGGGCTCTTCGAAGTTGCCGAAGGGGGTACGCTGCTACTTGACGAGGTCGGCAATATCAGTCTGACGACTCAGGCCAAACTGCTACGTGTTCTACAGGAGCGTATTGTTACACCGATCGGTGGGATCAAGCCTATTCCAATCGATATTCGCCTGGTTGCCGCCACCAATGTCAAGCTGCAGGAAATGATCAAAAAGGGGACTTTCCGTGAGGATCTCTTCTTCAGGCTCAATATTATACCAATTGAACTGCCCCCCCTGAGAGATCGCAAGGGTGATTTGATGCTGTTGGCGAGCAAGTTCCTCAAGCGTTTCGCCGAGGAGAATGGCAAGGAGATTCGAGGCTTCAGTCCGGATGTAATCGAGCAACTGGAACATTATGATTTTCCGGGCAATGTTCGTGAGCTTGAGAACCTCATCGAGCGGGCTGTGGTTCTTTCTAATTCAGATTTCCTTCAGCGCCAGGATCTGGAAATGCCGGGTGACGAGCACGCCACGATATCTTCGGTCGTCAGCGCTGTTCCTCTTGATGCAAACGAATTGAAAGAGCGCAAGCGTGTACTGCGTGAAGAGGCTGTCGTGCCACTGGAAAGAGCCTTTTTGCTGAGCGCACTGGACCGTAACGATTGGAATATTACCAGAGCTGCAGAAGAGGTTGGCATGCAGCGGCCTAATGTCCAGGCCATGCTCAAAAAACAGGGGATCAGTATCCGTTCAAGAATGGTTGAGTAGGAGAGAGTCTGGTCTAAATCCATTGTAACGAAATAAATAACAAATATAATCGCAGTGTATATTTTTATTATACACTGCTTTTCTTTGAGTAAACCTTCTGTTTTTCAGGTACTTACGATAACCGCTGGTGGCATTCGCTCACTTCCTCAGTTTGTCCTGTATGTTTTTCTTATACATCTTCCCTTAACTAGAGAGGTATTGGGTCTTGTTGCAACCGGCACATAATCCTTTTAAAACAGGACCTTAAAATAATTAAATAAAAATATTCTAAGAATGGCACGACCAATGCAACCTTCCTCACTGCGAGAATAAAAAGCTGATACTGAAAAAACGAGATCAGCTGGAAGGAGGATGTTATGAAAACACTGAGAATATTACTATCAATGGCGGTCGGCAGCGCTTCTGTCGTTTATGCGACAACAGCTGCTCCCAGTGAAAGTACAGGGTTTCTGACCTACTGCTTTGTCGGCTTCTTCGCCATTATTATTGTGTTTCAGTTGATGCCAGCGATGGTTCTCTTTGCTGGAATGGTCAAGGGACTCTTTTCCCGTCCGGAGAAGTCTTCCACAAAATAACGACGGGATTGGACCTGTCTCCGAATTGGAGATGGTCTGGGCCGATTGGTGACAGTCTGGTTTGCGGCAGGAGAATAATGATGATGCAGATGCCAGGATTACTCATCGCAGATGAAGATGTTCTGTCGAGAAAACGCATGGCGGATCTGTTTATCGATGCTGGTTATCAGGTGACAGTGACCAACTCGGCCGCAGGAGTTCTTTATGGAACTCTCAAGAAAACGGCTCAGGTGGTTTTACTCAGTCCCAAGTTCGATGAATTGCTGGCAACCGATTTGATTCCACTTCTAAAGCAGTGCAACCGCAACCTGAGCATTATCCTGGTTGCCAGCGAACTACCCTTGGCATTGATTCGCAAGGCGCGTAGCGAGGGCATTTTTTATCATGCCCTGAAGCCAACCAAGGCTGGAGATGAAGAGGAATTGCGACAGGCTGTTAAATGTGCATTCAAAAAGATGACTCAAAACCCTGCAGCTGAAGAGCTGTAATAAACTATGAATCACAACAACAAAACAATGAAAGGAGAAGGGTATGTTTAACGAGCTACTTGGCAAAATTGGTGAATTTGAAACTGTTTACACCATGGTGGATTACTACACGTACATCAAAACCGTTGAATATCTTATCTGTGTCGCATTCTTCATTGCCTTCCCGATGTTCTTTAAATACATCAACACAAAGCCCGGGAATCTCAGCGAATGAAAATGCCGTATGGCATTCATTGAATTAGAGGAGAGAGAATCATGAACGCTAAGCAAATCTTAACCACCCTGATGATGGTACTGGCCCTCATAGTAGTGGGAAGTACGGCCATGGCTGCTGATATGCCAGAGCAGGTGACGATTGATACGATGGTCGAACTCTTCGAGGCCGTCGAGTTCGATCACGACATGCAGTCCGAGCTGGGTGAAGATTGTTCGGTCTGTCATCACCACACAACAGGAACCGGCACGACCGATGATCGTTGCATAAGCTGCCATGCCAACAGCGATGAGCTTGAAACGGTCGCTTGTATCAACTGCCATGTCAGCGACCCGTTTTCTTCGGAACAGCTCAGCCGTGAATCACAGGAAATCTACCAGTTTCATATCGACAGGCCCGGCCTGAAGGGTGCCTATCATTGGAATTGCACCGGGTGTCATGAGGAGATGGGTGGGCCGACAGGCTGCGAGGATTGCCACGCCAGAACGCCGGAAGGAGGCGTCTTCTATCACAAGGATGCGACCGGTTCTGCTGGCGAGGGTGGTCATCTCTGAAGATAATTGGTCTTGAAATGACATTTATGAGAATAAGGTTTTTAGGATAAGGAGAGTTGTTATGAGTGGAATCAGTCGACGGAAATTTCTTGCTGCGAGTGTGGCAGTAGGGGCCGCCACAACCCTGGGCGGGACCAAGAAGGCCTTGGCTGCAGGGTCCTTTTCTGGCTACCCGGATGGTATGGGTGTACTGGTGGATTTAACTCGTTGTATCGGTTGCCGCAGCTGCGAAGCTGCCTGCAACAAGGAACAGAAGCTGCCCGATCCCAACCTGCCATTCGATGATATGTCGGTTTTTGACCAAACCTTCCATCACGGCACGCAGAAGCGGCGCACCGATGAAAGTGCCTACACTGTAGTTAATCGTTACACCCCGGAGGGGAGCGATCCGATCTACCGCAAAGTGCAATGTAATCATTGCGCCGAGCCGGCTTGCCTCAGTTCCTGTTCTGTCAACGCCTACACCAAGACCAAAGAGGGTGCCGTTATTTACAATGGCAGCGTTTGCGTCGGTTGCCGAAACTGTATGATTGCTTGCCCGTTCAATGTTCCTGCCTACAGTTACTCCAGTGCTTTTGGAGCGGTTGTCAAGAAATGCATCTTCTACCATGAAACCCGATTGAAGGATGGTCTGCCGCCAGCCTGCGTTGAGATTTGCCCACAAGAAGCTCTGACGTTCGGCAAGCGGAAAGACCTCCTCAAGATTGGCCACCAGCGCATCCAGACTCATCCGGGTCGCTACATTGATCGTATCTATGGTGAGAAAGAACTGGGTGGTACCCATTGGATGTATCTCTCGCCGATCCCCGTCGAAGAAGTTGGTTTCGATCCAAGACCGGGCAACGAGCCGATCATCAGCCACGTCAAGGATTTCCTTGGTGTCGTGCCGATGGTGCTGGCCATCTGGCCGGCATTGTTTACCGGATTCCACCTCCTGGCAAAGAATCAGGAAGGTCATGAAGACCATGAACATGAAATTGAGCAACAACATGACGAGGAGGGAGGTCAACAATGAAAAGTTTAATCAAATTGGGAGTGAAACCAGTGGACTCCCTTATCAATGAGAGAAATGACAAGAGATGGACCGTGATGGACAAACTCTTCCTTGGCCTGACCCCGGGTCAATATCTTGGCCAGGCGTTACGCAATCCTTTTAACTGGATTCTGGGGCTCATCTTCGCTGTCGGTATACCGTTGATTCTCTATCGCTTTGTCTTTGGGCTTGGCGCAATCACTCATGCGTCCAATGATTATCCCTGGGGATTATTTCTTGGCTTTGGGCTCTTTGTCATGGTGCCGCTTTCAGCATCCGGGTTCATGCTCGGCACTACGGTTGAAATTTTCGGACGCCACGATTTTCATCCAATCGAAAGATTGGCGCTGCTCAACGGCCTGCTCGGATACTTCTTTGCAGTTATCTACCTGATGGTCGATCTTGGTCAACCGTGGCGCCTGCCTTATCCGATGTTCTGGTCCTTTGGCCCGGCTGCGGTGCTATTCCTGGTTGCCTGGCATGTCGCCACCTACCTGTCGGTGCAGATTGCCGAAGTTTCGGTGGCTTTCTTCGAGTGGATGGACTGGCTGGGTGGCAAGCGTTTCATCAGGCGGATCACCATCGGCCTGACCGTCTCCGGCATTATCCTCTCCACTTTGCATCAGGGTGCTCTGGGGGCGCTCTTTAATTACGCACCAGGGAAGGTCCACCCTCTCTGGTACTCGGCGTCTTTTCAGTGGATTCATTTCTTCGTTTCCGCGATCCCGGCAGGGCTCTACATGGTGATTGTGGTCAGCACCATTATCAAGAAGACCATGGCCTGGCGTTGCGACGACGGCTTTCTCGATAGTCTTGATCGCTGCACTCTCGGTTTGGCCAAAGGGGCCAGCATGGGTTTGATCACCTATCTGGTTATCAAGTTTATCGGTGTTGCCCACGACAATGAATGGGCTTACCTGGCAACCGGTTGGGGAGCCTGGTTCCTCTTTGAGATGGCCGTAGGTGTTCTGCTGCCACTCGTACTCTTTGCCTACGCCATTCGTCACCAAATTGCCAGTTTGGCCCGGTGGGGTGCAGCATTTACTGTTTTCGGTATAGTCCTGAACCGTCTGAATACAGCACTGATCACTTTCAACTGGAAGCTTTATCAGGAAATCCCGCACATCTTTGAATTTATCGTCGCTGTGACGGTCTTTGCGATTTACATAACGACCTACCGTTTCATTCTCTACCGTCTGCCGATTCTTTATTCGTGGAAAGAGCAGCCGCAAGAAGCACTTGCTCCCGAAGCGGTCAAGGTTGCACCGGTCAGAACGACAGTATCTCCGGCCAACGCCGTTTATCGCAAGATCGATTAAGTCTGGGTTAAACGATATCTGCGGAGCCATGTCAAATGGTTCCACAGGTATCATGCAAGGAGATTTGTCATGTTCAGCAGCATAAACAGTCGCGCTATTATCCCGGTTGCCTTTGCTGTGACCGGATTTGTTATCGCCTGCAGTGTGTTGCTGTACAGTTTTATTAAACAAGACCTTGTTGAAATCGAGATTGAACATGCTGCCGATCTGACTGATACCATTATTAAGTCAACCAGTTACGCCATGCTCAAGGATGATCGTGAGACCTTGAGCAATATCATCATGAGCATTGGTGAGCAACAACAGGTCGAACATGTGCGGATCTTCAACAAGAAGGGGCTGATCATGTTTTCCCGTGACAGCCAGGAGCTTAACCAGCTTATCGATAAGTCGGAGGCCGGTTGCAATGAGTGTCATTCCGGGCCGGAGCCAAAACGTAGCCTGGAAGCCATGGCCCAGGCCCGCCAGTTCATCAATGACGCTGGCAAAGATGTCCTGGCAATCACTGCGCCGATCTATAATGCTCCAGAGTGCTCCAACACTGTCTGCCATTTTCATGATGCCGAACAAAGCCTGCTGGGGACTATAGATCTTGGTGTTTCACAAACACATCTCAATAAAACTCTCAGCCAATTACAAAACCGCATGATTGTGTTCAGCGGTATGATTTTGTTTCTCGCCGTCGGTGTCGTCTGCGCTCTTCTTTATCGGCAAGTTCTTTTGCCGATCAAACTGCTCGTCGACTTTACCGAAGGTAAGATGGGTGATAGTCTTACGGATGATTTTCCCGAGGTCGGCGGTGAAATTTCCCATTTGGCAAATTCCTTCCAAAAGATGACAAATCGCGTGCAGGAGCTAGAGAACCGGCTGCAGGGCAAAGACGATGCCTCCCCACCGGATTTTCGACCTTGATTGAGTCGAATGTTTTTTTGCTGACTCCGTTTTGACCGTTCTGTCACTGGCTGGCAGAGGGAGATGATCATGAGCCAGGCGGAGCCACACATCAAGGAGCGGAAAGTGCCGGGACGCGAAGATTTACGGCAAAGGATCGAAGCTCGCATTCGACGGCTTGAAAGAGCCTCCGCGAACGGTCTCTGGTCGATGGCACTGTTCCTGCTGGTCAGTTTCCTTGCCTTTGAAGATTTTTCGATGTTCCCCAGTCTCAGTGATGAGACGCGCAGAATGCTTGGTGCACCGCCACCGTCAGGAATGATCAGCCTGGCTCTGGTGGTTTACGCCTTTTCCGGTATCATTCGCACCCTTGCCAGTATGAGCCAGAACATCAAGCCCTATAAGGGCCTGATGCATGTCGCTTTTTTTACTGCCTTCTATATTTTCTATCAGCTGTCAGGGGCTCTACAGGATAACTTCTGGGCGGTCTTTTTCGCCGGAATCAGCGTCATGGGGCTGGATAACTACTACCTCTGGTCGCATAGTAGTGAGGCGGTTCGTAAGGAACGGGCTCTGCTTGACAGTATGGGGGACGGGGGAGAGTAGAGAAGGTAAAAGTATTGGGAGCCGGAGGGGTAGCGCAGTAATCGGGTTTGATCTGACAGACATCTTCTGGTTTTTCCCTGTGCGAAAAGACCAGACCTCTGTGTCCAGAAAATCCCTAGAATATGTGAGAGAATTAGTTGCGAGGGGATATATAATAATCGTCTCTTGGGGTCTTTTCGTTGTTACCAGCTGTTACTGCTTCTCGTGATTTCTAAGAAGGAAAAGGTGTCCTAGAAGTCCTAAGATGATTTAGGAATTGCTGCTGGAATAACTTATAAGACAGTTGAGAGAACGTGTCTCATTCACCTTGGTGTTGACACAGTGCCATGACAACTGGTTATGGATTGGAGAGTATGTTGCCAATGTGTCAGTCGCTAGGTCCTGACACTCCCTCAATACTGATTTAGTAGCGTGCAGCTGACACATTCAATGTGGACTAAAGATGCCTTTCAAAATCCATTTTCTGGTGCAATACCCTCACTACGTTAAGGATCCCACCTTTAGTCACTTTGAAGAAAATTACATGAGAGCCTGACCTGACCTTTCTGTAGCCTTTTCTCACATCACTTATATCTACAGATTTTGTGAGATCGGTGGATTGTTCTTCGATTGCAGCCCACAGCTCACGAATATATTTCTCGGCTTGCTCAGCTCCCCATTCAGTATAGGTATAATCCCAGGCCTGCGACAGGTCTACCTTTGCTTTGGGAGATAAAGTGACTCTCCTCATAAGGACAAGGACTTTTTCTTGTCAGCAATGAAACTATCTATATCCAACTCAGTAGAGGGGCCTGAGTTCTCCCCTTCAATCAAGGCTTGTCGTAATTGTTCCAACTTCATGTGGTCTCTTCTGATCAGATCCCGCACGTAGTCAGAGGAGTTGGCGTATCTCCCTGAGTGTACGCATTCTTCAACCCAATCCTTCATTTGTCCTGGCAGGGATATATTCATTGTGGCCATAACTGTCTCCTTTCTATGCTGATTACAGAAACACCTTATGGCAATCATTGTCAATTGTCAATCTTTGCCAACATCTCTCGTGTCTAACTAGACCCTGTCCCAAAAAGGTGAATTTTCGGCAGGTAGGTCTGACCATCAACTGAGTTTTAAAATCGTCAGACCTTTTCTGTTGATTGCCGTTGTTCTTGCCGTATTTCGTTGATTGTTTTGGCTTTGAGCTGAATTTAAACGCACTACTCCCTCGACGGGCTTATCGGAGTGTCAACAGCTCAAGCCGCCTGGGCGAGTTCCTGGCCAAGCACTTCTTGTTGCTGTTTAGCCATTCGACCGAGTTTCCAGAGGTTGTGTGCCAGAACACACCATCCGATCCGCACGGTACGGTTCTTGAAGCCCTTGCTTCTCAATGGGGTGCCAAGGTAAGCGTTCTTAAAAATGCTGATGCGAGCTTCGGTGCCGCCACGGCGCTTTTGTAAACGGCAGAATTCCGCGTCTTCGAGCTTTTCTCTGAGCATGGGAACAGAACGCGGGCAGATGGCATTGAAGATGGTGTCTTTTTCGAGCTCAGCACGGGCTCTGACACTATCGAAGCCACGGTCTCCACTGTAACTTTTTGGCAGACCGTAGTGTTGTGTGATTTGCTCTATGCTGGATTTGACAAGCTTACTGTCGCTTGGCGGTTGTTCTTTGATCAATGTCCAATCGACAATCAGTCCATCGGCTTGTTCTGCAAGATAGAGCCCGTTGCCGAATTCAATTTCAGCATCGGCTTTACCACGGATGAGGACATGGACATCCGATTCATAAAGGCTGAGTATTTTATCTTTGTTGGCAACGCGACGCTCTCCGATAAGTCGCTCATGTGCTTGATGTACAGCTTGAGGCAGTTGGTCGAGAATGTTCTGCATACGGTCAAGGATCACCTGGGTTTCAACTTCGCTCAAATCGGTTTCTTGCCAGCGTGCTTCGCGTTCACGGTAGTAATTGTTCGCGTGGTTCTCAACAATGCTCATCAGCTTTTTCATGCGGCGAAAGATTTTCTTACGCATCTTCTTTGCCCCCTTCTTTTTACGAACATGCGTCATCTCCATGCAGAGTTTATTCATGTTGCGCAGAAACTTCTGGGGAGAGCTGATGCGGTATTTCAGCCCATGATGGCGGATAAGTTCGATGGTTTTGATGAGGGTGCGAACGGCATCGCGTAGCAGTATCCAGTCGACGGGGAAATGGATGTTGGCCTTGACGCAGGTTGTATCCGCAAAGATCTCATCAAAGCGTAGAACTGTCTCGCGGTAGAGCAGCTCCTGTGCTCCGACCGGGTCAGAAACAGCTTGGTTGAGATCGTGGACGAGGGATGCAATCTCCTCGTCTGAAAACATTTTTTCAAAACGTTCAACGCTACTTTTAGCCACAGGGTAAACACCGTCAACAGACGATGTGTGAGTAAACCATTGAAAGATCTGACTGTCCGCAACGCGATGAGAAAGCTCTCGGTAAGAATTGCCAGTGATTCCGAGTAGAATGGAGTAACGCAGAGCCCGCTGAAGTGTTTTGTAATGCTTTTGTCCCGGCTTTGAGGTCTCGGACGATTGGATCTTCCCGGCAATCATACGATGCTCAAGATCTGTTACCGTTAGGATGCGATCCATCTCTTCGATGGTTGATCGAAATTCACGGTAATCTTTTGCACCAAAAACGACAGGAAGTTCTGGACGGAATTCGGGTTGAAATGCGATAGTTGTCATGGATGCCTCGTAACTTTGTTGGGTAACAAGATTATAAGGCATCTCTTTCCGGCAAGGGAGGCAAAAATGCCTCCTTTGCTGGATTATTTTGTACTGTTAACCCTTGCCAACTGGGCCGTTGCTTAGGTTGGGACAGGCTCTAACTATTGTCCCGTTCACCTCGTCGCTGACACACCTGAAATAATGTCCCAGTGGCGTGCAACTGACACACTCAGCCTTTGTGTTGACTTTACCTATTTGTCAATCGCACATATATAGCTGTTGTTTAGACCGTTTCGCTGCTTTGGCCACGTTGCTATCATTATCCTTCTCAAGAACATCAAGGATGTATTGAGTTTTGTTTAGCCTACAACTGCCGAATTCTCCGCCGAGTAGTTCAAGCTTTACCTCTGAGTTGAGTTTTATGACAAGGCTCTGTTTTGCCTCAATACTATAATCTTTAGAGGATATATATTGGTATAGATAATCGTTTCTGCCGGACAGGACTAGATATTCCAATATTGTTGGGCTAATATCATAACAACGACCTCCCCCGTGAGTTTCTAAAATCCCGTCAAAATATCTGATAATTTTATCAACGTCAGGGGTAGCTTTGTTTGCAATGTTGTCTAAGGCAGCTAAAGCTATTTCACAATCTTTCTCTTTGGCAACGAAACGATAATAATTCTCCTGGCCGATAAAATCGTATAAATCCTCTTCCGGATGTTTCGGATTTGAAACGCATGCGCGCCTAACAAACCTATCCCCATTCTGCGAGAACTTTACTAATTTTTCCGCTGAAATCCTTTCACTACTAGCAATGTATTCTGTTAATCTTCCTCTGTCATATAGCTTGTTTAATAATGTTTCGTATATGTAGTCTGGAGTGTATTTGTTTTGAACTAAATCGCTTGCGACTCTAGTGTGACCTTCATAGTGTTTTACGGTCTCGCCATTGTCGTTGTCATGATTATTTGTTAGGTCGTATAGCCATTCTATATGTTGTTGCTTCTTTGCAGATACTGCGATTTGAATCATTAGATAGAGGATACTTTCAGGATATGAATTATGTTCTTTTAGCCATTCATTGATTCTGCCAATCTCATAATCTATCAATTCTTCTGAAAGAAAAATTTGTTCTCTAAAGCTCATTTTGTAATGAAAGATGCTCCTTGAAATGCCTATTGCATCTATTAGCTCAAGCTGCTTGTATTCATCATTGAGTTTTACAATTTTATCAACGAGGAACTCATTGTTTCCATACTTGCCATAAGTCAGTTTGTATTTTTTTATCTTTTCTTCTCCAGCATCATAATCAATCATCCTTTTCTCGCGATAATACTGTTTAATGTCTTCGGGTAAATTGTTGCAAGCAGACACATCAATCCCTAACTCATAAAGTATTACTGCAAACTCACTCGTCATTCGACTATCGCAATTGTATAGTAGGTGAGTTATGGCTCTGCGTCCTTCTCTTGTTAGATGAGATCTATATATTCCTTTTTCTAACTTGTAGTGATTATTTACAGCAGCCAGATTCCAAAATTTTACATCATTAACGTATTTCACATCTCTTACATACAGCCCAGCCGCAATCATGAGGACGGGGACCAATCCAATGATTGCGGCAAATACACCTAAACGATTTTGTTTGTCATGTAGATACTTAACAGCAATAGAAAAACAAAGCGTAATGCCACCCCAAAGTCCAATGACCAAAGGAGCTGCCGCGTACTGGAAATTCCAGCCACCCGGTTTAATAGTAATTAGTACACCCAGATAGCCTATAACTAGTGATATTGCGATTGGTCCAAAGACGTATTTTTTGAAAGTGGCTATTGCTGTCACAAGAAAAACTACATAAACGCCCGGACCGATCATAATCAACAACATAGAAAGGTTGTATATGGCATCAGCTAAAACCGCACTCATGTCAAATCCCCATCATCAAATACACCATAAAGAAAAGCCACCCGCAGTCGTACGGACGGCTTGTAGTTGTCGTTCATATTCCCCCTAAATTCTTATACACCAAACAACTGACACACTCGGCAATTTACGCCCATTGACCTGAAACGCTAAAAGATAGGCTGTCTCAGAAGTTGTGTCAGGAGTTTATTATATCAACAAATGCCCTGTGTGGACAATTCCTGAATACCCTGCGACTGACACACCCGCCTTCATATTCCAGAAGGGTGCCTCTGACACACCCGCCTTTCATTCATCTGGGTCGTATCTTGAACTTTGAGTTACACGCCTGAAGATGATGAAATTAGTTGTAAATCCTGATTAGCCAATGACCAACCAATGAATATTCTGTCTATTGTTAAATTTGATAATTGTGTTGTTGCCAGACTTATATAAGGCATTTAAGGCTGGTGAGCTACATCATAGATCATTTGTTATTAAAAAATCGGATGGTAGAAAATATTATTATTTTAATCTTGTATTAATGTTACTAGTCGTTTTGTTTTTATCAGTAATTATCGTACTAGTAGCTGTAGGTGTAATAAGTGAAGAAATATATTTTGTAGCTTTTTAGGGCGACCGGGGTCGGGGGCGTGAAATATGACATATTGGTGTTAATTATCCCACACACCACGCCTCTGGAACGTTAAATCAGGTGTGTCAGGACCGAGGTATTTAGGACTGCTGACCAGAAGACAATATGACTATTGATTCGAATAAATTAAAGATAACAATCATTCCGGTTCCAGGTAACGATTGGGAACCAGTAAGGGGTGACATTAGGGCTATATATGACGGCGAAGTTTGCCCTTACGTAGAGGTCAGTGGGCAAATTGCAAGAAGGTTTGTCGGCTATGAAACCATAAAAAAAGACCTAGAAATCTGTCATAAAATCTTTGTGGAGATTGTTAATACCGAGGATCGCAACCCCTACATACAAAACGCACTATGGGAGTCATTTATAACAAAATACGGGCGTTGCTTTGTCTCTTCTGATGGCCGAGGCATCAAGTTAGAAAGAAAGAATATTTTCAAAGGAGAAAATGCTTATTTAGCAGAAGCTCATGACTCACTTATACATAAACGTCATAATTTTTCTGCTCATGCAGGGAATAGTGAAGACGATATAGTTTCGGGCAGGCTTGCTTTATTGCCACCCCAAAAGGGGAGAGAGCTAGTTGCTTTCTATATAGCTAGAGACTTTGCTCTTCGCAGCAATGAAGATCAGACAAAAAAATACTTAATATTGTTAGACCACGTCGTTAAATATGTGGACAACCTCTTGACGCCGATCTACAAGAAAATCAAAGAAGAATATGCAAGTAAAGACATAGATGAGCTGTACGAACAATCCAAGTATATTATTGTTTAGCGTCTCAACACCACGGCTCAGGCACATGAGGGCGAGTGTGTCAGTCGGAGGGTTTCTAGGAATTGTCCACAAAAGATGATTTCGGCTCTCATTAACCGCTGACACAACTTATGAGACACCTTCGTTTTTGACGTTTGATAACAATGGGCGTATATTGGCCACTGTGTCAGTTGCTAGGGTTATGAGAATTGCCGGGGGGCTAACGATAGATGATAACAAGCCATCCGTACGACTGCGGGTGGCTTTTTTTGTTTCCACTGAGAGGCTTTTTTTGAAGATACTGCGGATTCTATTTTGTGTTTTCCTTGTGACAGTTGTTTGCAGTCATTGTGCGGTGGCAGCTAAGGTCTCTATCCAGGTTGTTGATGAGGAAGGCCATCCTATCGTAGGTGCAAAGGTAGGGGTCGGCTTCAATTACAATACTGGGTGGGGCACAAATAATGAAAGCAATCACGGGTTTTCGGATACAGAGGGTAACTTTACTGCCACAGGGGGTGGGAATGGTCATGTATCATATGGAGCTAAGAAAGAGGGGTATTACAATAGTCATTATTCATACGATTTTATAAAAACAGGCATTCTCCGATGGGAACCTCATAATCCGGAACTACAGGTAATGCTACGTAAGATAGAAAACCCTGTACCGATGTATGCAAGGGATATCCGCACATCACCAATTGAGATTCCCGCAGTTGATAAAGATGTTGGATTTGATTTGATTGAATTTGATTGGGTTTCTCCTTATGGTCGGGGTGTTCATAGCGACTTTATCTTTCACCTAGACAAAGGAATAATCGACCGAAAAAACTTCGATGAGAAGCTTACTATATTCTTCCTTAACTCGAATGATGGGATACAGCCATACTATGAAGAAATGCAGTACGGTAGTGACTTCAAACTGCCTAGGGCTGCTCCAATGGGTGGATATCAAACCAAGTTGGAATTACATGCATGGCGGGCACCTGACGACAATAGTGTCCAGAGGAACTTCGACTTTGTGAAAAATGACCTTAATTACTTTTTTAGAATACGGTCACAAGACAAAGATGGAGAAGTTTCTCAAGCAATGTATGGAAAGATATTGGAACCTATTCGTTTTTCGGCACTTCGTTCACCAACAGCAAAAATTGCTTTTAAATACTACCTTAATCCAGATGGCTCCAAAAATCTGGAATACGATCCAAAGCGTAACCTATTTGAGGGGCTGCCCCCTCGGGAATGGGTTGGAATAAAGTAACTGTCTCAGTTGCACGCCCCAGGAACATGAAGTCGGTTGTGTCAGTCGGAGGGTATTCAGGAATTGCACGTTTCAGCCGATTTTTCCTTAATGAGACTGCTGGCACAACTTCCGAGACAGCCTGAGTTTTGACGTGTTGTGCTGATTGCTGTAAATTGCCGAGTGTGTCAGGATCTAGGGTTATGGGAGTCTGTTGCTTGGAGGGGGCAACAAAGTCTGGCCTCAAGTCATCCTCCAGTTTGGGGATGGCTTTTCTACTTTTTCTGTGGTGCTGTTCCCGACAGTGGAGAAAGATAATGTATATAATTCAAGCAATCTTGATGGTAGTGGTCATTGGCTTTGTTATTTTTTCCCTTCTGGGGATGTTCTTTTTCTCAAAGGAAAACTTTGGGCTTTATATTGTAAAAACCTGTGCAGCTGGATTCATTGGGGCAATTTTGACGCCACTTGCTTTAGGTCTATTTAATTATGGGAAAGATTATTTAGAGAAATCAATTCGCCTGAATACTGCAAATAAGGAATTTGAGTATTTTGAAAAGACACTTTCAGGAGCTATTACTGAAGAAGAATTTGTATCCCATTATGGAGAAAATGATTTATCCGGATATGGAAAACAGAAATTAACTTTTGAATTTGACTATCAAAAAAAATTAAAAGATTCAGGACTAAAAACCAATGAAGTGTATAGCCTAATAGATGTCCTGAATAAGTATCCTGAAATTATTTCCGCCCTTCTATTCCATCCAGCGGTATCTGTTCAATATAGGTTAGATATAGCAACAGAGCTTGTAGATAGTATTAACAACATGTATTATTTCACTTTTCTAAGAATTTTGTCGAAACATGAAAATACACCTCCTGAAATTTTAATCAAAATTGCATCAAGAGCTCGACTATTTTATGTTGAAATGGTCGTAGAAAATATCAATGCTCCCAAGATTGCTGAAATTATTTACCTCATTAGGAAAGATGCTAATCGCCAGAAAAGTCAATTGTCTGGGGATTACGACGACCCAGATTACAAAAATGCTTGGGATACACTTGCAAGTGATAGTCATGAATATGTGCGGCTAAAAGTAGCCCAACATTCATACGTTCCTCCTGAAGTACTCGAAATATTAGCAGAAGATCAATCAAATGATGTTTTGTGTTGGGTGTTACTGAATGAAAACATTTCAGGCAAGACGAAAAAGAAAATTGCTTCTAAAACTGGAATGACAAATGAGGAGTTATTATATCAACATGTAACTTCTGATGAGAGTTATAAACATCGAACAAAACGTCAGGCTATTGCAAAATATTACAATTTAAGCAAAAGGTTATTGTCTGCACTATCTAAAGATCAGGTCACAGCTGTTCGCCGGGAGGTAGCCAACAGACATGATCTTTCAAGCGATATATGTTTAAAATTATCAAAAGACAGAAATGATTCCGTGAGAGCATCTATCGCTATAAACCCAAATACCCCGAACGCAGTGATCGAATCTCTTGTAAATGACAGACATTGGGAGGTGCTACTTAATCTTGCAAAAAACCCAAGCACACCCCTAAATGTACTTGAAAAACTGAGGGGAGTTGAACCAAGTGGTTGGATTGACGGATTTCATGTAAAGGATATTATTGCCGCAGTAGACGCCAACTTGATTTCGCGTTAAACAAAATAATATATTGTATGAATTAAGATGATCAAATAGTCCCAGAAACCACGGTTCTGGGACGTAATTTGGGGTGTGTCAGCGACGGGGTTTTTAGGACATCTTCTCTCCGACCAAAATTTAGGTGGTAAGACATGACAAAGAAGAACGTGATTTTGTTTGTTGGGTTCGTTGCCGCCTTTCTCACCACTTCATTATTTTATAAAGTTTTTGTCGTCCCTCGACTTCCTGAGGTGAACTCAGTCCCTGTAATCTGGTGGATATTATGCGGATCTCCGATTGTTGCCATCGGGATCTATGCCGGATGGACTGCGAAACATATCATCTCCGTCTTCCCTCTAAGTTTTATGGGCACAATTGGCTATGTTATGGCTCTTCAATTCACAGGGCAAGGTTTCCACGACATCGAGCCTGGGACCAGTGGTCATTTTATGCAGTTGATAGCGAGCGGGGGGACAGTTTTGGTGTTTCTTGTCTTCGTTATAGGGGTTGGTCGACTCTCTCTGACGTTTTATAGACGTCGAGTCACTTCCTAACAAATCACGGACCTGGATCAGGAAGAAGGTTGTGTCAGTTGCACTCCACTGAAACATAAATTTGGGTGTCTCGGCCACCGGGGTATTTAGGACACAGAATATTCATACTTAGGCGGCATGTAATTTCTTTTGATCTATTTAAAGAGGAGGTACGAAATGACGCAGAAAATAGTACCGTTGTTGATCATAGTTTCTTTTTTGATCTTTCCTGCAACATCCTTTGCTCTTCGTTGTGGTAGCGATCTTGCGGAGATCGGAGATTTGAAGATTGAAGTTAAATTAGCTTGTGGTGAACCTCTTTCTAAAGAAGTCATCGGCTATGTTGACCAAGTCAGATATAAAGTTGAAAAGAGTTACTACGAGGATAGAAGCCGTGATGGTAAAGGCCAGGCAGAAGAGCGAATCAGGGTCATGGTAATTGAAGAGTGGATCATAAAAGAATCTGACAACTACTATAGTCTTGTGTTCGAGGGGAATAAATTAAAAGAGATCGAGTGGGCCAACAGGTAACTCCAAGTGTCCTACAAACCACGCCTCTGGAACAAGAAGGCGAGTGTGTCAGTCGCAGGGTATGTAGGAATTGCACGTTTAAGCCGATTTTGAGTGGACAAAGTCTCTGACACAACTTCTGAGACACGCTAAACTTTGACCTTTAGCTCTGATTAATGTAAATTGCGATTGTCTCAGTTGCTTGGTGAATGAGACAAACAGCTTCTGTAGCGGCAAAATCAGGGTAACTTGATGGCGCAAAGCCGCGGGTCCAGAATTATGGATCGCCGGGCTACCAGGGGGATAGATGAGATTTGATTACACAAGCCATCCGTAAGACTGCGGGTGGCTTGTTCTCTTTTGGTAATTACAGTTGAAACGTTAGTAGATGATTACAGGCTGAGTCAGCGGGGAGGGGTGAATGAGTTCCGAACTATTCAATGTTATATTTTCGGGGAAAATCAAGGATGGAGTTTCAATAGACGAAGTACAGAAGCATTTGGTAACAACCTTTAAAATGCCTCCGGAGAAAGTGCGGAAAATCTTTACCGGCCGCCCCATTACAATTAAGGCCAATATTGAACTGCCAATCGCCCAGAAATACCAAAGAGCATTTGAAGGTGCAGGTGCTATTTGCGAGATAATCCCTGTTCAAAAAGAGTCCGAAGCATTGACGCAGACTCCCACCGTAACTACGCAAAACACTACAGACAAACCCACTGTAACAAAGCCACTTCCAGCGAAACTTCAAGTTTCAAAAACAGCATCATTCAAACCGAACCTTTCCGGATTCTGGAGAAGAGTCCTTGCTTTTTTTATTGACTCAATATTGCTGGGTATCCTAGGTGCAGTTCTTGGTTACTTTTTCTTTGACCAATTTGCCAAACTTGGTCAATCAGGACGCTTGATTGGTTGTGTGATTGCGATACTTTATTTTGGGTTATTGAACAGCTCTATAGGTCAAGGTCAAACAGTTGGCAAGCGACTGATGAAGATCAAGGTTGTTAACGAAGCAGATGGGAACCTTATTTCGTTACCAAAGTCAGCTTGGCGGTACTTAGTCCTCTGCTTACCATTACTATGCAACGGTCTAGTGCTACCATTTGATAATCACCTTCTTATGTTTTTGCTAACACTGATCGTGTTTGGTATGGGGGGGATGTTGTTCTATCTGTATATTTTTAACCGTAGAACACGCCAATCAATTCATGATTTAGCGGCAAAGACTCTTGTAGTTCAAAATATTGAGGGCGGTCGTCCATATCAGCCAGGTGTCTGGAAAGGTCACTATGTTGTCGCTATCTCTTTGGTTGCTTTAATTGTTGGTGGAGGTCTCTTTGGCGTTTCAGCGCTAACTAAGACAGGAACCTTCCCAGAGATGTTAACCCTCCAGCAAGAACTTATGGCAAAGCCAGATATCCAAGCAGCGTCGGTGGTTTCTGGAACAACTTATAACAGTGAAGGGCAGACAACTCACACTGCCGTTACAGTTGTTGTCTCTGACAAGCAGATGATGAGTGAAGAAGTTGCTGGCGATATTGTTTCTTCAACGTTCTCTTTTTGCCCTTCCTCTAAAAGCAAGAATTTACTTAAAGTCACCATTACTTATGGGTATGACATTGGGATTAGTACAGGTTGGAAGAATAGTAACTTTGTCTACACTCCTGAGCAGTGGGCAACAAAACTGAAGTTGAGTTCGACTTAGTTGTTAGTATTGTCTCACTCACCACGCCGCTGGGACATGATTTCGGATGTCTCGGCCACCAAGGGCCTGAGACATACGATGTGAGAGTTTTTTGAGCTTATCGTGGTATCATTTTCCCCACAATGACCTTGCATATAATAGAGGAACATCACTGTCATGAAAGTTGTCTGCTTCATTGTTGCTACCCTATTTTCAATGTCTCAGCCGTTCACCTGTATGGCTGTGGAACGACAATCAGGACAGTCGAGTGATTTAGCACTTGAAGTCTTTCAGATGACACAGTCATTTGACGAATTGGTTAATCTTCTTAAATCACAGAAATCACAAGGTGAACAGGAGTCTGAATTACAGAAATTGCAAATTGCTGTTACCTATTTAAGCTTCCGATCCAGAAACATTGAATCGAAGAGAAATGAGCTACAGAAAAAAATAAGGATTCGCAATTCTATTGAAGAGTCTGTCGCCAAAATAAAAGATGACCCTGAACAGTGGGAAAAATTCGAAAAGAGTTATCTCCCGATCAACCGAGGACAGCCACCAAGAGATTTTAGCTTATCTGAATACCGGTTAAAAATGCTAGAAGATCGTCTTGATTCACTCGATAGCGAGATAATTGCCTTGGAGACAGAAGTTCAAGGAATGGTCGATGAGTTGGCAGTTTATGAAGCCTACGTACAAAAGAAGCTCAACCTCGTTAATTGATAAATCGACTAAGACATAATTGTTCCAACTGACGGCCATGGGCCACGACTGTGTATGTCTCGTAAACCACGCCCCAGAGACAATGAATCAGGTGTGTCAGCACCTTGGTGAATGAGAATTTAGAGGGGGAGTCTGCTGAGAGATCACTAGCCATCCGTAATGTTTGCGGGTGGTTTGTTAGCATTTTGAGGGGGGACCTTTTTTGAGTGCAATTCCAGTCATGAAAATACGACGATTACTGATACTTTCTATATTTCTTTTGGTGGTGTTAACAGCAGGATACTTTTACTATGCTGAACAGCCTCCTGTTCAGCATAGTAAAATGTTGGTTCCAGATAAGGGCATGCTATCTCAGGTGCATGACGGGCAAGGTGAGCCTGGCAAAATTGCAGACGAACAACCTCCTGTTCAGCACTATAAAATGTTGATTCCAGGAAAAACCACACTATCTCAGATGTATGATAGGCAAGGTGAGCCTAACAAAATTGCAGAAACAAAGAATGGCAAGAATTACATTTATGATGGCTATACTGTTAATTTTAGTGGCCCGAGAAGTTCAACAATTAACACAATTACGATCCTTAACGATGTAGATTATGTAACTCCCACTGGAATACGGGTAGGAGATTCTCGTGAGGCAGTGAATAAAACACTTGAGTCCAATGAGTTGTATGGGCAGTCCTCTCCTGCTCTTGTTGACTATGATAAGAGCCTGTACTATTGGTTTTGGTCTGACCGCAACAAAGTCGAAATGATTGTTATAGGCCGGATTGGTCGTCAGTAGTCATAACAGCAAGATTCAAGTTTGGTCAGATTTGTCCTGACAAACAGAAATATCAGTCGAACCAGTGGAGGTGTCATACAAACCACGCCACTGAGACGTGATTCAGGATGTGTCAGGACCGAGGTGTGTAGGACATCTCAACTTACAGAATGGTTTGATATGCGTTGGTCCCATCTTCAGAAACTTATATACAATATTTGGAAGTCCGAATTGGGGTTGCAGATTCATTGCAACGCCTATAGCCTCTCGGGTTCTGCAAGCGTTGGCCGTTACTGGATAACTCTTGGCAAGGAGATTATTTGGGATGTGCCAAAGGACTTCCCGGAGGAAAGAGAAAAGGGTACGTACAACCTTTGTTGCTCAGAAATATCAGAACTGATACGCACATATCTAGACACACCACTGGACGAGATCAAAACTAATAACTTTAGTAATGACCGTTGGGGGTTGATAGATATTTTTAAGATGGCTGATCGACGTATTGGGATGAGATATTTAAAGCAAATTAAAGCTGAGAACATACCTGACCCAGCGGCGAAAGTTCTAAGAGAACGGCTTAAGCTTAAGGACCAGCAAGAGGTTGTCTAACTTGCAAAGGTCCTATCAACCACCCCGCTGGAACTTGGTTTAGGGTGTCTCGGCCACCAAGGTGAAATATACAGATATGGACTTCAGGATTGCTATAAACGTATTCCTTATTTTTTGCGGTGGGTCTGTCACTTCTTGGGCTTTGATAAGTTGGCTGAATAGAGAGGTTATGCCGAATAAGCATGATGGCAGTTTCGTTGTAATTGTCGGCCTGGTTGGATTGCTAATGTTCATAATAGGCTTCGCAAGCCAGCTCACAATCAAAAGCAAGGAAGATTGAAGTGGATTGTGTCAACGGCAAGCGACTGACACATTGTCGGCAAATTCTCCCGGCTGCCACCAGATGTCGATAGACTGTGTCAGGACCTTGGTGCATAGGACATTTTTCGTTCATTGTCTCGCAAGTTGTTCCAGCAGTAATTCTCATATTATCTAAGGATATCTAAGACATGTTCTGGCACTTCGGTTCCTTACCATAGTCACTAATGCAAATGTGTTCTGAAGGCGGAAGGCAACTGTGGTCTTTTTGTGGTAGACCGTGTTCCTATAGTGTTCCCGTGGGAGACCAGTCGTGACTGCCTCCCTTGGTTTGACAAGCGTTTACCCGTGAAACAAGGGGCTAAAAAGTGTTCTTTTGTAACTAGCCGTAATCGTTGAAATTGTAACATTTGACTTCTCCTCGCAACTTGTGTAAAACCATTGTTATCCTAGTGGTTTAGGCTTAAAATAGACCAAAATAAACTGACGGACTACGGATCAGAAGGTCGGGCGTTCGAATCGTCCGCGGCGCGCCATTTAAAGAAAGGTCTCAGCACTTAACGGTGCTGAGACCTTTTTGTGTTTTAGATTCAAGGAGTAATTGTTTTTCTGGATATGTTGATCCAATCGACATATACTCAGGACGTGTCGAAAAAAACCTATTTTATCGACATATCATTGGTCTCCCCAAAAGGAGGGTCAGATGACTTTCGATCCGCAAAATCCGTACAACGACCTGCCGACCTTACCGCCTGCTGTTGATCTGGAATCCAAATCCGTACTAAAGCAGGCTATCGCCGCCAATAAGGCTTTGGCTGAACTCAAGGGTGCCGGAGAACTGGTACCGAATCAGGCGGTTCTGATCCAATCAATCGGTTTACAGGAAGCCAAACTTTCTTCTGAAATAGAAAATATTGTTACGACCAATGATGAACTCTATCGTGCTTGTGCCAATAAAGGTGCAAAGACAGATCCGCACACCATAGAAGTTTTGAGCTATAACGATGCTCTCTGGTATGGTTTTGATGCCATCAAGAACCAGAATCGTACACTAACAACCAATCTCTATGAAGAACTATTCCAACAGATCAAGCAAAGCAAAGCCGGGGTACGCAAAACTCCGGGAACCAAATTGGCAACCAGTTCTGGTAAGGTGATCTATACCCCGCCGGAAGGGGAAACGGTCCTACGCAACAAGTTGGCAAATTTGGAACGGTTCATCTATGCTGAAGATGGTCTTGATCCCTTGGTCAAGTTGGCGGTTGTCCATTACCAGTTTGAGGCGATTCACCCCTTTACCGATGGTAATGGTCGTACTGGTCGGATATTAAACATCCTCTTTTTGGTAGAGCAGGGGCTGCTGGATATCCCTATTCTTTACCTGAGTCGCTATATCATCGAAAATAAGGAGGCTTATTACACCGGTCTACGAGATATCACCGAACAGGGTGATTGGGAGAGCTGGATTCTTTACATGCTTGAAGCGGTTGAGCAGACTGCACGCGAAACTCGTGAAAAAATTCTGGCAATCCGCGATCTGATGAATAATGATATTGAGAAAGTCAAAAAAGAATTACCAAAGATCTATTCCAAGGATTTGTTGGAGCTGCTTTACCACCAACCTTACTGCAAGATCCGTTTCCTTGAAGAAGCAGGGATTGCTCAGCGGCAGACTGCATCTCATTATCTGAAAGAATTAGCACGGATCGGTGTACTGAATGCATTCAAGCTTGGTCGGGAGGTCTATTACATCAACGAAAAATTCCTGGATTTGTTGGTCAAGTAAGAGTGGCAAGACATATCCAGAAGATGTACATTAAATAAACATGTTTTGATAATGTGTCGAAAAAATATAATAGTTTCGACGTATGTTGAGTCGGTGGCTTGATATGAGGAGTTTGTGTTCTCACTGTGGATAGAACGTCTGACTACGGACCAGAAGGTCGGAATTCCAAATCTTCCGCAGCGCGCCATATAAATAGAGTCCCCAGCACTTTGTCAGTGCTGAGGCCTTTTGTGTTTTTCTTGTAAAATGCATCGCATGTGATACATTTATACCTTGACTAGCTATTCTGCATTATATACGATGCATTTATGCTATTCGAAATAGGTGAACAAATCCGTCAGGAGCGCAAAAAGCGCAAGCTGTCTCAAGCCAGGTTGGGAGAGTTGTTGGGCATGAGCCGGACAACCATTGGCCAGATTGAGAATGGGACTGTTCAGGACGTTGGCATCAGGAAGTTGATTCGTATTCTCGAGATTCTCGATCTGGAGCTTCGTGTTCGATTGGCCGGATCTCCACCGACTCTTGATGAGCTGCGAGAAGAGGATGATCTCTTATGAGTGACATAAAGTCTCTAAAGGCATGGATAGAAAATGCCTCAACAGGCTCTTTGGCGCTGGAGGGGAGGCGGAACTATGTGTTTGACTACGACAGAGGAGTCGAAGAAGCCGTTTCACTGACTATGCCGGTGAGATTGGCAAGTTGGGTGACGCCGGAACTACATCCAATTTTCCAAATGAACTTGCCAGAAGGTTCTCTCCTGGAGGCAGTACGGAGAGCTATTGCAAAGATACTCGGTGATGATGATCTTTCTGTTTTGCATGCAACCGGTGGCAATCAGATTGGCCGAAATCGTTTTTCCTCCAGTGGTGAAGGTCCTCCAACAGTCAATCTGGAAGAAGAGTCTCTTGAAAGCATCCTGACTTACCCGGATACAAAAGAGTTATTTCACGAACTGGTCAATCGCTATGCGATTCGCTCGGGTGTGTCCGGTGTGCAGCCTAAAGTTTTACTGGATGCCACAGAAGGAGGAACTTTGTCTTCTTCTGGATATATAGTGAAGGCTTGGGGTGCGGATTATCCTCAACTTGCCGCAAACGAATATTTTTGCATGACAGCAGCAAAGGCTGCTGGTCTCACCGTCCCTGAATTCCATTTGGCTGACAACGGCGGCCTTTTTATTATGAAGCGGTTTGACCGAACGGAGGATGGCAATTCTTTGGGCTTTGAGGATATGTGCAGTCTTCAGGCCTTGGGGACAGCTCAAAAATATCGGGGAACCTATGAGCGGGTTGCAAAGAGTCTGAAGGATTTTGTTACCGGGGAAAACTTGCCGGTTGCACGACGGCAATTCTTTTCCACTCTTGTGCTTTCGTCTATGGTGCGAAATGGCGATGCTCATCTGAAAAACTTTGGAGTCCTTTACCCTTCTACACAAGGTAAAGTAAAGATGGCTCCCGTTTATGACGTCGTGACAACAACAGCCTACATAAAGAGTGATGTACCGGCACTTACTTTGGATGGGACCAAAAAATGGTGGCCACGTAAAACAATAGAGCGTTTTGCTATCAATCACTTGTCTATGTCAAAGCGTGATATTGATGAGACGATAGAGCGCCTGGCAGATGCTGTAATGGAGACCAGGCAGCTGATTCCAGGATATATTTCTGACCACCCTGAATTTCGTGGGGTAGGGGAAAACATGATGTTGATCTGGATGGAAGGTGTTGATGCCTTCTAGTTGGCAGTATGTTTAAAGATGTCTCGAAAGTTTGCCAGCACAAATCATCAATAGCCGTGCGAGGAACAACCTCGTGAAAAAAACCGACAAACTCTATTCTCTGCTTCCCCTGGAAGAGATCGAACCGGGGGCACTGCAGCAGATATTCAACAACCTGGTCGACGACCGGGTGCTCAGAATGGCGATCATGCCAGATGTCCACCAGGGTTATGATCTGCCGATCGGTGGCGTTGCCCTGGTCGACGGGCATATCTGCCCCAGCTATGTTGGCTATGATATCGGCTGTGGCATGTGCGCGGTCAATACCGGCGTTCTGGCTACTGACATCTTACCTGACCGAGCTTCCAGAGAAAAACTGTTCAAAGCAATCAACCGGACGATTCCAGTTGGTCTGGGTGGTAATCGCTCGGCGACAAAATATCCAGAGTTCAAGTCGGCTATTGCGGACAAGAAGCTGGTTGCCAAGGTCAACAAGGGAGTCATGACGCAGCTCGGGACTCTGGGTTCCGGCAACCATTTCATCGAAGTCTCATCCGACCAACAGGGCCTGTGCTGGGTGACTCTGCATTCGGGATCACGTAATGCCGGGCACACCGTTGGTACTATTTATATGGCCCACGCCAAACGCAGACGGGACCGGTTTCTGGACCTCGAAAGCGAACTCGGCCAGGCTTATCTGCATGATATGATTTATTGCCTGGATTTCGCTTTGGAAAACCGGCGGCGGATGATGGCTGATATCCTCGACCTGCTTGGTTTTACCGACCGGGAATGCAAAGGTTTACTGAAAAATACGATGATCAACGAGAACCACAACCATGCTGATGTGCTTGATGATGGTACCGTGCTGCACAGAAAAGGCGCAACACCGGCGGAAGAGGGTCAGCTCGGCATCATCCCCGCCAACATGCGGGATGGCATCTTCATTACCCGTGGTCTTGGCAATAAGACGTATTTGAGTTCCGCTTCGCACGGTGCCGGGCGGGTCATGAGTCGAAGCCGCGGCAGGAAGACGGTTCGGTTGGAGGATTTCAAGGAAAGCATGCAGGGGATCGTCGCCAAAGTCGACCGGCAAACTCTGGATGAGTCACCCTTTGTTTACAAGGATATTAACAAGGTTATCAAAGCCCAGGAAGGCATTGTGATCGAAGTCATCAACCACTTGAAACCGTTGGTTAATGTCAAAGGTTGAAGTCGGGGGAAAGATGACTTCTTTTAACGTCCATCATTATCTTGTCTGATCAAAATCAGTGTTTTTACTCGTACTTGCATCCCTGATTTCTGCCCGAAATATCTTGGTGCTTAATAGGTTTTGACCAACCAGACGCCACCGCAGAGCATTAGCACACCGGCGATCCGACCCAGACTGATTGGATGAAGGGGGTAACCCAGCAATCCGAAGTGGTCGAGGAGCAGGGAGGCGAACATCTGTCCGGCCAGGATCAGGGCGACCATGGTTGTGGCGCCAAGTTTAGGGACGAGAATAATTGTCGTTGTGACGAAGAAGGCACCGAGTATACCGCCAACCCAGATCCACCAGGGGTGATTGCCAGCCGTGGCAAAGCCGGGTAGAGGGATACGGGTGATCAGGGAGTATAAGACCAGGGTCAGCGTACCGACCATGAAGGATATGGTAGAGGCAAGGACCGGCGAACGGGTCCAGAGACCGAGCTGGGCGTTGATGCCCGCCTGGGTCGGTACTGAAATGCCAGTCAGCAGCGCCATCAAGAGAAAAAACGTTGTCGAAGACATGTTAGACTCCAGTTGTCAGTTGTCAGTTGTCAGTTGTCAGTTGTCAGTTGTCAGTCACCAGTCACCAGTCACCGCTTAATCCGTCAGCTCCTCAAGGGTCAGAATGGCATCAATATCGCGTCGTTCCGATTTGTTGATAATTACCGCAGCGCCAACCAGGGTGGCCTCAGCCTGCTCAACGATCTGTTCGATGGCCTTGTAGGTCGAGCCGACGGCAAAGAAATCGTCAGCAAAAAGCAGACGCTCGCCTGGCAGGATCACTTCACGCGAAACATAGAGAGTGGTCGATTCTTCCTTGGTAAATGAATAACTCGAGGCGGCAAAAAACTCGCCCATAGTCAGCGGGCGCTTTTTCTTGGCGTAGACGAAGGGTACACCAAGCTGTCCGGCTATCGCCTGGGCAATCATGATGCCGCTACTCTCTGCGGTTATAATCTTATCAACTTTTTGCGTGGCAAAACGGCCAGCGAGTTCAGTGCCAAGTTGATTCATCAGCAAGGGATCGACCATGTGATTGAGAAAGCGGTCGACCTTGATAATCTGGCCTTTGATGGAACCATCCCGCTTGATCCGTTCGAACAGTTCTTTTGCAATTGTGTTCATTTGCGATCCTCGCGATCATAGGGTTGGCCGAGATTCTCCGGCTGTTGCGATGCGCCCTTTTGCAACCGGATGGTGGAAATCACCAGCACCAGGATCGTGAAGAAGTAGGGCATCATCTGCAGGATGTGGACGCTGACTGTGGTGCCCATGGCCTGAAAGCGCAATTGCATGGCGGTGATGCCGCCGAAAAGGTAGGCACCAGCCAGGGCGCGATAACTCGACCAGGAGGCGAAAATAACCAGGGCTACGGCAATCCAGCCCCGACCAGCGGTCATGTTCTCAATCCACATCGGCGTGGTGGCGAGGCTTAGATAGGCACCACCGATGCCGACGATTCCCGAGCCGATGGTTACGGCCATAAAACGAGCGAGTATGACAGGAACGCCACAGGTGTCCGCCGCCGCCGGGTTTTCGCCCACGGTACGCAAGGCCAGTCCCCAACGGGGGCGGTAGAAGAATAAAGAGATGACGACAACCAGCAGGAAACTGAAATAGATCAGCAGGTCCTGGTTGAAAAAAGGCTTGCCGATCACCGGCAGTTTACTCAAGCCGGGAATGGCAACCCGCTCGAAACCGGCAATGGTGAGGCCGACCATACTGCGCCCAAAGAGGGCGGTGATGCCGATGCCGAACATGGTCAATGCCAGGCCGCTGACGATCTGGTTGCCGCGTAACTGGACGGTGATAAAGCCATGAATACTGCCCGCCAGCATTGCGGCAACGAATGCAGCCAGGACGCCGAGCAGCAGCGAGCCGCTCGCTTGAGTGGCAGCAAAACCCGCCAGCGCGCCAATCAGCATCAAGCCTTCGATACCGAGGTTGATGATGCCCGCGCGTTCGTTAATGATCGCGCCCAGCGTTGCAAAGAGGATCGGGGTCCCGGCTCTGACCGTTGCATCCAGAAGGATCTCAAACATGGCGTTCTCCCCGAACCAGCTTCAGCCGGTTATGCATAAAACAGTCGGAGGCCAGCAGGAAAAACAGGATCAGACCCTGGAAGGCGTAAACAAAGGCGACCGGTAGCTGCCATGAGAGCTGCAGGCTGTCGCCGCCGACAAGCAGCACACCCATCAGGAATGAAACGATGACAACGCCAATAGCGCTACGTTTGGCCAGCCAGGCAATGATGATCGCCGTGTAACCGTAACCGGGTGAGATGCCGTGTTGCAGGCGATGTTGCAGGCCGGCCACTTCGCCGAATCCGGCAATCCCGGCCATTGCTCCACTTAAAAAGAGCACGGCAAAAATCGCCAGACCGGTGCGCATGCCGGCATAGCGGGCCGCCTTCGGATTGCTGCCGATCACCTTGATTTCATAACCCCAGACGGTTCGTTCCATAAACAGATACATAATCAGGGCGCAAAAGAGCGCCAGGAAAAAACCGCTGTGGAAGCGCGTGTCGAAAAACTCCGTCAGGCGAGCCGCATCGCTGAACTGCGCGGTCAAGGGAAAGTTGAATCCCTTGGGGTCTTTCCAGGGGCCGTAAATCAGGTAATCGACGCCGAGGATGGCGATGTAATTCATCAACAAGGTGACGATGACTTCGTTCACTTGCCAGCGGGCACGCAAGACCCCGGCAACTCCTGCCCAGAGGCCACCTAAGAGGAAGGCAGCCAGGAACATGGCTGTGATCATCACGGCATGATTCTCAATGCCGGAGAAGAGGGCAACGCCGGTGGCGCCGCAAGCGCCCATATAAATCTGCCCTTCAGCACCGATATTCCAGATCTGCATGCGAAAAGCCAGAGAGACACCGAGGCTGGCGAAGATCAGCGGGGTGGTTTTGACCAGGGTTTCTGAAAGGCCATAGGTCGAGCCGAGCGACTCCTGGAGCATTTCGAGATAGGCCTGAGCGGGGTTGACTCCGGCAGCGAGAAGCAGAAAACCGGCGACAAAAAGCGCCACCAGAACCGAGATAAAGGGTGCCGCAAACCGGAGCAGTGGTGAGGAAAGTTCACGTTTCACTGTGATTAGTTTCATCTCTGCACCTCACCGCTCATCAACAGGCCGATCTCTTCGCGGGTGGTTGTCTGCGGGTTGACACAGCCGACCAAGCGGCCGCGAAACATGACGACAATCTCGTCGGAAAGTTTGAGCAGTTCGTCGAGATCTTCCGAAATCAGAATGGTACTCATGCCCTGATTAGCACCATCGATGACGACCTTGTGAACATATTCGGCACTACCTATATCAAGGCCGCGAGTCGGGTAGAGGGCGACCAGCACAGAGGGTTTTTCAGAGAGCTCCCGGGCGATGATAACCTTTTGGATATTACCTCCGGAGAGGTAGCGAATCGGGTTGCCGTCCGGACCTGCTTTGATGGCAAACTGGTCGATTTTGGCGGTCGCGTTTTTGCGGATGGCAGCACGATCCTGAAAAATCCAGCGGCGAAAGGCACGCGAGTTGAAATTCTTCATGATCAGGTTGTCATCAACCGTCATGTCGGGAGCGATGCCGATGCTCTTGCGGTCTTCCGGGATATGGGCAATACCAGCGATGTAGGAGCTCTTGGCAGTGCTGTTGGTGATGTCTTTACCTTTGGCAAGAATCCGACCGCTGCTTGCTTCTTTGAGACCTGTGAGTACCTCGGCGAGAGCTTTCTGCCCGTTGCCGGCGACACCGGCGACACCGAGAATCTGGCCGCGATAGAGCTTCATGCTGAATTTGTCGAGGTCGGCCAGGCCACGGTCGTTGCGCACCGACAGGTTCTTGATCTCCAGCGCCAGTTCTTCATACTTGCAGGCGGGCTTGATCCACATGGGGATCTGATCCTCACCGATCATCAGCGATGCCAGCCGGTTCTCGTCATATTCTCCGCGTGGCAGGGTGACCAGGCTGCAGCCCTTCTTGAGGACGGTGACCCGATCGGAAATCTCCATGACCTCGCGCATCTTATGCGAGATGAAGAGGACACTTTTGCCTTGATCGCGCAGCCTGGTCAGTACCTGAAAGAGCCGTGCGCTCTCCTGGGGTGTCAAGACAGCAGTCGGTTCATCGAGGATCAACAGGCGACAGTCACGTACCAGCAGCTTGATCAGCTCGATCCACTGCTGGGCACCGATCGACAGTTTCCAGACCGGGGTGTCCAGATCGAGATCAAGCTCGAACTGGTCCAGAACCTGTTGGATTTTCACTTTGTACTTGCGGCGCGAAAAGAAGTTGGCAACTCCGTCGAGCGCCAGCAGGATGTTTTCAAAAACAGTGTGGGCCGGGACCAGCATAAAATGCTGATGAACCATACCGATGCCTATGTTCAGAGAATCGCGGGGGCTGCTAAAGTGGACCGGTGATCCGTCAAACAAAAGCTCGCCGCGGTCCGGACGGTAGAGTCCGGTCAGCACGTTCATCAGGGTACTTTTGCCGGCGCCATTCTCGCCGAGGAGGGTATGGATCTCACCTGGAGCGATCGACAAAGAGACATCGTCCAGGGCGACGACCCCGGGGAAGGTTTTGCGGATATTCTGGATCTGCAGAAGATCAGTCATATGCATCAAAAAAGGGCACGCGCTTTAATCCTCTCGCGTGCCCCTGTTCATGAAGAGGTTCATCTATTTAAGTTGCTGATTTGGAAACCAGCAATTTTTCGCAAGGTCAAGGAAATCAAACATTTGAGCGGAGGCGTAGTACTTTACGCCGCACAATCAAAGGTGCAGATTGATGCCGAGATTGCGGAAAAGGGCGGTTTCCAGACAGAAACTACTTGGGGATTGTTCCCCGCACACCCTCGACAAAGTAGTTCATGCCAAGCAGATCACCATCAGCAGCAACGCTTCCGGCAGCAACCTGGATCTTGCCGCTCTGATCTTTGATCGGCCCGGCAAAGGGATGCAGCTTGCCGGATTTGACCGCCGCAGTTTTTTCGCTAACGAGTGCTTTGACCTCAGCAGGCACCTTGTCACTGAGCGGAGCCAGTTGAACCAGATCCTCTTTCATGCCCCACCAGATCGATTCAGACTTCCAGGTGCCGTCTTTAACTTGCTGGGCGGTCTTGGCGTAGAGCGGGCCCCAGTTCCAGACTGGAGCAGTGAGAAAGGCGTTGGGCGCAAAAGAGCGCATATCCGTATTGTAACCGATCACATAGGCGCCACGTGCTTCGGCGGCCTGCAGAGTTGCCGGTGCATCCTGGTGCATGGTCAGAACGTCAGAGCCGACATCAAGCAGGCTGTCGGCAGCGTCGCGCTCGACACCTGGATCGAACCAGGTCTGGGTCCAGACCACGCGGACTTCTGCTTTCGGGTTGACACTGCGTACGCCGAGAGTGAAGGCGTTGATGCCGCGAATAACCTCGGGGATCGGGAAAGCGGCAATGTAGCCGATAATGTTGGCCTTGGTCATCTTGCCAGCAACGATGCCGGAGAGGTAGCGCGGCTCATACATGCGGCCAAAATAGTTACCGACGTTCTCGGCGGCCTTGTAACCGGAGCAATGCATAAAGACCACATCTTTGTTGCGCCTCGCGACATCAAGAGTGGCGTCCATATAGCCAAAGCTGGTAGTGAAAACCAGGTTGTGGCCCTTACGCACCAGGCCGGTAATTACGCGGGCGGATTCAGCACCTTCCGGTACCGATTCGATAAAAGTCGACGGTTCGACAAAAGGCAGGGCTTCCATTCCTTTGCGGCCCTCGTCGTGCGCATAGGTCCAGCCAGCATCGCCGACCGGGCCGACATAAATAAAGCCAGCCTTGATTTTCTTCTCATTCGCCTCGGCAGTCGTGGCAAACTGGGGCAGAATCAACATCAAAGCAAGCATCAGCAAAGCAAATTTTTTCATTGTCACTCCCTAGATTAAAAATGGTTGGGTCATGCTCTATAAGTACCTTCCTCTTCTACCTTACAGCCGAAACCTTGTCAAACTCAAAACCCGATAACCACCGCAAGTAGCAACCGATACGATTTGAAACATCAATCAAAGCGTCACAATCAAAAAAACATGCAAATGTTTAATGCAAAGGAACTTTCGGCGAGGCGCGTTTTGTTATATGTTGCTCTCTGCTTAAAAGATTATTTTTTGAAATTACTCACCATTTTGTTGGTTAACTTTAAAGGAGGCAGTCATGAAAAGGTTTTTACCCGTAATTTGTAAATCGCTCAGCTTGGTTTTGCTCTTCTCTGTGCTTGCGATGGGCTCTGCTTTTGCAGAAAAAATCAAGGTATCCGGTATTTATACCCAGCCGATCCAGCAGAAATGGGATGCGGTCCAGCACAAAGGGCTTCTGAAAGCCCAGGCAGCGGGTGATATTGACTATGTCTATTCGGGGAAAGTCGCCAATACCGATTATATCCGTGTGCTGCGTGAATACGCGGAGAGCGGCGTCAAGCTGATCGTTGGCGAGGCCTTCGGAATTTCTCGTGAAGCCCATAAAGTTGCCAAAGATTACCCGAATGTGGCTTTTCTGATGGGTGACTCATTCGGCCCGGTTAAAAATAATTTTGCGGTTTTTGATAACTACATCCATGAGCCTTGCTACCTGATGGGCATCATTGCCGGTTCCATGACCAAAACGGGTAAGATTGGGATGGTCGGCGGCTATCCTATCGGCGAGGTCAACCGTCTCTTCAATGCCTTTATGACTGGCGCCCGTTCGGTCAACCCGATGGTCGAGTTCAAGGTCTCCTTTATCGGCTCCTGGTACGATCCGCCAAAGGCCAAAGAATTCGCCTTTGCCCAGGTCGAGGCTGGAGGTGATGTGCTTTATGCTGAGCGCGCGGGGGTGGTTGATGCTGCACGCCAGCAGGGCATCATCGCGTTTGGCAATGTTAACGATATGAACAAGGAAGAGAACGGCAAGGACGTTGTCGTGACCTCTGCCATGTGGCATATGGAAGCAGCCATTGCGCATGCGATTGAGCGCGTAAAAAAGGGTGATTTCAAAGCCGAAGATTATCGTGAGTGGACGATGATGGCCAAGGGTGGTGCTTCCCTCGCCCCCTACTATGAATTTGACGCGAAAATCCCGGTCGAAGTCAAAACCAAGGTTGAACTGGCGAAAAGTCACATTCTCGCCGGGACTCTGATCGTGCCGATCAATGATGACGAACCTAAGTCGACATACTGACTTTTCACAATGTAGATTTCTGATTTGGAAACCAGCAATTTTTCGCAAGGTCAAGGAAATCAAGCATTTGAGCGGAGGCGTAGTACTTTACGCCGCACAATCAAATGTGCAGATTGACGCAGAGATTGCGGAAAAAGGCGGTTTCCGGACAGAAAGTAAGGTTGAACCGTGTCACGCACTATCGTCATGAGCCTGAATAAGATCAGCAAGCACTTTGGCCCGCTCCTGGCCAATAATGCCATCGACCTGGAACTGGCCGAAGGGGAAGTCCTTGCCCTCCTCGGAGAGAACGGTGCCGGCCAGACAACGCTGATGAATATCCTCTTTGGCCATTATGTGGCCGACGAGGGCTCAGTGACGGTCTTCGACCAGGAGCTGCCTCCGGGCAAGCCACGCGCCGCTATTGAGGCTGGCGTGGGCATGGTGCATCAGCACTTCACCCTGGCAGACAATCTGACCGTGCTGGAAAATATCATTCTGGGGACGGAACCTCTCTGGGGCGTCACTCAGCATATGCGCGCTGCTCTTGCCAAACTTGACCGGCTCTCGCAGGAGTTTGGCCTGACCGTTGACCCTAAAGCGCAAGTTAAAGACCTTTCGGTTGGTGAAATGCAGCGGGTTGAAATTCTCAAAGCGCTCTATCGTAATGCACGTATTCTGATTATGGATGAACCGACGGCGGTGCTGACTCCGCCCGAGGTCGAAAGTTTATTTGCCACCCTGCGGCAGTTGCTCAAGCGTGGCCTGGCTGTGGTCTTCATCTCCCACAAACTTGCCGAAGTGATGGCGATCAGTGATCGAGTCGCAGTGTTGCGCAACGGTAAGGTGGTGTTGCAAGCCGAGACGACACAGACCAGTCGCGAAGCTCTGGCCGAGGCGATGGTCGGACGGGAGATTCCCGAGCCGAAACGGACTCCACAAGAGGCAGGAGAGATCCTCCTGAGTCTCGATCAGGTCACTGTCTTCGGTACGCAGCATAAACGTTTACTCGACCAGGCCAACTTAACTTTGCGCGCCGGCGAAATTGTCGGTATTGCCGGGGTCTCCGGCCATGGCCAGGCGCAGCTCGCCGATCTGCTCTCCGGTCTGCAAAAGCCTGATGAAGGTCGATTGACCCTGCGTGGGGCCGGAGAAATTATACCTAAACCAAGCACTATGATCAGGTATGGTATTGGTCGGATTGTTGAAGATCGCATCGGGCTTGGCCTGATTGGTGATATGACCATTACCGAAAATCTCGCCTCCGAGAGCTACCGTGATAAAAAGTTTTCCAATTTCGGCTTTCTTCGCTTTAACGTTCTGAAGGAACACGCCCGCCAACTGATCGAAGACTTCGATGTGCGTTGTCCCGGTGTCGCTGCCCAGGTTCGTAAGCTTTCCGGGGGCAATATGCAGAAACTGATTCTGGCCCGGGTGCTGTCGAAAAAGCCAATAGTGATTCTTGCTCATCAACCGACCTGGGGTTTGGATGTCGGTGCTACAGCTTACGTCCATAGCCAGCTGCTTGAGGCCCGCCAGCGGGGCGCCGGAGTTCTGCTGATCTCTGAAGATCTCGATGAGTTGCTACAACTCTGTGATCGCATTCAGGTTATTTACCACGGCCGTCTGAGCGAATCTCTTGACCCCGAAAACATCTCATTGCAGGAGTTGGGGCTGCTGATGAGTGGCCATCAGACAACCGCGCCAAAGGCGGCCTGATGTCAGGAATCACCACTCTCTCAAGGGTTTTCATTCATGCGTCTTGAACCACGCGATCATGTCTCTCTGGCAATGGCCATTGCCGGCCCGATCCTTGCCGTACTGGCTGCCATGGCGATCTGTTCGCTGTTGATCCTCTGGTCCGGAAGTTCCATAACCGAAGCCTATGTGCTGCTCTTTAAGGGCGCGCTCGGTTCACGCTTTGCGATCAGTGAAACGCTGACTCGAACGACGGTGCTGATTCTCACCGGTCTGGCCGCCGCTGTGGCGTTTCGGGCCAAGCTCTGGAATATCGGCGGTGAAGGCCAACTCTATATGGGAGCCTGTGCGGCCACCATGCTCGGCACCGGCTTTCTGGAATGGTCGCCCTACCTGTTAGTCCCCACCCTTTTCCTTGCCGGTGCCTTAGCAGGCGGGTTGCTCTTGCTGGTGCCGACCCTGCTCAAGACTCACCTCAAGGTCGACGAAGTCGTCACCACGCTGCTCTTAAACTTTATCATTCTGCTGCTGGTCAACTATCTGGTCTTTGGCCCCTGGAAAGATCCCATGGCCATGGGCTGGCCCCAGGCGGCACCGATTATCGATCAGGGTCTGTTACCGATTCTTTTGGCCAAGACCCGCTTACACGCAGGTTTTCTGGTTGCCTTGGCGAGTGCCTTCGGCATCTGGGTCTTGATGCGCTTCACCGTCTGGGGTTATGAAATACGTGCGGTGGGAGCTAACCCAGAGGCGGCCAGGTTTGCCGGAGTGCCGGTTAATCGCACCATCATCCGCACCGCGCTGATCAGTGGTGGCCTGGCCGGTATGGCCGGGGTCTGCGAATTGATCGGTCTCAAAGGTTACCTGACCCTCGACCTCTCTCCCGGTTTTGGCTATACCGGTATCGTCGTCGCCATGCTGGCCGGACTCCACCCCCTGGGCGTGATCCTCTCAGCTTTTTTTGTCGCAGTGGTTTTCAACGGTGCCGATTCCATGAGCAGGGCTCTTTCGGTCTCTAACTATATTGCCGAGGTCATCACTGCAGTCTCTCTTTTAACCGTGCTGGTGAGTATGTTGCTGACTCGCTACCGGATCAGGTGGAAGTAGACGATGGGCGACTTCTTTGATTTTCTCTTCGTAGCCGGTTTCTGGGCGGCCACTTTGCGCATGGCGACCCCATTGATTTTCGGCACCCTCGGCGAGCTGGTTTGTGAGCGCTCAGGGGTGCTCAACCTTGGCATCGAAGGCATTATGACCGCTGGTTCCATGGCCGGTTGGATGTGGGTTTACCAGGGCGGAGATCTCTGGGGTGGAGTTCTCTTCGCGGCCTTTGTTGGCGGCATGTTCGGTCTGCTGCACAGTCTTTTTTCCGTTTACCTGGGTCTTTCGCAGCATGTGACCGGCCTGGGCATCACCATGCTGGCTTCAAGCCTGAGTTATTTCGTCTTCCGCATGATGCTGCCCAATGTGACCACCCCGCCTAAAATTGTTCCCTTTGAAAGCTGGTCGCTGCCCTTCTTCAGTGAAATTCCGGTACTCGGTGAGGCCCTCTTTGTGCTGTCGCCACTCACCTGGCTGGCTCTGCTGATAGTGGTCGTGGTCGGCTATGGTCTGTTTTACACGCCGCTGGGGCTGGCGGTTCGCATGGTCGGCGAAAACCCCATGGCGGCCGAAGCGCAAGGTATCAACGTGCATCGGGTGCGCAGCGGTGCGGTGATTTTTGGTAGTGCCCTGATGGCAGTCGGTGGCAGCTTTCTGACTCTCTCGGCCTTTGACGCCTTCTATATCGGCATGACCAACGGCCGTGGCTGGATCTGCATAGCGCTGGTGGTGTTCGCTTCCTGGAAGCCAGGCAAGGCTCTGCTCGGTGCGCTCTTCTTCGCTGCTTTCGATGCGATGCAGATGCGTGTACAGCAACAGGCTTCCGCGGCGATCCCCTATCAGTTTTACTTGATGGCTCCCTATGTCATGAGCATTGTTGCCCTGATTATCATGTCCCGTCGCGCCGCCTATCCGAAAGCCTTGCTCGTGCCGTTCCGGCGGGGTGAGAGGTAAAGGCCAGGAGAAAGGTAAAAGGAGAACTCCATGTTTGATCTGATTGTTCGTCAGGCCACCATTGTCGGCAAACAAAGCCCCCAGGATATCGCCTGCCAAGCGGGCAAGATTGTCGCCGTGTCCTCCCATGTTGAGGGCGAGGCTCTGCGTGAAATTGATGCCGCTGGACGCCTGGTCACACCACCTTTTGTCGACAGTCATTTTCATTTGGACGCAACCTTGTCCCTGATAGGACAGTCGCGTCGCAACGAAAGTGGCACCCTGCTCGAAGGGATTGCCATCTGGGGCGACCTTAAGCCTTTGCAAACGTTTGATCTGGTCAAAGCGCGAGCCCTCAAATTGTTGAACTGGTCAATAGCACAAGGCACACTGGCAATCCGCACGCATGTGGATATCTGTGATCCGAAGCTGACTGCTGTGGAAGCCCTGCTCGAAGTGCGTGAGCAGATGCGACCCTATGTCGATTTGCAGCTGGTGGCTTTTCCTCAGGATGGCTATCTGCGCGACCCTGATGCGGTGAGAAGTCTGACGCGGGCCCTCGATATGGGGGTGGATGTCGTGGGCGGCATTCCGCATTTTGAGCGGACCATGGCCGCCGGGGGTGAGTCGGTTCGATTCTTGTGCGAATTGGCTGCCGAGCGTGGCCTGATGATCGATATGCATTGTGACGAGTCGGACGATCCGCACTCTCGTCATATCGAAACCCTGACCGCCGAAACCGTCCGCTTGGGCATGCAGGGCCGTGTCACAGGTTCGCACCTGACCTCGATGCATTCTATGGACAACTATTATGTCAGCAAATTATTGCCGCTTATGGCTGAGGCCGAACTGCATGTCGTTTGCAATCCTCTGGTCAGCAAGGTGTTGCAGGGCCGTCACGACAACTATCCTAAGCGCCGCGGCCTGACCCGAGTTAAGGAACTGCTGGAGGAAGGGATAAACGTTGCGCTCGGTCACGATGATATCCTCGATCCCTGGTATCCACTTGGCAGCCATGACATGCTTGAGGTTGCGCACATGGGAGTGCATGCTCTGCATATGAGTGGTGTGCAGGAGATGGAGTCGCTGTTCAATGCGGTGACTTACAATGCCGCCAAGGTGATGGGGCTGGCAGGCTACGGACTGGAGCCGGGTTGTCGCGCTGATATGGTGGTATTACAAGCGGCTGACCGAATCGAGGCGCTGCGTCTTAAATCAGCACGTTTGCAGGTTATTCGTGGAGGGTGTGTTATCGCTGAAACACCGGCAGTGAAAAGCACGGTTTGTTTGGATGGGACTGCCGTTGAGGTTGATTTTACCTGTTAGTTTTCGTCTGGAAACGGCCCTTTTCCGCAATCTCTGCGTCAATCCGCACATTTGATTGTGCGGCGTAAAGTACACCATGAACTCACTGTTTCAGTCTTTAGAGGAAGAGAAAACATTGCACTCGTCAGAAGATCAGGATGTTGTTTTCATGCAGGCCGCCCTCGGTGAGGCTGAAGATGCCAAGGCTTTGGGCGAGGTGCCGATCGGCGCGGTTGTCATTTTTAATGGCTAAATCATCGGTCGCGGTCATAACCTGCGCGAGACGAGTAACGATCCGACCACCCACGCTGAGATGGTGGCAATCCGCCAGGCCGCGGAGCATATTGGTCACTGGCGTCTGCTCGATACCACGCTTTACGTGACTCTGGAACCGTGCGTGATGTGCATGGGAGCGATGATTCTGGCGCGCATCCCGCGCCTGGTTTACGCTTGCCGCGATCCGCGCGCCGGGGCGGTCGGTTCCATTTACGATTTTGCTCAGGATGAGCGCTTCAACCACAAAGTCGAAGTCACCGAAGATGTGCTTGGCACAGAATGCAGTCAGTTGCTGCGCGGCTTTTTTAAAGAATTAAGAGCTGGAAAAAAAATCAAAAAGACATTATAAAGGTCCTCCTAAAGAGAACACCCACGGAGGGGTGTCCGAGCGGCCGAAGGTGACAGACTCGAAATCTGTTGTACGTTTACGCGTACCGTGGGTTCAAATCCCACCCCCTCCGCCATATTATCAAGGGCTTAGCCAGAAATGGTTAGGCCTTTTGTTTTGTGCGCCAGGCATGGCGCGTGGTGCGTAAGCGCCATCTGATCGGCTGTGGTGGCTGATTGGTGACTTGGAGGTGAAAGTCCTCTGCGGACCCTGATGACGGGAACCGCTAGCTGAACGGCAAGGGTGTCC
>JAJRRB010000078.1 GCA_024279915.1 Deltaproteobacteria bacterium
TGCAGATCGATACCGCAATAATAATCGTGCTGTTTGTTGTAGAATCTCATGGTGTAGGCTCCTTTTCTTTGAGGTTTGTTGTCTACTCAAAGGATACCGGATGGTCCGGTATCTGGGAGGGGGCCTGCACTAGTATCAAATCAACCGGACGGAAAATACGACTGCACTAAATTGAAAAGCGAAATCTAAATTGCGGTGGGTCACGCAAGTTCGCGTTGCCGCCGGTTATCAAGAACCGTTCGCTTTACAGACTTATGCAAAATCTGCAAACATTACTTTGGTGAAGCTCGACAGTCAGGAAGTAGTCACAGAATCTACAAAACTCCGTGGCAAGGTGATCCACGCGTTAACATTCAAAACAGCAAAGGCAAAGCTAAAGCATATCAGGTCAAACAGGTGCTTAAAGCCATAGAGAGAATGGAGGTGGAAAATGACATTAAAAAATGATCATTACACATATCGAGTTACCTGGTCAGCAGAAGACAACGAATATGTCGGCCTCTGCGTGGAATTCTCCAGTTTAAGCTGGCTTTCCAAGACTCCCGAAGCAGCCTTAAAAGGTATTCGCAATATCATCTCTGAAGTAATAATGGACATGAAAGAAAATGGAGAGGAAATTCCACAGCCAATTGCCAACAAAAATTATAGTGGCAAATTTATGGTTCGCTTACCTCCGGAAGTTCATCGCGATCTTGCAATCCAAGCAGCTGAATCAGGTGTAAGTATCAACAGATTAGTTAGTGCTCGCTTGAGTCGTTGATATAAAACCGCACAACCATCAAATCAAGCGGACGGAAAACGCAGGTGTGGTTCACGAAAAGAAAAATCAAATTGCGGTGGTAACGTGACCAGTTCGTTGCCGCCGCTTATCTCAACCGTTGGGCAAACAAAAAGCGTTGACATACCATCTATGACATCTATACTATAAACAGTATGTGGACAATATATGAACATCGTAGTGTAGCAAAGCAACTGCAGTCAGCTCCTGTTGAAGTCCTCAAAAGGTATGAAAAGTGGAAGGATATAGTTGCATTATCAGGACCACAAGGACTACGCCAACTTAAAGGTCTGCATGATGAATCGTTATCTGGACAATGGAAAGGATACCGATCTTCACGGCTTAATCTGCAGTATAGAGTTATTTACAAAGTGGAGAAGGAACAATTACACATCCTAGTAGAAAAAATCACTCCTCACGACTATAGGAGGAAATAGTATGGCAAATTACAACAAAGCAAAAAGATTAATTGAAGTTTCTGTCGGTGATTCTTTAAGAATCATTCGAGAATTTCAAGCACTTAGTCAAAACGAGTTGGCGGCAATGACAAACATTCCACAATCAACAATATCAGCAATAGAAAATAACAGAATCAAGCTTGGAGTTGAGAGAGCTAAGGTGTTTGCAAGAGCACTTCAGTGTCACCCAGCAGTTTTAGTCTTTCCTGGCTGGGACATTCAGCACGAGTCTGCAGCATAGGCCCAACAATCAAATCAACCGGACGGAATAAGTTTGGCGCATACTCGAAAAGCAAAACCAAATTGCGATGGTGGCCTAAACCTCACGTAGCCGCCGGTTATCAAAACCGTTAAACAATATCAGCCCTTCTTCCCAGTGCCCACCTTCGTCCTGACTGGGGAGCCGTGCAGGACTCGAACTAATTGGGGAATGTATCGGAAGTAATTCCGTATATTCACGAGTCGAATTCAAAAAAACTAGAATGAATACACTACAGACCTACATAAAAAGCTATTGGATTGCTCTCACACTGTTTACTCTTGTAGTCATTACGACCTTATCTCTCTGGCCTCTAGAAAGTTTACCTTCTGTACCGGGCAGTGATAAAATTCACCACTTTATCGCTTACGCCGCCCTGGTGTTTCCTACCGCTCTACGCAAGCCAAAGCATTGGAAAAAAATCGGTTTATTTTTTATTGTCTTTAGCGGCATCATTGAATTATTGCAGCCCTATGTGAATCGATATGGGGAGTGGCAGGATATGGCTGCTAATACAATAGGAGTCGTTTGCGGCATACTTATCGCGGAGTTGATAATCTACTTCTTTCCTGTTCATTCCAAAAGATCATCCTAAGCCATTCACTGGCACTGCTACGCCTGACAGAGCTTCCGTCTCTCTTCCATAGTGTAAACTCGAAAAAGTGCAGGTTCCGGAACCTTGCTGAACTGAGTTTATAATTTATACTTGTTGTCGCACTTATAAATTATAGGCCCTTTATCTTCAGCGGAGGCAGCATGAAATACACAGGAGTCAATCATCTGGCCATGGCGACCGGGGACATGGACCGAACCATTCTATTCTGGCGGGATCTCCTGGAAATGCGCATGGTGGCAGGGGTTGGGGAACCTGGATTCAGGCATTATTTTTTTGAAATTTCCGATAACGATCTGATTGCATTTTTTGAATGGAAAGATGTTGAAGCTGTGCCTGCCAAGGTTCATGGTTCCCCAGTGAAAGGCCCCTTTATCTTTGACCACGTCGCCTTTGGTGTCGAAAAGAGTGAAGACCTGTGGGAGCTCAAGGACAAGTTGGATGCCGCTGGGTTCCCCTGCACGAATGTGAAAGACCACGGTTTTATCCACTCTGTCTATGCTCATGATCCCAACGGCATACCGATCGAGTTCAGTTGGGCTGTGGATTGTGTCGACATCCACCAAAATCCGATTCTGGCTGATTCTTCTCCCAGTGCCCGGGCAAAAGAAGGTGCCGAGCCTATGCCTGGACGCTGGCCGGAGGTGATCAATCCGACGGAGGAAAAAGATAAGACGATCGTGAAAGCGGCAGGAAGTGAACTTTACCACTGCTTGAAGAAGCCATGAGCTCTCAGGTATTGTGGACGTTCGGTGTTTGGCATTCACATCTCTTGATTCAGGACAACTTTGCCAGCAGGGCCTTGGCCACCGGTTCCGATGATGCCGGGTTCTGCCCCGTGATCAACAGGCCGTCCGTAACGACATGGGCCTGCCAGTCCTCAGCCCTGGAAAAGTTGGCGCCATTCTGCTTGAGCATATCCTCGACCAGGAACGGCACGACCTCCGTGAGCGCGACCGATTCTTCCTCGGTATTGGTGAAACCGGTGACCGCCTTGCCCTGTACGACGGAGGTACCGTCGGATGTTTTGGGATGACGCAGCACAGCGGGGGCATGGCAAACGGCGGCGACAGGTTTGTTGGTGGAAAGCATGGTTTCGATCAGGGTAATAGAGGCCACATCTTCAGCTAAATCCCACAGAGGACCATGCCCGCCGGGGTAAAAAACAGCGTCAAAATCATCTGCGGAGACATCTTCCAGTTTGAGCGTGTGGCTCAGGGCTGCCTGTGCAGCAGCATCTGTTTCAAAACGGCGCGTGGCATCGGTTTGAAAATCGGGAGCATCGCTTTTCGGATCAAGTGGCGGGTGGCCACCGAGCGGTGACGCTAAAGTGAGTTCCGCGCCTGCATCCTTAAAAACATAGTAGGGAGCAGCAAATTCTTCCAGCCAGAAACCGGTTTTTTCGCCAGTATCGCCGAGCTTGTCATGAGAGGTCAGTACGATCAGGATTTTCATATCGTCTCCTTAATTTACGGAACGGTTAAATAAATCGTTGCACATCTCTGCAGTCTAGCAGCCTGTCGGACAATCAGGGCTGAAGCGAAAATTTGAATGTTTGAGGCCAGATTTTGGCTCATTTGAGAGTAATAGCCGTAGCTATTGGTCGAAAAGAAGCTGAAATATGGACCAAACAGACGAATTTGCAGCCAGTTTATTGATTGTCCGACAGGCTGCTTGAGTTCGACATTACCCGATGTCACCTAATGTGCAACCTGGGCTCTTTCTGCGGAGTTCTGGTGACACCCTACTTAATTGCAGCCCGTTAGTTGGTTCCATCTCTGCCGAATCGGTGGAGAACTGTAATGTGTTTTGAGGTGGAGGTACAATCAATATAGCTTTTGTTTGCGTTACAATTAAGTCACATGAATGCTTCAGGATCGCGTTTATGCATTCACAAAAAAGGCATTCAAGGCTTAAAATTTGTGTGCTCCCATTATGAATGTTAAAATCAATCTTCTGTCTCTCGACACCTCAAGTAGAGTGTTGAAAACGTGGTCATCGTCAATTCAATGCAAGAGGTGACACGTAACGAAAAGGATATTCAATGGTGAAAAAGCAACTATTACTTTGGACAATGTTTGTCTTGCTCGCTGGCTGTGCAGTTAATCCGGTGACCGGCAAGAACGAGTTAAGCCTGGTCAGTGAACAACAGGAGCTTGCCATTGGCGAGGAGCAGTATGCACCTGCACGCCAATCGCAGGGGGGAGATTACGTCGTAGATCACGAGCTGACCGCCTATGTGAGTCTGGTGGGGCAGAAGCTGGCAGCGGTGAGTGACCGCACGCTTCCTTATGAGTTCAAAGTAATAAATAGTTCCGTACCCAACGCCTGGGCGTTGCCCGGCGGCAAAATTTCCATCAACCGCGGCCTCTTGACGGAGTTGCAGAGTGAAGCTGAACTGGCAGCTGTGCTTGGCCACGAGATTGTGCATGCAGCAGCCAGGCATGGTGCCCAGAGTATGTCGAAAGGGATGTTGCTTCAAGCTGGTGCTGCAGGAGCCGCTCTTGCTACCCAGGGGACCAGCTATGCAAATCTGGCCCAGATGGGCGCGGGCCTCGGTGCGCAACTGATCACCCAAAAATACGGCCGCGATGCCGAACGTGAGTCGGACTTCTACGGTATGCAGTACATGGTGCGTGCCGGTTACGATCCACAGGGCGCTGTCAATCTGCAGCGCACCTTTGTCAAGCTCTCTGAAGGCAAGCAACAAGATTGGATGACGGGTCTCTTTGCCAGCCATCCACCGTCTCAGGAACGCGTGCAGAACAATATCAAGCTGGCAGCGACAATGCCCAAAGGCGGAGAGATGGGGATCGCGCGTTATCGCGCCAAGATTGCCCATCTGCTCAAAACCAAGCCAGCTTACGAGGCCTATGATGAGGGTCGCAAGGCGCTCACCAAGGATGAGACTGCAACAGCAGGACGTCTGGCGCAACAAGCCATCGCACTGGAGCCAAAAGAGGCCTTGTTCTATGGATTGATGGGCGATGTGGAACAGGAAAAGCAGCGGCTGAAACCGGCGCTACAGCAGTATTACAAAGCAACCCAACTGAACCCGGATTTCTTTTACTACTATCTGCAGCGCGGCAAGGTGGAAGAACAGTTGCAGCTTAACATTCAGGCCCAGTCTGACCTGGAACGCAGTGTCGGGATTCTGCCCACTGCTGATGCCTATAACTCGCTCGGCAATCTGGCTCAAAGAGCTGGCCGCCTGAATGAAGCTAAAGCGTATTATGTCAAGGTGGGTAGTGAGGGCGAGCTGGGCGAGAAGGCCTACGGTGCGCTGGTTGATCTGGACTTGAAGGATAACCCTGCTAAATATATCGAAGTCAGAGCAGGCCAGGACGCCCAGGGCAGAATCGTCGTGCAGATCAGCAATCCGACGCCGAGAGATATCGACCGGATCGTGCTGATTCTGCAAGCCAGGAATGCTGCAGGCAAAGTGCAGAAGCTCCGACACAACTTAAAGGGTACGGTTACTGCCGGAAGTCAGAAGATTTTTGATCTTGGTCTGACGGGGAAACTGACTCAGGAGCAGATCAAGACATTACAAGCAGGGATTGTTGGAGCGCAGGTTGCTCGCTAACGCTCTTACTATTTGGAACAGATCACCCGGTGGGAAACTGCCGACAATATTCGTACAGCGCCATGCTGGCAGCGGTCGCGGCGTTGAAGCTGTGAGGAAGACCGTAAACCGGGATCTCGACCACATCGTCCAATCATTCCAGAATCTCCGGCGTTAAGCCAGTGCGCTCGTTGCCAACGACCAGGACCGTGCGTCGCGCAAAAGAGTAGCTATGCATGCTCGTTGAATTGGTGGTCTGCTCCAACCCCACTAAGCGATAGCCGTCGCTGCGCAACTTGCGAAGAATCGGCGCCAAGCTGCGGTGAATCGAGATATCAAGCTCTTCAGCTCCATCGCGGGCGATTTTTGAGATCAGAGTTACATTACCGGTCAAGACAAGTCGCTCTACAGCGCAGGCACTCGCTGTTCTGGCGACACTCGATATATTGACGTTACTACGCATGGGGGCGCAGGCGACAATAAGTTCTCGCGCTCGGCTGAGCGCAGATCCGTCCTTGTGACGCTGGTGTTCAAATTGGTTCATCGAGGAGCCTTTTGTTCAACCGTTTCTGCAAGCTCGTCTGGCGAATAGAAGACGCGTTCCAGGTAAAGACCGGATGCCGGAGCAGTCCCTGGAGCAGCCTGGCGGTCCTTTGCTTCAATAATCCGAACGAGATCCTCACGAGTGTAGCGTCCTTCGCCGACCTTGACGAGTGCACGGACAATGTTGCGCACCATCTTATAGAGGAATCCATCCGCACAGATATCGAAAGTGATGAGTGGCAGCTCGTGGCTGAGTGCAGCCTCGGTAACGGTGCGGTGCGTCGACTTTTGCTTGAAGTTGGTCTTCGTTGCAAATGAAGCAAAATCCTGCTCGCCGATGAAAACCGAACACGCATCACTCATCGCCTGTACATCAAGCGGTTCCTTGACGTGCCATACCCTGCCATCGCGCTCTGCAGGGAGTTGGCGGTCATTCCAGATAAGGTAGCGGTAGTGCTTGGCGATGGCTGAGTCGCAGGCATGAAAGTCACTTGCTGCGCAACTCACAGCGATGATGCGCACCGCCGCCGGCAGGATCTGGTTGAGCTTTTCTTTGATGAGCTCGGGCTGTGTTCCGGCCGGAAGTTGGAGACTCGCCACCTGACCATGGGCATGAGTACCGCGATCTGTACGACCTGAGCCTTGTGCCGGAACCCGGACACCAAATACTTTTGACACTGCCTGCTCAAGGGTGAACTGAACGGTTGGCTTATCTCCATGTCGCTGCCAGCCAAAAAAAGACCGCCCATCGTAGGCAAGGGTTATTTGATAGTTCGACAGAGGAATGCTTGCTACCACGGCGTGGGCATTCCCATCTTTTTCAACTTCTCTTTAAACTCCGCAGCTTCCCGAGATTCCTTAATCACGGACTCTTTTTCCTGCAACCAGTTCATCTCATGCAGCAACTGCTTGGCTTCAGCTTTTTTACCCTGGCCAAGGAGCGAGAGAACTCTGGTTTCAGAATCAGACAGGTAAAGACCATTAAAACGATATTCGAGAAAAGCTTCCCAGCTGTAGGGAACCCATTTACTGACAATCTCCCGACCAATCAGTTGAGCATACTCGCGGATCTCATATTGGGCATGCGAATCCATACGTAACGACAAAAAATGCAGCAGGTTGTGCAGATCGACTTTCCAGTAGGCTTCTGTGTAGGTAGAGAGCGGCAGATCCTTGCGCGCCTGCTCTCTTGCGACTCCACATTCAAGACGATTTGCATAGAGCTCCTTGCTGACGGCATGAAAGTCAGCTTCAGACTTGCTCAGTTTCTCCCCAAGCTCTTGGCTGATCGCTTCACCACTGCCTTGTTTGTTGACATCCGATTGCGAACGCCACTCATCGGGCTGGGTTGTGCGACAGGCATCAACAGCTATGGAATAACGGGTGGAGTATTCGTTGACACTTGCAGTTCTGTGCCGGATCCATTGTCGCCAGCAATCCATCGGCACCCGCACATGAAGTTTGAGCTCACACATTTCAAAGGGGGTTGTGTGTCTGTGGCGCAGAAGGTAGCGAATCAGGTTGCGGTCTTCACTGACTTTTTTTGTGCCAACGCCATAAGAGACGCGCGCTGCCTGCACGATGGAAGCATCTGTCCCCATGTAATCAATAACGCGAATGAAGCCATCATCCAAGACAGGAAATTTAACGCCGAGGATGTCGTCAAGCTCACCACTACGTGGCCGAGGGTCCTGATTTTCCATAGCTTACTCCCGTATTGCACTTTGTTGAGGTCCGGTTACTGGGGAGGTGTCTCCAATAACGGTTTAAGGAATTTTTCAAAAGTGACTTGTTGTTTGGCCGTCAGCAGATCAAAGTCACCATGGTTATCGAGTAAAAAGGTGCCGACACCGACGACAGTTCTGACCAGATAGCCGGTCCCGGCAACCATCACTTCAATTTCGTTGGTTCTTTTCTTTAACAGGTTGCGTAACAGAACCAGATCGATGTCTATCATTTTCTCCTGCAAGAGTTAAGAGGGGCCTGTGCAGCGTTTGCACGACCAACTTTAATCGAGAGCCTTGTACTCGACCTTGATAATCTCCAGTTCTGATCGACCACCGGGAGTTGCAAAGGTAACCGAGTCCCCCTCTGATGAACCAAGCAGGGCGCGGCCGATGGGGGAAACCCAACTCACGTAACCACGTGAGAGATCAAATTCATCAGCACCGACAATACTGAAAACCTTCTCTTCTCCTGCCTCGTTTTCAACGGTGACGGTGCAGCCAAAAAAGACCTTGCCGTTAGCAACTTTCTGCTGCTCAACCGGATCAACGATGGTCGCATTTTCCAGGCGTTTGCTCAGGAAACGGATACGCCCATCATATTGCCTGAGTTTCTTTTTGGCGTAATGATAATCGGCGTTTTCAGATCGATCACCATTACTTGCGGCCCACGCCGCAGTATTAGCCATCTCGGGACGGAGTTTGTACAAGATCTCTTTGAGCTCAGCTCGCAATCTCAAAGCACAGGCGGGCGTCATATAGATCGGGTCAGGTTTCGATCCTTTTTGCTTTGGTATCGAAGCCATCAGGCCTCTGACGAGCTCTCGTGGAAGAGCGCTTCGTGCAGGTTGACCGTGTGATTCTTGATCCGGCGCAGGGCAACCGCCATGTCGCTAAAGGTCAGGGCGGGCAGAGCGCCGCAGGAGCCCCCCTTCATCCGGACAAGGTGTGCTTTACGAACCTCATCAGCCAGATCGTTGAGGCGATTGGCCTCGTCGTAAATTTTGCGCGTACTGCTCACGTCCTCATCGTTGAAGGCACGACAGACCTGGGTAAAGAAGGAGAACACCTCGTGATGAAAATTGTGCAGGTCTTTCCAACCACCTTCAGTGAAATCGAGCTCGTGTTTTTCGAGACGTCTCATGTATGAACAGAGGGACGCGGCGTAGTCGGCAATCGACTCAAGCTCGTCGGCAGCACGTATATAGCTGTAGGCACGATCCGACTGGTCTTTGTTGGCACTGCCGGACTGCATCAGGGTGACGGTAAAGCTCGTGATCTCGTGCTGCATGACATCAGTTTCATCTTCCAGTTCCTTCACCTTGCGGTAGAAGCGATCGCGCCCCTTGAGGTCGCGATGCAGAAAGCTGTCAGCATGACGCAAGATCTTGTGAACACGGCTCTGCATCCGCTTGAGCTCTTCAAAAACCATCGTAATGCCCATCGCCACGGGCATGGTGCCAGGAGAGCCGATATACTTGAAGGAACCTTTTTCGGCGCCTTCTTTCTCCGGTATCATTCTGATGACAAGATTGGCCAGATGATTGAGAAACGGCAACATGATCAGGGTGGCAGTGACATTGAAGAAGGTGTGCGCCATAGCGATGTGGGCGGCAACGTAGGGGCGATTGCCTTCGGCATCAACATAGTTGGCAAGGCCCGGCACAAACTCCTCGATCATACTGACGTAGGGCGAGAAGATCGCAATGATGATAAAACCCCCGAGCACGTTAAACACGCTATGGGCCATGGCCGCGCGCCGCGAGGCGATCGATCCACCGATAGCGGCAAGCTGGGCGGTGATGGTTGTGCCGATATTTTCACCCAGGACCAGAGCTATGGCCGTATAGAGTGGAATGGCTCCGGTTACAGCGAGAGCCATGGTGATACCGAGCATCGCCGAGCTGCTCTGGATAACTATGGTCATCATGCAGCCGATCGCAACGCAACCGAGGATACTCAATAGCGACTGGGCATCCAGAGTCAACATCAGGTTCATGAAGCTTTCGTCACTACGTAGCGGCTTGAAAGCACCACTCATGATCTCTAGGCCGAAGAAGATCAGGCCTAGGGCGACAATAACCTTGGAACTTGCTGAAATCCGATCGTTCTTGGAAAAGAGCATCGGAAAGACGCCGAGGGCAATCAATAGCAGGCCATATTTGCCAACCTTGACCGCCAGGATCCAGCCGGTGATGGTGGTACCGATGTTGGCACCGAGGATGACGCCGATCGCCTGGGTCAGTTGCATCAGGCCAGCGTTGGTCAGGCCGACAACCATAACCGTTGTGATAGATGAGGACTGGACGAAGGTGGTGACAAAGAGGCCGACCAGCACCGCCAGAAAGCGGTTGGTGGTCACCGAGGAGATCGCTTTGCGAATCATGCCTCCCGAAAGCGACTGCAGACTATCGGAGAGGTACTTCATGCCAAGGATAAAAATCCCGAGCCCGCCGATGGCGGTATAGCCCATTTTGAAAGGTTCGATCATTTGGTAAGTCCTTGAGAATTAATGGTTTGTAACATTAATTTCACAACTCGACTGATGCCGATTGATCGCAACTTAGTCGGCTTTTTGGGCCATGTCAAGAGGAACAGTTGACCGGCAGGAACCAATAGGGGAGGTGACCCTCTTCACTACCTTATCTTTAGTACTCTCTCGCTCTTTTTCATGGCGAGCCACAGGTCCATAGTATAGAGTTAAGAGCAGAGCGGTCCTGTCTAATAAACACCTTTTCTGGAAGTGCTACTGATGTCTGACCACCAATTTCTCATCGATCTGCTGATCCTGCTCGTCCTGGCTCTGGGCAGCGGTCTGCTCTTTGCCCGGTTGCGGCTGTCACCAATTATTGGCTACCTGGCTTCCGGTATGATCGCTGGCCCCTACGGCCTGCATCTGATCAGGAATGTCAACCAGGTCGAAGTGATCGCCGAATTCGGCGTGATCCTGCTGCTTTTCACCATCGGTCTGGAATTCTCAGTGACACGCTTATTGCGCCTCAAGCGTCTGTTACTGGGGGGCGGCCTTGCTCAGATGCTGCTCAGTGGTGCGGCCTTCATCGGCCTGGGCGTCCTCTATGGATTGGAAATCAAAGCCGCGATTCCACTTGCTATGGCATTGGTCCTCTCCTCCACGGCAATCGTTCTTAAGCTGCTAAGCGAACGTGGTGAAATTGATACTGCACATGGCCGTATGTCCTTGGGTATCTTGCTGGCACAGGATTTGGCGGTGATCTTCTTTCTGGTTATGCTACCACTGCTGGCCGGGCAGGATTTAACCTTTTCCATCAGGAAAATCGTTGAGGTGACCCTGCTGCTCGGCGGGATTCTGCTCTTCTCACGCTATCTATTGCAACCAATCTTGCTCAGCATTCTCAAGGCCCGTTCTCCGGAACTGTTCCGCATTACCATTCTGGCACTGATTATGATGACAGCCTGGTTGACCGGCAAGGTCGGGCTTTCGTTGGAGTTGGGCGCATTTCTGGCTGGACTGGCGCTGGCTGAATCCCCATATGCTCATCAGGCGCTATCAGATATCTTGCCTTTTCGCGACACTTTCCTGGCGATCTTTTTTGTCTCAATTGGCATGTTGGTCAACCTTGACCTGGTGATCGCCCAGTGGCCGTTGGTTTTAACCGTGACTGTGATAATCAGTATTGTGAAATTCTCTGCAGTGGTGATTGCCACCATTCTCTGTCGCTATCCCCTGCGCATCGCTCTGCTGAGCGGGATGCTGCTCTTTCAGGCCGGAGAGTTCTCTTTTGTTTTTCTCAAGGAAGCTACCGACCTGGCCTTGATCCCCGACACTGCTTATCAGGTGATCCTGGCGGTTATCGCTCTGACCATGATCACCACGCCACTTATCGCTACCCAGGCAGAGCGCTGGTCCGCTGGAATTGCTGCATTGTTCGGTATGCCAGTAGGTGAGATTCATACGGAGATGCAGGAGCGTACCGCCAATCTCTCCGGCCACGTTCTGATCGCCGGTTACGGACTCTCGGGGCGTAACGTTGGCCAAATTCTACGGCGCTTTGACATTCCTCATCAGTATGTGGAGCTGAATGCCGAAAATGTCAGCAAGGGTCGTCGCGAAGGTGAGTTCATCGTGTACGGCGACATCGCTTCGAGCGAGGTCCTGCGCAAACTTGGCGTAGAACGTGCCAACGCCCTGGTGCTGGCGATCAACGATCCTGCTGCCCTGGCGCGCACCATCAGTATCGCCAGACAGAGCAATCCGGATCTCTACATTCTGGCGCGAACCCGCTATGTCGCAGAACTTGAGCACCTTTGTCAACTCGGCGCAGACGAGGTGATTCCCGATGAATTTGAGGCCAGTCTGCAACTTGGTGCCAACCTGATGCGCCGTTTCAACCGCGATGAGGGTCGCATCTTACACGTCCTCTCAGAGCTACGCCAAAAGCACTACTCTTCAATGGTGCAGACTGATGCGCCGAGTCGCGGCCTGTCAGTTCTTGAAGGTGGCCATCTCGATTATCAGGCTGTTCCTGACGATTCGCCATATCTCGGTGCCAGTCTTGCCGGGATCGACCTCCGCAAACTTACCGGTGTCACTGTCGTCGGAGTTATTCGCCAGGAACGTACCATCTACAACCCGGCCGGATCCTTCTGCATCGAACAGGGTGATACTCTGATGTTGCTCGGCAGCACTGAAGAAGTATTACGCGTCAGTGAGCTTTTACACGGGCATTTGCTCTAGTTTCTGTCCGGAAACCGCCCTTTTTCGCAATCTCGGCGTCAATCTGCACATTTGATTGTGCGGCGTAAAGTACTACGCCTCCGCTCAAATGCTTGATTTCCTTGACCTTGTAAAAAAATGCTGGTTTCCAAATCAGAAACGGGCACCTCATCCATCCAGAGTTTGTGAATGGGTGCCCTCTAATTGATTGAAAAAGGAAGTGGGAGATTTCATGACTGATTCCAAGCAGTATGATCATATTATCGCGGAGATGCGTAAGGAAGAGCAGGTACGTCAGGCTGGGTACCGTGAAAGGGCACTGAAGCTTTTTCCCCATGTTTGTGGCCGATGCACCCGCGAATTCGAGGGCAAAAAGTTACGCGAGTTGACCGTGCATCACCGGGACCACAACCACGACAACAATCCTCCCGATGGCAACAACTGGGAGCTGCTGTGTCTCTACTGCCATGATCACGAGCACACTCGTGGCGTGCAGGAGCAACGCAGTGCAGAAGGTCCTGACGATCGGCAGAGCGGTCCATCGCTCGCCCACTCCCCTTTTGCCGCCCTTGGTGATAAACTCAAAGGGTCGAAGTAGGGAAAAATGATATAATTGGACGAAATCAGAGCGATTAAATAAGCAACGTAAATGAGCGAGGCACGGAATGAAAAAAATTGTTTTAGGTGCGGTCCTGGTTCTGGTGATCTCAGTCGGATTCGGGGTCTATTACTTATTGTCCAATCTTGATGGCATTGTCAAAACGGCAATCGAGACCTACGGGTCGCAAACAACCGAGACGGCGGTTCGAGTTAATAGCGTACGGATCGTGCTGAAAGATGGCTCTGGAACGATCCGTGGGCTGACAGTCGGTAACCCGGCAGGATTTACAGCACAGCAAGCCTTTTCACTCGGCGAGATCTCGACCCAGATTGATCTCAAGTCGCTCTCGGAAGAGGTGACTGTCATCGAGTTTGTCACCGTGCGGGCGCCGGAGATCTTTTTCGAACTGAACGGGGCTGGCAAGAACAATCTGAGTGAGCTCAAAGAGAATCTTTCATCAGGAGCATCGAGGGCATCCGCGTCATCTTCTCCCAATCAGAGTAGTGGTGCAGAACCGAAGTTGATCATCCGTAAACTACTCTTCGTTGACGGCAGCATCCACGCCAGTGTGATGCCGTTGGGCAAAGACTACGAACTGAGGCTGCCGGAGATCGAGTTGAACAACCTCGGTGGCAAAAACGGCGCTACGCCAACGCAAATTGCTGAACAGGTGCTTAAGGTTCTGACTGACCGGGCTCTGGCTGAGGTCAAAAAGAAAGGCATCGATCAGTACAAGGCGCAACTCGAAGGTGAAGTCAACAAGCGGTTGGGGGCAGAAAAGGAGAAAATCAGCGACAAATTGAAAGGGATTCTCAATTACTGAACTTCGAGGTCACCAAGCTGGTTGCCGGACGATGCGATCAGTAGGCGCTTGTCGTTCGGGCGCAATCTCTTAATCTCCGCCTCGCGACGGCTGGCGCTGCTACGGTTGTGGCTTCCCTCCAGATAAACAAGCTGGCGCGGTGAGTGGCCGCGAAAGTACCTGGCTCCCGTCCCGGCGACATGCTGGGCAAAACGTCGCTTAATGTCTGTGGTAATGCCGGTATAGAGAGAATTATCTGTGCAGAGGATGATATAGACTTGCCAGTTCATGGTCGCCATTTCTACAGTTCGTCAAATTCGACAGATTCTAGCTCGATGGATTTTTAGGCCTGAACAGGTTTTTTCCGACGTCTACGTGGTCGGCGATGGGTTCGGCGGCTTGGTTGGCTGGCTGGCTGGTCTGATGATTCGTGGCGCGTGTGCAGCATCTTCTGCCAGGTCTCCACCAGGGCTGGATCGCCGTCACTGGCTTGAATCCAGAGTCGGAACATCTCAAGCGATCGCGGTGTCGCAGAATTGTGCAGGAAGCGTTTCTGGCCACGCTGGCCCTGGCCACGGGCAAACCGGTAACAGCCGACCAGTAATTCCCTGGCTTGATGACGCAGGCCGTGAGCCAGATGAAAATGAGTACAATACGGAGTCAGCAGATGTCCGGCGGATTGCAGAACTTCGTTGATCGGCAGCGACGCGTGTACCGGACATTTACGCCAGAAGTGGTCGATAAAGAGCGCGGCCAGAATCATTGACTCATCAACTGTGCCGTTTTTTTTGAAGTACAGATTGAGCTCTTCCAGTAGCTTGAAGGTTGTTTCCCCAGCCTGGTAGCCACCCATCATCGGTTGAAGCAGATCTAAAGACTGAGCCCGTTGCAGAACGTCGGCAGCGACGCCAAGTCGGAAGAACTGCATCAGCTTTTCTCGCACTCTGGCTGGCGCAGCACCGGCAAGCTGTGGCGCTTGCTTAGTCATTCCTTCAAGAACTTCTGCATCGAGAGAAAAACCGAGACGGGCACTGAACTCCAGAGCACGCAGCATGCGCACCGGATCTTCGGCAAAGCGGATTTGGGGGTCACCGATCACGCGTAACTGCCGGTTCTCCAGATCTTTCAGTCCGCCGACATGGTCGATAATCGAAAAATCAGCGATGTTATAAAAAAGTGCATTGATGGTGAAATCCCGCCGGAAGGCATCCTCGCGAGGTGTGCCGAACTGATTTTGTACAAAAAATTTGTGCTCGGCGGGATCTTCCGGCAATTCATCAGGATGAGGATGGCGGCGAAAAGTGGCAACTTCAATAACCTGATCACGGCCGAACCTTACATGGGCCAGACGAAATCGACGGCCAACCAGGAAACAGTTGCGAAACAGTTTTTTGACCTGCTGCGGTGTCGCGTCGGTACCGACATCAAAATCTTTGGGAGTTCTGCCTAAGAGCAGATCACGGACACTGCCGCCAACCAGATAAGCCAGATAACCGTGACGGTGGAGTCGGTAAAGAACTTTGAGGGTGTTTTCATCGATCTGATTACGAGAAAGACTGTGGGCCGAACGGGGAAGTATCGTCGGGGCGTCAGGGACAGGGTTTGTGGTTGAAGAGGTGGCAGCCATGAAACTCCAGTAATCCTTGCCGCCTTAGCAGGCTGACGGTCAATAAAGTTGCCACTGTATAGCAGATTTCGTTCTGTGAGGGAAGCTTGCCGGGAATACGCGTTGTCATCGGTTGGCTGTCCGGTTATAAATGAGCTTCAAAAAAATCTCTCTCCCCTGCAGGAGTTGCCTTTCATATGAACCTCCTTGTTGTGCTTGGGCCAACGGCTTCGGGCAAAACCCATCTGGCTGTTCAGGCCGCCCGTCGCCTGAATGGCGAAATCATTTCGGCCGATTCCCGACAGGTCTACCGTGGCCTGGATATTGGCAGTGGTAAGGATCTGGATGAATACGGCGCAACGCCATACCATCTTATTGATGTGGTTGACCCTGGCTACGAGTTCAGCCTCTTTGATTTTGCCCACGGCTTCAGTCAGGCATTCAGCAAAATTTGTGAACGTAATCATTTGCCGATTCTGGCCGGGGGGACCGGCCTCTATCTTGATGCGATACTGCGTGGTTATGAACTGGTGGCGGTGAGCGAGAATCAGACTTTGCGCCAACAGTTGGAACCTCTCACTCTCGATGCGCTTCGCGAACGTTTACAGGAACTGCGATCAGACCAGCATAATACCAGCGACCTTAATGACCGTTCCCGGCTGATCAGAGCCATAGAAATTGCTGAAGCTGAAAAACAGGCTGACGCACGTCCATTGATTCTGCCGCCGTTGACCCCGCTGATCTTTGGCTTGAAGTGGCCACGGCAAGTATTGCGGCAACGTATCACTAAAAGATTACGAGAACGTCTTGAGCATGGCCTGGTCGAAGAAGTTGCGGACTTGCATGGGGCTGGCGTCTCCTGGGAGACCCTCGACTATTACGGTCTGGAATATCGCTTTGTCGCCCAGCATCTACAGGGACAGCTCAACCACAATGATCTTTTCCAGAAGCTGAACAGCGCCATCCATCAGTTTGCCAAGCGCCAGGAAACCTGGTTCCGCCGCATGGAGCGGCAGGGGGTTGTTATCCATTGGCTTAATGGTGAGGATGATCCGGTCGCTGAGCTGCTGGCCGCCTGTCAGGATCTTGAGGCATGAGCCTTTTGCCTGCTGCAGTACAGCGTTATCTCGATAAGAGTGCCGTTAAGGGACCATGGGCCCTTACGGGAGAAGATCGCGCCGACTTTGCCGGTGCGGTGGTGATCCCGTCACTGGCTGAAGGTGATAGCCTCTTTGCAACCTTGCAGAGCCTGGCAAATAACCCCTCTAAATTAATCGCTCAATTTCTTGTCGTCATCGTCGTGAATCATGGTGAAGCTGCTTCAGCTGCAGACCGGCTACAGAATGGTCTTGACCTGGCCCGATTGGCCGACCTGGCAGAACGATCAGAACGATCAGAACTTTGTCTTGCCTGGATAGACGCCGCCAGCCCTGGTCGTGAGGTCCCAGCCAAGCAGGCGGGAGTCGGTTTTGTTCGCAAACTCGGCATGGACCTCGCCTTGCCGCGATTGAACTGGGCAGAAGATCCCCTGCTGGTCTGTCTCGATGCCGACACTCTGGTGGAAGAAAATTACCTGCAGTCGATCTCCGCTCATTTTCGTCAGTCAACCCATGGCGCTGCGGTCTTGCCTTTTAGACATCAGCCGGGAGTCGACGCCGTACAACAGGCCGCGATTGATCGCTACGAACTTTTCCTGCGCAGCTACGTCTACGGTCTGCGCCTGGCCGGTTCACCCTATGCTTTCAATACTGTCGGCAGTGCCATTGCTTGCCGGGCCTCAGCCTATGTGCGTTGCGGCGGTATGAATTGCCGCAAGGCCGGAGAAGATTTTTACTTTCTGCAGAAGCTGGCAAAAACCGATGGCGTGGATATGTTGTCCGGGACGACAGTATTCCCCGAGCCGCGTGTTTCGGAGCGGGTCCCCTTTGGAACCGGGCGCAGCATGGGTCGCTTGCTTGATGGCGATGCACAGGCCGTGCTCTTTTACCCGGCGGAAACTTTCCGGATTCTGGCTGACTGGCTGTGTGCTGTAGAGCAGCACCTCTCTGACGATGCAGAGACGCTTTTGGCGCACGCTGAAAAGATCTCACCGGTTCTGGCTGCTTATCTTGAAGAGGCTGGTTGGCGAACCGTTTGGCCGCGATTGCAGTCGAACCACAAAGATACAGTGCGCCGGTTATATGCTTTTCACTCCTGGTTTGATGGCTTCAGGACCATGCGTATGATTCACATGTTGTGTGACGCCGGACTCTGTCGTAGCGAGTCCGAAGATGTTCTCACTGAGTATTTCGCCTGGGATGAGCGTGCTTGCCCTGAGACACTGACAGGAATGCTGGAGGAACTGCGGCTGATTGATGGAGACGGATCCCCCGCTAACTGCTGATAAGGATGTCGAAAATCTAAACAGCTGTGTTATCATTGGTAGTACTTATATTGACCTTGGCCTAGCCAGCTCATTGATTGTCCGATGCGCTGCTAGCTAAAAGAAGAGATGATGATGAGTGAGACTGAAAGCTTCGAGTATACTGCGGAACAGATAAACAAGCGTCGTGCGCTACGGGTGCCGTTGATCATAGAGAAAATTCCCTGTGATGATGGCCATAAAACTTTTTTTGGCTATGCCAAGAATGTCAGTCGCGGCGGGTTGTTCATTACGACGTTAAAACCGCGTGAACTGGGCGCAGATTTCTTGATTGAATGGACTCTGCCGACAAAACCACGGCACAGGGTTCGTTGCCGGTGCGAGGTTGTCTGGCAACAACAGTATCAAAAAAAAGGAGTCAATGAACCTGGTATGGGCCTGCGTTTTCTGGATCTCACCGATGCGGACGGCGATATCATTGATGCGTGGGTGGCGAAACAGGCTGCAGGACTTGCGTAATCGTTTGACTTGATAAGGGCAGAAGGCTGTTTTTGTCAGTCATATGCTGATATTTTTCTATGAGCAGCCATTTTTGATGCTGCGAGGAAAGGAGAGTGCCATGCCCCAGGAAATGAAGATGCTCGAGGCGATCAAACTCGCTATCCAAACAGAAAAAGACGTGATGGATTTTTATCTCAAAGCGGCTTCGATGACCAACAATGCACGCGGCAAGAAGGTCTTTGAACAGCTTGCCAGAGAAGAACGTGAGCATGCCGGGCATTTTTTCAAGGTTTACACCGGCAGTGACCTTGGCTCTTTTGAAGATTTTATGGCTCAACCACCCAGAACCAGCTATGCCATGATTAAACAGTTGGAAAAGGTTCTTGATGAAAATGTTCATGAACGCAAGGCGATGGAATTGGCTTTGCAGGAAGAAGAAGACCTGCTCAAGAGTCTGCGTTTAACAGCTTCCCATATTGTTGACCCTGCCGTGCGAGCGGTGTTCGATCGTATGGCAGAGGAAACTGAAACCCATTATGCGATTATTGAATCGGAGTACGCCCACATCATGGGCATGGTACACGAAACGGATATTGATACCTATGTACGTGAATAACAGAGTAGGCTGGGTTCTCCTGCTGTTGGTCGGATTGATGCTGATCCCTCTCTCCGTGGCGGCTGTTCCTGGTGCTGTTCACGATGTCCATCGATTACCGGGTAATGACGAATTCCAGAGTACGATTGAGGCACGTTGTACGATTTGTCATACTCGAGCAAGAGTTGATAAAGCCATAGGCGACCAGACTGAGCTTGATGCGCTCCTTAAGCTTATGATTGAACGTGGTGCCATTCTCAGCGAGCGCGACAAGAAAGTTCTGGGGACTTTCTGGGGGTCACCGCTGAAAGAGAATGAGACTGAGCCTTCTGGTTCGAAATAGGAACTGCAAGCAGTCTGTTGGGTGATCAGTACTAGAAAGGGCCACCGCAAAGATCTATGCGGTGGCCCTGCATTTTTTTAGCATGCGCATTTTGCACCATCCTGTTTGTATTCCATGTAGTGCCGATAAACAGAGGTTCTACTAATGCCGAAGATTTCCACTTAATTCCTTTCCCCGGTGGCTGGCTTCTTATACGTCAGGCTCAGTAAGAGTTACTCATTTCTGCAAGTTTGACTGCGCCAAAACAATATGAGATTTCACAATTAAGCAGTTGTAAAAGCTTTTTGAGTGCTGTCTGTTATAATGTAAAACTATCAGGGGGATTAAAATGCCACGAATACTTATTATTGAAGACGGAAAGTGTATTCTGGAGACGCTAGGTGAGTTTAGTGAAATCTTGGGGTATGCCCCAATCCTTGTTGACGACCCTTCATGGTGTCTCCCTTGTATAGACAAGTATAAGTGTCCTCTGGAACGCTCATGTGCTGATGTGATGTTAGTAGATCATTATTTGCCGACGATGTTCGGTTTAAATTTTATAGAGGAGCTAAGCCGAAAGGGCTGTAAAGTCCCAGGAAGGTCCAGGGCCATCATCACAGGAGTATTCTCCTCCCAGGAAAGCGAACGGGCTAATAATCTTGGATGTGATGTTTTGCTAAAACCGGTGACCTTTGAAAAGCTCAAGAGCTGGTTAAGCTCAATCGAGAACGCCGCAGCTATGTAGAGGGACATGTTTCGGCCACCAGGAATTACCCGTTTCGACCAATTTGACCTGCCAGAGTTGCTGACACAACTTCCGAGATACCTTCAGTTTTGACGTTCCAACTCATCTGCCGTATATTGACGAGTGTCTCAATTGCTTGGTGCATGAGAATTTAAGGGAGAGCATAACTTATAACCACAAGTCATCTGCACGACTGCGGATGGCTTGTTTTGTTATTGGCCAACAATGTCCAGAAAACGTGGGCTATTCAGTTTGTCTAAGTGTTGAGTCCACGATGTCCTGGCACTAAAAAGTGTCTACGATGTCGTGGCACTCAACAAAGTAGTGTCTCAACACCACGCCGCTGAGACGCTTATGACGTGTTCCAAATTGCTGGGTATTTGATACAGAGGGAGGCGTTTTTGACAATTCATGTCAGTGTGAGAATTTTGCCGTTGGTGCTTTGGGCTGGAGCTGCGGGTTTGTTGTTCTGTCCACTATTTCCAGAAAAGTTTTTGGGTACTAAGCCCCAAACGCAAATTAGCCACGAGGTTGAAAAATGAAACTCGGTACTAAACTGGCCTTAACCTCCCTCTTTTCTTCGATAATCTCGATAGCTGTAATCCTGATCGTCGTAAATTTATATTTGCGCGAGCATGCACTGATGATGGCAGAAAGAGAAGCAAAACTGATTATCGCCGAGAAACAGGCGCTAATCAAATATTTTGCCAATGATCTGCGACCCAAAGTCCTGGAGACGCTAAAAGAGGCAGGTGTTGATAATCCGCAATTCGAGCCAGTATGGATGTCAGCATTCTACGTTAACAAAAAGACCACCGAATATTTCAGAGCTCTGGGTTTTAAGGATTACTACTATAAGAACGCAGCGATAAATGCGAGAAATCCGGACAATGAGGCTGTTCAATATGAACGGGAGTACCTTGAACAGGCAGAAAAAAACCATGTTGCTGAAAAGGTTGCAATTGTAGATATTGAGGGAAAATCATATCTCACATATTTGAAATCAAACACATCAAGGTTTACTGAGAAATGTAATCTCTGTCACAGCACACCAGACAAGGCACCGTCAAACCTGCTTGCAATATATGGGTCCGAGAGAGCATTTAACAAGAAAGAAGGAAGCCTTGCCTCAGTGCTCTCCCTGCGCATACCCTTAGATGCGGCTTATCTCCAAATCAACGATTTGGCCATTCCTGTCTCAATTTTATGTATTATCAGCCTTGCACTTTCATACCTCCTTCAGTGGCACATTTCAAAAAAACAGTTTGTACTGCCATTAGAGAGACTCACCAAAAAGGCTTTAGCGATTTCTTCTAATAATGCCCAGCATGAAGTGGTTGTTGAGGTAGGTAAAACTGAAGAAATAGCCGATCTTTCCAAGGCTTTCAATCTGATGTCCACCAGCCTGATAAAGGATAAACTGCAACTAGAAGCCTGTGTCCAGGAACGTACGGCAGAACTTGCCGAGGCAACTCTGTCATTTCAAGCCAGCGAGGAGAAACTTCGTCTGTTGATTAATTCCAAGGCAGAAGCGATATATGGCGTTGATATGGAAGGCAAATGCATTTACTGCAACGTTTCATGTTTGTCTCTCCTCGGATACGAACATGAAGACGAGCTGCTCGGTTACAACATACACACGCTGATACACCACACCGATATCCATGGGAAACGGAAGCCGCAAGTGGATTGTGAAGTTCTCAAGACGATTGCAGAAAACGAGAAGATCCACAAAGAAGATGATGTCTTCTGGTGTGCTGACGGTGAATGGATACAGGTAGAGTGGTGGGCATCCCCGATTATCCAAGACAACAATGTCATCGGTGCTGTCGTGACCTTTGTCAACGTAGCCGAACAGAGGAAACATCAGCTCAAGCAAGTCCACGCCAACAAGTTGGCGTCATTAGGAGAAATGGCTGCAGGCGTTGCTCATGAGATTAACAATCCGATAAACGGGATTGTTAACTATGCACAATTGCTGCTAAACCGTGCGGAAAAGGATAGCTACGAGAAAAAGGTCCTTGAAGGGCTTTTCAAAGAGAGTCTGCGTATTGAGAAAATCGTGAAGACTCTTCTGACTCACTCATATCGTGATGCCGAGGATTTTGCAACGGTTGACTTGCACTCGGTTGTCACAGACTCATTGGGTCTTATTGGCAAGCAGATGGAGAAGGAGGGGATATATCTGGACTGCGAGACTCCCGACAATTTACCGCTGGTTCATGGCAACAAACAGCAACTCGAGCAGGTTTTCATCAACCTTGTCAGTAATTCGCGACATGCCCTTAACGAAAGATATTCAGGCGCAGATCTTGACAAGATTTTGCGAATCTCTCTTGCAGAGGAGTCTATAGACAATAGAAGGCATGTGATTCTGAATGTTTGGGACCAAGGTGGCGGTATCAGTGACGGGGTCGTCGATAAGGTAATGAACCCCTTCTATACGACCAAGCCTGCTGGTGTTGGGACAGGTCTTGGTCTAAGTATCAGCTATGATATTGTGAAGAACCATGGTGGGCAGATCACAATTGAAAGTGAGCCTGGCATGTCCACTCTAGTGTCAGTTTCTATCCCGGTGGAGGAGAAGTGTTAAGCAACACAGGATTGGAAAGTTTGCTATGAATAATCCGACAGGCTGCTAGGACACATTGATTTTTGACGTTCCCGACAAAAAGCAAGAAGCACCTCAGCTAGTTGACTGAAATGCTTCTTGCCCTGCGTTTGTTGATTCGTCAGTTCAACCCCCGATTACTACAGACCAAGTCTCAAGAAGACCGCCGATCAACCCTCTGCTGCAACACGCAAGCCGAGCGCAATCATTACCGTGCCGGTAACACCATCAAAGACCTGGCTAACCCTCGGTCGCTGTAACCAGCGTTTGAACTGTTTGACCATCAGGGCCAGCAGGCACTGCCAGATCATGGCGATGACGAAGTGCAGTCCGGCCAGAAAGAGTGACTGCAGGAGTGCTGATTGGGCAGGGTTTATGAACTGTGGCAGGAACGCCATGTAGAAAATTGCGGTCTTTGGATTGAGGACGTTAGAAAGAAAACCTTCCCGCAAAGACCGTCGGATCAGAAACACCTGCGCTCCGCTCCTCTCCCCATTTGCTATCTTGAAAGATTCTTGTCTTAGAACCTTGCGCCAGCTACTGATACCCAGCCAGACCAGGTAGCCAGCTCCGACCAGCTTCAGGGCACTGAATGCCCAGGCGGCTTGCAGTAGAATTATCGATATCCCCACTGCGGAGATGACGGCATGAACAAAAAGTCCGGAGCAGATACCGAAACTGCTTACTGCGCCGTCGCGCCAGCCACTGCGGGCAGTGTTGCGAATGACCAGCAAGGTGTCGACTCCCGGTGTGAGGGTCAGCAGGGTGATGGCGATCAGGTAGGTTGTTAGTGATGAAATTTCCATAAATTTGGCAGACCGTAAAATGTGAAAAGTTAAAAGACTACAAGCTCTCGTCCTCGGCTGCTGAAGAACTGAAACTGTACGATTTGACCACGTTTATATCGTCGAAGCGGATCACCAGGTCACGGGTGATCGTCATGCTGTATTCGCCATAAGTCCAGGTTCGTTTGCCATTATCAAGTCCGGTTCGCCAGGGATCACCAAACATCTGCCGGACCTCCGCCATGGTAGTTTTTCCGATTTCTATCTGACGGACTTTTTGCACGGGAAAGGCCCGCCCCATCGAAGGCATACAGCTGATGACTGGCAGGCTCAGAACGACGAGTAGCATCAAGGTTGTCAGGGGGCGTAGAATGCGCATGGTTGATCTCCTTAACTTTAGTGTTGGTTGCGTTGACGATAGGCTTGGGCAATACCGCCACCGGCGGTTTCCCGATAGAGTGATGGCAGGGCCTGACCGGTTGCCTTCATGACCTTGGTGATTTCGTCAAAAGTGATGATATGATCACCGCCGGCGAGCAGGGCGAAATGACAACAGCTTAAAGCTCTGGTGGCGGCATGAGCGTTGCGCTCGATGCAGGGTATCTGCACCAGGCCGTTCACTGGGTCGCAGGTTAAGCCAAGGTGGTGCTCCAACCCCATCTCCGCAGCATATTCAATCTGACGTACGGTTCCACCGTGTAGCTGGGTCGCTGCTGCTGCAGCCATGGCACATGCTGTACCGATCTCGCCCTGGCAGCCCACCTCGGCACCCGAGATTGAGGCGTTGTACTTAACCAGGTTGCCGATCAGGCCTGCCGTTGCCAGCGCGCGCAGGATATCCTCTGTACTGCAATCGAGGCTTTCCTGCAGGTAACGCAGAACTGCTGGCAATACACCGCTGGCACCGCAGGTTGGTGCTGTGACAATTATGCCAGCTGAAGCATTCTCTTCGGAGACAGCAAGGGCGTAGGCCCAAAGCACGCCGTTGCGTTTGAAATCTGGACCGTAGAGAGATGCCTTGCGAAAAAACGCCTGAGCCTTGCGCCCCACGCCCAGCCCGCCAGGCAGCACGCCAACATGATTCAAGCCGCGCTCAATGGAGGCAGACATTGCCTCCCAGATTTCGCGCAAAAAGGGGTAGATTTCTTCTCCTTCACAACTGCTGACATACTCCCAGCAGGATTCCCCGGTCTCTGCGGAGCGTTGCAGTATGGCGTCCATACTATTCAGGTTGTAGATTTCTGAGGTTGTGGCCGTCTCTCCTGCTTCCTGCAAGGCACCGCCGCCGATACTGTAAACTTCCCAGTGATCGATCTGTTTGCCTTCTGCAGTGAATGCTCCAAAATGCATGCCGTTGGGATGCAGAGATAATTCTTTCTCGGGGATCCAGGTGATTTCAAGGGAAGCAGGTTGGAAAACCTCAGCGAGAACTATATCTGTAAGATGTCCGCGTCCGGTTGCGGCAAGACTTCCGAACAGGGTGACCTGGTACTTTGCAGCATCTGGGTGGCGTTGCCGGAATTGCTCGGCGGCCATACGCGGTGCCATGGTATGACTGCTCGATGGGCCGGTGCCGATTCGGTAAAGCTCTTTGAGTGACTTCACTGTGAACTCCCTAGCAGCCAATCATCGTTCGGTTCGGCGACAAAAGACATCTCCTCACCCAGGGTCGGGTGGCGAATAACCATTTCGCGAGCATGCAGGGCGATGGCGTTGTCACCGAAAGCCTGCAGCGAACCGTAACGCCGGTCACCGAGAATTGGAAAGCCTCGATGAGCAAATTGTACTCTAATCTGGTGATGGCGTCCGGTCTCCAGAGCAATTTCCACCAGGCTGACACCTTGTGCAAACCTCAACTTAGTATAGCTCAAACGGGCTTCTTTGCCTGCTGGAGCAGCAACAACCCGGGATGTGAATTCGTCACGTTGCAGATGGTCGGTCCAACGACCCTCCGCTGGGACCTCGCCAGCAACCTGTGCCCAATAGCTCTTGCGCGGACGACGGCTACGAATTTCTTCGGAAAGCCGTGATGCCGCCTTGCTGGTGCGGGCCAGAACCACAACTCCCGAGGCTGGTCGATCCAGACGATGCACCAGTCCCAAAAAGACGTTGCCAGGCTTATGGTATTTCTCTTTCAGCCAAGCCTTGGCTTCTTCCAGCAGGGTGGTGCGACCAGTCTGGTCACCTTGTACCAGTTGCCCGGCAGGCTTGTTGACCACCAGCAGGTGGTTATCTTCGTAGAGGATGTCCATGTAGCGGTTACATTCTGACCTGTGTAAGGAGATAATAGTTGATGGCGAGTGACTCGATCAAGAGGGCAACTGCCAGCCCTGTGAAGAGGAAATTCCTGCCACGCTCCCCTCGGCAGGCTTTGTAACATCTGACACCTTCAGTGATCAGCAGAGCCAGTGTCGCGCTTGGACTCAGTAGGAAAAGAGCCAGTATTGTGGTCATGGCATCGCTTGTCTGATTCCAGCCGCCGAGCAGATCGTGGGAGCCAGCCACAAAGAGTAAAATCAGGATCTGCGGCAAAGCAATGGCGACACAGCGAAAAAAGGTCATCTCCCTTCCGGGAGATAGTCCTCACGCACCGGTGAGAAAACTTCAATCGCTACAGAATCCGCTATGGCAATGGCCTTGTGCTCAACATCACCGGCGATACACCAGCTGTCACCGGGCTTGACTTGGTGAGTCACGTTGTCGATCGTTAGCTCTATATGCCCGCTTACGAGATAACCTGTCTGTTCATGGGGGTGTTTGTGTTTGGGGAGAAGCGCGCCCTTACCAAGTCTGAATTCAGCCATCAGTGTTTTGTCGCCGTAGACCAGAGTCTTTTGTTGGATTTTGTCGAGAACCTTTTTGTAGTCACTTATGTTGCTTTGTTTGTACATGTTGGGGACCTTTGTCTCTACTATCAAGTGATAATTCGAAGAGCCAGGTAGGGCGTGATGAAAAAAGTAAAAATGCAAATCTTGTAGAAAGTCATGCCAGCATAATGTATGGCATCAAATTGTTCTCTTTGAATATTGTAAAACTTGCTGTGCATCTTGTAGACCCAATCATGGGCCAGTGTGAGGAAGAGAAACCACCAGAGCAGAATGCCCATGTTCAGTACCGCGCTCCATGCCAGCATACCTCTGAGCAACTCTACGGTCATGTTGGCCTCCTGCTGCTACTTTAAGCCCAGTCGTTCGACAAACTTCTCTGCTTTCTACTGCCCCTTCTCAGCTTGCTCCGCTGTCTTTCCTGTCGACCAGATACGATAGCGGACTTCATATCCTTTGGGCGCGTATATGACGATCGGGAGGCGGCTGTTATAGCGAATGAAGATGGGCGTCCCCGGAACAAATTGTTCTATTTTCTGGACACCCTCGGGAACAGCCATCAAGGTGCTCATGGCAACATTCTTGCCGGTCACTTCGTAATAAGTATACCCCCAACCGACGAGCGACTGGGACTCTATCGTGGTCCCGTGGCGCATCTGGTTTACGCCATCGGTAAGCATGACCTTGCCCGGGATGAGTTCTACTTTGAAGTCGGCGTCTTCTCCTCGCTCTTTGTCAGGAAGAGTAATGACAAATCGTCCCATACCATCTTTTGCCGCGGGGAAAGCCTTCAACTCAGGATGTACCGCAGCACAGGCATTAAAACTGAATAAGATCAGGCCCATTACCATCAGTTGCGCTAATTTTGTCATTATATGAATTCCTTAATCCACATGAATCAGGTCAAGCTCACTAAATGGTCGTGTTCACCTTGCTTGACTTTAAAACTTTTCGGGTATTTCTTAAGTAATTCCGCGAATGTTTTACACTCATAATTTGACTCGTCAAAGGTCGGGTCAAGGCGTTTTACGATCGGCCTGATCGCTGCCTTAACAACCCACTCATCGCCAGTTTTCTTGGCAATTTGCTTGATTGCCTTGGAAAGAAGTTCAACGGGATCTTTGATCTTTATGATATCTGATTCATCCTCTTCAATGGTTTGCTCTGCCTGATCATCAACCACGAAAGTCTCGTAATATTTAAAGTCGGAGCAGCTGTTGGCCCAATGCTGATTTGTTGATGATTTACAGCCGATGCCGATTAAATCTTTCCCTGCTGCTTTAATCTTTTGCGCCAGAGGAATAAAGTCGCTATCGCCACCAATAACAATAATTGAGGAGATATGCGGGAATCTCATCACGTCCTCAATAGCATCGAGAGAGAGCTTGATATCCGCGCCATTTTTTGCTGATGCCCCTGGTGGGAAAATCTGGATTAACTCGACAGCACATTTAAGCAGGGAATGACGATACTTGGCAAACCATTGCCAGTTGCAATAGGCCTTATTGATGGCGACATTGCCGTAGGTTGTTGCAAAATCATAGAGCGCCTGCACATCCAGCAGTAACCCTTGCTGTTTGCTCCGATTTTGAGTTCGCCCATAGGCACCACTGCCATTCGCAGAGTCGTACAGGCTGGCATGAATATTCTCAAAATCCCAATAGACCGCAACTGTCTCTTTCCCCATAGTTTCCTCCCATTGAAAACGTCTTCTTTGCAGGCAAGTATATATGACGTAGCTGGATGTGCCTGTAAATTTTCAAGATTTGCCAAATTTTGGCTGATTATAACAACCGTACCCACCAATTCCTGCCAAAGGAACAGAAAAGGCCCGGCAAAACAGCCAGGCCTTTTCTGTTATTTCGTCACAAAGAAAACGGTTTTACAGTGCTTTCTTCAACAACTCTTCCAACTGGCTCTTTGGTACCGCACCAACGACCTGATCAAAAACCTTACCGTCTTTGAAAAGTATCAGAGTCGGGATACCGCGTACGCCGAATTGCCCTGGGGTGGCGGGGTTATCATCAACATTCAGCTTACAGATCTTGACCTGACCGTCAAACTCTTCTGCCAACTGGTCAACAAGCGGGCCAATCGCTTTGCACGGTGCACACCAGGTCGCCCAGAAATCGACGAGGACCGGGACTGAGGATTGGTTAACTTCGCTCTCAAAAGAATCATCCGTCACCTGGACGACTTTATCACTAGCCATAAGATACTCTCCTTTAGTTGGTTTTCGTCCGGAAACGGCCCTTTTCCGCAAGCTCTGCGTCAATCTGCTCATTTGATTGTGCGGCGTAAAGTACTACGCCTCCGCTCAAACGCTTGATTTCCTTGATCTTGCGAAAAATTGCTCGTTTCCAAATCGAAAACTACACTTGTGTCCAACTGGAGTTTCCGGATGGACACTAGTTGGATTTCGTGAAACATTCAAGTTTCATAATAATCTACCCAGATAAAAAATCAAGAGATTATCCATATCTGCTTTTTATGAAGGCACCAACTCTTGACACTTCTCACCCTGCCCCCTAAGATGGCTCCAAATCATCTGACGAGGCAAGTATGACCCAGGATAAAATCAGTGTAGCGGTGACGCAGCAGAGCGCTTTTCTCGATCCCTTTCTGCTCACTCAAAAACCGATGTTGAACAGCCTGGCAGAACACCTGGTGACAACCTTTCATCAGGGCGGGCGGCTTTTTCTGGTTGGTAGCGGTCCTTTCGGTGCAATTGCTGGTCTCATCGGCCAGACCTTTCTCCATCGTCAGACTCTGGAACGTCCGGCTCTGCCTGCGATTGCTCTGACCAACGATGTTGGCTTGGCAACCTTCCTGGCAAGTGACGAACAAGGCAGCCAGCTCTTCAGTCGACAACTGCGTGCCCTGGCAACCGATCAAGATACTGTTCTGGGTTTTGCTGGCACCAACCTTAGCCCGGCTGATTGTGCCGCCCTTGGCACCGCCAGACAGCTTGGCTGTCACACCATCTTGATCGCCAGTGAACAGGCGGAACTGGCCGATGTCCGAACGGATGTCAACATGTCCCTGCCCAGCGACTCCCTGCCACGCCTGTTGGAAAATACTCTCTTTGTCGGCAATCTCCTCTGCGCTCTGGTTGAGGGCGAACTTTTCGGTATTTAATCCCACCTTGAACAGCGACCCTGTTGTCTCTGACCTGACCGGTCGCCTCTGCATTTGTAGTAGGCGCCAGAGACTTTTGTCCAGGGCCTGGAGGACTTTGGCTCAGGCCCGGTGGATATCGTCGAAATACTGGGCCAATTGCGGATAAGAAAATTGACAGGCAACAGTGAAAAAACGTATGCTTCAAAGGTTTTAGATAAGCTTTTGAGAGTGGGTCTGGCGGGGCATGCTGCTAGCCACACGACTGAACTCAACACTTTGCTGACCCGGATTCTCGGTGAGACGATCTCACTGGAGGATTTAGGACTGCTCTTCGAGACATTCCGTCATGACGACAAATATTCTGCTCTTTAAAGTTACCCTTCTGATCTACTTTGCCACCACCATCTTATACCTGATCGGTGTGATTTCACGCAGAGACCGCTTTCGTCAGAATGCTGTTTATCTGCTCATTGGCGGCTTCATCCTGCATTGCATAACTCTGGTGGTTCGTTGGGTCGCCACCGGTGCCATGCCTGTTGCCAGTCTCCATGAGTCCTTATCGTTTTTTGCATGGGCACTGGTCGGCATCTATCTGATTTTTTACCTGCGCTATCGTACCGTCATGCTTGGTGCTTTTATCACGCCTCTGGCGCTGGTCCTGATGATTATCGGCACCACGACCTCTGCACAGGCTCCTGCACTCAACCCGATGCTCGACAGCTGGTGGTTCCCGGTGCATGTCACGCTGGCCTTCCTCGGTCATGCGGTTTTTGCTATTGCAGCGGCGGCGGGCATTATGTATCTGCTGCAAGAACGCATGCTCAAAAGTAAAAAGTTTTCCGGACTTTTCTATCGTCTGCCGTCCCTCGACACCCTCGACAGCATGAATTACAAGTGCCTGACCTTTGGCTTCCCGCTCATGACCATGGGCATTATTTCCGGTGCCATCTGGGCCAACTCAGCCTGGGGCGGTTACTGGCGTTGGGATCCCAAGGAGACCTGGGCGTTAATCACCTGGTTCCTTTATGCCGCCTTGCTGCATGGTCGACTCACAATTGGATGGCGTGGTCGCCGCGCAGCAATTTTTGCCATCATTGGTTTCAGCTTCCTGCTCTTTACCTTCTTTGGCGTCAACCTGTTCCTTTCCGGGGAACACAGCTTCCGTAACTTTACGGGGCAGTAACCGGAGAGAGGAGAGGAGGACGTTATGCATATTGTTATCGTCGGGCTGAGTCACAAAACAGCGCCGGTTGAGATTCGTGAAAAGCTCGCCTTTGCGCCGACCGCCATGGAACAACCGTTGCGGCAAATGCTTGAGCTGCCGAGTGTTGCCGAAGGGCTGATCGTGTCAACCTGTAACCGGGTCGAGCTTTGTGCCGCCACCAAGGAGCCAGATGCCGCTATCGCTGAGATGCATCGCTTTCTAGCGGAATATCACGAAATCGCTCCCGAAGAGATCTGCGACAATCTTTACGACTATCAGGGTGAAGAAGCCATCCGTCATCTCTTCCGGGTTGCATCGAGTCTCGATTCGATGATACTTGGCGAGCCACAGATCCTCGGTCAGATCAAAACAGCCTATGGCTATGCCGCTGAATTCAAAACTGCTGGGTTGATCCTCAATCGTTTTTTACACAAAGCTTTCTCGGTCGCCAAGCGAGTTCGTACCGAAACCGCCATTGCCAGCAATGCTGTTTCAGTCTCCTTTGCAGCGGTAGAACTTGCGCGCAAGATCTTCGATCGGCTCGACAACAAGGGCGTCATGATTATCGGCGCTGGCGAGATGTGCGAATTGGCTGCCCGCCATTTTGTTGCCAACGGCGTCTCCAAGGTCCTGGTTACCAACCGGACTTTTGAACGTGCCGAAAAGCTGGCGTTAGAATTCGATGGTAAAGCGATTCCCTTCGAAAACTTTGTCGATCATCTTGCTGACGTCGATATTGTCATGACCTCCACCGGAGCGCCGAACTTCATCCTTGGCAAGCGCCAGATGGAGGAAGTTCTCAAACGCCGCAAATATCGGCCGATGTTTTTGATCGACATCGCCGTGCCGCGCGATATCGATCCTAAAGTTAATAAACTCGACAACATGTATCTTTACGATGTCGATGATCTCCAAGGGGTGGTTCAAGCCAACCTCAAGGAACGCAAAAAAGAAGCTGGCAAGGCCGAAGTGATCATCGAGCAGGAGATCGGTCAATTTCACCAGTGGTTAGCTAATCTCGAGGTCAAACCGACGATTATCGCCCTGCGACAGAAACTGGAAGAAATTCGGCGGCAGGAGCTGGAAAAAACCTTTGGCAATCTCAAGGATCTCTCCAGCAAACAACGCAAGAGCATCGAAGCGATGGCCGGAGCGATCATCAACAAGATTCTGCACCAGCCGACGTCTCTTCTCAAGCGTACCCAGGATGACACTAGCGGTGAGGACTATGTCGATGCCGTGCGTGCTCTCTTCGATCTGCCCGCCCTGGCAAACGATGACAAAGAAATCAAACCTCTGGACGATTCAGACCAGGGATAAAGGAGTTGCATAGATGGCCAAACAACAAATGCGTATCGGTACCCGCGCCAGCGCGCTGGCGCTCTGGCAAGCTGAATGGGTCAAAGCCGAACTTGAAAAACGTTATCCCGAAATGGATGTCACTCTGACCAAGATCAAAACTCAGGGCGACAAGATCCTTGATGTGCCCTTGGCGATGGTTGGCGGCAAGGGTCTCTTTGTCAAAGAGATTGAAGAAGCAATGCTGCGTGGTGAGATCGATATTGCCGTGCATTCTATGAAAGATGTGCCGACCATTTTCCCTGAAGGCTTGGCATTGCGCTGCATCACCGAGCGTGAAGACTGCCGTGATGTCGTCATTCTGCGTCCCGGTGTGAAAAGCTGGAAAGATCTGCCACAGGGTGCGCGCATCGGCACCAGCGCCCTGCGTCGTAAATCGCAACTGCTGCACATTCGTCCCGACCTGCAGATGGTTGATATCCGTGGTAACGTCCAGACCCGTCTCCAAAAGCTCACCGATGAGAATCTCGACGCCATCATCCTTGCTGCGGCAGGCATGCACCGTCTCGGCTATACCAAACAGATTGGTGAATACCTCTCGGTTGATGTTTCGATTCCGGCCATTGGGCAGGGCGCCCTCGGCATCGAGAGCCGTATTAGATGATGAAATTAATGCTCTGATCGATTTCTTTAACCACTCGGAGACCGACTGGGCCGTGCGCGCCGAACGTTCTTTCCTCAAGACTCTCGAAGGTGGCTGTCAGGTTCCGATTGCCTGTCACGGCACCGTTGAAAACGAAAATCTGACTCTGACTGGTTTCGTCTCTGACTGTGAAGGCGTCAAGTGTCTGAAGAAGACGATCACAGGTTCCGTTCACGACGCAGAGAAAATAGGAGTCTCGCTTGGCGAAGACTTGCTTATTCTGGGCGCTGGCAAGATTCTCAACGAAGTCTACCAGCACGAGACTTTCAATGTTGACAAAGAGGACGTCTGAACAAACACCACATTCAGGACATCGTGTGCTGGTCACCCGTGCGGGAGATCAAGCTCCAGCCCTGACTGCGGCACTGGTTGAAATCGGCGTCGAACCGGTTACGGTATCGCCCATTGAAATCATTCCTCCGTCTTCTTTTGCCGAGCTCGACCAAGCCATTGCTGAACTTGATCAAGTCGACTACCTGATACTGACCTCGGTCAACGCCGTCACCGCTTTCTTTGATCGACTGACAACGCAAGGATATGACACCCGTGTCCTGACCGACTTAAAAACGGTGGTGGTCGGCCCGAAGAGTGCTGAAGCTCTTGCTGCTTACGGTGTGAATGCCGACCTGATGGCCGATGATTACCGTGCCGAGGGTGTGGTTGCGCTGCTCAAAGATCAGGTTTTCGGCAAGCGACTCCTCTACCCGAAAGCAGCTCTGGCCCGCGATCTGATTCCAACCGAATTGAATGCCGCCGGTGCTGAAGTTATTGCTCCGGTCGCTTATGCAAGTGCACCACCGGTTGATGCCGCCGAAAAGCTACAGCAGGCCTTTGCCGACAAACTTGACCTGTTGACCTTCACCGCATCATCAACCGTACAGAATTTTGTCGACCTGCTCGACGCCGAAAATCTGGTCGCTGCTCAACAGATCCCGGTCGCCTCAATTGGCCCTCTGACCAGCGAAACGGCCAGAAGCCTTGGTTTCCACGTCGTCATCGAACCGGAAAAGTCGACCCTGGAGAATATGCTCGAAGAGATCAAGGATTACTTCGAGAAGCTATAAGCTGTCAGTTGTCAGAAATTAATTCAAAGCCCATAAGTTGCTGTCCCTCGGAGGTTCTCTATGTTTTTTCCCGAATACCGTGCTCGCCGCCTACGTCGCAACGAAACCATGCGTCGTATGGTTCGTGAAACTTTCCTGCGTACCGATGATCTGATCTACCCGATGTTCTCTGCCTTTGGCAAAGATATCAAAAAAGAGATCGTCTCCATGCCCGGTATCTATCAGCAGTCAATTGAACATATCGTTGCTGAGGCCAAAGAAGTTTATGACCTTGGCATTCCCGCTGTCATTCTTTTCGGCATCCCCGAAGAGAAAGACGCTCTCGGTCAGGATGCTTATTCCGAGACCGGCATCATTCAGGAGACGATTCGGGCAATCAAGGCTGCGGTACCGAAGCTGCTGGTGATTACCGATGTCTGCATGTGCGAGTACACCGACCATGGCCACTGCGGTGTAATCAAGGATGGCGATGTCGATAACGACGAGACACTCAAGCTGCTCGCCGCCGAAGCTCTCTCCCATGCCCGCGCCGGTGCCGATATTGTCGCCCCATCCGATATGATGGATGGCCGTGTCGCAGAGATCCGCGAGATCCTGGATGCTAATGATTTTTCACATATTCCGGTCATGAGTTACGCCGTCAAATATTCCAGCGCCTACTACGGTCCTTTTCGCGAAGCCGCCGAATCGACCCCACAGTTTGGTGACCGTCGCAGCTACCAGATGGATCCGGCCAATCGCATCGAGGCATTCCGCGAGGCGGAGCTCGATATCCAGGAGTGTGCCGATTTTCTCATGGTCAAACCCGCACTGGCTTACCTCGACATCCTGCGTGATCTCAAGGAACGCTACAATCTGCCGCTGGTTGCCTACAATGTTTCCGGCGAATACTCAATGATCAAAGCCGCCGCCGAGAAGGGCTGGATCGATGGCGACCGGGTCATGATGGAGACCTTAACCGGCATGAAACGCGCCGGTGCTGATCTGATTATCACTTACCACGCCAAGGAAGCTGCAAAGCTGCTTCGCTAAGGCTTCCCAGTAAAAAGTGAAAGGTAAAAGGTAAAAAATGAAAGGTGAAAAGTCTTATAAGCATTGAACTTTTCACTTTTCCCTTTTCACATTTAACGAGCACCTGTCCCTATGACTGAATACCTCTGCGATACCCTCAACAACGGCTTACGAGTCATCAGCGTGCCGATGCCACATCATCACAGCGCTGAAGTGATGATTTACATCGGTGTCGGTAGCCGCTACGAAACCGCTCACAAAGCCGGAGTGTCGCATTTTCTCGAGCACATGCTCTTTAAAGGTACCGAAGACTTCCCTTCCAGTCTGGGGCTGGAGCGTGCCTTCGAAGCTGTTGGCGGTTCGGCTAATGCAGCCACTGACTGCGAAACCACCTGTTTCCATTCCCGTGTCCATCCAGACCATATCGCCGCAGGAATCGGCCTCTTCTCCTCGATGATGCAGCGGCCGCTCTTCAAGGATATTGAGATGGAGCGCCGGGTGATTCTCGAAGAGGCAATGGGCGATCTCAACGAGACCGGACATCAGATCAATTCTGATAATATCGTCGCCTCACTGCTTTATCCAAATCATCCTCTGGGTAAGCCCACCGTTGGTAGCCGCCCGGCCATTGAGCGCCTCACATTACGGCAGTTGCAACAGCATCACGCCACCTACTACACACCGCATAATGCAGTGCTGACAGTTGCCGGCCCGGTCGATCATCAGCAGGTTGTTGCTGTAGCGAAAGAACACTTCGGACAGTGGCAGGGAGACGGAGTACCAGCTCCGGAGGCGTGGACTGATTTTGCCGCCGCTGATCGGGCGCTTCGCTGGGTTCGTGATGCCGGATCTCAGGTCAGCCTGCAGCTGGCTTTCCTGCTGCCAGGACGTGACAGCGAGCATGCCGTTAACCTGCGTGTGCTGCGCCGCCTGCTCGGTTGGGGAGGGATGAGTCGCCTGATGTTGCGTTTGCGTGAAGAATTGGGATTGACCTACGCTGTCGATGCCGCTCTTGCGCTCTATGCCGATGCCGGAACCCTGGCGATCGACCTGGCGGTCTCCGCTGAGAATCTGGGCAAGGCCACGACCGCGATCCTTGAGATTATTACCGAGCTGCATACCACCGAGGTTGATGATGATGAGTTGGACCACATCCTCAACTGCTACCGCTGCGATCTCGATTATTCCCGCGACCAGGTCGATGAGATGGCCCTGCGCTATACCTGGGGAGAACTCACCGGAAGTCGTCGCACCATCGCTGACGATCTGGCCGGAATCGACACTGTCTCCGCTGCTGGTCTGCGTCAAACGGCAAGAGAACTGCTCTCTCCTACCAACCTGCGAGGCGCCATTGTCGGCCCCTATCGTACCCGCGACCGCAAATCCGTTGAGAAAATCATTGCTGATTGGCTATAGGGGGGGGGCGCTTTTATCTGGATGAATACAACAGCTTTTATCTAATCTGTACGCTGGAGTGGATCGATGTCAAAGCTCTCTGAAAAATTGACCGCCCGTGAGTTCGTCTGGGAACACAAGTTGCGCCAAAGGATAACTTTGGAGCAAATCATTGTGACGGTAGGTAATGCGAAAGAGCAGTCTCAAGCGATACAGTTTTTGGAGGCAATGGAAAAGGCCAACCCCGAACTTCTTGAAGGTATCGATCACTACACCCCCGAACTTCTCGAAGATATCGACTACCACGCTCCTGAACTGTTTGATGAGAGTGAGTATTCCAAAGCCAGGGGACGCAAGACAGCGTTAGCGTTGCCCAAAGATATCCTTTGGGAGGAGAGAATCATTCGAAGGGCCGTCAGAGAGTACAGAGACCTCTTCCATCCCTGTGAAAAACTTTTCAAAAACGCCATGAAGGGCCTACAGTACTTAAATAATCTCCTGCCAGAATTATTCGCCAAGGCCAGGGTTCAAGCAGTTGAGCAAAGAGCTCAGATCCTGACCTTCGAGATTTATTGTACATGCGACTGCACTGTCAAAGAGGATCGCCAGCCAGCGGACTCATTCAAAATTACAAACCAAGGTCGTTTTGAAAAAGTCTCAAAGCGGATAACCTGTGCCAGGCAGACTCTGGAGAGTACTGATGACAGTCGTCAGAGTGATTGGCAGTTCTTCCTGGATCGGTTAGGTGAAGTTGCACCGGAGATGCTGAATTAATATAGTCCGTCTGCCTCGGGTAAACATTCTCTTCATAACTCACGATTATCATTAACAATAGCAATCATTCAGAACAAATTCTTATTCACGCTTGCGCAATTCATCTCTACAGCCCCTGTCCATGTCCTCTAATTTTTAAATCTATCCGTCAGTTAAGGCGGCTCATCCAATAATCTTTTCGAGCGTTTGTTCATTTTGCTAAAAGCAAATGCTATAATGTTTACGGGAATGATTTCAGAGTCTTGCCTCTGCTTACATGGTGGGACTGCATCTATACTTCTTCAGATGGGCAGGTGCCTATGCATCCATTCGGAAACAGTGCTCTTCAGATCCCTTCGCCAGTTCGGGCAATCTTCGTTCGGAGCTTTTGCATAGTCACGGTTCTTATTATTACAGCAACCCCACTCTACGCCATCGATCAGAATTCAATCCGTAGCAGTGTCTTCGCTCTTGATAGCGCCAGACAAACAGCCATTCACGAGTTTGAAGAGACAGCTTTGTCTGCCAGTGAAGCAACCGATTACAAGGACTTTATCGTCTACCTCAATACCCGGATCATCAACTACTGCCAGGAGCTCGCTGAAGAGGGTGGCCTGGTTGCCCTGGAGGGGCTACCATGCCCCACTGGCCCAAGCAGTTCCGGTACTGAAGCGACACTAGTATCCTCAGGAGCAGCGGTCTTTTACACCACAGGCGCTGGTGAAGCTCCACAGACTCAGGCGGAGAAAAGAGCTGAGCTCGATGGCGACTTTCTCAACACTCTGGGTGAGTTCGACGAGATGCTCCTGAAGGAAGAAGACAAGCTTGCCACCAGAGTTCCCAGCCAGAGAGAGTCTGCCAGCGCCAGTTCTTCTGATGACTCCGGGAATGATGGTGACGGCGGTGAGGCCGGTTCCGAAGAATCTGGTGAGCAAGGTGAGGGTGATGCTGTTGCCGACGCGCAAGCAGGTCAACCGGGAACCGAGTCTGATACCCAGAGCGATGTTGGTGCTGGTAATGCTGAGGTGGATCATTCGGTATACGGAGCACCTGGCGGCAAGCTGCCACCGCCCGAGGATGACGATATTGTTGCACGACAGTTGCGTGAAGCAGCTGAAAAGGAACCTGATCCCGAGTTAAAAAAGAAACTTTGGGAAGAATATTGGAAATACAAGGGCGTGAGCAAGTAGGGGGAGTCCAAGGTGAAAATTCGATTCTTCGTGCTGCTTATAGCACTCCTGATGATTACCGGATGCGCCTCGTTGCGGAACAAGGTCGCAGATGGTGTGCAGCCTGTCATCGCAACCCAGGAACTCGATAGTTCCGAATTGCTTGATGTGGCGATTGTGGTCTTCGACTCCGAAGCATTGACGGAGAAGGAGATCCGTAAGTTGGGCTTGTCAGAAGAAATACGTCAAGCCGAAGAGCGCTATGTCCCTATCCACCTCAAGTACACCATGCAGAGAACGGGACAATGGGGGGCGGTACGGGTGGTGCCTGCCGAGAGCGATGCCCATGTTCAGGTTAAAGGAAACATCATCCATTCCGACGGTGAACGTCTTACCCTCGAACTCGAAGCTTTCGATGCGCGCGGTGTCAAATGGTTCGAAAAAACCTATTCTGAAACACCCAGACTGGAAGAGTACCACGGTCTTGCTACTGGAGAAAAAGACCCCTTCCAGGATCTTTACAACACTATTGCCAACGACCTGTTAGAGCATCGCAGCAAGTTGTCGGTCGATGATGTTCTTAAGATCCAGCAGATTTCCGAACTTAGGACCGCTCAGAATATGGCTGCGGATGCTTTTGCCGGGCATCTTTCCCGCGACGAGGATGGCATTTATTCGCTGGTTCGATTGCCGGTTGAGGACGATCCCATGCTCAAGCGGGTGCGTGCCGTTAAGATTCGTGATGATATGATGCTCGATACCATCAACGGTCATTACGAGAATTATTACAACGATCTCTGGCAGCCCTATGCGGACTGGCGGAAGCTCTACAACGAAGAGCTCGCGGCATTGAAGGAGGTCCAGAAGCAGGCTCTGACCCGTCAACTCTTTGGTGTCGCCGCTGTTGTCGGTGGGGTCCTGCTCAGCACCAGCAACAATAGCCTTTCCTCTTCGGGATTACCGGGAGTAATGGTTATCGGTGGTGCTGCGGCGATCCATAGTGGCTTTCAGAAGTGGGAGGAGACCAAGATCCACAAAGATGTGATCGAAGAACTTAATATGTCCTTTTCCTCCGAAGCTGAGCCTCTGGTTGTGGAAGTGGTTGGTGAAACCGTAAGGCTCACCGGATCGGCTGAGGAACAGTATCAGAAATGGCGCGAGATGTTGCGGGACATTTATGCTGCGGAGACGGGTTTACCTCCTGACTCAGCTGGAGAAGAGATGCCTGTTCCCTCCTCCTCCGCAGCAGACAAGTGAGACCAGTCTATGACCGAAGATTCCCGCCGTAAAAAAGATATCAGCCGTCCTGCTCTGAGACCTCCTGATGCAACCGGAGGTGCAGAACAGACATCCTCTCGCACCGTGCCTCTGATGATACTGGCCTGCGGTCTGTTGCTGGTCGTTGCTGCTCTGCTGATTCTCTTCCTGCCACTTCAGCAGGACGACCCGGTCATTGTTCAGCAAACGGAACAACCAGATGTCCATTCAGTCGTGCCGCAACCTCCGCCCTCAAGCGTACCGCAACCTCCATCAGGGCAGGTCACTACCAATGATGATTGGGTTCAAGAGATCGACCGGTTGATGGAGGTATGGTTGCAGAAACAGGCAGAGGCTGAATCTGTGAATGTAGCGACCTGGGGTGGTGATGCCTATACTGGTGCGGTCTCGCTGGTCAAAGAGTGTGACCGCCTGCTGGGTGAGCAGCAGTATCTTACTGCAAAAGCCGCCTGTGAGGAGGCGATCGATGGTCTGGGCGATCTCATGGCGTCGCAAGATGATCTGCTCGAATCGGCCATTGCCGCTGGCCTGCTCACTCTGGATCATGATGACCCGGAGCAGGATGATCCAGAAGCCGCTTCCGGTCATTTTCAACGGGCCCTTGCTCTGGACGCTGATGATGAAAGAGCCGTAATCGGCCTCCACCGGGCAGAACAACGCCCCGCTGTTCTCAACTTCCTGCGGGATGGGCTGGCCATGGAGAATGCAGGTGATCCTGATGGCGCCTTACTTGCCTTCACTGCGGCCGCAGAGCTTGACCCGGAATTCGAGCCAGCGCAGGAGGCCCAGTCCCGAGTACGTGCAGAGATTGCCGAAAAGGAGTTTCAACAGGCGATGAGTCGTGCCCTGCAGGCAATGTCTGATGGCAAGCTGTCTAAAGCCAGATCAGCCCTGCAAAAAGCCGAGTCGATCAGGCCCGGTGATCGTACTGTTCGTGATCTCAAACAACAGCTTGCCCGAACGCAACTTGCTGGCAGGTTGACCGTTTTACGCCAAAATGCGGAACGCTTTGAACACAAAGAGCATTGGCCTGAGGCACTGAAAGCCTGCAATGAGGCTCTCTCCCTCGATTCACATGCTGCTTTCGCTGCCAGCTGCAAGGAGAGGGTGAGCGTGCGCATCGATCTGGACAATCGCCTGAAAAGTATTTTGGCCAAACCGGAGCGACTGTTCGCGGATGGCCCCCTGCAAGAGGCTCGTCAAGTCCTGGCCTACGCCTCAGAGGTGACTCCGCGCAGACCGATCCTCGCCTTGCAGATTAATCAGATCGATCAACTGATCACTCTCTCTGAAGCAGAGATTGAGGTGGTCATCCGCTCAGATGGCCTGACAGAGGTGGTGATTTATCATGTTGGCCGTCTGGGGCTTTTTCAAGAGAAACATCTCGTCCTGCGCACGGGCAACTACACTGCTACCGGTAGCCGCAATGGTTATAGAGATGTACGACAGACGCTCACAGTCAGGCCGGGGTCTGGCAAGATGGTCTTCACCCTGCGCTGCGAGGAACCGATTTGAATCGCCTGGTTGAAATATTCGACAAGAATGAAGTACGCAAGCTCGATGAGACCAGCTTGCCGTTACTTATCGGCGTGGATGATACCGCCCATATCCGTTTGCAGGGTCAACTGGATGAAGATCTGGATGGCGAAGGCGGCATCGTTGCGTACCTGGCAGAGTCCCGCAACCATCTTTATCTGCAGCCTGCAGAGGACACATCGGTAAGCATCCTCTATCACAATGATGAGCCACTCACCGGTTCGGTCTGGTTGAAGTCGGGCGACACGACCCGTATCGGTGATTCCTTGATCCGCTGGCATCTTGCCGGACAATGTGTGGAAATCCATATCAGCAAAGCCACGACAAGAGTACTGCAGCCTCCTCTTGAACCGCCGGACAGCCCGAAAGAAAAATGTGCCGAGAACGTCACGGATGAGCCTGTCTTGCCGGTGACAGAGAGTCCTCTCTCGGATGATCCCGGGCCGGATGGCAGCAGGTTCCGTAAGCCTGCCATTGTCCTCTTTGTGCTGCTCCTGATTGCAGCGGCATTTGTGCTGCTGGCCAATCCCATCGCAGTCACGGTAACGCCCACTCCGGACAGCCTTTCCATTTCCGGCTTTCCGCCAGCGGTGAAGTTCGGTGATAGCTATCTGGGAATCTCTGGTGGCTACACTCTGCATGCCGAGAAGCAAGGCTATCGTCCTCTCGAAGAAGCGATCACGATTTCCAGCAACAACAGTCATTACGATTTCACCATGGAGAAGTTGCCCGGCCTGATTGACCTGACTAGCACACCGGTCGGGGTGACCGTCCTGATTGACGGTGCCTTGGTCGGAAAAACCCCGTTGCAGGGAGTCGAGATTTCTGCTGGCAACCGCTCTCTTCGTTTCGAACATGAACGCTATCTGCCGCTTGAAAGAATTGTCGAGGTTGCAGGGTTTGGCGAAAAGCAGAACCTGCAGGTTGAGCTTGAACCTGCCTGGGCTGTCGTCAGCCTACAGACAGAACCGGCAGGGGCAACTCTCATGGTTGACGGTGAGGAGCAGGGGCTGACTCCGCTGCAGTTGGAACTGATTGCAGGTGAGCGTCAATTGCTTTTCAGCAAGGAGGACTTCTCCACCCTTGAAGTTGACCTTACCGTCGCGGCGGGGCAGGATCTGGAGCCCGCCGTTTATCGGCTTGAACCGTCACCAGCGACACTGGCCATCTCATCTGTTCCGGCTGGAGCCACGGTGACCGTCGAAGGCAGCTACAGAGGCTTGACGCCACTTTCAATCACCCTGCCATCCGGAAGCGAACAGACTCTCCGCTTGACCCTGGCTGGCTATTTGTCGGCAAGCCGCAAGCTGAAGCTTAACCCAGCAGAGGAACGTGAACTCAGCATCAAACTTGATCCACAGTATGGGACCGTCTTCATCACTGCGACACCGGCAGAGTCAACGCTTTATATCGATGGTAAAAAACAGAAGCAGGCGACCGGGCGGTTTCGGCTCACCACCAGACTCCATAGCTTGGAACTGAGAGCTAAAGGCTATGAGAGCGTGACCAAAAAGGTGACGGCTCAATCGGGCTACAGCCAGCGCATCGAGATTGACCTGCAGCGAAAACAGACCGCGACTCAGACTGGAACTCAGATCAAGGCCTTGACCGGAGCTGAGCCTTCTAAAACAACCGGGATCGGTCAGCAACTCGTCCTGATCAGACCGAAGCCTTTTCTGATGGGAGCCTCCAGAAAAGAAGCCGGGCGGCGAGCCAACGAAAGAGAACATCAGGTCACCATGCAGAGCGGTTTTTATTTGTCCACCAGAGAGGTGACGAATGCGGAGTATAAACGCTTCCAGGGACAACACTCTTCCGGGATGGCAGGCAACCGCTCTCTTGAAATAGACTCCCACCCGGTGGTCAATGTCACCTGGGATGATGCCGCGCGTTTCCTGAACTGGCTCAGTAAACACGACGGTCTGCCGCCTTCCTACCGTGAAGAGAACGGCAGCATAGTTGTTGCCGAGGCCAGTGGGATAGGCTACCGTCTACCCACCGAATCGGAATGGGCTTTTGCCGCCCGTATGGCGGGCCAGAAAGAGCAGGTACGCTACCCCTGGTCGGGGAAATATCCGCCCAAAATGAAGGCGGGAAACTTTGCCGATGAATCGGCCCGACATTTATTGCCCGTGGTGATCAAGGGGGATAGCGATGGTTTCCCGGCGAGTGCTCCAAGCGGTTCTTTCATGGCCAATCCTGCGGGCATCTACGATCTCGGCGGCAATGTTGCTGAATGGTGTCATGACTATTACGCAGCCAATATTGCCAGTGTTGGCAAAGGCGTGGCCGATCCGATGGGTCCCGGGGCGGGGAATCACCACGTAGTCAGAGGATCCAGTTGGCGCAATGCGAGCATTACCGAACTGCGTTTCAGTTACCGCCGTTACAGCCGGGAATCAGCCAATGATATTGGCTTCCGGATCGCGAGGTATGCACAATGAGAATCTTCATCATCATAATGACTCTGCTCCTGACCGCCAGTATTGGCTTTTCTGCCGACAAGGATTCTAAACAGGACTCAAAAGATGCCGCCGTACAGAAGAGTACCAGCCAGAAAAGTGTGACCAGGAAAAAGACACCGACCTGGCCGCGTCCCTATAAATCAACGGAAGAGATAAGTGTGGACAGCACTGTCCCGTTTCCAACCGATATTTGAATGAGGTGATACGCTTATGCGCGTAAAAAACTTTCCCACCGAGATGGTCTACCAGATTTTCAGTCTGCTGCTGGTCTTCATCATCGTGCATGGAACCTATGTCTCCCTGATCCGGCCCAAGGCGGAGTCCTTCCTGACGATGCAACAAGCTCAGCTGCTGGAGCAGCCTGGCGCGGTTCAGGAGCAGAACTTCTACGTCGTGATCCGTGATTTTGAGCAGGAAGCCTGTCTGGTCCTCTTCTTCTGGGCACTGACGATTCTCATTTACAAGGGGGTCGTGGTCTGGCGCCAGCAGGGCCAGTTGGAGGTAGATCTTTTGCAACTGCCGGAGAATATGCCGATCGGTCCGGAAGATACCCGTGAACTGATTGGCCGTCTGCAGGAGATTCCGCATGAGAGTCGCGATTTCCTCTTGCCGTCAGCCCTGTTGGATGCGGTCCAGAGGTTCTCTGCAACCCGCAATATTCAGGACGCCGCCACCGCAGTACGCGAAACCTGCGAGACCCATGGTGACCGACTCGATTCGGAGCTTTCCACCATTCGCTACATTGCCTGGGCGATCCCCTCGGTTGGTTGCATCGGTACCGTACGCGGTATTGGCGCAGCCCTCTCCCAGGCTCATCGTGCTGTCGAAGGAGATATCACCGGCGTCACCCAGAACCTCGGTGTTGCCTTCAATTCCACCTTCATCGCCCTGGTCTTAAGCATCATCATGATGTTCTTTATTCATCAACTTCAGCACAGGCAGGAGCGTTTGATTCACGATGCCGTCGCCTATTGTCAACGCAACCTGATCAACAAGCTGCGAATCAAACTCTCCTAGCAGCCAGTTTATTGATTGTCCGACAGGCTCATAAACAGAGGTCGATGCCGTGCCCAGAAACAGGCGCAGTACATCACAATTTAACCTGGCGTTCCTTGACGTCATGTGCTGCGGCTTTGGCGCTGTCGTTCTGTTGGTGATGCTCCTTAACGGCGACATGGTCGCTACCCGCAGGGAGATTGTCACTGATCTGCGCAGTGAAGTGACGCGACTCGAACGTCAGGTCAAAGTCGGTACAGAACATCTGGTTCGTCTGCAGAACAGCATGGTTCATACCGAAAAGGAGTTCGTTAGAACCGAGGGGCTCTCAGAACAGATCATCGCCAGCATCGAGCAGACCAAGGTCGAACTGGCCACGATGAGTGGCAAGAGCCAGGCCGCCAGGAAACATATCAACGCCCTGCAATCGGACCTCCTCTCTCTGGATAAGGAAAGTCGCCGAATCGGTGCGGAACAGCAGACGGAGTTGGCAAAAGGAACCAAGACGCGTGAATTCATCGGCCAGGGCGATCGGCAATACCTCACCGGTCTGCGCCTTGGTGGCAAGAGGGTTCTGCTGCTGGTTGATGCTTCTGCCAGCATGCTCGATGAAACCATCGTCAATATCATCATCAAGCGCAACCTTGACGACCGGACCAAGCGGGCTTCACCTAAATGGCAGCGCACCATCAGAACCGTCGAGTGGCTGACGGCCAACCTGCCCGCAGATAGTTCGCTACAGCTCTACACCTTCAATACCAAAGCCTCCCCGGTGGTCACAGACCTTAAAGGTAGCTGGATCGCGACGTCGGATAACAAGAATATCAATCGGATGATTGCCGCATTGAAGCAAGCCGTTCCCCAGGGTGGAACCAGCCTCTACAATGCTTTTGCAGACGCTGCGCGCATGAGACCGCGTCCAGACAACATCCTCTTGCTCACCGACGGGCTGCCAACCCAGGGCAAGAATAAGCCCACGAAAAACACAATCTCCGGCGACGAACGGCTGAAGCTGTTCCTCCAGGCGACCAAAGCCCTGCCGCGGTCTGTACCGGTTAACACCATCCTCTTCCCGATGGAAGGCGATCCCATGGCCGCCGTCTCATTCTGGCAACTTGCGATCGATACGGGTGGTTCCTTCCTGACCCCGACGAGGGACTGGCCATGAAAGCTCGCCGTCGTCAGACTGAGGTTTTCAACCTCTCCTTCCTCGATGTCATCTCCTGTGGTTTCGGAGCGATCATCCTGCTGCTGGTTATTTCGAAGATCTCCGAGCCTCGTGTCATCGAACAGACCAATGTCGATCTCTCTGGTCTGGTGGTGCAGTTGGAAGAGGAACTCCACGAGATTCGTGGTGAAACCCGGATTCTCAACCGACAGCTTGTTGCCAGACAGGAGCAGTTGTCTGAACATAAGGAGAAGCTAGCGCGGCTGCAGGGGGCCATGACCAACATTGAAGGAGAATATCACCTTGCCAGTACCGCATCGGCAGCGCAGAGCCTGATTGAAGGTGAGTTGAAGAGCGCCAAGCAGGAATTGACTGCTGAAATGCGCCAGCTTCTCACTGATTACCAGCGTCCCAAGGAGGATGCTGTGATCGGTGGTATACCTGTGGACAGTGAATACATCATCTTTGTGATCGACACCTCAGGCAGCATGCAGCGCTTCGCCTGGCCGCTGGTGCGGCAGAAGATGAAGGAGATTCTCGATATCTACCCGAAAGTCAAAGGGGTACAGGTGCTCAACGATATGGGCGACTATATGTTCTCTCAATATGCCGGCAACTGGATTCCAGATTCGAAAGCCCGTCGCCGTGCTATTCTCGACCGGCTCTCCACCTGGGCGCCTTTTTCCAACTCCAGCCCGGTCGAAGGCATCACCAAGGCGATCCAGCGTTTTTACGCATCTGACAAACGGATCAGCCTTTACGTCTTCGGTGATGATTTCTCGGGCGGACTCATGCAGAATGTGGTCGACACGATCCGACGGAAAAACACGTCAGGTAGCAAAGGCAGTCGGGTGCGAATTCACACTATCGGCTTCCCTGTTCTTCTGACCCAGCCTGGAGCGGGACAGAACGCCGCTCGCTTTGCTGCCCTGATGCGTAAATTGGCTGAAGACAATAATGGCAGTTTCGTCGGATTAAGCAGTTTGCGGAGATAAAAAACGATAGTTTGAGATATCATGGAAGATATCTCTCTGATCAAAGAATAACCTTAACGAGGACAGCAAATGAAAACAACTCTTGGTCTTTTGACGTTGGTAGCAGCTCTGGCTCTGAGCGGTTGTGCCAGCACGAAAAAACCGGTTCTCTATCCCAACACCCACCTGAACAGGGTCGGGCAGCAACAGGCCGATGCGGATATCAATGCTTGCATGCAAACCGCTCAAGCCAGTGGTGCTAATTCCGGTAAGAACGAGGAGCTCGCCAGGAAGACGGCCAAGGCCGGTGCTGTTGGAGGTGCCACCGGAGCTGTGGTTGGTGCAATTTCTTCGAGTGGCAGCGCTGGACGTGGAGCTGCTATTGGTGGCGCCGGAGCCGCCACTGCAACCTTGATTGGCGGGGCTTTTGATGCTTCGGAGCCAACCCAGGTCTACATCCGGTTCGTTGACCAATGTTTGCGGGATAAAGGCTATCAGCCAATCGGCTGGAGATGATGAGGAGATCAATATGAATCTGAATTTGACAGGTAAAATCGCCCTGGTCGTTGCGTCGAGTAAAGGACTGGGTAGAGCAATCGCCTCACAGCTGGCTGCTGAGGGGTGTGACGTGATGCTCACCAGCCGTAATGCCGAGCAACTGGAACTGACTAAACACGAATTGTTACCGACCGCCAAAGGCCGGGTTGAATGTTTTTCTTGTGACATCACCAAAACCGAAGACATTCAGGCTTTGGTCGTTGCAACCCACAACCGACTTGGTAGCATCGACATTTTGATTAACAATGCCGGTGGTCCACCAGGCGGTGGATTTGAGCAGCTTGATGACGATGCCTGGCAAGCGGCATTTGAACTGAACCTGCTCAGTTATGTGCGCTTGATCCGCGAAGTACTGCCTGATCTGAAAATAAAAGGTGGTCGGATCATCAACGTTGCCTCTTCCTCGATAAAACAGCCGATTCCCGGTTTGATCCTCTCCAATGCCTTCCGTATGGGCATTCTCGGTCTGGCTAAAAGTCTGGCCGACGAGCTGGCGCCCTACAATATCCTGGTTAATACCGTTGCACCGGGTCGGATAGCGACCGACCGTACCGCTTATCTTGATCAGCTCAAAGCCGATAAACGCGGCATCAGTAAGGAACAGGTGGTTGAAGAATCACTGGGAAATATTCCGCTGAAGCGCTACGGCGATCCTGAAGAGTTTGCCAAGGTAGTCTGTTTTCTCGCCTCCGGAGCAGGCTCTTACGTCACTGGCAGCACTTTGATGGTTGATGGAGGCATGGTCAAAGGGTATTGACGGTCATCGCAGATGTTTATTGCCGTTGCCTGAAGATGGCAAACTATTTGCTTGGTAGAATGTCATTCAGTTCAAACGGAAACATCGCTAATGCTCAGATTCTTTAAAAAGATAGCGCCCTGGTGGTTGCTGGTCGTCGGTGTCCTTGTTGCCACTGGAGTGGTCTGGCAGGCCGCACGCTTGACCTATGATGTTGCGCTGGAGAGCATCGTGAAAACGGGCGAAGAGCGTCTGACCCTGTACAGCGGAACGTTGCGCGAAGCACTCAGCCGCTATGCTTATTTGCCCTACGTTCTGGCTCGCAACGGCGCGGTGCAGGAGCTGCTTGACAGCGATGCTTCCAGTGAACAGGTTAACCTCTACCTGGAGGGCCTGAACCGTGAAGCGGGGTCAGATGCACTCTACGTCATGGATGCGACCGGCAACACCGTCGCGGCGAGCAACTGGCGACAGCCTGTCAGCTATATTGGGCAGAACTACGGGTATCGCCCCTATTTTATTGACGCTAAAGCAGGGCGTGAGGGACGCTTTTTTGCTATAGGTGCAACCACTGGTCAACCTGGTTTCTTCATGTCCTATCCGGTGCACCGTTCAGGACGCTTTCTTGGTGTTGTTGTGGCCAAAGTCGATCTCGATCCCTTGCAGGACGATTGGCATCAGGGTGGAGAAATCGTCATGGTCAGCGACGCCAATGGCGTTCTGTTTCTGTCCAGTCGCAAGGATTGGAAATACACTACACTCACCCCATTGTCCGCAAAGCAGCGGGCACATATCAATGCCGGTCGCCAATATAGCGATCAAACGCTCAAACTTTTCCCTTTGCAAACCGTAAAAACAATAGACTCGAATCGCAGCATTGTGCGCGATGGAAAGATCCGCTATCTATTGCTTTCTCGGCAGTTAGTCGGGCAGGGATGGAAACTGTTTCATGTCGCACCTCTGGCGCCGGTTCGCGAGCGGGCGGAAGCTGTGGCTCTAATTGGCACAGCCTCGGCGCTGTTGATCCTGGCCCTCGGCATGTATGCACGCGAGCGGCGGCAGAAACAATTGTCACGACACAAAGCGCGCGAGGCGGAGGCGATAAAGGCAGTCAACCTGCGCCTGCAGGAAGAGGTTGAAGAACATTGCCGAACTGAGCACGCTCTGCGCAATACTCAGGCGGAATTGGTGCAGAACAGTAAACTGGCAGCCCTTGGACAAATGGCCGCCGGAATTGTCCACGAACTGAATCAGCCAATTGCAGCGATACGAACACATTCTGCCAGTGGCCGTCTGCTGCTTGATCGGCATGAAGAAGAAAAAGCCCGAGAGTCATTCTCATCAGTGACCCGCATTACCGATCACATGGCCTCGATTACTGCGCAACTGAAAACCTTCGCCTACAAAACCCCCCGGCATTGCGAACCTGTCCTTGTCCAGGATTGCCTCACTGCAGCATTGGGGATGACCGAGACCCTCCTTGCTGAAGTGGGCGTGGTTGTTGAGATACAGCAGCCAGCTGAACCGGTCATGATCAGTGGTGACAGAAACCGCTTAGAACAAGTGCTGGTCAATCTGGTCCGTAATGGTGTGGATGCAATGCGAGAGACCGAACGGCGGCTCCTGAATCTCAGCATCTCAATTGATAGGGAGCTGGTCGAAATAGTGCTCAGTGACAGTGGCTCTGGAATTGAGGAAGAAAACTTGTCAGAACTTTTTAACCCTTTCTTCACCACCAAGGAGGTGGGTAAGGGCTTGGGACTCGGATTGTCAATCAGTTATCGGATCATTACTGATTTCGGTGGCACAATTCGTGCGATGAACAATCATGGAGCCGGAGCCAGTTTTGTCGTACGGTTGCCCACACTGCTAATACAAACAACAGGGGCAACAGAGACAGCAGGAGTAAAGCGATGATCAGCAAGCCCAGCAAGATCTATCTGGTTGATGATGATGCCGATCTGCGAGCAGCCACAGCGCAGTGGCTGGAGCTTGCTGATTACCAGGTCGAAACCTTTTCTGATGCTCCAAGTGCCTTGGCACGGATTCGTCCGGATATGTCGGCGGTAGTGATCAGTGACGTCAAAATGCCCAAAATGGATGGCATGGAATTTCTCGCTCGGCTCACAGCTCTCGATAAAGATCTGCCGGTCGTGCTGATTACTGCCCACGGTGATGTCCAGATGGCAGTCAAGGCAATCCGTCAGGGGGCCTATGAGTTTATAGAGAAACCATTTGAACCGGAACGCCTGCTCGATGTTCTGCAGCGCGCCAGTGAAAAGCGTCGTCTGGTGTTGGAAAATCGCGATCTGCGTCGACGGCTGAGTGGTAGCGTTGACATGGGAAAACGTCTGATTGGCGATTGCCCTGCGATCCAACGTCTGCGTGCGGAGCTTCTTGATGTCGCAGACACCGATGCACCGGTCCTGATCCAAGGCGAGACGGGCACCGGCAAAGAAGTGGTCGCCCAGTGTCTGCACGAGTTCAGCGCACGTCAAAAGGGCAAATTCGTTGCTGTCAACTGTGGAGCGATTCCGGAAAATATGGTTGAAAGTGAACTCTTTGGCCACGAGCGCGGCGCTTTTACCGGAGCCGATCGGCGCCGTATTGGCCGGTTTGAATTTGCTCAAGGGGGCAGCCTGTTTCTCGATGAAATCGGCACCATGCCACTGTCTTTACAGGTCAAGGTACTACGCGCCCTGCAAGAACGGGAGATCGTTCGCATCGGCAGTAACGAACCACCACCGATTGACATCCGCCTGATCAGCGCGACTCATTGCGACCTGCTGGCCGAATGTGCCTCTGCCCGCTTCCGCGAAGACCTCTACTACCGGATCAATGTGGTCGAATTACGTGTTCCACCTTTGCGCGAACGGGGAGGCGATATCCTTCTGCTCTTCGATTACTTCCTGGCCCAGTCCGCCGTCACATACAAACGTCCAGCAGTCTCAATGCGGGCAATCGATGCCGCCCTGTTGATGAGCCATAATTGGCCTGGGAATGTACGAGAACTAAAGAATGTTGCTGAACGTTTTGTCCTCTCATCCTTACCAGAAGCACAGCGACTGGCAGCGATTCTCGGTACCTCCTGTCAAACCACAGCCGGACCGGAAAGTTCCGCCCTGCAGGAATTAATGCGTCACTATGAACGTGGCCTGCTTGAACACGCTCTAACCCGGCACAAGGGCGATGTCCAACTCGTGATGGAGGAACTGAATCTGCCTCGCCGCACTCTTAACGAAAAAATGACTCGTCATAATCTTGAACGAAAGGATTTCACCTGACCCGCCCCGGCAAGATCTTGCCGAAGTGCTGGTTTTTTTCAGCAAGATTCCGCCGGAATATCTCCCGCCCTCCAGGTTAAAGCTCGAATTCACAGCTGCAATCGACTCTGGCATGTCCCTTGCCTTATCAAGTATCCCAGATACAATAAGGAATCGCTTATCCAAGTTCGGATAACTAAACATTGAGGAGGAAAAAATGAGGATGTCAACAGGGCTCAAACAACTCACAGTTTTTGTAACGGCATTGACACTGACGCTTGGTTGTATTGGTTCTGCCCAGGCGGCAAAAGAACGCAGTTATCTTATGGCCACTGCCTCTACCGGTGGCACCTACTACCCGGTTGGTGTCGCTCTGGCAACCCTGGTCAAGGTCAAGCTGCAACCGAAACAGAAAATTGGTATGTCGGCGATCAATTCGGCCGGTTCAGGGGAAAATATTAAACTACTCCGTGATGACGAAGTTCAGTTCGCTATCCTTCAAGGTCTCTATGGCTCTTACGCCTGGAACGGTACCGGACCGATCGAGTCTTACGGGCCACAGAAGAATTTGCGTTCAGTAAGTATGCTCTGGCAGAACGTGGAACACTATGCTGTGTTGAAAAAGTTTGCCAAAACCGGCACTGTCAGTGACCTGGTCGGGATGAAGGGTCAAGCCATGGCAATGGGTAAAAAGAACTCCGGGACCCTCGGTTCCAACACGGTTCTGCTCGGCAATCTCGGTGTCGACATCGATAAAGATTACGACCTGATTCATGTTGGTTACGGTCCTTCAGCTGACGCGCTGCAGAACGGTCAGATCTCCGGCATGGGAATTCCTGCTGGTGCTCCCGCAGGCGCTATCACCAAAGCGATGGCGGCTATGGGTGATGATATCACTATCCTTGATTTTACCGATGAGCAGATGAAGCAAGCTGATGGCGGCCGAAATCTCTGGACCCGCTTTGTGATCCCGGCAGAGACCTATCCAAACCAGGAGAAGGACATCAACACCATCGCTCAGCCTAACTTTCTAGCTGTCCGTGGCGACCTGGACGAAGATGCTGTCTACCGGATAACCAAGGCTATCTATGAAAATCTGGCGTTTCTCAATGCTATCCATGGTGCCACCAAAGCAATGTCACTGGAAAAAGCGACCGTTGGTTTACCGTTACCGCTACATCCAGGCGCCCTCAAATATTACCAGGAAGCAGGAATCACTGTACCTGACCACCTGATCGCAAAGTAATCAGGTTTATCCACGCGGCCGCTCCCTTTTGGCGCGGCCGTGCTCTTTCCGGAGATCACAACCATGTCGTTGTCCGAAGCTGAAAACCAACTGCAACCGTCCAAAGTGCTGATGATTCTCGGGGTGGCTGTCTCCCTGATGCACATCTGGTTCAATGTCGTCACTGTCCTGCCGCCCCTTTGGCAGAACGCGTTGCACTTTGCAGGGTTCGCCATGATTGCCGCATTGGTCTACCCACTTCGGAAAGATGCAACAATCGGTTGGCGCTCCCTCGATATCCTGCTCGGCTTACTCGCAGCAGGTTCAGCTATCTACCTGATCTCCATGGAAGATGCCATTTACGCACGTGGCGTGCGTATGTCATCATCCGAATGGGCAGCAGGAATCATCCTGATTCTAAGTGCCTTGGAATTCACCCGACGAGTCGCCGGATGGTTCATCCCGGTTTTGATTCTTATCGCTTTAAGCTACATCGGCTGGTGGGGTCAACATATTGACGGGGTTTTCAAGTTTGCAGGTTTAAGTGCAGAAACGATCATGTTTCGCAGTGTCTATGGAGACGATGCACTGTTCGGTACGATTGCACGTATCTCTTCCACCTATGTATTCATGTTTATCCTGTTTGGTGCTTTTCTGCTCCGTTCCGGGGCAGGAGAGTTCGTTATTGATCTGGCACGCGCCGTCGCTGGACGAATGGTTGGTGGCCCCGGACTGGTCGCGGTCATGGCCTCCGGTTTGATGGGGACCATTTCTGGTTCGGCCGTTGCGAACACGGCTTCAACCGGTGTCATCACAATTCCGTTGATGAAGCGTGCCGGGTTTCCGGCCAAATTCTCTGCCGGGGTCGAAGCTGCAGCCTCAACAGGTGGTCAGTTAATGCCGCCGATCATGGGTGCCGGGGCCTTCGTCATGGCCACCTACACGCAAATATCCTACAACATCATCGTCCTGGTCAGCATTCTGCCCGCGATCCTTTATTTTGCAACTGTGGCCTACTTTGTCCGAATTGAGGCGAAGCGCAGCCTGGTCAACGCCCTCGACGGAGAGAAAGTTTCAGCCATTGAGGTCTTTAAAAAAGGTGGCATTGTCTTTCTGCTACCGATCGGCGTGCTGATCGGACTGCTGATCTACGGTTTTACCCCGACCTACGCCGCCGGAATCAGTATCATTGCGGTCGTCGTTGCTTCATGGTTTTCACCCAACCGGATGGGGCCGAAGGCCATTATCGAGGCACTGTCGATGGGTGCTCAAAATATGGTGATGACCGCTATTCTACTCTGTGCAGTCGGCCTGATCGTCAACGTTATTGCCACCGCAGGAGTCGGCAACACTTTTTCGTTGATGATCAACGAGTGGGCAGGACACAACATGATGATCGCCCTGGTCCTGATCGCTTTGGCTTCATTGGTCCTCGGCATGGGGCTACCGGTTACCGCTGCGTACATCGTCCTCGGCACCCTTTCTGCCCCCGCGCTGCACGCCCTGATTTCCGACGGACTGCTGATTGAGGCTCTGGTTAACGGTCAGATCCCCGAAGCGGCGAAGGCGCTTTTCATGTTTGCCACGCCTGATAAGGTGGCAGAGATAGGTATCCCGATGACGGCCGAAGCGGCACGATTGATCATCGATGCAATACCGATTGACATGGCCAGCATGATTCGCGAAGCGGTCCTCAGTGCCGACACTCTGATGTTTGGTCTGCTCTCGGCTCACCTGATTGTTTTCTGGCTGAGTCAGGATTCCAACGTCACCCCGCCAGTAGCCCTCGCTGCATTCACCGGTGCTGCTATCGCTGGGACCAAGCCGATGGAAACCGGCATTCAGTCGTGGAAGATTGCAAAAGGTCTGTATATTGTTCCGCTACTCTTTGCTTACACGCCGCTGGTCGGTGGAAGCTGGGACGAAGTCTTTGCGATTTTCTTCTTTGCCCTCTTTGGCCTTTATGCCTTTACGGCAGCGCTTCAGGGCTTTATGGAGACGAAGTTGAATCCATTGCTCCGATTGCTGACTTTGGGGGCTGCAGTGGCGCTCCTATGGCCAACCACCATTTTAGTGCATCTAGCAGGACTAGTGGTGGTAGTCGCTATCTTTATGATGAGCTTCAGAGCTTCTCGTAAAGAAACGAACGCGGCATTCTCAGCAGCGACTGAGTAGCTCTGAATATCCCTACTTCTAATAATCAATCCCCGGCTGCGGTTCAATATCTTTCTGGTAGGCGTGTTTCACCTCACACACCTCACTGACCGTATCCGCCAATTCCACGATATCCGGATGCGCGTTGCGTCCGGTTATCACAAGGTGCATTAACTTCGGTTTTCCTTTGATCAGACCCAGAACTTGCTCCAGGTCAACCAGCTTGAGCTTTAAGGCATTATTGATTTCATCGAGAATGATGATCTCATAGTTACCACTGGACATCTTAGTTTGTGCCAGTTCTATCGCGGTCTGAGCACTGGTCCGATGCTCAGCGTGGCTGTAGGAATTGCCCTGAATGCCGCAGAACCCCATGCCGGTGGCATGCAACTCCACCAGATCACCAAGCATCTTCACTCCATCCCACTCGCCCGTGTAGAGATCACCCTTCATAAATTGAATGATGCAGACATGCAAACCATGTCCGCTGGCCCGTAAGGCCATCCCCATGGCGCTGGTTGTTTTACCCTTGCCATTGCCGGTGATTACGACAATGAGACCGTGTGGTTTCTTTGGTGCGAGTTTCTCTATTTTGATCGGTTTTGACATGATAGTTCCTCTCAAAAGGTTCTCCTGTGTTCAAGTTTACCTCTTTGTCGGGCAGAACAAAAGTTTGCGGCCTTAAACATCCAATCTGGAAACCACAGCTGGGCGCGAAAAAATGTTTGTCCAGGAGGCTTGCTCCGAGTGATGCTCTTAGCTACAATCACATCATTCTATTGTTTTTATTTTGTCATACCATCCTAAGGAGGGATTCATGTCTCGCAATTCTCGAGCAGTGGATGTCAGCGATCCACATCATAGCAACCAACGCGATATTACTATGTCATTATTACAAGAACAGCTACAGCAACATTTTGGCTTTGACTGCTTTCGGCAAGGCCAGGAAGAAGTTATCTCCAAGCTTGTGGAAGGGCGATCGGTTCTGGCGGTTTTTCCGACCGGTGGCGGTAAGAGCCTGTGCTATCAATTGCCTGCGATGTTGCTTGATGGCTTAACTCTGGTGATTTCTCCGCTGATTGCTCTGATGAAAGATCAGTTGGACTTTCTGATCAGTAAGGGTGTGCCGGCGGCACGGTTGGATTCCACTTTAACGCGCGAAGAGAACCTGCAGCTCTTTGACGACCTTCATTCCGGAAAGCTGAAAATGCTATATATTTCCCCGGAACGTTTGGGCAATGAACGATTTATTAAATCTATCGCCAAAAAACGCATTTCCCTGTTGGCCATTGACGAAGCGCACTGTATCAGCGAATGGGGGCATAACTTCCGTCCTGATTATCTGAAGATTGCCCAACTGGCAAAAGAGCTCAAGGTTGAACGCACCTTGACGCTCACCGCCACGGCGACTCCAGACGTTGCAATGGATGTTCGAGACGCTTTTGATATTGCGTTGGAAGATTACATCAATACGGGATTCTATCGCCCAAATCTGGAATTGAGCGTCCTGCCTGTTTTTAAGGAAGATCGACGGAAGATCCTGCTGGCACAAATCAAAAAACGTCCTCCCGGTTCAACAATCGTCTATGTCACTCTGCAGCGGACCGCAGAGAAGGTCGCGGAATATCTTAAAGACAACGGGCTGCAGGCGACGGCCTATCATGCTGGCTTGAAAAACGAAGATCGCACGGCAATCCAGGATGCTTTCATGACGTCCCGCGATGCCATTATCGTGGCAACCATTGCCTTCGGCATGGGGGTGGATAAAGCGGATATCCGTTATGTTTATCATTACAACCTGCCCAAAGGACTTGAGAGTTACTCTCAGGAGATCGGTCGTGCCGGCAGGGATGGCGAAGTCTCTGTCTGTGAAATGCTGGCCTCGGCCGACGACGCCCTCACATTGGAAAATTTCAGCTACGGCGACACTCCCGAAGCAGCAACCATTGCCGCTTTCACGCGTTATTTGCTTGAAGCCGGAGAAACCTTCGATGTCTCCGAATACCAACTTTCTGGGCAGTGTGATGTGCGGCCACTGGTGGTGAAAACACTCTTAACCTATCTGGAACTGGAAGGCCTTCTGGTCTCAACCGGTCCGTTTTACACCGAATACAAGTTTCAACCGCTGAAGCCCTCTGCGGAAATCTTTGCCCGTTTCAGTGCTGAACGTGCTGAGTTCCTAAAAGGCATTTTCAGTCACGCCCGTAAGGGAAAAACTTGGTTCACTCTGGATACCGTGCAGGTCAGCCAAGCCATTGGCCAGCCCCGGGATCGCATCGTCAGCGCGCTGAGCTACCTGGAAGAACAAGGCGATATGTTGGTGAATGTCGCCGGGATTCGCCAAGGTTATCGTCGCTTGAAAATGCCCGACAACATGGAGAATCTGATCGCTTCACTCAATGAGAGGTGCCAAAAAAGAGAAACTAATGACATCGATCGTATCCGCCAGGTACTCACTTTTGCCCAGCATGGCGGATGCCTGACCCAATATCTGCTCGCCTATTTTGGTGAAGAACGCGAAGCCTGTGGACACTGTTGCCGCTGCCAAGGGGAAATACCGTCACCTCAACAACCTCATCATGACCCGACCTTCGATACTCAGGATGAAAAACGCATCCAGACTCTGATTATGGAAGGCTACGATGCACTCAGGAGCCCGCGTCAGCTTGCGCGATTTCTCTGCGGCATCACTTCCCCTGCCACGACTCGCGCCAAACTCCGGAAAAACGGTATGTTTGCAGCCTACGACAGCTTTTCGTTCAAACAGGTATTGCAGTTTGTAAACACCCTGGTGACAGAATGACCCGCTTGTGACATATCCTGTCGCGCGGCAGTCAGGCCATGGAAACAATCCACCCGTTGCACTTGCGAGTCGAATCCGCGGTCGAAAGGTGGCTGGACAAGTTGAACATACATATCAGAGTTTTGTTCCCCTGATCTCTTCCCATATCCAAATCCTGACTGTGAGAGAAAATTCGCGGGTTACACGTCTGCAAACAGATTCAGTCTCTTCCTGCGCTCGGCATAATCAGGCATCAGCTTTTCCAATAAACGCCAGAAGCGTGGGCCGTGATGCTGTTCTGGCAGATGACACAGTTCGTGCATAATGACGTAGTCAATACACTCTTTCGGTGCCTTGATCAGCTCAAGATTGAGAATGATTCGGCCGCTCTTCGAGCAACTTCCCCATCGATTGGTCATTTTCTGAATCCGCAGCAAAGGTTTTGATAATTCCTCTTGTCTCGCTTTGCGGCAACATTCTTCCAATCGTTCGTAAAAGATTGCTCGGGCGCGCTGTCGATACCAGTTGTCCAGGCGCTTCGCAACCAACTCTGGTGTTGGCTCGTCACACAGAGTGACACGAAAGTAACCTCGCAAGCATTTGACCGAATCGACCTCTCCGACTTCTGCCCGCAGGCGATATTGGCGACCAAGATAACGATGGGTTTCGCCATTGATGTAACTGCGTGGTGGTTGTTTGGGAAGGTAGAGTTCAAATTCTCGCCACTGCCGTTGAATCCAGGCGGCGCGGTTCAACACTCGAGTACGAATTTCTTCGGTGGTAGTGTAGAGCGGAGCTTTGATTGACACTGTCAAGTCGGGATGAACACTGATCGCCAAGGTTTTTCGTTCTGAAAATTGACAAGTGAAGGGAATCAGGGTTCTCCCCCAGCGCACCTGGTCATGAGACTCCAACATCAATGCCCCGCTTGTTTTTTGGCGATAGCAATACAACGCTCAATGATTACATCCATGTCGGCGGTGCTCAAGGGCAGGTCGAGTTCAGAGCGGATGTCAAAGAGGTAATCGTCGATATCATTCTGCATCTCTTTAACGACGTCTTCCATGCGTGACCAATCGCGGATTTTTCGTTGCGCGATAATCTCCTCAATTGCAATTGCCGCGCGCGTCGCGATCTCCCGTTGGTTAGCGTTGTTGCCGTAGGCAGAAAGCGTTTCACCGACCACCCCGTAGTAAGCCGGTGCTTCCTGATAACGATTCAACTCCTCAGGCAGATCTGAGGCGTGGCCATGTCTGACGGACTCCTGATGATCTTTCACGCGACGCAGATATTCTGCGTCGCTGATTCGATTCTGCCGGTAGTCATCAATCACCTGCTGAATCAGGTCGGCGAACTTACGATAGAAGACCGGGTCTTCATCCATCTTTTCATGGATGGTGCGCACCGTGCGGCTGGCAATCGTATCGGCTTTAGCAGCGGGACCATTGATTTGCGCAACTTCATTATCAAAGGCTTCGACATCGAAGATATCAACAAGATCCGTGACCAGCTCGACATCGGGCGATTGGATATGACTGTCCATCAGTTTGCGAATCTGAGTTTCGTACTGACTGTAATCAATCGTCTCCGAATAACGATGCTGCACAGAATTGCGTAAACCGTAAAAGAACTTGAGATCCTCTTTATAGGTACGGATACGCTCCGGCGGCACATCATCATAAAAATGTTCCGTTGCCAGCGCTACAGTCAGGGTTTTCTGAAAAGCGCGCAACGCCGCGTAAAATTCTTCGCGTGTATCGGGCGGCTCCAGATGCCGTTCAAGCGCCTCGGTATCCTTCTTGTTGGCGACTTCCTTGAAAACTGCCCACAGATCGGAGTGCCGCTGCGGCAGTAGTGTAATCTCGGCATGAGTGTTGACCACCGCTCCGGTCAGGTCAATATCTTCACCATCGAATTCACTCAAGGCATCGTAGGTGTCAATCGCTTCGTTGAGTTTGCCGAGCACGCCTCTATAGTCGACTATGTAACCGAAATCCTTGCCGGGAAAGAGTCGGTTAACCCGCGCAATGGCTTGTAAAATAGTGTGGTCTTGCAACGGTCGGTCGATATAGAGCACAGTGTTGCGCGGCTCATCGAAACCGGTGAGCAGTTTTTCGACCACAATCAGAATTTCGACGCCATCGGCTCGACCAAAAGAAGCAAGTAGTCCCTTGACGTACTGCTCTTCCGAACCGAAGCGCTCCAGCATCTCATCCCAGAAGCGGGCAACCATCGCCGGATCTTCTTCCGGTTCTTCATCACGGCTGACCCGCAGCTCCGGTTGAGACATCACTACTTCTGCCTCGACCATGGCGAAGTCCTGGAAATACTTGCGCAGGCGAATGGCGCTGGTACGTGAGTCAGCTGCGAGTTGAGCTTTAAAGCCGGTATTCTGAAAGTTCTCCGAGTAGTGCAAGCCAGCGTCGAATGCGATCATCTTCAGCCGCTCCCCAGCTTTATGGATGGCGTCGTCACCAATCATCTTGCGTTTCAGGTCGGCCTTTTGTGCATCGCTCAAGCGGGCGGTAATGCGTTCGAACCAGCTCTGCATAGAGGTACGGTTCTGTTCCAGTTTTGCCAAACGTCCTTCGTAGAGCAGCCGCACCACCGCGTTATCCTCCACCGCTTGACGCATGCTGTAGAAAGGCCGGATAAAACCGCCGAACTTGCGCGCGGTTTCTTTCTCAGCTTTCAGTAATGGCGTGCCTGTGAAACCGAGATAACAGGCATCGGGGAAAACCCGACGCATCTGCGCGGCGGTCTCACCGTAATTGCTGCGATGACTTTCATCGATCAGCACAAAGATATTCGGGTTACTGATCTTGACGCCAAACTTGCCCTTGACCGTTTTGAACTTGTTGATGATGGTGGTGATAATACTGACTTTGCTGTCTTTAAGCAGCCGCATCAGATGCTCGCCGGTTTTTGCTTTCTTTGCCGACTTACCACAGGCACCAAAAGTCTCCCAGATCTGGTCATCGAGATCAATCCGGTCGGTCACAATAATCACCCGTGGATCGACAATTGCTGGGTGTAGCGCCAAGGCCTTGGCGAGCATCACCATGGAGAGAGATTTACCGCTACCGGTGGTATGCCAAATCACGCCGCCACGTCGTTTGCCTTCATGCAATGGCGTGACCCGTTCAACGGTTCGTGTGACGATAAAATATTGCTGGTAACGGGCGATCTTGCGCACCCCGGCATCGAAGACGCTGTAACCGTAAATCAGTTCAAGCAGCCGCTCGGGACGTAGCAACGCCCACAAGACGCGATCCTGCTCAGTCGGCAGCCGCTCACCAGCGGCGCGTAGTTCACTAAAATAGTCACGAGCCTGTTGGTAAGCAATCTGTTGTTTCGGTTCGCGGGCTGTGAAGATTTTTTCTTCGACCGCGCGCGGTAAACGTCGATTCGCTGCCGTGTGCACAGCGGCTTCATGCTCGCCATCTTCACGCCAGCGACTCCAGAACTTACGTGGGGTTTTGACGGTGCCGTACAGTACTTCGTTAACACTGGTCGCAATCAGCATCTGGGCGTAAACAAAGAGATGCGGAATCCACTCATCATCCTGATTGCGCAACTGCTGCTTGATTGCGGCATCGATCTGGCGTTGCCCGACATCCTTATGGCCATCTTTATCGCGGCGTTTACATTCGATCACCACCAACGGAATGCCGTTGACGAACAAGACCAGATCGGGCCGTGCAGTTTCGCGCGAACGACTGCGTTCAACGATAAATTCGTCACAGAGGTGATAGACGTTCTTTTCCGGGCGTTGCCAATCGATGTAATGGAGAGAGCGGCCCTTGCGGTCGCCGTCGATGGTCTGGTCGAGGCTGGTGCCAAGGGTGAGCAGGTGATAGATCTTTTCGTTGGTGCGGGCCAGTCCGTCGAAGGGTTCATCGGTGAAGCGGCGGATTGCTTCGGCGATATTGACCTCGGTAAAGGGATGAACATCACCACGGGTTTCGATATGGTTGTTATCAAGCAGCCAGTTTTTTAGCACCTCGGTGAGCACGACCCGGTCACGGCGACCACCACGCAGTTTGACGGCTTCGTCGCTGCTCAGGTAGTCCCAGCCGAGTCCGTGGAGGACTTCTATTGCGGGGATTTGGGAGTCGAGGTTTTCGAGGTAGGAGAGTTGCATTAGTTTGCCTTTTAAGCCTTAAGTCTCTCTCTTGTAATTTCAGCCATGTTCGACCATTTTACTGACGTCAGCAAAATGGTCAGAAACAGGAGGCCCCTTGAACCTATTGCCTTACAGTTTCCAGCGCGAATGGGTTTCCCAGTCATCGGTTAGTCCCATGTTGTTGCGAAAGTGTGGATTGGTTGCAAACGGCTTTATCAGCTCTGTAATCGACGGTTGCCAAGGGTTGGTCGCCTGCTGTCCGTCGAGCAGATGACGCAGGATTATCATCACGCAAAACATCCGTTGCTGGTTCGGGATATCTTTGGTTGGCCAGCCGTGTTTCGGTTGCGGCATCATCGGCGCAATGGCCAACTCGCGGTTCCACAAGCGGGCATGATGGGCGCAGGTGTTACGCACAAAAGTGAGAGTCTGCAACCAGCTTTTCATGACAAGTCTGGGAATCTTCCAGCTAGAACAGATGGCATCTTGTTCACGGTTCTTCATCCCAGCAAAGAGTCGTGAGAGGGAACCGAAAGTCATAACCTCCGCCGCCATCCAGATCGGAAGTTTGGGAAAGGCTTGATATTTGATTTTGTAATGTTCTATGAATGTTTCCTTGCTCTCTTTCACATCTCCGTTCAGACGAGTCAGCCACTCGGCGTGCTCGAATTCAAAACGGAAGTTGTTGCTATCGGTATGCGCAAAGGAGCCGTAGGCATGGGCTAGCTGATAGGCAACTGCCGTACGAATGGCGACCTCAACACGTTCCAGTGCATCCATCACCAGAATACGCAGTTTACGATCAAACTCGTAAAGGGCAAAGACCTCTTCCCATGTCGTTCCGTCCCGGAACTTGTCATGTTCTTTTTTGAAGGGAATTGCGTAAGCGCTGAAGCGATAGTAGTTGATGCGCGAAAGGTCAATTTCGGCAGCGGGGCGGTCAGCGATAATCAGACCACGACCAGCGAGCAAATCTAGCTGTTCTTCAAAGGTGAGAGGGGCCTTGGTGTAGGGAGCAGCCATGTCAGTTCCCCCGCTGGGCAAAATAAAACCCGCCATAGTTACGCATCATCCTCCCCAGAAGGGAAGAGAGAGGCGTGGCGGGTGTGTTGGTTAATGTATAGCGTGTAATTGTGTTGGTGTCAAAAAGATTTTCCATATTATCCCCCCGTGGATTTATTTGATGCCGTTGCCTTTGTTCTGATCTTGCCGGTCAAAAGCTGCTGCATCAGACCCCTCTTGTGTTCGCGCAGGGCGGTGAGTTTGTTTTTGATCAAATCGATTTCCAAATCAACAGCATTGAAAATCTTTGCAATCTGTTTTTGTTCCTCAGCAGAAGGACACGACACCTTGACATTAAAAAAATCATTAACGCTGACGTTCAAAAGACCGTGAGCCCTGGCTCCAACTTGAACAATCCCTCGGAGTTGATAATTTATAATGCCTGCTTCAAATACGTGTAGATAGAAATCCGAACAACACTCACTTGATGACGCAGCGAAACAGATGTATAGCGTTGAAAGAATGCCAGTGTCATGTTCATCCAACCGCTTAATTGCACCAAATGGATAGCCGTTCATTGAGCTTCGATTGTAAGCAAATTCGCCTTTATTTAAGAGATAGTAGCCAGAAAGGTCTTTGCCAGCTACGTTGCGGTTGAAGTATTGAGTCTGATCGACAAGGCCATGCTTACCGGAAGCAGTGAGAACTAGAGTCTCACCCATAGAGTTCTTTCTTCGAACGGATTTAAATATTTCATTTAAGGGGACGTCCATCCACGCCCCATCAAACCCCGGCAACCGCTTCTTACCGGTCAGCAGTTGCTGCATCAAACCTTTACGGCGTAACTCTTTCTCGGCAAGGAGTTCTTCCGTGAGGGTGATGGCATGATCCCAGGTGGCTATGGTCTCAGCTACTTTCTTCTGCTCATCAGTGTTAGGGAGTGGAACTGAAATAGTTGTAAAACCAGACTTGCTCAGGGTTTTATTTCGTCCGGCACCACCTGGAGACGCGAGCTCAAGCAGGTGTTTCCCTCTTTTAGATTTAAAAAAGTAGAGTAAGTAATCCAGGACAACGTGGTTTTCATCAGGTTCGTACATCGGAAAACGATGACTTGCTATCATTCCCCTTTCCGCCTCTGTAGTACGAGCAACAGCCTGCTCCCAGGCAAACACAATATTAAGTGTCAAACAATCTGGCTGGATCCAAAACACAGCCTTATTGCCAATCTTTTCGCCACGAGAAACAGGCTTGTAAAAGATTCCTTTCCCGTGTGATCGAATGCCAATCTCCCGGTATTCTGTCGCGGGATCAACAGCTACAGGCTTTTGGACTCTCGTTAGAAAGCTACCGACCTTTTTTCTGCCCAACCATCAGGTATGAAATGTTGTGCACTCACTAAATTCTTCTCCCTGACCCAACTTGTAAGTAATCCTTGCAAGTTTCCAGAATAATACTATTCCCAACCGTCAAGGCCTACTTGACAGTTCAACTCTAACCGCAGTTGTCAAGTAATCCTTGACAACTCAATCGATTCCCAACTCCTTCAAACACTTAGCCATCTCCCCCCGCACCTGAGCAAGCTCCTGCTCAATCCCGTCAATTCGCTCCTGCACCGCCGCAATATCAACATTTTCCTCTTCTACAAAGGTATCGACATAACGCGGGATGTTCAGGTTAAAACCATTCTCAGCAATCTCATCACGCTTGGCAATATAGGAATACTTATCAATCGTCTTGCGGCGCTTGTAAACGTCGATAATCTTCTTAACCTCAACATCCTCACGAATCTTGTTCTGATTCTTTTCCTGCGAAAACTCACGACTGGCATCAATAAAGAGCACATCAGTGCGCTCAACACGATCACGACGGAAGATCAACACGGCGGTCGGAATGCCGGTGCCGAAAAAGAGATTCGGTGGCAGGCCGATCACGGCATCAAGCAGATTCTCTTCGATCAACTTTTGACGAATGCGCCCCTCTGCCCCACTGCGAAACAGCACCCCATGCGGTACGACCACACCAACCCGACCAGTTCCCTCGGTAGTGGTTTCGATCATGTGGCTAATAAAGGCGTAATCGGCCTTGCTCTTCGGTGGCACGCCACGATGCCAGCGATTATGACGCTTGGCTTCTTCACCTTCTTTTTCCGCGCCCCACTTGTCGAGGGAGAAAGGCGGATTGGCGACAACCACTTCGAACTTCATCAACTTGTCTTTTTCAATCAGTTTCGGTTCGAGCAGGGTGTCGCCCCACATGATTTGCGAACTGTTCACGTTGTGCAGAAACATGTTCATCATGCAGAGCGCCCAGGTGCCGCTGATCGCTTCTTGTCCATAGAGGGAGAAGTTATCACCTTCGACTTGCGATGCGCATTTGAGTAGTAGTGAACCAGAGCCACAAGCCGGGTCGCAAATCCGCTCACCCGGTTGCGGATCAACCAGTTTGGCGATCAGGGTGGAGACCTCGGGCGGGGTGTAGAATTCACCAGCCTTTTTGCCGGAACCGGCAGCAAAGCGTCCTATCAGGAATTCGTAAGCGTTACCGATAACATCAAGATTACCGATCTGTGAGGGGCGCAGATCGAGTTTGCTGTTTCCGAAATCCTCGATCATGTGTTGAATAATCTGGTTACGCTTTTTGGTGTCACCCAGGCGTGATTCGGAATTGAAATCAACATTGCGGAAGACGTTGGCAAGCTTGGTCTTGTTGGCCAGCTCAATCGATTCCAGGGCGATATTGACCAACTCGCCAAGATTCGGTGCCTCACGATTCTCAAAAAGGTAATAAAAGGAGCCGTTCTCCGGCAGGATAAAGCGCTCACGCTCCATGCGGCGTTTGATGCGTACCGGATCATCGCCATACTGCTTTTTACATTCGTCGTAATGATCCTGCCATACATCGGAGATATATTTGACGAAGAGCATGGTCAGAATATAGTCCTTGTACTCAATCGGATCGACCGTGCCGCGCATCGAATCACAAGCGCGCCAGAGAATGTCGTTTATTTCCTGTTGGTCTATCTTGGCCATGTGGCATGCTCCTTATAATCGCAACCGGCCACACAAAATTTGTGCACCGATCAATCGTTGCCTAAGTTGGGTTGCATCCTGCAACTGACGCAGCAATCGCTGCTCTCGCCCCAGCAAATTGCCGAGTCGTGCAATTTTATATTGTTCGGCAAGTGGCGGTAGCAGGATGCGCAATTCATTGAATATCTGTCGCGGAATCATCGGCGTACCAGCGCCGGTACGTACATTTCTTAATTGCGTTTGAAAAGGTTGCTGGTTAAGACACCAGACCAGATAGCCAGGATCGACTCCTTCTCGGGCACGAAGAATAAAGAAAGTGAGTGATGCGATTGAGCTTGCAGGAATGTCTTCGAGCAGTACGGCGTAGTTGCCGACACCGCGCGACATGAAGAGAATATCCCCCGGCACCAGGCGGTAATTATCGACCGACCGGGCCGGGGTGATCCTCAGTGCATGTTCTTCTTCATAACGATACGGTTCACCAGGGGTCAGATGTTTAGACATGATGACCTGATGCGTACCGCCCGGCTCGTGCGTCAGCGCGCCCTTGACCGAAAAGCCCGCCTGCACTTGTGCGCAGGTTTCTATTGTCACCATCTCTGCATTCATCATGATTCCCGGCGATTCCGCTTAACCGTTACAAGTTGGGTTGTAGTTGTCGCTCAGATCTCGCTCAATCGCGAGACGGGTCTTTTCAACACTTTCAACCTTCACGGCAATATGTGTTTTGCCGTTGCGATTGAAACAGCCTTGCTTGTGATGGTCATCGAATCGTTCGCTCAGATCACCCGTTTGTCCAACGTAGAGAACATCGTAGCCACCAGTTTGCTTCTTCTTAAGCACGAGATAAACACCTCCGAGGGCTTTAAACGTTGTGCCCCAAGGATAAACGCTGAACTCGTACTTCTTCCCTGATTTTCCTGTTGCCGTTACTTTCTCTGGCTCTGCCATAACTAATCCTCCTTGAAGGATTACGACAGGCTTGACCTGAGACAGCAAGCAAAGTACGTTAACGGTTCCTACACCACGCGACTTTAACTGCATACAGGCCATGCCTGTCCGGTTGAGGTTGCGAAAAACCTCGTGCCCTGTGCATGGGGTTTTTCAATTTACGGAAGAGTATCAGCTCTACTTGTGTTTGTCAAGAGCTCTTATTTATTTTTGTGGGGATGACTGACAGTATTCAAGAGGCAATTAAATTCACCACACAACAGGGCTAGCAAACCTTATACTGTGGGATATGCTTGCAAAACTGTAATTTTAGAGGATGATTAGCTGTGGCAGATCAAATAATAGAATGTTCGCCATTTCAACCAGGGAGATTACTACTATGCCAGCCCCAACTCCAAAAACCATTCCAACACATTTCATGCAACAGCACACCGACTGGCCTCGAACGAGGCTCTACACGATTGTGGCCCTCATTCTGGTCCAGTTTATGTTTAGCGGTTGCGCGGTTGGGAATAAATCCTCCCGCTTGGAGTTGACCCCTGTCACCGAATCACCTACCGAGGTGCATCGTGTGGGGAAATTCGTCTGGAACGACCTGCTCACTGACGATGTTGCTGCTGCTAAAGGTTTCTACGGCCAACTGTTCGGCTGGACGTTTGAGCAACAGGGCGGTTACACGGTTATTGATAATAACAGTCAAAGAATCGGTGGTATGGCTCAGGTGGGTGAGGAGTCCGGGGAAACCGGTGCGGCCCGGTGGATCTGTTCACTTTCCGTTGCAGATGTGGACAAGGCGACCGCTCTGGTCACCGAAGAGGGTGGTACAGTCCATGTCGGCCCTCTGGAATTGTTGAACCGCGGTCGGGGCGCCCTGATAAGCGATCCCCAAGGGGCACAACTTATGTTGTTGTATGCCACGGACGGGGATCCTGAGGACAGCGAACCGATGATCGGCTCGTGGTTGTGGCACGAACTCTGGAGTCATGATACCGAGGCCTCGCTGACTTTTTATCAAAAGCTTGTCGGCTACGATTATGAGGGTGAAAAAACCGACTATCTGATTTTACTTAAAGATGAGCAATGGCGTGCAGGTATCCGTTCTGTGGAGGATAGTGAGGTTGAGATGCGCTGGGTACCGGTCGTCCGAGTCGCCGACACGGAAGAGACTGTAGAACGAGCAGAAAAACTGGGAGGAAAGCTTTTGGTTGGGCCTCAGCCCACCGCCAGCGGTGGCAGTGTGGCATTACTCTCCGACCCGTCAGATGCACTCGTGATTATCCAGCGCTGGTCGGCAACAACCTCTGAGCAGGAGAACTAACCATGGGGAAATATATAAAACTCGTGCTCAGTGGTGTGATTGTCATAATGGTATTCTCCTTGTCGGGCTGTTCCGGTTCTGGCAGTGGATCCACGACTGCAGTCTAGTATAACGGCTACCATAACCCTTATTATGGCTGGGGCTATTATGGCCGGATAACTGTTTATGTTGATCATCGCCCAGGATACAGGCCCCCGGGGCAGAGGCCTCCGACTGTCAGACCTCCGATTAACAGGCCTCCGAATATGGGCCGCCCCTCAAATCTTCCTGCCAGATCCAGACCTGCCTCCAGACCCTCACGAGGGCGCAGGTAAAGGTTTAAGGATACAATGCTTCGCTTAATGCTCCTCGGTTTGGCCGCTGGAATGTTCTTCAGCGCAACCTTCATATTCAACCGGGCCATAAGTCTCGAAGGTGGACACTGGTACTGGTCGGCTGCGCTGAGATACGCCTATATGGTGCTCTTCCTTGGTGCGGGGATCAGTGTCTGCAAAGGTGGGGCTTACCTCAGGCGGGTACTGTCCGAATTCCAACGTCACTGGAGATTCTGGATTGTAAGTGGCAGTATTGGCTTCGGTGGTTTTTATGCTCTGATCTGTTTTGCCGCCGATCATTCGCCAGGATGGGTGGTGGCTACGACCTGGCAGATGACGATCATTGCGACACTTTTTGTTTTAAAGCTCTTCGGTAAGACCTTTTCAAAAAAAATCTGGCTCTATTCTGCGATTGTTTTCATTGGCATTTTTCTGGTTAATATCAGCGAGGTGGAGTCAGAAAACATTATGACGCTGCTTTTAGGAGCTTCACCCGTTCTGGTCGCAGCGTTCCTTTATCCGCTCGGCAATCAACTCGTATGGGAAGCGAAACATGGCCGGAAGGGGTTGCCAAGAGTCGATGTCAAACTCCTCGATAATGCATTTGCCAAAGTTCTCTTACTTTCCCTTGGCAGTGTGCCTTTCTGGATTTTACTCTTTCCCTTCACCGACGCGACCATCCCTTTGCAGGGTCAGTTGGTTAATGTCGCTCTGGTCGCGCTCTTCTCTGGCGTTATCGCCACCTCGCTCTTCTTGTCAGCTCGTAACAGCGCCGACAATGCCAGCAAGCTGGCTGCTGTTGACGCGACCCAATCAAGTGAAGTCGTCTTTGCTCTTGCCGGAGAAGTCCTCTTCCTGCAGGCCAGTCTGCCGAACTTGATGGGGCTCTTTGGCATACTGGTCGCCTGTGTGGGGCTTGTCGCGTTTGTTCGTCACGAGCATGATTGAGAATTAACGATGCGATCTCAAATTCTGCATAATCTGACAGCAGACGAAATGAACAGGATTACGGCCAGAACCTGTGAGTCGTTTTTAGTCGCTGCTCGACAGATGAAAATCGGTAATGATCTTGAACAAGAGTTGACAGACATCTACATTCCTCTGGCTGCAGCCCTGAAAAAGAAAACAGAGAGGCATGATGGGCCGCTGGTGATTGGCGTTAACGGCGCTCAGGGTGCCGGAAAATCAACGCTCTGCCGACTGTTGCAAATCGTACTCGAGCATGGTTTTGACCAGCATGTCACCAGTTTTTCAATCGATGATATTTACCTGACTTGTGCTGAACGGAAGAAGCTGGCGCAACAGGTTCACCCTCTGCTCGCAACCCGCGGTGTCCCCGGCACCCATGATGTCGAGCTCGGTTTAAATCTGCTCAGCGACCTCAGAGAACTAAAGACCGGGCAAAATCTGGCGATCCCGCGGTTCGACAAGGCGATCGATGACCGCCTGCCGCGCGAAGAGTGGATGCAGGTAACAGGCCCTCTCGACCTGATCCTCTTTGAAGGTTGGTGTGTTGGGGCTCTGCCACAAGTGGAGGAGGCTTTGGCTGAACCGGTCAACAGACTTGAGCGTGTTGAAGATCCAGAGTTGATCTGGCGACGCTACGTTAACCGGCAGTTGCAGGAAGGCTACTGCCGCTTGTTCGCTGAGCTTGATCTGCTGATTATGCTCAAGGTCCCCGGGATGGAGAGCGTCATAAACTGGCGTAGTCTTCAGGAACAGAAATTGAACTCGTCCTCCAGCCAGCAGAGACATCACAAGATCATGGATGCTGCAGCGCTGGAGCGTTTCATCATGCACTACGAACGATTGACCAGAACCATGCTGCAAGAGATGCCGGACCGGGCTCATCTGGTGCTGGAATTAAACTCCTGGCATCAAATAGATGGTGTGAGACTCAACATGGAGACCGTAAATTAAGCAGGCTATGTTCGCGTTCTTGTGTTGTGTATTGAATATACTCTGAAGCAGGGTTGTCGTAACGAGTGTGTCAGCGTTGAGGTGTATAAGAAAGTAGAATCCTCCCTCTTTAAGTCTCCCGTAAAGAGGCAAATCACTACTTTCGGCAATATTCCCCTAGGGAATGCTTGTATATGAGTCGTTTACTGTCTACAATCGACTCAGTAAATGAGGCGAAAGGATGTTGTAAATGACTCAAGATGCACTATACATCTGGCAAAAGAAGTCTTTGTCTAACCTCTACTGGGATAATGCTTCTCTGATGAAACCATTGGGGGACTGTCGTTTCCAGCAAGGTTCCTTGCTGGCACAGATGAGAGAGCTGGGCCTTGAAGTACGGCAACAGGCCCGTGCAGAAGTCCTGATCGAAGAGGCATTAAAAACGTCAGAAATTGAAGGGGAACGACTTGACCCTAAGGCTGTAAGGTCTTCTGTTGCAAGGAGGCTCGGTTTGCCAACAGCAGATCTGCCAGATGTCAATAATCAACATGCTGATGGCGTTGTTGAAATATTGCTGGACGCAACACAAGGCTTTGATGAAGAGTTAACTGTTGAGAGATTGTACGGTTGGCATGCGGCCCTTTTCCCAACGGGTTATTCTGGTTTGCACAAAATATTGGTGGCTGCCTGGCGTAATGACTGCGAAGGTCCTATGCGTATTGTATCTGGCCCCATCGGTCGAGAAAAAATCCACTATGAGGCTCCTCCTGCTGATCGGCTAGATAAGGAGATGAATCTCTTTTTTCGTTGGTGGGATAACAGCCGGCGAGATGTTGATGGCCTTCTGCGAGCAGCAGTCTCTCACCTAAGGTTTGTTGCGGTCCATCCTTTTGAGGATGGTAATGGCAGAATCGCTCGCACTTTGACCGACATGGCCTTGGCACAGGATGAAGCTCTTGCAACCCGGTATTATAGTCCCTCATCTCAAATAATGGTTGACCGGGAATCCTACTATTCAGTCCTCGAAAGAACGAACAAAGGGGATGGCGACCTTACAGAATGGATTTTGTGGTTTCTTGATTGCATGTCTAGAGCCATACAGAGTTCTAACGACCTGTTGGCCAATGTCATGCAGAAGTCACGTTTTTGGCAGCGTCATGTCCAGGTGGAGTTCAGTGAGCGGCAACGTAAAGTAGTTAACCGTCTTCTGGATGCTGGTCCAGGCGGCTTCGAGGGTGGCATGACAAATCGTAAATATGCCAGCATGACTCATGTGAGCCGTGCGACAGCTCAAAGAGAACTGGCGGCCCTTGTTGAGAAAGACGTTCTTCGTAGCAATTCTGGTGGCGGCAGAAGTGCGAGTTACAGTCTGTGCAGGGAAAATTTTGAAGAGTAAGTTAAATACGCATTTAATTGACTCATTATTTGAGGCGTATGGCCATGAACCATGAAGGTGTGTCAGTGGCACGGCACTGAATCAGGGAAGAGATTGTGTCAGTCGGAGGGTTCATGGGATTCAGGCGACAACTATCTTGACACTTACCGGTCTTTCTTTGCCTGATCTTTACATGCCCCTTAATCAGTCTTTAAGCAGAACTGCTATACTTCACACATAACAAGTCGAAAATTCTCTCTGCATACTGGGAGGTCTTATGAAATACCAAAGGATTCTTTTTCTCCTAACCATCCTGCTCATTTTTGCCACAAACGCCTTGGCCGATAAAACGATCTTGGCTGGAGGATGCTTCTGGTGCATGGAATCGGATTTTGAAAAACTTGGCGGTGTCACCGATGTGGTCTCCGGATTTACCGGTGGCACCCTGAAAGACCCCACCTATAACGGCAACCATGAAGGGCACTACGAAGCGGTTGAAATATCCTATGACTCGAACCTGGTGAGCTATCAACAGTTGCTCGATCATTACTGGGTGAATATCGACCCCTTTGATGATCGCGGGCAATTCTGTGATAAAGGTCACAGTTACTTAGCAGCTATTTTTGTCGCCAATACATCAGAACGGACGCTTGCCGAGGAATCGAAGAGGCGCGTTGTTGCGATGTTCCCGGATCAAGCTGTGGTCACACCTATTCTGGATCAGTCAACCTTCTACCCGATCAAGGGGAGCGAAAGTTACCATCAGGATTATTACAAGAACAACCCCTTTCGCTACAAAGCGTATCGATGGAACTGTGGTCGCGATCAACGTTTAAAAGCTATCTGGGGTGAGAAAGTGACTCATTGACCCCGATTAGCACTTACGCCGACCTAATCGTTAGAACAGCTAAGCTGTGTCCCTGATCCTAGTTACATTGATCCAGAACAAGAGGAACACTCCCGTAAGTACCCCCGATGTAAATTAATGGTGTGGTCCAAAGGGCTTGGCGTGTCACTCCGCTTGTCAGGCCTGCCTCATTCAGCAAAGAGTATCACCATGAGTCTCATTATCAAAAAGCGCCATAAGCACCCTGGCTGAGTAGCGATAATGATCTTCTCTCATACTGCCATCACCACCGAGATGCTGCCAATGCACCATTGATTCACCTTTGCGTTTTTCCATCCAGATTCTGGCCGACGCATGCCGTTTCAACTCTTTCCACATATCATCCATACTTAAAAGCTCGTAATTCTCAAACTCATTTTCCGGTGTCAAATGCTGCAGAAATTGGTCGATAAGTTCATAATCGGCAAAATCGTTTTCTTTACGCCACCATTTGATAAAGTAGCGATCATCGACGTCACTGCTCATCAAGTTTTGCTTCAGTTCGTAACCGGTCATAACAGACCTCCTTTTCAGGCCTTTTAACGAGCCCGCATCAAGTCTCTTTTTAATTATAAGTCCTGCGAGGGAGTCAACGCAAATCAGAGCTTGGCAACAAGAAGAGTGCTTGCTCGAAAATGACCATGGGGAATGGAATTTTCAAAAGTGAGAGTTACACGCACGTCCTGATCAACCTTCCATCAGTAAGATTGCCTCCGCAACTTCCTTAAGGCTTCTACGTTTATTCATGGCGAGCTTCTGAATTTTGCGATGCGCCTCTGGTTCTTTCATGCCTTGCCTGATCAGCAGACCTTTGGCACGATCGACTAGTTTACGCGTTTCCAAACTCTCTTTAAGTGCGGCGACCTCATCATGCAGGTTTGATAACTCAATAAATTGATGAATGGCGAGATCGACCGTTATTTTCAGTTGTTCTTCCTGGAAGGGTTTCATCAGGTAATGATGAACTCCAGCCTCTTGGGCTTTAATGACCGTAGCGGTTTCCGTATTGCCGGTAAGGAGGACAATGGCACCGCTTGGATTACGGTTCATTTTGTCTGCCGCACTGATCCCATCCATAACAGGCATGGAAACATCCATGACCGTCAGTAAAGGCTTATGTGTGATAGCCATGGCGACGGCCTGGGATCCGTCAGCTGCCTCATACAGAGAATCAAAACCGTAATCGGCTAAAACCTTGGCGACCTGTTGCCGCATTAAGGGTTCGTCATCGACAATTAGAGCAGTTTTCATTGAGCGTCCTTGTTGCTGTTGGAAGTTTCCCGTGCAGATCTTAAGTGCCACGGGAAACTTCCGGTTGTTATGATTATTATCAGATTTAAGCCTGACAGTAACCATTTGTCTCGATTTAGAATGTGAAGTTTATCGCCACGCCGCTGAGCATTTCGCTGTCAATCGCATCTTTGGCATCATCACTGATTCCTGAGGAGAAGAGAAAGGACGGAGAGATTGAAAACTGGTCAGTGATGGCATATTCGACACTGGCACTCAACTCGTAGTTGTGCCAACCAGAGTAATCGCCGACGGCATAGTCGCTCTCCTGATTGTATCCAGCCAGGGCAGCCAGGCTCAGGCCCAATTTCTCCATCAGATCGAAAGAGTGACCAATGGAAATTGTGTAGTACAAACCAGTTTCATCAGCCTCGTCCCAGTCGTAGTAAGCAGTCACCGAGGGCTCAAAGATGGTACTTAGAGAGACCGTTAGATAGAGCTCGTGAGTGTCATCCAAACCGTCGAGCATGTAGTAGATGTCGCCGACGCTAATCGAGACCAGATCGTTGATGTCGCGCGAGTAGTCAAGGATGAAATCGTTCTCGGTCGCTTCGCCGCTCTTGAAACCTTCGCCCTTGTCACTGCTCAACTGCACGTTGGTCCAGTAACTCAGAGTAAAGTTTCCTGCTGTCAGATCGACTCCACCTTGAGCAACCGACTTGCTGCCACTCAAGTCAAAACCACGCCACAGATACTTGTCATAGACACCGATATACGCGTCGCCTTCAACTTCGATGGCGGCCAGAGCCGGAGAGCTAACGGCCGTCAAAGCCAGAGTCAGGGCAAATGCAATTACAATAAACTTTTTCATCTTTAAATGGTTCTCCTTGGAAAAAATAGAAATTTAAATCCCTGCGAGACACGACGTCCCGCAGGAAACAGGACATATCATCAATTCTGACGAACCGGTGTTGTTGCAACACGTGCCGCAGCGGGCGCATTACCAAAACCAGCAGGAGCACCCATACCACCGAGATGCACGGTCTGGAAATCAGGGTAGGCTTCCATGCCAATCTCGGCGAGGTCGAGGCCACGGTATTCATCTTCTTCACTGCAGCGGATACCGATGGTGTACTTGATGACCAGCCAGACGATTGAAGAGGTAATCAGAACAAAGGCAGCCGTAGCTGCAACACCGATGAACTGGGTCAGGAAGCTGGCTCCACTGTCAGTGAAAGGAACAGCCATGGTACCCCAGATGCCACAAACCAGGTGAACCGAGAGAGCACCAACCACATCGTCAATTTTAAGCTTGTCGAAGAAAGGAACGGCCAGGACAACCAGCACACCACCGACAGCGCCGATCAGGATAGCAGCACCGAGCGATGGGGTTGCCGGGCCGGCAGTGATGGAAACCAGACCAGCCAAGGCACCGTTGAGTCCCATGGTAACATCAACTTTTTTGTAAAGGATTTGCACCATGGCCATGGCAGCAATCATGCCACCACAGGCAGCCAGATTGGTGTTGGCGATAACGTTGGACATTTCGATGACAGAAGCAGCATCACCGAGAGCAAGCACCGAACCACCGTTAAATCCGTACCAGCCCATCCAGAGAATGAAGGTACCGAGAGTGGCCATGGGGATGTTGGAACCAGGCATCGGATTAACGCGACCGTCTTTACCGTACTTGCCTTTACGGGCACCGAGGATAATGGCACCAGTCAGAGCTGCCCAGCCACCTACTGAGTGAACGATAGTGGAACCGGCGTAGTCAGCAAAGCCCATTTCTGAGAGCCAGCCGCCGCCCCAGCCCCAGGAGCCCTGGATCGGGTAGATGATGCCAGTGAGAATGGCGCAAAAGAGCAGGAAGGGCCAGAGTTTGATACGCTCAGCCACACAACCGGAGACGATCGAGCAGGCCGCACCGCAGAAGACCATCTGGAAAAACCAGTCAGAAGATGCAGAGTAACCAGCAGAGTAATCACCCGCTAACGCTGCGGCATCATCAGCAGCCCAGAGGCCGAAAGAACCAATAAAGCCACCATCAACTCCGGCATACATCAGGTTGTAACCACAGAGGTAGAAGAGGACGCCGGCAATACCGAACAGAGAGATGTTTTTGAGGCAAATGGTGGCAACGTTCTTGGAACGAACCAGGCCAGCTTCGAGCATACCGAAACCGGCGGCCATCCACATGACCAGAATACCCATGATCAGGAAAGAAAAGGTGTTCAGGATGTAGGTCATCTCAGAGACGGGAGCATCTTCGGCCAGGGCCAGAGCTGGCAGAATCATCATCAAACCGACGAGCAAAGCAATACGTGACTTATTCATGTTTTTCTCCTTATCTTTTACCGCGCGCAATTGATTAAAGTGATTCGGGGCCGGTTTCACCGGTCCGGATTCTGATTGACTGCTCAACATCAGTGACGAAAATCTTGCCGTCGCCGATGCGGCCTGTGCCGGCTTCCCTTTGCACTGCTTCGATAATGGCAGGTACCATGTCTGCTGGCACAACCAGATCAATCTTGATTTTGGGTAGAAAATCAACCTGGTACTCAGCCCCACGATACAGTTCTGTATGGCCCTTCTGACGCCCGAAGCCGCGGACCTCACTCACGGTCATGCCGCTTATACCCAATTCAGTAATTGCGTTCTTGACATCATCCAGCTTGAAAGGCTTGACGATACACTCTACTTTTTTCATCCTCAGATTCTCCTTATCAATTATGTGGGTAATAAAAAAAGCGCACTGACTCCCGTTGGGAGTTCAGAGCGCCTTTGCTCATTAATACCTATAAAATCAGCCCCGTATAAGCAACGGAGTCAAAACTCAATGAAGAGTGTTTTGTTGTGACGATTCAGTGGTAGTGCAGTCTTCATGCCAAGGAGAAAAAAACGGCTGAGCGCCATTATGACTGCTTTTTTTCTTAACATATTGTCTTTTATTTAGACACTAGTGACCGCTTGTGGATAAAAAATATGCAGTTGGTTTTGTTACTCAATACTGCTTGTCGGCAGGTTTAATTCAAAACAACTTCCTCCGGCAGGAGCATCGGCAACGGTCAATCTCCCTTTATATTCGGCAATGATTTTTCGACATAAATAAAGACCGAGGCCGGTGCCACTACCATCTTTTCTTGCCGTGAAAAACGGTTCGAATATTTTATCTTTCAACGCATCAGAAACACCTGGCCCATTGTCGCAGAAGCGGACGAAAATCCTGTTGTCCGGAAGGCAGCCCGTCGATATGCGCAAGCAGCCACCTGACTCCATTGCCTGAACAGCATTCAAAACCAGGTTGATAAAGATCTGTTTAAATTTACTGATATCGATAGTTATCATTGGCAGGTCGCCGAAATCCTCTACCAATTGGATCTGCTCTTTGTTTAATTCGTAACTCAGTAAAGCCACAACATCCCGGATCGTTTTATTAAGATCCGTCAGCTCTCGTAGCCCTTCATGATTGCCGGAATATGAGAGCAGCTCAGAGGTGAGGTTTTTCAATCGCCCGACCTCATTGCCGATTCGCTGCAGCAATTCCGATTGTTCCGTGGTGTAGCCTTCTTCTTCCACCAGTAATTGACAGGCGTAGCTGATAACTGCCAACGGGTTATTAATTTCATGAGCGATACCGGCACTCATCCTGCCGACTTCTGCCAGTTTTTCCGATTGGATCGTCTGAGCCAGCAGTTGTTCGAATTCCGTAATATCTTCTACAACCACAACAGCGCCAATCGTCTTGCCTTTTTCTTTCAAAGGGGCGAGACATCTTTTCTGCAGGCGGTTCTCTCCCGCCAGGCCACGGTGCAGCAAGCGTAAATTTTCCGGTCGACCGCTACTCAACACACGACGCAGGCGATCGGCAATCTTCTCTTGCTCCAGGCTGGGGAACAACTTCAACAGAGGGCTTCCTATCGCTTTCTCCGCAGCGACACCGCTCATTTTCACCATACTGTCATTCCATGAGGTTATCTGCATTTTCCGGTCGATTGTATAAAGGCCGATGCCTACACTTGATAAAATCTTTTCGTTAAGGTGGTTGAGGTTTTCCTTCTCCCGGGAAACGCGACAAAGGTCTCTGTACAAATGTGCATTGTCAATTGCTACCGCCGCCTGCCCGGCGAGTATTGAGAGAGCATCGCTGTCGTTTGCAGAAAAAGCTTCCGGTCGTTGACTTTCGACGTTGAAAACACCAATGACCCTGTCTCGGGCAATCAACGGAACCGCCAATTCCGAACAAGCCGCTTCAATACCGGGGATATAGCCGTCGGCTTGACTCAGGTTCTGAATCAGGTAGGGCTTACCGAATTTCGCGGCTTTACCCATGATGCCCTGCCCCAGGAGAATCGGGTTGTCAACAACCTCCTTGCTGTATCCAAAAGACGCGACCGATTGCAGCATTTTGCCATCATCGCTAAGTAACCGGATAATTGCGTTCTCAAAATGAAAAACTTCTCGAGAAATTTCGAGAATGCGTGGCAGCAGATGATCCAGGTCGGTAATAGCCGCCAGCTCTTTACCAACATCAATGAGCGCTCTGAACAGTTTCTGGTTTTGGTGGGACATAACAGGGTGCTCTCCATAGAAAAACAAGGTTGAACCGTGGCGTCAAGAGTATCAATGAATTCGCCCAGGCATATTTATACAAGCATAGAGAGTGCCAAAAATGACCGTTTCCAGGTAGGCTCCATTTAAGTATGGTGTCACTAGATCAATAAATGGTATATTCCTGCGCTGTCACGCAGAAGCGATAATCAAAATCCAGACCACTGAGGATAAAATGTACGATTTCACATCCTATCTGGGATTCATTGCGGTCAGCTTAATGATCGCTTTATCTCCCGGACCCAGTTGGGCTTACACTATATCCACCACGCTTGGTCATGGCCGAAAGGCCGGTATGATCGGCAACCTTGGCAACTCCACCGGCATCCTCTGTCATGCTGTTGCTGTCGCTCTCGGTTTGGCCGCCCTGCTTCAATATTCATCTGCGGCATTCCATACGCTCAAGTTTCTCGGCGTGGCCTATCTGGTCTATCTGGCCATACGAGCCTTTCGAGGCGGGTCAGCTTTAGGCAAGGTGACAGAAACTCCTCGCACGTCACTCTGGAAAATCTTTCGCAATGGTGCCTTTGTCAGTATTTTCAATCCGAAGATATCACTCTTGATGTTAGCGTTACTGCCACAGTTCGTGAATCCTGCAGCGAGCAACCCGGAGTTGGAAATTGCAGCCATGGGCGCCACGCATGCATTAGTCGCCGGTATTGTCCATACTCATCTGATCTTCTTTTCAAGTGGTGTTTCACGTCGTCTCAAGAAATCAGGAAAAGTGCAGAAAGCCATGCGCTGGGCGACTGGAACGGTTTTCCTTGGCTTCGGTGCACGTCTGGCATTAACAGAGAATCAATAGTCGGCACTCCCTATCATTCACCCAACAATAAGAACAAGAAAGGTACTCCGTGGAAAGAAAGCCGGAATCAAAGAAATCTCTGAGAACGTTCTTTATATTACTCATCATCTGGTTCATAACGATTGTTGCCGTGATTATAGGTTCCATCGTTTATGATCATTACCAGGCATCGGAATACAGTGACATTGCCGTGCCCTATGTCAAAAAAATCATCCCGATCGTCTCGAAATGGGAGCCAACGGCAATCAGAAAATTGATGGTTCCGGAGGTCTCAGCTGAGATTTCGGAGGATACGTTTGCCCAGACCATGGCCTTGTTCTCTAAGCTAGGAGCACTGCAGAGTATAGAGGAACCGCAGTTTGAAGATGTTGATACCGGGGGCAAGACTGTCATCGGCATGCAAACCATCCTTGAATACGAGATCGATGCGAAGTATGAAAATGGTGACGCCGTAATTACGATCAAGCTTCTTTACAGGGACGGAGTATTAGAACTCTACAACTTCAACCTGGGATCTGAAGTTCTGCTCAAATAGTCTGATCACCGTAAGCTCTCAATGAAAAAGCTCATTATTGTCAAAACCGGTTCAACCTTTGTCGATACTGCCGAAAGATATGGTGACTTCGATGAGATGACTTGCCGGGGGCTCGGCATCGACCCTGCTACTGTTCGGGTCGTCAATGCTGACCAGGGAGAAAGGCTACCGGATCCCAAGGCCTGCTATGGGGTCGTGATCACCGGTGCCCACTGTATGGTCACTGATGACTTGCCGTGGAGTCTGGCAATCGAAGCCTGGATTCCATCGCTCGTACAGGCAGAGGTTCCCCTGCTCGGCATCTGCTACGGCCATCAACTGCTCGGCCGCGCCATGGGTGGCAACGTTGACTTTCACCCAGGCGGGAAAGAGGTCGGTACGGTTGCTATCAAGCTCCGCTCGGAGAGGAGTAACGACCCACTCTTCGCCAATCTAGCACCGCAATTCCCTGTACACGCCACCCACTCCCAGTCAGTGCTCAGCTTGCCGCCTGAAGCAGTGCTTCTGGCCGAAAATGATTTCGAACCGCACCATGCCTTCCGGCTTGGCCGCTGTGCATGGGGTGTTCAGTTTCATCCTGAATACGACAGCAATGTTATGCGGGACTATGTCACAGCACAGTCTGACAGCCTTGTCCTGGCGGGTCAGAATGTGGATGCATTGTTGCAGAACCTGTGTGAGACTCCAGAGGCCAACAGCCTCCTGGTCACTTTTGCAGAATTGGCAATTCAGGGGGAGTTTTCATGATAATGGGAGATACCATGAAAAGGAGAGTTTTAATAAGAGTTCTATTTGGCTTGCTGGCGACCTACCTCTGTCTAAGCACTTCTGCACTTGCCGCACAAACTGATATGAATGACCGCTTGGTCGCTGAAGAACTCAAAGCTTTGTCAGCGTCTATTAATCGTCTTGTGAAACAGATGGAAACCCAGACAGGAAGCGTGCGCAAAGACACTACTCTGCGCAAGCTTGATATCGCCATTGCTTATCTGAACTTCCGCTCCCGGCGGATCGAGATGTTTGAGCGAGATCTGCAGTCAGCCAGAACCAGTCGCAATCGTCTCGACGATGTTCTGGAACAGTTCCAGCGTGAAGAGGATAGACTGTCACAGGTTTCCGATCCCACTCAGAGAGATGTCATGCAAAGAGCCCGTGAAGAGCTCTCTCTTCGCAGACAGATGGTTAAGGGCAGGCTCAGTCGTATGGATGAAGAAATCATTCTGCTGGAGAATCGGATTATGGAGATGCAGAGCCAGATCGATAACGTGGAAAGTTTCGTGCAAAAGAACCTGGAGTTTTAAACCCGAACCTTGTTGAATTGCCTGATTCAGGTTAAAGGGAGATTGACTGATGAACAAGTTCTTTTGGATGTTGTGCTGTGCTGCTCTGGTGCTTGTTGCATGTGCTGAAAAAAAACCGAAGTTCAGAGTGTCTGGAAAGATGAAACCAAGGTAGGCAAGATCAACAAGGTCTTTGTCCTTGCGGTCGTTCAGGATCCAGCCATTCGCCGCTCGGTCGAATATGGCATTGTCGACATCCTTAATAAGGAAACCCTTCGAGCCATACCAACTCTCGATTCATTCCCGAACATTGACGATATTGATAAATCCCTTGCCCATAAAATGATGCAAGAGTATGGCATAGATAGTGTCCTGCTGATCCGTCTTATCGACCGTAACGTGGAAAAAACCTACGTCAGTGGGACATCGTACTACGATGGTTTCTATGGCAACCGCTATGCGGGAGGATGGCACAATTATTATGGGCGTGGTTATAATGTTTTCAGAACTCCGGGGTATGTCATTGAAAAGTACATTTCCACGGTAGAGACGGTAATCTTCGATATCGCCACGGACAAGGTTCGTTGGTCTACGGTGACTACAACCAAGGAGAATATAGTCTCCAAGGCTATAGAATCCTATCTCAAAACCATTGATACCTCCCTGACAGATAGCAAGCTCTTCTGATAATAATGGCCACCTGGTTCATGTACCAGGTGGCCATTATCTGTTGAATTAAAGGTTTGTTTGACCTACTCTGGAATGGCGCCCAGCGTGATAAGCGCCTCAAATGCCGAAGTCCTCTTATTGGTAAACTTGCCAACCCATTTATCATAAATTTTCAGAATCTGTCTTGATCGATAAAGGTCAGATATTACTCGGTCTGCAATAAGTCGAAAGTCTGCATCATTTCTCCTTACTGACAGGGCAAAAGGCTCATATGAGAACAGGTCAGGAAGTACTGAAAAGCTGCTAGGCTTGCCGGATTTTATGGCCAGGCCAATCAGGACAATCTGATCGGCAGCATAAGCATCTATCTTGCCTTTCTCCAGAGCTGCAAGTGCTTCAGTCGATGAATTTAATAAAACGATCTCAGCCCCTGCATCTGTTTCCTGAAGCAATTTTTTCAACGTAACAGCAGTTGTCGTTCCTTTTGCAACACCAATCTTTTTGCCGGCAAAATTGTTCCTGATTTTCGTGCCCCGCAAACTCATAAATGTAGCACCCGTCACAAAGGTAAGCTGTGTGAAGTCAACCTTTTCGCCACGGGAAAGAGTCTTGGTCGTTGCTCCACACAATATGTCAATTTTGTTGTCAGATAGCGCATCAAATCGGTTTGCAGATGTCACAGGGACATATTCAACCTCGACCTTGCTACCTATAGTGTTGTTTATTTCAGTGGCAATCTGTTCACAGATTTCAATAGAGTATCCCGCTGGGATCCCATCTTTACTCAGAAAAGACATGGGAGGGAGATCCTGGCGATAGCCGATTTTAACTTTTCCAGACTTTTGGATTTGTTGCAGAGTTCCCGTCAATTCCTGAGCCGAGAGTGGGCTAATCATAAAGGTGGAGAGTAGTAAGGTCGCCAGTATCCATCTCATGCGCGTGTTCTCCTTCATTGCGGGTTTGATTAATAATACAAGGGTACAGGCTAACTCGAATCCAGTCATAGTCAAGCAGGGCTTGGTGCGTTCCCCTTTAATGTGGATCGGGATAATCGACGTAGGATCCTTGTGGCGTCACTCCTGGCGGTAGACTCTCCGGCGCTGAAGTTCCTTTCGGACCGAGGTACTTCACGAACTGGTAGATGGCGCGTAGATCCTGCTCCGACGTTTTAGGCAGCATGACCCAGGCCATTGGCGAATCCTTGCGCATCTGCCTGGCAAGCACCAACCAGTTGTCTTCAGACATGTTGTTAAACAGTAATCGCAAGTTGCTCGGATATACTGTCCCATAGGAACCACGGAAGCCGAGGCTGCCACCGGTCAACCAGTCTGCTTCTGGAATGTCGATCTTGCTTGTCATGTAGTCAGGAGTGTGGCAGTCGTTACATCCCATGATCTCAAGCACGTAACGACCACGATCAATGCCTGACAACTGTTGATTCTTAAGCTCGGCGTCAGATAATGGCTTGCTGGACTCTACGCATCCGATAGTCATAGCGAGTGTCACTAAAAGAGAGACAACCAGTTGCCCTGGCAAGTTGAATTCGCGCACCTAATCCTCCTTGGAATAAAATCTTATCGTATTAAATAATTGCTGATGGGACAGACGTCACTAAAAATGATATCAGGGCTTGTCCTGCAGGCAAGCGTCGATTCCTTCGGCATAGCTGAGTGGTTTCAGATCAAAGACTTGTGCCCACTCGGCAGAATCACAAACATTGCCTTCGATTAACATCGTTAATTGGTCGCTGGAGATCGGGAAATACTCGCTGCCCTGCATCACCTTGATTATCGGCTTGATCATAAAGAGCGGCTGGTGGAGTTTGGTCACTTTTCCTTTGCCAATGCTTCGTGCAGTGATATCAAGGATTTCATCGTAGCTGTAGCTGGCCCCCCCGCCAAGGGTGTAGGTCGCACCGATCGATGCCGGTATTTCAAGGGCTTTAACAAAAGAGGCCGCGACCTGTTCCAGAGCGACCGGTTGCATGTGGTACTGACCGTCGCCTATGACCGGCACCGCCGGTATCCTTCGTATCAGTTCGGCAAGCATTTTGACGAATTCGCTGCCTGAACCGAATATAATTGAGGGCCTGAATATTGTCCAATCCAGAGCTGTCTTGCGTACTAACTCCTCCGCCTGCCACTTGGTTCGGTGATACGCAGCTATGCCATTCTCACGTGTACCGTTAGCACTCATGTGAAGGTAACGTTGCACTCCTTGCCTTGTGGCCGCTTCCAGCATGTTCCCCGTGGCCTCGACGTGTATCTTCTTGAATGTAATACCACGACGGGGAAATTCACGGATGATGCCGACTAGATGAACGACTGCATCACAGCCTTCCATGGCGCCGACAAGACTGGCAGCATCAGTGACATCGCCCAGACGAACCTCTACACCCTCTGTAACCGCCAGCTTGCTTTCAGAGCCCTCGCGCACCAAGGCCCGCACAACATGCCCTGCTGCCACCAACTGCAGCAACACCTCGCTCCCCACAAAGCCCGTCCCGCCGGTCAAAAAAACTTTCATTACTTTAAACCCTTTTTGTCAGACTTACCGCAGGCCACGAATACCAGCATGTTCAACTATACCAGCGATATGCTGATGTGGAAATTAAGTCCAAAGTTTTTTGCAAAAGGGTGGAGATGAGATATATTTCATAAACGGACATAAGTTATGTGGAATTAACATATGTCGAATAGGTGTTGTCAATGCGGGAATTGTCAAGGCTTTGGGCTCTGTTTGTTTTCGCTTGACAAACAGTGTTCTAAAGTTTTATCAAGGACGTCATGAAATCTCTCAAGAAAATCTTACGATCAATTCTAATATCTTGAATTTGTTATGTTTGCGCGTTTGATTAAAAATTGACACCGAAAGGAGGTCGCTCAATGAAAACTGACCTGGATATCGTTTCCCCTCCGATTCCCGAGGAGATCCTTCAGCGCGTGGAGGCCAAAGGAATCAATCGTCGTGACTTTATCAAATTCTGTACGGCCACTACGGCCGCCCTGGCGTTGCCGGTGAGTTTTATTCCTACCGTCGCCCAAGCCGTCGAAGACAAGCGCCCGCCGGTGATCTGGGTAGAATACCAGAGCTGCTCCGGTGACTCGGAAGCTTTCCTGCGGGCTAACCAACCGACCGCCGGTGAGATCATTCTTGACCTGCTCTCGATCGAATATGCCGAGGTGCTCATGGCCGCAGCTGGCCACCAGGCCGAAGAAGCCAAACACCAGGCGATGGAAAAATACAAGGGCCAGTACATCCTGATCGTTGAGGGCTCGATACCGACCGGTGCCGGTGGCGGTTACTGTACAATCGGCGGGCACAGTGCCGTGGATGATTGCAAGAAACTGGTACAGAATGCTGCCGCCACCATCTGTGTTGGCTCCTGCTCTTCTTTTGGCGGCATTCCTGCAGCGGCACCGAACCCGACCAGTGCCGTGTCAGTAAGCAGTCTGGTGCCAGGTGCAGCAATCGTCAACCTGCCTGGCTGCCCAGTTAACGCCGACAACCTGACAGCAACCATCGTCCACTTCTTAACTTTTGGCAAACTTCCGGCGGTTGATCGTCTCGGCCGACCGAAGTTCGCTTATGGCAAGCGCATTCATGATAACTGTGAGCGACGCGGCCACTTTGATGCTGGCCAGTATGCTGAAGCGTTTGGTGATGTTGCCCATCGCCAGGGACACTGCCTATACAAGCTCGGTTGCAAAGGTCCGGAAACTTTCCATAACTGTCCCACCATTCGTTACAACGAAGGCACCTCCTGGCCGGTCATGGCTGGACATGGCTGCATCGGCTGTGCGGAGCCGGGTTTCTGGGACACGATGAGTCCTTTCTACCGGCGCTTGCCCAAGGTGCCAGGGTTTGGAATTGAAGACACGGCCGACAAGATTGGCATCGGTCTGGCGGCAGCCACTGCAGTGGCTTTCGGCATCCATGGGGTAGCAAGTTGCTTCCGCAAGGGTGGTTCCATGGAAGAAGACAAGACCGGTAAGGAGGCTAACTGATGGCCAAAAGAATTGTCGTTGATCCAATCACCCGTATAGAAGGCCACTTGCGCATCGAAGCCGTGATCGATGGTGGCAAGATCGTTGACGCCTGGAGTTCTTCCACGGCTTTCCGTGGTATCGAGAAGATTCTCAAGGGACGTGATCCCCGTGATGCTCATCACTTCACCCAGCGTTTCTGCGGCGTCTGCACCACGGTTCATTCCATGGCCAGCATCCGCGCTGTGGAAGATGCCCTGAATATCCAGATTCCTGACAATGCTCGTCTGATCCGTAACCTGATTATGGGTATCCAGAACGTGCAGGACCATGTGATTCACTTCTATCACCTGCATGCTCTTGACTGGGTCGATCTTGTCAGTGCCCTCTCTGCCGATCCGGTAGCAACTGCAAAATTCGCCCAATCGATCTCCAACTGGCCGAAATCGAGTGCTACCTATTTCAAGGGTATCCAGGACAAATTGGCCGCTTTTGCTGGCACCGGCCGTCTCGGTCCTTTCCAGAATGCTTACTGGGGACACAGTGCATACAAGCTGCCGCCTGAGGCGAACCTGATGGCGGTTGCTCACTATCTTGAAGCCCTCGAATGGCAAAAGGATATCATCAAGATCCACGCCATTCTCGGTTCTAAAAATCCGCACCCACAGACCTTTTTGGTTGGCGGTATGTCGATTCCAGTCGATCCGGATAGCCAGAGCGCCATCAACGCTGACAAGATCGCTCACATCCGCAAACTTCTGCGCAAAGCCCGTGCGTTCGTCGAGCAGGTCTACATCCCCGACCTGCTGGCAGTGGCTCCAGCGTATCTCGACTGGGCCAGCATCGGTGGTGGAGTTGGCAATTACCTCTCCTACGGTGACTTCCCGATGGACAACAGTCCCGGCACCGGTAGCCTCTTCTTTCCCCGTGGTGTCATTATGGGCAAGGATCTGGCCAACGTCATGGAGATGGATGAGAAGAAGATCACCGAATATGTCACTCACTCCTGGTACGACTACTCTGGGGGCAACGATAAGGGGTTGCATCCTTACGATGGCGAGACCAACGACAACTACACCGGTCCGAAGCCTCCCTACGAGTTTCTCGATACCGATGGCAAGTATTCCTGGGTCAAGTCACCACGTTACATGGATCAGCCGATGGAGGTCGGTCCGCTGGCACGCATCCTGGTCGCTTATGCCTCCGGCGTTAAGGAAGTCGTGGACACCGTCAATTTCGTCCTCAAGACGCTCGGTGCTCCGGCTACCGCACTCTTCTCGACCCTCGGCCGCACTGCCGCCCGCGGCGTAGACGCGCTGCTCCTGGCCCAGAAGAACGAGCTCTGGCTCGATCAATTGGCCGATAACATGGGTCGCGGTATCTACGAAACCTTCAACAAGGAGAAATGGGATCCGGCAACCTGGCCAAAAGAGGCCCAGGGCTTCGGTTACCATGAGGCCCCGCGCGGTGCGCTCGGTCACTTTATCCGTATCGAAAACCAGAAGATCGCCAACTTCCAGGCAGTGGTTCCCTCAACCTGGAACGCCGGTCCACGCGATCCAGCCGGACAACTGGGGCCCTACGAGTCGGCCCTGATCGGCACTCCGATTGCAGACCCAGAGAAGCCTCTGGAGATATTGCGGACCATCCACTCCTTCGATCCCTGTCTGGCTTGTGCTGTGCACGTTATGGACGGCAAAGGCACGGAGATCGTTAAGGTTCGGGTCCTCTAACAGGAAGGAGGCGCATACTATGAATGAAATTCGTTACGTATGGCAATGGCCGGTTCGCATTTGCCACTGGCTCAACGTGCTCTCCATGATCATGCTGGCGATCACCGGCTTCTTCATCGGTAGACCATTCATGACGGCACCGGATACTTCGATGTACATCATGGGCTGGATGCGTATGCTGCACTTCTCCTTCGCCTACCTGTTCACGGTGTCAGTTGTCGCTCGCATCATCTGGATGTTCATCGGCAATGAGTACTCCTCATGGAAGGCCTTTTTCCCATGGCTGACCAAGGATGGACGCGTAGCGTTTGTGCAAATGCTTCGCTACTATACCTTCACCGGAAAAAAACTGCCCTACGCAGTTGGCCACAACCCGGTCGCGGCAACAGCTTATTTCGGTATCTTCATCCTCTTTATCTTTCAGATCGTATCCGGATTCGCCATCTACGGGCAGTATGCTCCGGGTGGCTTCTGGGACGGGATCCTCGGTGGGCTCAATGTTCTGGTCGGCAACCAATGGTTGCGTTTGTTGCATCACGGCGTCATGTGGCTGCTGGTTGGTTTTGTCATCAACCATATCTACAGCGGCTGGTTGATGGATGTGAAAGAGCGTAATGGCACCATGAGCGGTATCTTCAGCGGCTACCGTTTCATCAAATCAAAGGACCTTTAATGTCGATTCTGGTCCTTGGCCTGGGCAACACAATCATGACGGATGACGGTTTCGGGGTGGAAGTGGTGACGACGCTTGCATCCCGTTACCATTTTCATGGCTCGGTGAAGATTCTTGATGGTGGCACTCTCGGTCTGGATCTCCTCCCCCATCTCGAAGAAATCGAATCTTTGCTGATCATCGATGCCCTCGATATGCGTGATGATCCCGGTAAGATCTTCCGCATTGAAGGTGATGAGGTACCAAGGGCGTTCGCCAGCAAACTCTCCGTTCATCAGATGGGGTTGCAGGATCTGCTTGCTGTGTCTGAGTTGCAGGGCCATGTACCGCGCAACCTGGTGGTCTGGGGGGTGCAGCCGGAGTGTATCGAAATGGGTACGGAACTGACTGCTACGGTGGCAAGAGCGGTTGAACCATTGGCGATCAAAGTGCTGGAAGAGTTGCGAGGGTGGGGGGTTCAATACGAAATGAGAAACTTGGAGTGAACGGCGCGAAAAGCATTCCGAAAAAGTTGTTACAATTAATCATTCTCACTGTTTTGTTGGTTTATGGTTGCGGGGAGCAACCGGTCACTTATCCTGCTCGATTGATGCCAGATGGTCTGATGCAGGATGTGGCACAGTTGCAGGCTGGTCAGGCTCTGTTCAGAAGCAAATGCGCTTCCTGTCATGGCAAGACGAGTGAAGGGCGTTACGACCGGGCGGCCTTTTTTATACCACCGGCACCTGATTTTACTGGTGCACATTACCGGGAGATGGATCCCGCTTATCTCTACTGGCGCATCGAAGTTGGCAAAACGGTCGAACCCTATCGCTCGCAAGGCTCTGTCATGCCAGCCTGGGGTGCTCATTTCAGTGAGAAGAAGATCTGGCAACTCGTAGCCTATTTACAGGTCAGAGCGCATTAAGTAGGCAAAATTATCGAGTAAATCAGAATAGATACAACGCCCTTTGATTTTAGCGAAATTTTTACTTTTTTATTCTAGCTAAATTTGTTAGAGTGCCGCTGTCGCGGCGTCTAAACTATACGTCATAACAGTGTCTCTGCAGTCGGTATTCGTTGATAATGATCCCGTTGATTTTTGTACAAAGACGTCTTATAGTTAACCGAATCAGTCATAAATGTTTGGCTTGTTACTGAAATCAGTGACAAGCCTCTTCTTTTTTACGCAACATGAGTTAGGATTACATCGGTGGAAGAGTCAATCTTCCGCAAACCTCAGGGGAGTCTCACCATGTCAAACCTTACCGCTCAAGAACTTGGACTAAAGAGTATTGGCACAATCCGTCACAATCTCAACTATGATGAACTATTTGAGCTGGAAAGCAGCAACGCTGAAGGCGCCATTTCTGAAAATGGCACCATGATGGTGGATACTGGCAAGTTCACTGGCCGCTCTCCCAAGGACAAGTTCTTTGTTCATCAGAAACCGTCCGTTGAGAATATCGCCTGGGGCAAGATTAATCAGGCCATGGCACCTGAGGTTTTCGACGAACTCTATAGCGAGGTCATTGACCACCTCGATGGCAAAGACCTTTATGTCACTGACGGTTTCTGTGGTGCTAACGAGAAGACCCGTTCTGCAGTTCGTTTCGTGACCGAGTTTGCCTGGCAATCGCATTTTGTTAAAAATATGTGCATCCGGCCATCCACAAATGACCTCGAAAGTTTTGCCCCCCAGTTCACTGTCTACAACGCTTGCAGCCTGACCAACAAGAAGTGGGAGCAGCATGGTATCAACTCTGAAGTCTTTGTCGTCTTCAACATTGAGAAGAATGTGGCGATCATCGGTGGTACCTGGTACGGCGGCGAAATGAAAAAGGGCATCTTCACCATGATGAACTACTGGTTGCCGCTGCAAGGGATTCTTTCCATGCACTGCGCAGCCAATGTCGGTGACAAAGGTGATGTTGCACTCTTCTTCGGTCTCTCAGGAACCGGCAAGACCACGCTCTCTACGGATCCAAAGCGTAAGTTGATTGGTGATGACGAGCACGGTTGGGATGATGAGGGCATCTTTAATTTCGAAGGTGGTTGTTATGCCAAGACCATCAACTTGAGTGAGGAGAATGAGCCCGAAATCTACAACGCTATCCAACGCAACGCGCTGCTGGAGAATGTCGTTGCCGACGATAAGGGTGTTATCGACTTTGACAGTGCGGCTAAAACTGAGAATACTCGGGTTTCCTACCCGATTGACCATATCGAGAACCACGACCCCAGCCTTAAGGGCGGACAGCCAGAGAACATCATCTTTCTGACCTGCGACGCCTTTGGTGTTCTGCCCCCGGTTTCCAAACTGAGCAAAGAACAGGCAATGTACTACTTCCTCTCCGGTTACACCGCCAAGGTGGCTGGGACCGAGCGCGGTGTCACCGAACCACAGGCAACTTTCTCCGCCTGTTTCGGCGAAGCATTCCTGCCGTTGCACCCTACGGTATACGCCAAATTGCTCGGCGAGAAGATGGACAAGCACAACGTCAATGCCTACCTGGTCAACACCGGTTGGGTCGGTGGCGGTTACGGTGTCGGCAGTCGCATGAGCATCAAGGCAACCCGAGCCTGCATCGACGCGATCCTTGACGGCAGCATCAACGATGTCGAGTTTGACCAAACTCGCTGGTTCCGTCTCGATATTCCCAAGACTCTGCCCGGTGTTGATGCGCAGCTACTCAACCCACTCAATGCCTGGGCTGACAAAGAGTCTTTTGACAGCACGGCCAACAAATTGGCCGGTATGTTCATCGAGAACTTCAAAAAATACGTTACTGATAATGATGACTTTGATTACACTCAGGCGGGCCCGAAGGTCTGATATAATACATTATGTTGCACTGAAAAAGGGCGTCCAATCGGGCGCCCTTTTTCTATAGTACTTACTCTTGGGTTGACAATGGAGGGACCCTCGGTAAATTCTAAGCAATTGGAAGTTTTCCACAGCGCAATGACCAGAATGATACCGACAGAAGGATTGTTTATGCAGATTGAAATATTCACGACCGGCGGCACAATCGATAAAGTCTATTTCGATGCCAAAAGTACCTTTGAGATCGGTGAGCCACAAATTATTGAGGTTTTGCACGAAGCCAATCTGAGCATTGATTATCAGGTGACACAATTAATGCGTAAAGACAGCCTTGAGTTGACTGATGATGATCGGCAGAAAGTGCGGCAGGCTGTGCAGAGCTCAACTGCTGCGCAGATTGTCATTACCCACGGCACTGACACCATGACTGATACAGCCAAAGCTCTCGCTGGCATCAGCGGCAAGACGATTGTCCTGACTGGAGCGATGCAGCCGGCCCGCTTTCGTTTCACCGACGCTGTATTTAATATCGCCAGTGCCATGATGGCGGCCCAAACTCTTCCTGGTGGAGTTTACATCGCTATGAATGGGCAAGTTTTTGACCCACGTACAACACATAAAAATATTGAGTTAAACCGATTTGAGACAATTTGAAAATCTATTTTTACTTACTCAAGAACTTGTTGAACAAAAGTTGTCGGCTTGTTATGTTGCCTTCTTATCACATCACTATTAACCGGAGGCTTCGTGAAGCAATTTCACTCACTTCTTATTCTCGTCACTCTTCTATTCTGTACCGTCTCTGTAGTGCTTGCTTCGCAAATGGACGAGGCGCTTCAAGCCTTTCAAGCAGGTGATCTCCCTAATGCTATAGAGATCTGGTCTGAGGAGGCTACAGGTGGTGATCGCGAGGCACAATATATCTTGGGGACGTTATATCTAGAGGGGACGGGAGTGTCCCCAAGCTACAGCGAGACAATCAAATGGTTCCAGGCTTCTGCCGAGCAGGGATATGCTCTGAGCCAAAATGCTCTTGCCAGTATGTACTTTTTCGGCAGGGGGGTTCCAAAGGATCAGACGCTGGCGACCTCATGGTGGCTGCTCGCCGCAGAGCAAGGCATCTCTGAATCACAGAATAACCTTGCTGTTGCCTACAGAGATGGTGATGGTGTCCCACAGGACCCTCAAGCTGCGATTATGTGGTTTAAAAAGGCTGCTTTTCAGAGAGATGTGGAGGCGATGATCAGTCTTGGGGGCGTCTATCATCAGGAAGGTGATTCTGAGATGGCTTATGTGTGGTGGTCTATAGCGAGTTCAGGGGGGGATGAGACTGCGAAAAAAAATGTGGAGATTCTCAATAGTCGTCTGACTCCAGACGAAATCGAAAGTGCTCAAGCTATTGCCAAAAAAATCTTGTATCGGTTTAACGAATAACGCTAGTTCCTCTGGCGAGTAAAACTATCCTAGCAGCCTGTCGGACAATCAGGGCTGAAGCGAAAATTTGGGGGTTTGAGGCCAGATTTTGGCTCATTTGAGAGTAATAGCCGTAGCTATTGGTCGAAAAGGAGCTGAAATATGGGCCAAACAAGCGAATTTGCAGCCAGCTCATTGATGGTCCGACAGGCTGCTAGACTCTTGATCTGAGCGCAGCCAACCCCTGCAACTTAGAGAATCTGACTCAAGAACAGTTTGGTCCGCTCATGCTGCGGATTATCAAAGAAATCATGCGGGTTGTTCTCTTCGACGATCTGCCCCTCATCCATAAACATAACCCGGTCGGCAACACTCTTGGCAAACCCCATCTCGTGGGTGACCACTAGCATTGTCATGCCTTCTTCGGCCAGCTCAATCATGACGTCGAGAACCTCCTTGATCATTTCTGGATCAAGGGCCGAGGTCGGCTCATCAAAAAGCATCATTTGCGGCTTCATGCAGAGGCTGCGGGCGATTGCCACGCGCTGCTGCTGACCGCCGGAGAGTTGTCCCGGGAATTTCTCTGCCTGCTCGGCAATATGGACCTTCTCCAAGTACATCATCGCCTGCTCCTCAGCCTCTTTCTTCGGTGTTTTACGCACCCAGATCGGCCCCAGGGTCAAATTCTCGACAATGGTCAGATGTGGAAAAAGATTGAAGTGTTGGAAAACCATACCGACTTCAGCACGCACCTTTTCAATGTTTTTGATGTCGTTGGTCAGTTCCGTGCCATTAACGATAATCTGCCCGCGCTGATGTTCCTCAAGCCGGTTGATGCAGCGGATCAGGGTTGACTTACCGGAACCTGAAGGACCACAGATGACAATTCGCTCCTGCGGTTGCACCTGCAGGCTGATGTCACTGAGCACATGGAAATCACCAAACCATTTGTGCATACCGATGATTTCTATGATCGGCTTGTTAGCGGGAACTGTGGTTGTCTGCTTTTCGGTCTCGTTCATAATTCTCTCGCAAATTGCGGTCTGCCGGGAGATCAGCGACCCGTATGTAGTGTTTTCTCCAGTTTGCGACTATAACTCGACATAGCATAGCAACAGATGAAGTAAAGGAGCGCCAGAAAAATGTAGGCCTCGGTAGAATAGGCCGTCCATTTGGGATTCGATAGAGTGACCTTGGTCGTCTTCAAGACATCATAGAGGGCGATGATAACCACCAGTGAGGTGTCTTTGAAAGCCGACAGGAGGATGCCCAGGGACGGCGGAATTACGATTTTCAGCGCCTGCGGCAGGATAATCAGTCGCATCGTCTGGTTGTAATTCAAGCCCATAGAGTCGGCCGCTTCAAACTGACCACGCGGCATCGCCTGCAGGCCACCACGTACCACCTCGGCAATGTAAGCTGCCGTAAAGAGGATGATGGCAACCTGGGCACGTAGCACTTTGTCAATCGTCACACCCTCGGGAAGAAAGAGCGGAAACAGGATCGAGGACATGAAGAGCAGGCTGATCAGTGGCACACCACGAATCATCTCGATGTAAACGATACAGAGGGTTTTGATGGCAGGCATCCTTGATTGACGACCAAGGGCCAGTACCACGCCGAGTGGATACGCTGCAACCATACCAAAGAAGGAAAGCATAAAGGTCAGTGGCAGGCCACTCCACTGTGCAGTTTCGACGACCTGCATACCAAAGACGCCGCCATACATCAAAGTGCCCATGACAACCAGGCCAATCAACCAGTAGACACCAAGGGATTTTTTCCAGTGCTTGCTGTCTTTGGAGTAAAATACCAGACTGAGCAGCAACAGCATGGCACTACCTGGGCGCCACTGCTCGCCGTCCGGGAAAAAGCCGAAGAGGATAAAACTGATGTTTTGCGGGATGACCGACCAACAGGCACCCTCAATGCCACGACAAGCCTCAGAGGGAGTATTCCAGACGCTGTCGATAAAAGCCCAGCTGAAGAATGGCGGTACAATTTGCCAGAGCACCAGCATAACCGACACCGACAAAAGTGAGTTGTACCAGGTGTTGAACAGATTGGTACGCAGCCAACCAAGGACACCAACTTCGGTGACCGGTGGCTTGAGGTATTCGCGGGATGGAGGTGTGTTCGGAGCGCTCATATGATCATCTCTCCACCATGGCTATTTTTTTGTTATACCAGTTCATAAACACAGAGGTCGACAGACTGAAGGTCAGGTAGATGAGCATGATCAACGCTACCCCTTCAATCGCCTGTCCTGTCTGATTGATGGTGGTGTTGGTCACGGCCACAAAATCTGCATAACCGATGGCGATCGCCAAGGAGCTGTTTTTGGTCAGATTGAGCATCTGGCTGGTCAGCGGCGGAATGATCACGCGTAGCGCCTGGGGTAAAATCACCAGATGCAAGACCTGCCCAGACCGCAAACCGACAGCCATGGCCGCTTCAATCTGTCCACGGCTAACGGACTGAATGCCAGCTCGTACAATCTCAGCGACAAATGCTGCTGTGTAAAAGACCAGGCCGAGTAAGAGTGCACTGAATTCAGGGCTGACGGTTACCCCACCTTGGAAGTTGAATCCACGCAGTTCCGGTATGTCCATGGCGGTAGGAGAACCGGCGAAAGCCCATGCCAGCAGCGGCAAGGCTATACTCAGAGCCAGGGTGAACCGGATCGTTGGAAAAATCTGTCCGGTTTGCGCCTGTCTGCGCTTACCCCAGCGGTTTAGAGACCAGCTGATTGCTAATGCCGCAACGAAAGCCCAAGCCATGGTCCCGTGCACTGCATGTGATTCCGGAACACCGAAAATGAGCCCGCGGTTACAGAGGAACACCCCTTCAAAAGGATTGAGCGCCTGACGAGGTGAGGGGAAAGATTCGTAAAAAATTGCGTACCAGAAAAAAAGCTGCAGCAACACCGGGATGTGCTGCATCACCTCTATGTAGCCAGCGGCCAGTTTCGATACCAGCCAGTTGCTGGAGAGCCGTGCGACACCGACGGCTGTGCCGAGAATAATGGTGAGTATGATGCCGATGAAGGAAACTTTTATGGTGTTGAGAGCGCCAACCAACAGGGCATCGGCATAGCTGTCGGCTGCTGAATACTCGATGACCGACTCGCCGATTTCAAAGCTGGCTTCTTTTTCGAGGAAATCGAAACCTGTCGCTATTGACTGCCGTTCAAGGTTGGCCTGCGTATTGGAATAAAGGTACTAGCAGACAGCTGCAACCAGCAGCAACGCAGCGATCTGGAAAATTATTGCTCGCTTCTCGGGATCGCGCAAGAAAGGAACCTTGCCCGGCAGCAGCTCTGCATCTGTTGTAATGGAGGGGGTTTTCTTCACAGGTGTTCCAGTATCTTTAGCTAAGCAATTTGTTCAGATGGGTATGACTTACATTAAATGTTCGGGGAGATGCCACAGATGACATCTCCCCGATAAAACAAACAAACGATTACTTGAACGGAGGCGAGTACATCAGGCCGCCATCGGTCCATAGAGCATTCAGACCGCGCTCAATACCGAGGGTGGTGTTCACGCCAACGTTGCGCTCGAAAACTTCACCGTAGTTACCAACCTGCTTGATGATGTTGTAAGCCCACTTCTCGTCGAGGCCGAGGGATTTGCCGTTACCTTCGATGACGCCGAGGAAACGCTGTACCATCGGGTCTTTGCTCTTCATCTTCTCGTCGACGTTCTTGGAGGTGATGCCCATCTCTTCCGCATTGATCATTGCCAATACGGCAAAGTCAACGATGTCACGGAATTGATCATCGCCGTGACGTACGGCAGGAGCCAAGGGCTCTTGAGAGATGATTTCAGGAAGAACGGAATAATCATCGGGGTTTGGAGCAACCGCACGGGTTCCAGCCAGCTGAGAGGCGTCGGAGGTCAGTACGTCACAACGGCCAGCGAAGAAAGTTTTGGCCAGTTCCGATGTGGACTCGATAACGACCGGGTTCCACTTCATATTGTTGGAACGGAAGAAGTCCGCGGCATTCTGTTCGGTGGTTGTTCCCGGCAGGACACAAACTGTGGCGCCATCAAGATCTTTAGCGCTCTTCACGCCAAGCTTGTTTGGTACCATGAAACCCTGGCCATCATAGTAGTTGACTGTCACAAAATTCAGGCCGAGTTGAGTATCACGGCTCAGGGTGCGGGTTGCGTTACGGGTCAAGACGTCAATCTCACCTGACTGTAGAGCAGTGAAGCGCTGCTGGGCAGTGAGAGGGGTGAACTTGACTTTGCTGGCATCACCAAAGATTGCTGCGGCAACGGCACGGGCGGTGTCAACATCCAGCCCCTTCCAGACGCCTTTGGAATCAGGCATACCGAAACCGAAAACACCACCATTTACACCTGCCTGGATAAAGCCTTTTTTCTTGACGGCATCAAGGTCTTTCCCGGCGAAAGCAACGCCTGCTGCCAGCAGGGAAAGAATCATTACCAGTACGGTCAGTCTGCTCAGTTTCATCTGCTTACCTCCAAATCTGTAGGGTTAATGAATTACATTCGGCAAGGGATCTCATCACGAATAGAACGATGTATTAAATAATACTTTGTGCTCCCCAGCCTGTCAATTGCCGAATCGCTACATGTCGAATCGCTACATTGCGAATCGCTACATGACCAAATCACAGTATTTTCTCTCTATTTACTCTCATCATGATTGTCAAAAACACCCAATTCTGCCAAACTTGAGGCGCATCAATATCAAACATATAAGGATACAAGCGATGTGCCTGATTCTAATTGCCCACCAAATGACTGAGCAAAGGCCGCTCCTGGTTCTGGCCAACCGCGACGAGTTCTATGCCCGCCCGACAGTTGCCGCCGAACATTGGCAGGAAACTCCAGGGATGATTGCTGGTCGCGATCTGGTCTCGGGAGGCACATGGTTCGGTGTCCGTAATGATCGTTGGGCGACGGTGACCAATATTCGCGAAGGGGTTCGGGATAAGGACAATCACAGCAGTAAATCTCGAGGCTGGCTGGTACGTGACTATTTACAGGGAACGTTATCACCTGCGGACTTTCTTGACAGCATTAAAGTCACCTCTGTTGACTTCGCCGGGTATAACCTGTTGCTTGGCGATGGACGGGAACTCTGGTATACCTCAAATCGTCAAGCGACCAGCAGACGTCTGGAGCCGGGTGTTTATGGTTTGAGTAATCACTTGCTTGACACCTCTTGGCCAAAGGTTGAGCGTGGCAAAAAAGGCCTCAGTACACTGCTCAACAAGTTGACCTTCAATCGTGAAGCCGCCTTTGCCATTCTCACCAACACCACTCGGGCTGCAGATACGGAACTACCGGAGACAGGTGTTCCACTAGAGTGGGAACGCGCCCTCTCATCGATTTTTATCACCATGCAGGAATACGGCACGCGATGCTCGACGCTTTTGACAACTGACTCAGATGGCTGCCATCAGTTTGTTGAGCGCCGCTTTACCGACGGACCGCAATCATGGGGAATTAGCGAATTCGCTTGGGAAGTGTGAGCGAGTTTTCTTGACAGATAAAATTTCTTGAATGAAAATAGCCTGTTATCATCAATCAGGGAATCAGAGGCAGAATATTTGAAACTACAGGATTTTGGTGAATTCAAACTGATTGATCGTATCCGCCAGCAGGTCGTTAATGGTGCCGGGGTTCATCGTGGTATTGGCGATGATGCTGCTGTTCTCAGCCTGCCTGATGGGCACCATCTGCTGACCTCAACTGACCTGCTCATCGAAGACGTTCACTTCCGCCACGCCTGGACCGATTGCGAAGCACTCGGTCACAAAGCTGTGGCTGTCAACCTGAGCGACATTGCCGCCATGGGTGGTACTCCCCGTTATCTCTATCTTGGTCTGGCTTGCCCAGGTGAAACTGATTTGGACGATATTTACGCGTTTACCAAAGGTGTCTTAGACGAAGCAGAACGCCATAATGTGACGCTCGTTGGTGGTGACACCTGCCGTAGTCCCGGTCCGTGGATGATCTCAGTCACCATCGAGGGCAGCGCTCCAGCAGCTCAGGCCATAGGGCGTGACGGCGCGCAACCCGGTGACCTGATCATGGTCTCCGGAACGCTGGGTGACAGCGCCCTGGCCTTGCATCTGCTGCAAGGGGGGAAAACCCCAGAAGCAGAGCTGTCAGGCCGCCATCATCAACCCACAGCACAGGTGGCTCTCGGCCGTCTGCTTGGCGAACAGCGCCTCGCTAAGTCTATGATTGACATTTCCGATGGCCTGGCCAGCGATTTGGCGCATATCCTGCAAGCATCTCAAGTAGATGGCTTCATCGAAGAGGACAAGCTGCCGCTGTCGTCAGCCTTTCAGCAACACTCAGACACCGAACCTGGCTTGCGAGAGCTGGCTCTCTACGGTGGCGAAGATTACCAGCTGCTCTTTACCGTGGCCCCTGAAAAGGCGAAGGCTGTCGCTGCGCTCGGTGCTGAGTTGAAGCTGTCGATTACCTCTATCGGTGTCATTTGCGAGGGTTCCGGAGCCCTTTCGCTCCAAGATAAGGCGGGGGCTGTACGACCCATCCTTGTCAGGGGATATGACCATTTTTGTCGGTCCTGAAGACGATCTTGAGGCAAGATGACTGAACCATTCGTCCAGCTATGGACAGGAGATGATCTTTCTGACGCCGAATTTACGGCGGTCACGGAACTCCTGCGCGACCGGCGTCAGTTTGATCTTGGCCAATACAAGGACCGCTGTATCCGTCGTCGGATCGCCAAGCGCCTGCGGGCCTGCAAAGCCACTGATTTTTCCTCTTACCTGAAGCGTCTGGAGATGGACCGGGACGAACTGGATACTTTACTGGCCACCATCTCCATCCATGTCTCTCAATTTTTCCGCAACCCGGACACTTTTCAGATTCTTGAACAGAAAATATTACCGGATCTTTGTCGTCAGGCCCGGGCAACCGGACGGACCGAGCTGACTCTCTGGAGCGCTGGCTGTGCTTCCGGCGAGGAACCCTACTCCCTGGCTCTTCTGATTGATGAACTGGCAGTAACAGATCTGGATATTCGCATTTTGGCAACTGACGTTAGCGAGCCAGTCCTGAAGTTGGCCCGTACCGGGCAATTTGACGCCACCCGCATGAATGAAGTGCCCGCTGTGGTACTCGAAAAATACTTTCGTATTGAAAATGGTCGCTATCATCTGATCGAACGTATACGTGACAAAGTTGAATTTCTGCGCCACAATATTATGCGCGACAGTGACTATCCTGCGGCGGATCTGATCCTCTGCCGTAACGTTCTGATCTATTTTACGCGTCAGGAACAGGAACGCATTCTGACCCGCTTTGCGGCGTCCTTGCCGGAAGATGGGGCTTTAGTCCTGGGTCGGTCTGAAACCATGGCCGACAACGTACGCTGCTATTATCATTCGGAGTTTCCTGTGGAACGGGTTTACCGCCGTACGGCTGAGCCTGTTACCGCACCTGTCGTCTAAAGAAGGGCTTTACCTCAATTGATTGTTGTCCTGCTTAAGGAGTGGAAGCATGCGCGTCGAAATCAGTTACAAGTTTATTATCGGCTTTCTCGTTGTGGTGGTCTCGGGGATCATCGTTAACCTGTCGGTTCCCTATCTGCAAATTCCATTAGAATTCCAGCAGTTCTTCAGCGTTGCTTGTGCTTTGGTGGTCGGATTGATCATCGGCGTGATCTTCTCACGGGAGTTTACCGCAAATATCCGCCGTCTGACCTCGGCTGGTGACCGGATCAGCCGGGGTGATCTCTCCGATGAGATTCAACTGAAAGAAAGCAATTTTCCGGATGAGACGAGTGACCTGGCAAATTCCATGAATCAAATCCAGGAGAGCCTGCGCAGGCTGGTTGGCGACATCCGCGGCATTGCTTTCAAAGTTGCCGGATCTGCACAAAGTCTCTCCGGGACATCGCAGGAGGTCTCCGCTTCATCTCAGGAGGTTGCTCGCACCGTTGACCAGATCAGTAAGGGTGCCGAAACTCAGGCTGAGATGGTGGAGGAATCGAAGCGGCTTTTCAAGGAAGTGGCCATGTCAATCTCCTTGGTTGCCACGGCAGCAAACAAAGTTGTTGAATCGGCCAACCAGACTGTAGAGACTGCCAAAAGTGGTAGCGAGTTGGCTGGCGTCAGTCTCGCTAGCATTCGTCAGGTACTGGCAGAGGCGGAGAGTAGCAGTCAACAGATGCTTAATTTTGTTGGCCAGTTACAGAGGATCAGTAAATTCGTTGAAGTGATCAACGGGGTTGCCCAAAAGACCAACCTGCTTGCCCTCAACGCCACAATTGAAGCGGCCCGGGCTGGTGAATACGGTCGCGGCTTTGCCGTGGTCGCTGAAGAAATTCGCAAATTGGCTGATTCAACCACCATTTCTGCCGACGAGATAACAGACCTGGTGGATGGGATCCGTGCCGAGGGCCAGCAGGTGCAGTCCTCAATGGGCCAGGTGATCGAAGAGATGGAGAGCGGCCGTGAAGCGGTCGATCGAACCAATCAGGCCTTTTCAGCAATCACAGAGAATGCCGAGGGCACCAGAACCAAGGCCAACAGCATCTCCGAACTGGCAGAACAGCAGATCTCCAGTGCCGAACAGATCACCCGGGCGATTGATGAAATTGACAAGGTGGTTTCTGATAATGCTGCGGCAACCGAGCAGGTCTCGGCGGCGACTCAGCAGCAATCCGCCTCCATGGAGGAATTGGCTCTGTCGGCGCAGAATCTTTCCACCATGTCAGAATCGATGCTCCAGATCGTCAAACAATTCAAGCTGGTCCAAGACGAGCAAGAGTAAATCATGGCGCTGACCCTGATTTTTACCCTCGGAGAAGAGCTTTACGGACTGGAAATCGATGCGATCCAGGAGATTATCGAAGATCCTCCTCTGCACTATGTCCCACGTGCCGAGGGTGTTCTCTCCGGGGCGATTAATTTCCACGGTCAGATCCTCGCCGTGATCGACCTGCCGAGCTTGCTCGGCTTCCCGGGTGAAGAGCGCGATCATCGCCAGATGGTTTTGACGCCGGAGTTCAAATCCCTTGCGCTGACAGTCAGCACTATTCAAAGAATCGTCAAGCTGGATCTTTCAGCATTGCAGCCGCCACCAGAAAGCAGTGGGAACAGCGCTATTCGTGGCGTGGCTGATCTCGATGAAGCACTGGTCAACCTGCTTGATGTAGACGAAGTCATTAATCAATTGGAAAATAGCTATGCTGAATAGGAGAAAATTATGGCCTTACGGGTAATGGTAGTCGATGATGCGCTGTTTATGCGCAGCATGCTTAAGGACATCTTTGTCCGGGCAGGCTACGAGGTGGTCGCCGAAGCGGAGAATGGTGAGATAGCTCTTGAGCTTTATCAGGAGATCAAGCCGGATCTGGTGACTATGGACATTGTGATGCCCAAAAAGAGTGGCATCGAGGCGTTGCAGGAGATTATGGCCAGCGACCCGGATGCTTGCGTTGTCATGGTCAGTGCTCTTGGCCAGGATTCCCTGGTGCTTGAAGCGGTGGAGTCAGGAGCAAAAGATTTTATCGTTAAGCCGTTCAAGGAAGACAATGTACTTGAAATTGTCAGGCGGATTACAGGACACGCCTGAACCGCTGCCCAGAAACTTCTCCTGAAAAGAATCAAGCTATGGACATGTCTCAATACCGGGATCTTTTCTTAAGCGAAACCCGGGAACATATCAATAACCTCAATCAGCTGGTCGTCACCCTGGAGTAGGAACCGGGTAACCGGGAGACTATTGACGCCCTGTTCCGTGAGGCACACTCGATCAAGGGCATGGCAGCGACCATGGGCTTTGATCGCACGGCACAGCTGTCTCATCATCTTGAAGATATGCTGGATGGCTTTCGTGCCACCGGCAAAGTCCCTGCTTCGACAGTCGATTACCTCCTTGCTGGCATTGACCTCCTCGATGGCCTGCTTGACGACCTGCAATCTAATAAGCCAGAAAGATCAATTGATGTCTTCATGAGGGAGACGCCCAGCGAGGAACCAGCCAGTGAGCAACCAGCCAGTAAGGAGTCGACCCCGGTTGCTGAAGTCCTGGAGGAGATTCCGGCAGAAGAGCTGATTACCGTAGCTGTCGAGGTAGATCCTGGTGAGATCGTTCTGGTCGCAGAACCAGCTCTTGAGCCGGAAGTGGCCTCTTTCGTTAACGTTGAGACAGAAGAAGCCAGTCAAGAAGAAACGAAAAAAGAGTCAGCAAAAGAGCCGGATGTTTTTCAAGTGCTGGTCGATCTGGCCGAAAACACTCCGGCATCTGCCGCCCGAGGCATCCTGGTCCTGCGCGAGTTGGAAAAATCCGGTGAACTGATGTCGAGTAAGCCGGACATAGCGGCCTTGCGTAGCGGTGCTTCCTGCCAGCAAAGTCAAGCCTGGTTGCGTACCTCGCTTGCCAAAATGCATATCGAAGAGGCTCTGCTGAGGATCAGTGGGGTTGTTAAAGTTCGCTTTATCGATGACCGTCGCAAGGAAGAAAGTAGTGGCCGAGATGAGGGTGCCCGAACCATCCGCGTTCGCACTGATCTGCTCGACCAGTTTGTCAACCTGACCGGAGAGCTGATTACAAACCGCTATATGCTTCATACAGCAACCAACGGCCGCGACTGGAACGAGCTGACCCAGGCACTCAGCCAAACCAGTCGTTTAATCGATGATCTGCATCATCAGGTCCTGAAGGCTCGCCTGATGCCATTGGAGAATATTACCGGACGTTTGCCGCGCATCATTCGCGACCTGAGTCGTAAATCCAATAAAAAAGTTACCCTGCGATTGACTGGGGCCGACGTTGGCATCGATCGTGTGGTCCTTGAAGCGCTGACTGATCCACTGATTCATCTTGTTCGCAATGCTGTGGATCATGGCATTGAACAGGAGGGGATCGTCACACTTTCCGCTCGCCGCGAAAAAGATCTTGTCCTGATTGAAGTTGCTGATAACGGCAAAGGGATGGATCCTGAGCAGCTACGTCAGAAAGCTGTGGAGCGTGAGCTGATGACACCTTCCCAGGCTGCCAGCTTAAGCGACCGTGATGCCCTGATGCTGGTCTGTCGACCGGGCTTTTCAACGACAGAAGAGATTACCGAAACCTCCGGTCGTGGTGTCGGTATGGATGTGGTCAAGGCCGCAGTCAGCAACCTTGGTGGCTCTCTGGATATTATCTCCGCACCTGGTGAGGGAAGCCGTTTCCAGATGTGGTTGCCACTTTCCATTGCCATCATTAAAATTCTGCTGGTCAGTTGTACTGGCCACTCTCTGGCCATCCCTATCACCCGTGTCCAGCGAACTCTGGATTTACCGACCTGCGACATTCAACTCTCAGGACAGAAACGGGTCTTTCGGCTCGGTGAAGAAGTGGTCAGTCTCTACTCGTTGGCAGAAGCTCTTGGCTTGCCGGAAGTCGCTGCCGGAGAAATCACCTGGGTGGTTCTGACTGAGGTCCAGGGCCGGCGTGTTGGTCTGCAGGTGGACCATTTCCTTGGTCAACGCGAGGCTTTTGTTAAAAATCTTGGTTTCCCCCTGAACCTCTTGACCGGTCTGAACGGTGCGACCGTGGAAGGTAATGGTCAAGTCGTTTTCATTGTCGACCCCAGGCCTTGCTTGAGAACCGCCAACTTTTCGCAAACGATTGACCCGGGAGAATTTGATGTCCTTTCGTGAACTGAACAACATCCAGTTGGACGCTTTAAAAGAGATCAGTAACATCGGTATGGGTCATGCTGCAACGGCACTTTCGCAGATGATCGGCCAGACGGTCAGGCTGCGGGTCCCGCATGTCACAATTACTGAAATCAGTCAGGTGCCGGAACATCTCGGCGGCGCCGAAAACCTGATGGTCGGCATTACCCTGCAGATTCTGGGTGATGCCCGCGGCAGCATCATGCTGCTCTTCCCTCAGGAGAGCGCTCATCGCCTGCTCTGCAGTTTGCTTGGTCACCAGGGAAAAACCCTGATTATGAATGAGATGGCAGTCTCTGCACTGAAAGAAGTCGGCAATATCCTCGCTTCGGCTTACCTCAGCGCCCTTGGCCGCCTGCTCAATAAAACCCTGATTCCCTCGGTGCCCCTGCTTGCCTATGATATGGCTGGGGCCGTGGTCGACTACGTCCTAATCGAACTGAGCCAGTCCAGTGACCTGGCTCTGATGGTAGAAACCAATTTTGTAGGTGAACCGGGTGAGGACCTTGCCATCAAAGGTCATTTCTTTCTGATGCCAGATCCGACCACCCTCGATATCTTTCTTAGTGAAGTCGGAGGAGTTCATGTCTGATCGCGTCAGTATCGCCCAGGCGCGCATCGATCAGGCACCAGTAGTCCTCAAAGCATCTGGCCTGGGCTCCTGTATTGCTGTTGGCATTTATGATCCGGAATCCAGACTTGGCGGTATGGGGCATATGCTATTGCCTTTTCGCCCGAAGCAGGCCCCACTCGGTTCGGCAGGGAAATATGTCGATGCTAGAATTTTCCAGATGGTTGATGAACTGGTGCGGGCGGGTGCAAGTCGGGAGAAGTTGGTGGCTAAAATAGCTGGTGGCGCTAATATGTTCGAGACAACCTATCAAACCTTGATTAACAGTATCGGTGCTCGAAACGCCAGGAGTGCTCGAGAAACTCTGGTTGGGTTAGGCCTTCCGCTGCTCGGTGAAGATGTTGGTGGCAACCGTGGACGCACAGTAGAGTTTGATCTTGCCACCGGTAATATGATGGTTTACTGTGCCCATGATAGTGAGCAACTCTCTCTCTAAGCGTCCAGACAAACACCCTTTAATTGATTGTTCGAGGAGCCCGTAATGATAAAAAGGAGCCTTTTCTCTGGCTTGTGTCTTTGTGCCTTACTGACAACCGCGGTGACTCCTGCATGGGCCGTGTCTCTCGGCGATGTCATTCGCACTCTGGAGACCCCGTTCCAGACGAAAACCGATAAAGAATCAAGAATTTACGATTATTCCGCTGATTTTTTCCAGGAATCGAAGATCACCTCTCTCAACCGGTTACAGCGAGCCACTGGTCGTGTTGAGGTTGCTTTTGATTATCGACGTGAGCAGACCGTACCGGATGTCAAGTTCCGTTGGCAATATGAACAGCCGACCACGCAGGAGATCGTTTCCGACGGCGAATCTTTGTGGGTTTATCTGCCGGAGAATAACCAGGTCATCCTGTCAAATATTGAAATGGTTAACGAGGCCCGTCAGAATGATCCCATGACCTTTCTCACCGGACTCGGTAATCTCTCCCGGGACTTCCAGATAAGCTGGGCGACGCCGAATATGGATGTCGACGGCAACTATGTGCTGGAGTTACGACCGCGACGCGTCTCTTCGTTGATAAACAGACTGATAATTGTGGTCGATCGCTACGCTGTCGAAGCTTATCAGAACCGCGGCCAGGATGACCTGACTGTCGATCCTCGCCAGGATCCAAGGTTGCAAGCATCGAAGCCTCCTGAATTTGGTCAACGAAATCTTCCCGCCAATGGGGGTGTTCCGACCTCCTGGGGGGGAGCAAAGAGCGGTGTCAGGGCAGATTTCGGAATAGGGCCCGGTGGCATCTGGTTCCCGATCATGTCAACCGCGGTCTATGATCCCAACGGCAACAGCACCATCATAGAGTTCAATAACCTGAGGGTTAATCTCGGCATTTCGGAGTTGAATTTTAATTTTATTATGCCAGCGGGTGTGCAAGTGGTTAGACCAACCGGTCAGGAAATGGGTTTCTAAGCAGTTTTTCAAGCTTCAGATACGACGAACAAGGATGGCCACTCGCTAGCAACCGGGTGGCCATAATTGTTTTTGCATTTCTCCTTGACATGTCTGACTAAAAGAGTAATCTATAGACAACAGAAACAGACCACTTCATTTTTACCTCCTAAGAACAAAGCGAAACCCATTTGCCTCACAGTCCCCTCCTGGCTGTGGGGCTTTTTTTTGTCTTGCTGCTTTTGCAAATGAGAAAAGGCCACCCGGAGGAGGGTGACCTTTTCGATCCTGTCTCTTTTACTTAATTTCAGGGTTGCCAGATCTTCAGCAACGCTTCAGCCATCTCGGCTGGACTGTCGGCAACACTGACACCACACTCGGCCAGAAACGCTTTCTTGCTGGCTGCATCGCCTTTACCGCCGGAGATGATGGCTCCGGCATGGCCCATGCGCTTGCCGGCAGGGGCAGTAGCCCCGGCGATGAAGGCCGCGACCGGCTTGGTCATGTGGTCACGCACGTATGCGGCGGCCTGCTCTTCTGCGTCACCACCGATTTCACCGATCATGATCACCGCTTCGGTGTCCGGATCATTCTCAAACATTTTCAGAACATCGAGGTGGCTGGTGCCGTTGACTGGGTCACCGCCGATACCGACACAGGTGGTCTGACCGATGTCGCGGGTGGTCAGTTGCCAGACCGCTTCGTAGGTCAGGGTGCCGGAACGCGAGACAACACCGACCGGGCCAGGCTTGTGAATATAGCCGGGCATGATACCGATCTTGCATTCGCCCGGAGTAATCACGCCAGGGCAGTTTGGACCGACCAGTCTACAGTCCTTGCCTTCCATGTATTTCTTGACCTTGACCATATCAAGCACCGGAACGCCCTCAGTGATGCAGATCACCAGTTCGATGCCAGCATCGACCGCTTCCATGATCGCATCGGCGCTGCCGATCGGCGGCACATAGATAACCGAAGCGTTGGCGCCAGTCTCTTTGATGGCATCTTCGACGGTATCAAAAACCGGGAATCCTTCGACTGTCGTGCCACCCTTGCCGGGGGTTACCCCGCCAACCATCTGGGTACCGTAGTCGCGGGCACCCTGGGCATGGAAAAGACCGGTGGCACCGGTGATCCCCTGAGTAATTACTCTCGTATTCTTGTTGACTAATATGCTCATTAGATTTAGCTCCCTATAAAAAGCGGGTTAAGGGTTCTGGGGTTGACCCATTAACCTTTAACCGCCTTAACAATCTTCTCAGCCGCATCACCCATGCCGTCGGCACTGACGATGTTCAGGCCCGATTCAGCCAACATCTTCTTGCCCAGATCCACGTTGGTGCCTTCCAGGCGCACGACCAGTGGAACCTTGACGCCTATCTGCTTGGCCGCTTCGATAACCCCGGTAGCGATGACGTCACACTTCATGATACCGCCGAAGATATTGACCAGAATCCCTTCGACCTTGTCGTCGGAAAGGATGAGTTTGAATGCTTCTGTAACGCGTTCGATGGTCGCTCCGCCACCTACATCGAGGAAGTTTGCCGGGTCGCCACCGTAGTGCTTGATGATATCCATGGTCGCCATTGCCAGACCGGCGCCGTTGACCATGCAGCCGATGTTGCCGTCGAGAGCAATGTAAGAGAGGTCGTACTGGGAGGCTTCGATCTCGTTGGCATCCTCTTCGTCGTAATCGCGCAGGTCACGAATACGGATATGACGGAAGAGTGCATTCTCGTCGAAATTGATCTTGGCATCCAGGCAGAGAAGATCGCCGCCACCGGTCAGCACCAGCGGATTGATCTCGAGCAGGGAACAGTCAGTCTCGACAAAGGCTTTGTAGAGATTCATCAGCAGAGGGACCGCTTGTTTAACCTGGGCAATGCCGAAACCAAGCTTGAAAGCAACCTTGCGCGCCTGGAAAGCGGTCAGGCCGACGACTGGATCGACTGCCTCGAAAAAAAGTTTCTCCGGGGTCTTTTCAGCAACTTCCTCGATATTTACACCGCCCTCAGCCGAGGCCATCAGGGTGACCCTGTCGGTAACACGGTCAACCAGAAAGGACACATAAAATTCGTCGGCAATGTTGCAACCACTCTCGATCAGGACACGCCTGACGATCTTACCTTCTGGACCAGTCTGGTGCGTCACCAGGGTCATGCCGAACATGTCGCGGGCGTACTGTTTCACTTCATCGGCAGTTTTAGCGATTTTGACGCCGCCGCCTTTGCCACGTCCGCCGGCATGAATCTGGGCTTTGACCGCATAAGGGCCATCACCGAGACGTTTGGCCCAGTCGCGAGCCGAATTGCCGTTGTAGACCACATGGCCTTCCGGAACCGGAACCCCGAAGTTACGCAGGATTGCTTTGGCCTGGTACTCGTGAACATTCATGGGTGTTTAACCTCCGCATGCAATAAGTTTAGTGGGACGTTCTCTCTCGACCGTCCCTGTGTGAAGTAAAGGCAAAGATGGTGCCAGTACCGCTCTGTTAAAAAGTCTCGCAGAAATGGGTGTTTGTCAAATCTCCACGACTGTTTTTTGCCAAAAATAGAGACAGCTCACCTTGTTGAGGCAAAAATGGTTCTTTGGTAAGACCTTTTCACAGTGGGTAAAGTAACGTGATTCATGTATTTTGTCTAAGTAAAATTGTTTATTTGTAATAAAACGATGGTTTGTTTTTAGAGTGCTGAAAGGGTTACTGGTGCCGGATGGGTCTGCTTATGAAATGGGGTTTTTACTTTAGGAGCATTGGCGTAAATCAATGTTCATGGTCATGCGGTTTACTGCTATGCGGGGGGACCAGGGGAGGTTGGCTGACGAGAGGTCGCTTGTCTGGGGAACAGACCGGGCAGCCTTGCATGGCAAACGGCTTTTCCAGCCGGCAGGTCTTGAGCAACTCTTCGTTGTTGAAAATATCCAGAGTTGGGCCATCTGCCATGATTTTCCCCTCGTGTAAGACAATGGTGCGTTCACACAGCTCCAGAATCATATCAAGGTCATGACTGGTGACAATGCGCGTGTGATGAAAGGCCTGGAGCAAGGCAATCAGTTGGCGGCGAGCTTGAGGATCGAGACCGTTGGTTGGCTCATCGAGGACCAGTATCTCGGGCAGCATGGAGAGCACAGTTGCGATTGCCACACGTTTTTTCTCACCACCGGAGAGGTGGTAAGGAGGTTTGTCGCGCAATTCGACGGCCCCCACGCGTTGCAGTGCTTCCATCACTCTGGTTTCGGTTTCATCTGCAGAAAGGCCGAGATTGAGTGGGCCGAAGGCAACATCATCGTAAACTGTTGGCATAAAAAGTTGATCTTCCGGATCTTGAAAGACCATACCCACGGTGCGTCTGATCTCAGGTAAAGTCTCCTTCGAAAGCTGATCATCGCCGATGATAATTTCGCCAGAAGTTGCCGAAAGATAGCCATTGAGGTGAAGGAGCAGAGTTGATTTTCCAGCGCCGTTAGCGCCAATAATGCCCACCGATTCGCCATGATGAATCAGAAAGGAGACGTCGCGCAGGGCGACTGTTTTGTCAGGATAGGTGTGCTGCAGATTCTTGACGTGGACAATATGATGACTCATGGCATGGTTCCTGTGAAAAGGCCACCGAGTAGTTGCGGGGCATTGTAGAGACGCAGCAGAATAAAAAGGCTGATCCAGCCACCCATGAAAAGCAGCTCAGTACGACCAAAATGGCTTTGCCTGCGGGTTGAGTGGATCTCTCCGGCAAAACCGCGCGCCAGCATCGCCATATGGATGCGTTCAGCCCGCTCCCAGGTGCGTAGCAGCAGATGACCGACCAGAGAACCGAAATGACGGATGCCGAGACCACGCTTACCGAAGGTACGTAGCTGACGGGCTCGTGCGGTACGTACGCCCTCATCGGTGAGGACAAATATGTAGCGGTAGAGAAAGAGGAGTTGTACGGCGAAAGTCTGCGGCATCTTCAATTTTTCCAGCGCCTCGCAAATTGCCGGGAAACCGGTTATTGCGACTAGGATAATAGCAGCGCTGGCTGTGAGGATGGCGCGAATCAGGATCGAGATACAGGAGATCCAGCCACCCCAGATATCAAGCGAGCCGATCTGCATCAGTACCTGGCGGTCAAAAATCGGGTTGAACAGCCCGATCATCAGAGCGAAGGGAATCACGATGACGATTTTGCGCATGATATAGCCGAAAGGCAGATCGCCGACTGCCATCAGAACGGCAGGATAAATCAGAAAAGGCAGCATTGCTGAGATCTGGTAACGGTCGAAGGAGACTACGCAGATGATGAAGCAGAGCGTTGTCAGAACCTTGGCACGTGGGTCAAGGCGATGCACAGGCGTCTGCCGCAGAGCGAGCAGGTCAAGTTGCTTAAAATCAAGAAACGAGCCGTCGATTGCCAGCATTAATGTTCCCCGTTGTCTGGATTCGTTAGGTGGATAATAATCATGTCGCTATTTTGCCTGTTGTGGATTCGCAGAATTTCGTCTCTTTAAGAGTACGCCGATTACAGTGCAGATGACCAGGGTGAGTGTTCCGCCAATAATTCCGGAGAGGCTGGTGCCAACGCGTTTATCGGTGGCGGTTCGGGCCGCATCTTGACTGTGACCATTTTCTTCTGGGAGGGCATAGCCGGGAAGGATGCTGGTCTTCTCCTGGAGGTTGGCCAGTTTTGTGTGTTCCATATATTCCGTCTCTGGCAACTCTGCAGAACCGGTGATTTTGGCGATTGACCATTCTAGACCGTCAGGATTCTCGGAAGCGAACCAGGAGAGCACGCCGCCTATCAGTACGGTCGCAATTAGAAAAACTGCTAACAGGGATTTTGTCGGCATGTTGCCAAGGGGCTTTTCCTGTAAGACATTTTCTAAAATATCCGGCCTGGCCTGATAGATAAAGGAGACCACCAGTGCTGTGACCACGCCTTCAACGACGCCAATGCCGAGATGGATCGGTTGCATCAGCAGGAGAAAGGCATTGAACGGCAGGACGGAAACTCCCGAAGCAACCGTTTGCAGGACAACCCCCAAGGAACCGAATTGCAAGGCAACGACCGCAGCGATGATTGATGCAGTGACCATTCTAGCTTGGCGTGGTTCACGGCCGACCAGCTTTTTGTAGATGAAGGGATAAGCGATAAAGGCAGGGAAAACACCGAGATTGAACATGTTGCAGCCTAAAGCGAGCAGGCCTCCGTCGGCAAAAAAGAGGGCTTGTACCATCAGTACTGAGGCGATAGTCAAGTAGGCGGCAGCAGGGCCGAGCAGGATGGCTAGCAGTAGCCCTCCGCCAAGGTGACCACTTGAACCGGTTGCCGGGATGGTGAAGTTAATCATCTGCGCGGCGAAGACAAAGGCGCCGAGTACTCCCATGAGCGGTACTTTGCGATCATCGAGATCTTTGCGGACGCGCGACGAACAGTAAGCGATGGTTCCGGCGGCTACCGCCCAGAATGCTCCACCTACGGCAGGGGAGACGAGTGCATCTGCCATGTGCATTGTTAGTTGCCCTTCTGCCTTGTATGTCTATGCCAAGTCAGTGCTCAGAAATGCTGGACGAGCTCTTGAAGAGTGGCGTGGGACCAGAGGCTTAGCAAAAAAATATTCTGTGACATTTTAGTTTTCCAGCGCTGTCTGGTCAAGGCAAAAGTGCTACGAATTGCAGGATCGTAACACGGATCTACCATTATCTCTTCTGTCTGGTAACAAAACTGAGAGGTGTTTTGCAGGCTTTGCAGAGGGCCTGATAGCTGCGAGAGATCTTATTGTGCATGATGCTGGTCAGGAGGTGCTCCTGACAGTTACAGCTGTAGAGAAAGGGTCTCGGTACGATACGGGCTGGAGTCGTCTGGTAGCTGTGACAACGCTTTGGCTCAAGGTTGAAACAGTTCTGCATTACGGCCTGCCATTCCGGTCCATGTGGCCGTGGCCTTTGGCGTTTTTTACGAGCTTGCCAGTTGACTATCAGGTGGGCGATTTCATGCGGGATGGTATTGCTCAGAAAATCGTCAAGATTTTCCGCAAGCAGCTGTTGGTTGATGCGTAAGCAGGTTTCACCGTTGCGTTCGACTCTGGCCTGGCCAGCGCAGCGGCCACGCAATGAGAAGTCGATCGCTGCATCAGGGAGTTTGATGCCGTAAAAATTGCGGGCACATGTTTCGGCCTGGCGGACGGTTGCTTCGGCTTGTTTGCGAAAGGCTGTATTGGTTGATTGATTGGTCATGATTGTTGCACGGCATGATACAGACTGTTGGTTTTTGTCACAAGATATTCAATCTGTAGATGTTCAAGACAGTTCGCACTGTAATATTTTGATCAACTCGCGAGCCGGTTGATAACCAGAATGAATGTTAAGAGCCTTTTCGCAATCGTCCAGAGCCTGGGCGTATTGTTGCATATCATAATAGGTCTGAGCCCGTCCAAAGTAGCCATCAGGGTGGCTTGGATTGAGTCTCAGCGATTGATTGAAATCCTGCAAGGCTTTGTCATGCTTTTTCAAAACGCGATAGCAAAGGCCACGATTGGCATAACCCCGGTCACTTTCCGGATCGTAACTGATTGCGCTGGAAAAATCTTTAAGTGCCCGCTGGTGGTTGCCCGTGGCAAAATAGGCCATACCACGATGATTGTAAACCAGACCACGCATTTTACGATCAAGTTGCATGCCGAGTAACTGTCCATAGAGGGCAATAGCATTTTCAAGATCATGATTGCTGTGAGCTTTCAGGGCGCTCAGCATGGTCTTTTCCAGATGACTAGCCCTGGTTAATGGCTGCGGATCAATTTGAGCAGGTGGTGATGTGCTTGTGGGATGGGAGATGGCAATAGAGTCAGCACTATGGATGTCTCGCTTAATGGTGGCACGACGCTTGCGACCGTGTTGACGGATCTCCTTCTGATAGTCGCGAATCTCTTGAAAAATTAAGTCAGAGAGCGTCAAAGTCGCATTGAGAGAAGCCAGTTTGCGGCGAATCGACTGGTTGGGCAGTGATATGTCGGACTTGTAAACCAACTCGTGTTCCACTTCAGCCCAGGCTTCCTGCAATGTGGTGCGCAGCTGAATTTCACAAACCTTACGCACTCCTGGCATCGACCGTCCTGTCAACTGTGTTGTGAGGGGAATAGCCAGATGCACCGAATCGTAGCCGAACTCACGAAATGAATGTTGATTGGCCTTGCGCTCTGTTTCAAGAATCTCAAAATGGTTGGCAATGAGGTTAGAGACAGTTTCAATATCCTCCAGGAATGGGCAGACTATCCGTAGACCAAAAAAATCGTTGATTGTCACTCTGCGGGAGTTGATGCTGCTGGAATTCTGTTTACGAAGCTTGTCAAAATAAGCTTCAAAACTTTTGACACGATACTTGATCGCTGGAGTGAGACCCTGTTGCTCAAGGATTAAGCGAACATCCTGGGCGAGTTGCTGCATAGCCGATCTATATAGCGGCAGCTGGCGATCATAAAGCGCTTTGGCTTTGCTTCGTTCAGGGAGTCGGAGATGATTGGTTACAGGGTTTTTCATGCAGCGCTCCATTGTGCGGGCACTTAATTCATTGCAAGTGGGATGATGAGATCATTACAGTGTAAGCCACGTTGCGGATGAGGCAAGCAGTATAAGGAGAACGGATCGGGCGGCAAAAGACTGTAACGTAAGTTATGACAGCAGCTTATTAACTTTATCAATGAGTTGATCTGCGCTAAAGGGCTTGCACAGATAATCATTGACCATGGCCTCTGCGGCCAGTTCCTTGAGCTCCTGCTCCTCCTTGGAGGACATCAGGATAATAGGGATATGAGAACTCTTTTCGCGCTGTTTTAGCAGCTTGGCTTTTTGACGCCGGACATGAGCGGCATGATGACGTCGAGTACAATCAGGCTCGGGGGATTGTTACCATAAATGATGTTGTTTGAGTAAATGCCACAGTTCGCTGTTGAAACAGCAAATCCTGCTTCGTCAAGATAATCACTGACCATGGCCAACAGAACAGGGTCGTCATCTATGACAAGAATATGTTTTTTCATAATGTTATAGAGCCTTAAATTCTTTCTTTACCAACTCATTTAAGTGTAGCATTTAGAAGAATAAATTGCGCAAGGTTTTAATAGAATCTCAAGTTGTTGATTCAAAACCTTGTCAGCATTGAAGATACATTTCAGGTGGATCACTGTTAGCTATAACAGAAGTGTAACTCCACTGGTTGTCCAGGCATTCCCGGGTTGAAAAACGATTAAGGCCACCCTCAGAGGAGAGCAGCCTTTTCTGTTTTTCTATTTCAGGGCAAGGTTTGAGCCTGGCCCTTCTGTTTCTTTCTTAATTAAACATTTTTGCACCGAGATAGGATAGAGCCGGCCAAGCAATCAGAGTTGCAGAGACAAAGGCGAAGACGCCGAGCACGCTCATGATGGAGATGGTATAACTGGCTTTTACGGTATTGACAATGTTGGCTGCGTTTTTCATGGCGTTGCTCCTATGCTTCTCTCGTTTGGCGAAAGGGTTGGTTGTTAACGTTCAATTCCAAGTCAAAGGTTAAATAGCTCAGGCTTAGTTAAAAAGTTTTGCACCGATGTAGGCGAGTGCAGGCCAGGCGATAAGAACGGCCGAGATGAAAGCAAATACGCCGAGTGCGGCAATGGTCATAACCAGATAACTACTTTTTACTGTGTCCATAAAGTTATTTTGTGCTTTCATGACGACCTCCTGTCGATTTGTTTGTAATTTGTTCCCCGTTGTTGATTAAAGTTTTAACATTAAGACAAGCTCATGTCAACAATAAAAGTTAGAAAATTCTCACTTTCCTTTAATTTTATGTATATCACTGTTTTTATAGCACTTTTTTATGGTGATTTTATTGCAACTTCTTCTTGATGGCTTCTTCCGAAGATTAATACAATGACTTTATTAATAAATGTCTGGCCAATATCAATAAAATCCAGCTGCATTTTGAGCTTTTTTAACCGTAAATGAGCTTCCATTTGAGTAAAGCCTGGCCATGTGTATCTCCATAAAATGAAAAAAGGCCTATCCCGTGTTATTGAGATAAGCCGTGGTAGTCTTATGGTGTGTTTGTTCAACTAGCGTAAGGATGGCCTATGAGAATCATGGCAATACTGTTTGGAGCTTCTGCTTTTGTCTATTATGTGACTGGGCTCAGAGGTGGGTTTTCCAGGAAGAAGCGGTTCTACTTTGCTCTGGGGACATACATCGTCCTGTACTTAACAACTCTCCTTTTGGTTTTACTTGGTGAAAACAATCCCTGACCTTTGCGGGTTTCACAACAGATCATTGTCGGCAAACGAGAAGTGACGGTTGGTTTCGAGGATGGGTTCTTCGCGTCTTTCCGGAGAAGACGACTCAAGACCACGGGTGTGATCTCTTTGAGCTTCAGATCAATGATTTTTTCACAAGGCTGAATCCCTCCTCGATCCATGTAACTCATCTTCACTTACGCCAAAAAGATATTTAACTGAGGAAATAACATCAAGCAATTTCGGACGGATCATCGGTTCTTGTTCGGCCTGGTTCAATACTTGACCAACAAAAGAGTCTTCACCGCAGACACGACAATCCAAACTTGATTGTCCATGAAAATCCTTGCGGTACCCCTGACCGATCTTCTGGATGACAAATTCAGCAAAAAGCTTTTGAGCTCTGCCAACGGTTGGAGACAATTGTGACAGAACCGGTTCAACAGTTAACCACGGGAGGATTTCTTCGCATAATTTGTACGGTGGCTGCTCCACGCGTAATCTTCCGAGTTTTCCATACTGGCTCTTACCGGATTTAAGTGCAGGAATGAAACCAGTTGTAGATAGGTAGTTATCCTCATCAACTAAAATAGCCTTATAGCGCCCTTGAAGCAGGTGTCTATTCCTTTTGAGCCGTTTGTTGGTTCAGCGTGGATACCTCAATGAAAGGTTCTGCATAATTCTTGAGAGTGTAACAGTTCCCACCTGTAAAGCGAGATGGATGTGCCTGGACATCAAACAAAAGGAATGACCACGGCAGCCATAACGTTCAATGCAGTGTTGAAGTAAAATTTAAAACCGGTATCGATCCTCGTTGTCAAAAAGGAGGTCGTCTCCACCATTGCCATGCAGCATGACATGGTAACAAGCGCCGGGAAAATGTATGCGTGGTTTACGCGCCATAGGTTGAGCTTAGAACATGTTTACATGTTTGCAATCCCCGTATTGACCTCGGAAACTGGGGTGTCATGCTGATACCCTGTCAACCAGGTTGAAGACTTTTTTGCCGAAGATGGTTTGACAATGCCATTAGCGTGGCCTAAGGTTAGGTGCGGCTAACTTCGTGCCAACTGTTTGTTGGGAGGGTGTTCTGCTGCATCAACTCATAAAATGCCAATTCTGCCATCTTTTGATCCCCTTTCATTAAGGAGGACGACATGAAAACAGCACTTAGGTTATTTGTAGTGTTACTTGCAGTATGGTTAATAGGTGGATGTAGCTCGGGAGGTGGAGGCAACAGCACGACAACGGGACAGTTTGTTGATGACCCGGTACAAGGGCTTGGCTACGTTTGTTCTTCTGGATCATCTGGTGTGACAAGCGCAGCGGGTGAATATATCTGTGGTGTAGGTGATAATGTGACCTTTTCTATCGGTCCAGTCACCATTGGAACCATTGCGGCACAAAGTGGAATGATCACTCCTTATTCCTTATTCCCAAATGACACTGCTGCGGCATATAATCTTGCCCGGCTCTTGCAAAGTCTTGATACAGACCCTGATGACGCTATCATTATTATTGATAATACATTAGTCGATTTGTTGCCAGCCGATATGGACTTTTCAAGTGAAACGTTTGCAGCAGATGTTGAAGGTGCCCTGAATATTACCTTGGTAAGTTTAGAAGAGGCACAGAGCAGGCTTAATGACGCGATCCTTGCCGCAGGCGGAGAGGTGCCAGTCGGTGGTCATCTCCCGATTGCTGATGCGGGCATAGATCAGAATGTTAATACAGCTTCCAGCGTCGCCCTCGACGGTTCCAGCAGTTCGGATGCCGATGGCGATGCTTTGACCTATCTTTGGAGCATGACTTCCCAACCGGCAGAAAGTCTGGCAACCCTTTCAGATGCATCACTGGTCAATCCGACGTTTGAAGCAGATACGGATGGCCGTTATGTTGTCGAGCTTATCGTCAATGACGGTATGGTCGATAGTGCCGCGGATACCGTGACTATCATCGTAACCACCGCCAACGCCGCACCGGTCGCTAATGCAGGCATCGACCAGAATGTTGAGACTTTCTCCATTGTCACCCTGGACGGTTCTGCGAGTTCGGATGTGAATGTTGGTGATATCCTGAATTATTCATGGAGCATCACCTCGGGACCATCACGCAGTACCGCAACTCTTTCAGATGCAACACTTGCTAATCCGACGTTTGACGCAGATCTGGATGGCAGTTATGTTGTGCAACTGATTGTCAACGACGGCACGGTCGATAGTGTCGCCGATACCGTGACCATCACCGCAACCACCGCCAACGCCGCACCGGTCGCCAACGCAGGCGTCGATCAGCATGTTGAGACTTTCTCGATTGTCACCCTGGACGGTTCTGCGAGTTCAGATGCGAATCCTGGTGACCTGTTAACTTATTCCTGGAGCATCACCTCTGCACCATTAAACAGCGCTGCGTTCCTTTCAGGTGCAACCCTGGTCGATCCGACGTTTGACGCAGACCTGGACGGTAGTTACGTTGTGCAACTGATTGTCAACGACGGCACGGTCGATAGTGCCGCCGATACCGTGACCATCACCGCAACCACCGCCAACGCCGCACCGGTCGCCAACGCAGGCGTCGACCAGAATGTTGAGACTTTCTCGATTGTCACCCTGGACGGTTCTGCGAGTTCAGATGCGAATCCTGGTGACCTGTTAACTTATTCCTGGAGCATCACCTCGACACCATTAAACAGCGCTGCGTTCCTTTCAGGTGCAACCCTGGTCGATCCGACGTTTGACGCAGACCTGGACGGTAGTTACGTTGTGCAACTGATAGTCAACGACGGCATGGTCGACAGTGTTGTCGATACCGTAACCATCTCGGCAACAACCAATACCCCGCCCGTTGCCGATGCGGGAATCGGTCAGTTTGTTGAGCCCGGTATCGCCACCACCCTTAACGGCCATGGCAGTTATGACCCGGATGCAAATCAATTGACTTATCGATGGAGCATTATATCGGCTCCGACAAACAGTTCCTCACACATGCTAGGTGACACAAATGTTGTTGCGACGTTTACACCAGATTTGGCTGGCCGTTATGTTATGCAACTCATCGTCAACGACGGAATACTCAACAGTGTCGCTGATACAATGGCCGTCGCATCAGCAGTCAGTGAAACCGTCACATACAATCTGGCAACCTACAAAACCGTAGTGTCACCCTATACCTCGAATACCTGGCTGGACAGAAATCTAGGCGCAAGCCAAGTATGCGCTACTTTTGATGACGCAAGTTGCTATGGAGATTATTACCAGTGGGGCCGCTTGGCTGACGGCCATCAAAGATCGAATAGCGGCACAACCGCAACTCAAGCTACTGATGTAAATAATGCGGGTACTGCTTTTATCACAGCACTTTACTGGGTGGCATCCGGCGTTGATGTTGATGGCAGCCTCAGAATTGCAAACTGGAGCAAGGTAGACGGAACGTCGCTTTGCCCAAGCGGATATCAGGTGCCAACTATTGATGAGTTGGCAGCTGAGACGGTTAATCAGGGCGTTGCAAGTTTGGATGATGCATTCAATAACTTTTTAAAAATACCCGCCGCTGGATCTCGTGATTTTTATGGAGTAAGCGGGCAGACATATCTGGCCCTGATTTGGTCAAGGAGCATCAGGAATGGTAATTCTGCTTACAGGTTCTGGGCCGCTACCGGCAGCGCCGATGAGGCAGGTACCGTAGCGTATTCAATCGGGGAGGGTCAAAGTGTTCGTTGTATCGAAGCTTCTTCTCTTCCTTGAATTTGTAGACTTTCATGCCCTCCCACTGTGACAGGTGGGAGTGCATCATTCGTTAACAGTTTCACCATCCAGGCACATAGAATATCTTAGGTCATCCGCACACCCCTCGGTGGCTTATCCTGATGTACTTGCTGCAACTTCACATCGGCTCCTTCCACGGCCTCACCTAAAGACTCAATGATGCCTTTAGCCTGTTTCCTGGCGGCTGGATCATCCTGATCTTTGATTATGACGCTGAATATCAGCTTGTATTCATTCATACCTTTTTCTCCGTATCTGACCGTTGTTTACATGAGCGATAATAAGTAGACAAGAACCTTGGTGCCCAGAATCATCCCGATTAGCCCGACCGGATAAACCGTTGCGTAGGCTGAGGAGGGGTAGGATGAATTGGTGTAAGAGTTTATGGCAGCGAGTCCCGGTGTGCTCGTCATGCCGCCGGTCAAAACGCCGAGCATCCGCAAAAATGGAATTTTCAGGACATACTTGCACATCGCGACGCAGGCCATCATCGGGGTTAATGTCACAACCAGCCCGGCCACAACAAGTTCAACTCCTTGAGACGACACCGTTTCAACGATCGTGGCCCCGGTCTTGGTGCCGACCGTCGCCAGAAAGAACATAAGGCCGAATTCCCTCAATAAAGCATTGGCGGTGGTCGGCATTTCCCAGATAAAGGGACCGGTTTTGTAGAGATGTCCCAGAATGAGTCCTGAGACCAGAACCCCGCCGGTGACGCCCAGGGAGAAGCGACCGAGCAAAGGAATGTTTAAGGGAAGCTGGCCGAGGATAAACCCGGCGACCAGACCTATCAGGATGGGCAGAAGGCTGGCCTTGTATGTTTGCTTCACATCGTTTCCGAGGATCCGGCTTACATTTTTCAGGGCATCCTCTTCGCCGACGGCATGAATGATGTCACCGAGATGGAGTTTAATGGTGGACGATGCGGGGAGATCGATGTCGTTTCTCGTGATGCGGGTCGCCTGGACCCCGAAGGTTTCCCTCAGGTTCAGAAAACCCAGAGTGTGACCCGCGGCGCTTTGTTTGGAAACGATAATGTTTTTCTTGGTCAGTACTTTGTTGAAGGCGATTTCGCCGTCGATGGGTTTCCCCAAAAACAGTTCAATTCGTTCCAGATCATTTTCGCGGCCCGCGATCCTGAGTTTGTCCCCTTCACGGAGAATGGTTTCACCCGTCACCAGGATGGGTTCCTCCGCATCTTTCCGAAGAAGACGAGTTAAGACCACGGGTGCAATCTCTTTGAGCTTCAGGTCAATGATTCTCTTGCCGAACAAGTTAGTGTTGGTCACCTCGATGTGGTGAAAAGTGAAGGGTGGATTGTTCTCAGTTCGTTCCCTGTCGATGGTCATTTCTTCATTCTCGATATCGATGCGGAGAATTTTGGGCAGGAGGTTTACGAAGACAATCACACAGATGATACCGCCCGCATAGGTGACACCGTAGGCCGCTGCGGCATTCCCTTCTACAGCCTCAACAGCAACGGCAAGGCCAGGTGAGCTGGTCAAGGCTCCTGCGAACAGGCCCGCTCCGGTGGACACATCAAAATTGAACAACCAACAACTCAACACCGTCATCAGTGCGGCAACGGCAATTATGGTTCCGGCTCCGATAGCGAGATTGATCCCCTGTTTATTGAATGATGTAAAAAACCCCGGTCCGGCGGTCACTGCAACAGAATAGATAAAAAGCACTAGGCCGAGAGTCTGAAACTCGGCTGGCAACATATAGCCGAAGTGACCAAAAGCCATAGCAACAAAGATGATCGCTGCCGAGCCGAGCGAAAAAGACTTGATTCGAATGTGGCCAAGGCCCTCACCAAGGATGATGATTGCAAAGAGCAGAAAAACGGAATTTGACAATAACGTTGGCATGATGCCTCCGAAAATATGATTTACATACGGGTTGTTCATGGTTGACGACCGAGCAGCGGACTCCGGGTCCATCAACCTATGGAGTGAGTCAATGTTAGACGCCGGTCAACAAAGTTTCTATCTGTTACCACTTTGTGCGGAGGGAGGGACCTCGCCCATTCGAATGGCGATAGCATCCAAAGCCTTTTTAAACGCATCATAGCCACCGTGTTTTCTAACGACTTCCAGGGCTTGTTCGTTGAGGCCACCAGGGGACGACGCTTCCGTCACCAAAGTCGAAAATTTGCCGTCAGGTACATCTAGGGCCAAAACCGACAGGGCATGAAACATGGCGGCGGTATAGCTTGCAGCGATCGGTTGGTCTACTCCAGCAGCGGTGGCCCATCGGGTGGTTTCATCTATCAAGGCGTAAAAGGGGCCGATCAGAGCCGTAACAGTCGTCAATAAGTTAAACTGTTGCTCGGTTGCGACGGTAAGTGGCCTGCCAACCTTGTTGAAGATGGAGATGGCCTTTTGGTTCTCCGGGTAGAGAAGGATGGGGCCTAAATGTTGGGCCACTGGCGGCAGAGGAATGGCTCGTATAACGTTTTGAACTGGCTCCACCAGTTTACGCATTTCGCCGAGGGAGATGGCTGCAACCAAAGAGATAATTGTTTGATTCTGTCGGAATTGCAGGTCGGCCAGTGTTGATGTTGCTATCTGCGGTAGAGTGGCAAGAAAAATAGTGTCACAGGTGTCAATCACCTCCTGATTGCTTGCCGCTATTCTCACTTGCGAAAATCTTTGGGAGAGTTTCGACGCTTTCAACGCATTTCGCGGAGAAACTACTATTGTCGCCGGGGGGAAATCTGCCGTGCATAAGCCCTCCACTACGGCAGTTGTAATATTTCCTGTTCCGATAAAACCTAATTGTTCACTCATAATTATATTTCCCTGAACTCGACCTGTCTGTCATTTCTTTATGGTAGGAGCTTGAAAAGTCTTACATCACCTATTCAAGCCAAGGTTTGTCACTCCACAGAATTACAGCTATTGCGGGAATCCTTCGAACCGAGAAAAACCGAAAACAGAAAAGGGTCAGCAATTAAGCTGACCCTTGAATTAGTGGCTCCCCGAGTAAGACTCGAACTTACGACAAGCGGATTAACAGTACAAGAAACTGCACCTGTCATAGTGGCGTAAGTTGACAATCTGGAAGCGATTTTCTTGTTGGTCATGGGTCAATTCTTTGCAGACCGAACTTATGCCGAACCTTGTTGCTGAAAAATATACCTTCTCAGTTTCAAAATCTATACAAAACAATTGCTTGCGCATAATTTTTGCTGAACTTGAAGCGAACGCCCTTGAGGCGTTGGTCTTTGATACCATTTTGGGAGTTGCAAATTCAGTCGTCATGGAGTGGCGTCCTGGGGCACGGGATGGGGGAAGCCAGGGGGCAGTCTCGGTCGTGCCACCGGTGGGCACACTGGGGCAGAGACGGGGTATCAGATCCGTTCCTCAGACGGAACTGCGACGATTCGCGGCCGTCAGAAAAACGGTAACTGCCGCTTCGTCCGCGGAGGGGCGTATGTAACTTCTCCGAATCTATGGGAAGGCGTCGAGGCGTCAGGTACGACGAGTGGCTCGGGGGAATAAAGACTTTGGAATTGTAGCTATAAATCCTAAGGATATGTAGGTATGAGTTGCAACAATATAAATAAGAACATGTTCAGCGAGGCTTCTTTCTTCTAGGGTGTGGTGACTTGTGAGAATTAAGCATCTACTGAACGAACTTAGCCCGTCCCAGCTTTTTTCTGTTTAATAATTCAATGTCACGTATAATCTCCCAACCTTCTGACTCTGTGATACTGGCTATTTGATCATCAACCAATTTGGCTTGTGACTTCAGTACAACTACTAATTGCTCGCTTAGCATATTTGCCTCCATTTGTCTTCTATTGCCCAGACTATACCATTTTAGTCAGGATTGCAGCAAGGAAATGGAAAAAGCGAAATGGCCACCAAGGATCGAACCCTGCTGGCCATAATTTTGTAAATTAAAGAGTTTCCTAAATAATCTCTATCAATAAGAAGCCGCTTTTTCTCTCACAAGTCGTGACTAATAAAAACTCAGAAAGAATCGCAGAAGCGTCACGCGAGAAGCATCTGCAATCGATGTTTCTTATTGGTCTGGTTTAGTTGCACTATAGAGTGCGATTGTTCCGTAGATGGTGTTGTATGCCTTCAGTTGTGAAACATTGACAAAGCCATTTTCCTCAAATAGAGAAATAAGTTTTCCTTTTACATGCTCCTGCGTGTTGTTGAAACCGTCGAGAAGTTGGACCATTAGAAATAACCCCCTCATCCAGAGATTCCCGGCGCGCCCCCAGTCAGCGACGTGTAACTCTGCGCCTGGCTTAAGAACTCGAAAAATCTCCCGTACGGTTATTCCCTTGTCTTCCCAATTAAGGTGATGAAAAAACATACTAGAGAACACTCGATCAAACCTAGCCGCTGGATAGGGTAGGCAATTGGAAAGAGCTTGGTCGAATTGCACCGAAACATCTGCTATTTGTGCTTTACGGCAGGCAATGGCTAAAATTTACAGGTCACCATCGACTCCAATAACTTTGGTTTGTGGATGTTGTTGTTTGATCCAGATTGCCAAAGTGCCCGTACCTGAAGCTAGATCAAGAACTTGCTGTCCATGCATGAGACGCGCTTGTTTGATAAGGGCACGTTTGAAAACAGATTCTCGAGCCGTAATGCCGATAATGAGATCGTATAGGGGAGTCAAGCAATGAAAGCGCAAGGCTGGCACGTATTTAGATTCAGAGTTTTTCATCTGTTCAGTTTTTTGCTTGTCTTAAGGTTCATTTGACCAAAATCGATAAACAGCACAAGCATCATTGTAAAATAAATTGGCATGCAAATTTACTTTACTATTTATCCCCTCGCAAGTCTGCAAATGCAAAATCAAATAAATGTGTAGTCCTTCTCAGAAGCTCTGACAAATAATAAATGACCACCCAGATTTTCTCCAGGTGCCGAAATTCTAAGAGTTAACCAGGGAACTCTTACCTAATGATACAATGCTTGGCGTAATCAGAAGCTTCACTTGCCGTCCAATCACCTTTCGGATTCTCTTTCATATCCTCACACCATTCGTCACTGCCAACTTCTGGTGAACATCCGATTAGTATTGCGATCAGACAAAAAACGATGAACAGGCTGATCCCTTTGAGTAAATGCATGGCTCTGTCTCCCTGACCTCTCCTAAAGGTTATTGTGACACTGAACAAATATGCTGATACAAATTATACCTAGTCGGGAGTTGAGGTCAAAGGGATGGGCTTCTTATTTATCCTACATTGATTGGAAGGTATGAAATTGGCAGAAACGTAAAATCCTTACAGACCCTAATAAGAAAAAAAGCCCCACAGGCCAGGAGGGGGTCTGTGGGGCAACGGGTTTTGGGTTTCTCTTAGGAGGTAGAACATGAAGAATCATGTTCTGGTAATGAAACCTTACTATTCAGGTAAGATATGTCAAGCGAGAGGCTGGAAATAGTTATGGCCACCAAGGATCGAACCCTGGTGGCCATTGTTTTAGTTTCCCAAATGTCTACTGCATTTTTAGGAGACTGTGAAATTGACAAAATTGCGAAAGTCTTACTGGTCCTGACATATAGGTGTTCATCAGCATTCAATTTTGACCCACCATCGGCAGGTGGGGCTCATTGGCTAGAAATGGCCTAACTCTCCACCACAACAACAGAAGTCAGGTTCTGGACGGGTCAAAGTTCGACGCCGATCTGTCCTCTAAGTAGGTCATTTTTGCATGCCTGTCAACATCCTGTTGTCTTCAAGCCCAAAGGGATGCACCAGAAAACGTTTGACCGGATAAGAAGTCAGCTATATGCAATTGAAGAAGTAATTGACACGCATCTGTATTTTCTTTTTTCTCGGTTATCGTGACCTAATGAAAATAGATGCACTGAAAAGGCGTCAAGAAATTTACATAAAATAACCTTTGTGTAAATTCCGTCACCTTTTTTTACATAATGGGATCTGTATGTAAATTGTTTGACACTATTTATCAATCAATGAACAGCTCAAAATATGGAGCAAATAGGTAGTTTCTGTTTCTCTGGTTGCCAGTCATCTCACGTAAAAAGCCCGCTGCCACAAGTTTACGAATCAATGCACTAGAGGTCTGATGCGTTACGTTCAAAAGATTTGCCGCGCCATTAGCATTTATAATGGGTTTTTTGTAAAGATTATTAAAAAGTGCTCTCGCATTAGGTGCACGTCCGCCTAAATTCGTTGTAAACATATCCACCCGCTGCCTTAAGGCAAGAATCTCTTGAAATGTATTTTTGCCTTTTTACGCTGTTACGTTTATCGCCACAAGAAAAAACTTAATCCAATGAATCATGTCGTGTGAAGCACGCACTGTGGTAAGAGCATCATAATATGCTCCCTTGTTTTTTTCCAAATAGGCCGACAAGTAAAGACATGGTTTGCTCAGTAGTCCCTTACTGACAAAATACAATGGAATCAACAAACGACCAATTCGGCCATTACCCTCAAGGAATGGGTGAATCGTTTCGAACTGATAATGGCTGATTGCAATTCTAATCAAATCAGGGACGGCTATCTCTTCATTGTGCCAAAACTTTTCTAAGTCACTCATGAGGTCGACAACCTCATTGTGGTCCGGTGGAACAAATATGGCGTCAGTGAGGCTTGTGCCCCCAATCCAGTTTTGGCTAGTACGAAAATCCCCTGGCGTTTTGGCCTCTCCACGAACGCCCTGCATTAAGGTTTCATGTGTTCTGCGTAACAAGCGATTAGATAATGGCAAGGTGCTAAGTTCGTCAATCGCTGTGTTCATAGCCTGGATATAATTCTGAACCTCTTTCCAGTCGTCTCTGTTTTCGGGCAGGATATCTTCTTCGTTCTGGAGGGCTTCATCCATTTGAGTTTGAGTTCCCTCAATTTTACTAGAAGTGCTTGCCTCCTTAAGCACATGCATTTGAATGAAGAGGTCAACATCTGGCACAATCAAGGAAAATGCATTGATCTCAGCAAGGGAACGAGCAGCTTGCTCAAGCAATGTGTTTATTTGCGGGTCTTCCCATGTCCACACTTGATTGACAGGGAGGGGGGAAAAACTTTTATATTGAAATTGTTGTCTAAGCTCACCTGAATGAAAATCTTCCAGTCTCAAGGTCTGTTCCCTCCCTGCCAACAACAAATATTTAGCCGCCGGAGTTACTTTTTGACAACTTGAATCTCTTTGCCCAATTGATTAATTGTTACCGTACTTCCCTTCAGTGTAAATCTAACCCAAAAACTATCATCAATAGGAACTTTGATGGCAACTGCATTAGAAGTAACTAGTCCCTTAATGAATTCTTTGTAGCTCATGTCGCCGGAATATTCGTATTGATTTGATGGAATATAAATACCATCACCGTCGCTATAGGTATGTAGACTCATTTTTTTAGAAATTACACTTGTATCAAATTTGACATAAATATCATCGTATTCAGAGATTTTGATGCCAGGACAATCGAGTCCCGTTAGTTCTCCACCATTGATTCATTTTGCACGGTTAATTTGCACAGGCCATCGTTTGACGTGATTGATGCAGTTCTTGCAATTATTTTATAGCTCGCAGGATCTCGCCTTCCATATACCACCCATTTCCTACCTTCAGCTGATGCGTTTTTTTGCGCGACAGCAACTTTATTCTGTAGCTGCTGAGCGGCTTTCGCCTCGGCTTCCTTTTTCCTCTCAGTTTTATTTTGCTCATACAGCAAGAAGCCACCTAGTACAACACCCGCTACCAACCCCAAAGGCAAAAATATACGCCAAAAGCATATTGCGATGACTACACAGATTGTCCCTATTAGCCAGCCCATAGTTTCCTCCAAGCTGAAACTTCTTGAGTGTTGGGGGAAAAGCTCGGTCTAACGTTCGACCCCGGTTCAGTAACACGGGGGCCTCAAAATACATTAACAACGAAAAAACCGCCTAAAACGGATATAGCCGCTAAAGACGGTTCAATATGATCTGTGTAGTCAATTTCACTAGGTCCCCTCCCTACGTCCAAAAAACTATTGTCACACCATATAGTTACAACATTGCACAGTCAAGGACGTTAATCGTAGCAGGTTGCCCGTTTAAAGGGGCAGTTGGCTCTTCAGTTTAGACTCGAACTATTCACGAAAGCCAAAGACCAGAAATAAAAAAACGCCCCGTTCACCGGAGGGGTGGTAGCGGGGCAACCTCTGTGCAGCCTAGGTGGACCGCAACGGAGAGGAAACAGTTTATGTGTTGCAGAGGCTACTAAAGGCGCAACATTAGGTAAGGAAAACAATAGGACAAACGTAAGGGCTAAAACAATAATCTTGGCACCCATCTTGGCACCCAGGCGACAAGACAACAAAAAAGGGACTCAAAGCAAAAGCTTTAAGTCCCTGTTATTGTTTGGCTCCCCGAGTAAGACTCGAACTTACGACAAGCGGATTAACAGTCCGCTGCTCTACCAACTGAGCTATCGGGGAATGTGTTGTCTCGTTGTTTTGTTTAGAACACCGAAGCAAGGCGTTTTTATACACTTTGTTCATGGCGGTGTCAATACAGTTTAGACAAAAAGGTTCTTCTCTCTGAACAACTAGCTGAAGGTTAGATTTTCCTTAAGACTTATCAGGCGCAAAGTCCTGGTAGTATGAATTCATTCTTTGCCAGCCTGTTGGATGTGGCTTCAATAACAAAGCCCGCATGCTTTAAGCATGCGGGCTTTGACATCATCAAGAAAGTATACTAACCAGCTGCCCCACCTTTTTTAAGCTCAAGTAGAATCAACTTGGCAACGGCTTTCAGTGTTTCAAAAACCCCCTCGCCAGTCTGGGCACAAGCGGTGAATTCAGTGACACCATCAGGGTTCAACAGCTCGCGAAGCTCTTCGATCGGTGTACAGTTAGGCAGGTCCTGCTTGTTATACTGGATTACAAAAGGTAGTTTTTCCAGCTGGTAGCCCTGTTCTTCAAGGTTGTCCTTGAGGTTCTCCAAGCTCTCGATATTGGCGTCGAGACGCACTTCCTGAGAATCAGCAACAAAGACGACGCCATCAACGCCTTTGAGAATCAGCTTACGTGAAGCATCATAAAAGACTTGGCCAGGAACGGTATAGAGGTGAAAGCGGGTTTTGAAACCACGGATTTCACCGAGTGCCAGAGGCAGGAAGTCAAAAAAGAGAGTTCGTTCCGTCTCTGTTGCCAGCGAGATCATCTTGCCTTTGGCGTCTGGAGCGGTCTTCTGGTAGACAAACTGTAGGTTAGTTGTCTTGCCGCACAGACCCGGACCGTAATAGACGATCTTGCAGTTGATTTCGCGGGACGCGTAGTTGATGAAAGACATGATCCGATATCCTTAGCTGAACAAGTTGTCTATGTCGTCGTCGGTAATTTCGGCAAAAGGACTGTCGACATTGCCTGTCTTTTCCATTTCAGCGGCTTTAACGGCAAGATCTTCAAAAATTCCAGCGAGCTCATCACTTGCTTTTTTAACCCGTAGCCTGACAAGGCCGAGAGAGCTGCGATGGTCGAAGATGACCACCAGAATAACACGCTGGGCAATGATTGAAATGTGGATATTGTCCTTTTCCCCCTCGTGAAAGAGGATGGAGAATTCCTTTTCACCGATCAGCTTGGCGAGACCACCGGTCGCTGCAATATTGCCAGCGGTCAGCGAGGCAAGACTGGTCGTGTCGAGGTGCTCGGTTTCTCCACAGTTGGCTATCAGCTGCCCGTTTTTGTCAACCAGGAAGATGACTTTGGAATTGGACTCGCGCAATAGCTTTTCTATGACTACGCTGATCCTCTGGAACTCCTCGTCGTACATGACAAAGGAATTGTTCTGTGGCTCGAGCATGCTGGGTTCTCCTTAATGGGGGTTCTTCACCAATGGCCCTTATAGCATTTCATCCTGTGTCTTATCAAGGTTTTTTGCCCACTGTTTCAGGGGCAATAACGGTTTACAGCTGAGTCTGTGTAGGGGAACTTCTCTTTGGAAGGATTGTTTTTTGCTTTTTTAATGAATTACAGACAAATTTATGAATTATAGATAAAAAAGGCTCCCGGCGTTTTGTGCCGGGAGCCTTTTTGCGTTGCGATTACCTGCTGCCGTTTACTTGCCGCAGTCTGCTGAGAGATCAGCAAGTTTCTGATAAAGATCGAAGCGGGCAGCGAAGTCTTTCGCTGAAGCTTCCATCAGTGCCTCTGCCTGCTCTGGGTTGGCCTTCTTGAGCATTCGGAAACGATTTTCTTTGTTAGCACAATCTTCGAAGCTGATACTCGGTGCTTTACTGTCGAGCTGCAACGGGTTCTTGCCTTCTGCGGCAAGACGCGGATCGAAGCGGAACAGCGGCCAGTAGCCGGAGTTAACTGCTCGTTTGCAGTTATCCACCGCACTGGTCATGTCGATGCCGTGAGCGATGCAGTGCGAGTAAGCAATGATCAGCGATGGACCGTCGTAAGCGTCAGCCTCGAGCATTGCCTTGACCACTTGAGACGGGTTCGCCATCGAGACCTTGGCAACGTAGATGTTGCCGTAAGTCATGGTCATCATGGCGAGGTCTTTTTTCGGCATTTGCTTGCCGCCAGCAGCGAACTGCGCCACGGCTCCCATCGGCGTCGCCTTGGAGGCCTGTCCGCCGGTGTTGGAGTAGACTTCGGTGTCCATGACCAGCACGTTGACATTGGCGCCGGTGGCAAGAACATGATCGAGTCCGCCGTAACCGATGTCGTATGCCCAACCGTCTCCACCATGAATCCAGACTGATTTGTTGACCAGATAGTCTGCGTCGGCGAGCAGTTGTATCGCTGTGCCATGAGTACATTTTGCCTGGATTACCTTGAGCTTCGCGACCTGAGCACGTTGTGCTTCGATCAGTTCCTGAGATGACTGGTCTGCGTCAAGGATTGCTTGTTTCAGCTCACCACTACCTTTGCAGGCAGCGCAACCACAGGCCATGTTCTTGACCAGAAGTTCGCGGGCATACTCTGCAGTCTTGTCAACCGCCAGGCGGACACCGTAACCGAACTCGGCGTTGTCTTCAAAGAGCGAGTTGCTCCAGGCTGGTCCGAGACCGTCCTTACGTGTGGTCCAGGGTGTGCTTGGCAGATTGCCGCCGTAGATTGAGGAACAACCCGTGGCATTGGCAACCAGCATACGATCGCCAAAGAGCTGGGAGCAGAGCTTGACGAATGGAGTCTCACCGCAGCCTGCGCAGGCGCCGGAGAATTCGAACATCGGCGGTAGCAGCTGACTGCCCTTGAGTGTGGCGCTGTTGAAAAGGGCCGGATCCGTGTCAGGCAGGTTAAGGAAGAAGTCGAGGTTCTTCCGCTCGGTGTCACGCAGCGGTGGTTGAGGCTGCATGTTGATCGCTTTGTGATTCTCGTCTGTCTTGCTCTTGGCCGGGCAGTTGTAAACACAAGCACCGCAGCCGGTGCAGTCTTCCACTGCAACTTGCAGAGTGAACTTTCTATTGCCCATATCCTTGCCGCGGGCCGCGCAAGACTTGAAAGTCTCAGGTGCGCCAGCGAGTTCTTTTTCGTCGTAAATCTTCATGCGCATGGTTGCATGTGGGCAGACGAAAGAGCAGATGCCACACTGGATACAGAGTTCCTCGTCCCAGACTGGAGTTTCGACGGCGATGTTGCGTTTTTCGTACATGGCGGTACCGGTCGGGAAGGTCCCGTCGACCGGCATGGCCGAGATCGGCAGGTGCTCGCCGAGGCCGTCGATGATTGGGCCGAGGGTGTTTTGTACGGTGTCCGGTGTGCCTGTCCACTGACCGATGGTCATTTCGATAGTGCTATCGGCGTTGGCTGGAACGGTGACTTCCTGAATATTCTCCAGGGCGACATCGACCGCCTGGTTGTTCATGTCGACAACCTTTTCGCCAGCTTTGCTGTAAGACTTGACGATGGCGTCCTTGATCTCGCGGACTGCCTGGTCGAGTGGAATGATGTCGGAAATTTTGAAGAATGCGGTCTGCATGATGACGTTGATGCGGGGACCAAGGCCGATCTGGTTACCGAGTTTCACACCATCAATAACGAAGAATTTGAGCTGCTTGTCGATGATGGTCTGCTGGACCTTCTTCGGCAGATGCGGCCAGACTTCGTCACTGTTGAAGGGGCTGTTGAGCAGGAAGGTGGCACCCTCTTTGGCGTTTTTCAGCATGTCGTATTTCTCAAGGAACGAGAAGTTGTGACAGGCGACAAAATCGGAAGTGGTGATCAGGTACGGTGCGCGAATCGTCTCTTTGCCAAAACGCAGATGGCTGGTGGTCATGCTGCCAGCCTTTTTGGAGTCGTAGACGAAATAAGCCTGAACTGCGTTGTCGGTAGAGTCACCGATGATCTTGATTGAGTTTTTGTTGGCGCCGACCGTGCCGTCGGAACCGAGGCCGTAGAACATCGCCGAGTAGCCACTAAAAGGAACGAGGTAGTTCGCCTCAAAATTGAGACTGCGGCCAGTGACGTCATCTTTGATGCCGACCACGCAATGGTTCATTGGCTTGTCTTTGGAGAGGTTGTCGAGTACACCTTTGGCCATGCCAGGGCTGAACTCGTATGAACCGAGACCGTAACGAGCGCCGACGATTTGTGGATAGCCTTTGAAGGAGATCAGGCCATCGGCCATTGCTTCACCAAAGGCGGTCCGTACGTTGTGGTAGAGCGGCTCGCCGATGGATCCTGGCTCCTTGGTGCGATCGAGAACGGCGATCTTCTTGGCCGTCTTCGGCAGTACTTTGGCGAAGGCCGCAACATCGAATGGCAGGAAGAAGCGGACCTTGATCAGGCCGACTTTCTCGCCCTGGGCGACCAGGTGCTCAATCAGTTCATGCATGGTGTCACAAGCAGAACCCATCATGATCACAACGCGCTCGGCATCGGGGGCACCGACATAGTCAAAGAGGTTGTACTGACGACCAGTCAGCTTTGCGAACTTGTCAAACTGCTCCTGCATGATCGCCGGAAGCTTGTCGTAGTAGCTGTTGACCGTCTCACGGCCCTGGAAGTAGACGTCCGGGTTCTGAGCAGTGCCACGCAGAACCGGATGGTCCGGTGACAGGGCACGAGCCCGGTGGGCACGGACCAGCTCATCGCTGATCATGTGGCGCATGTCGTTTTCTGAGAGCTCATGGACCTTCTGGACTTCACTTGAGGTGCGGAAACCGTCAAAGTAATGCAGGAAGGGGATGCGTGATTCGAGGGTCGTCGCTTGGGCAATCAACGCGAAGTCCATGACTTCCTGGACATTGTTAGAGCTCAAGAAAGCCCAACCGGTAGAAGTACAGGTCATAACGTCGGAGTGGTCACCGAAGATCGAGAGCGCCTGGGCGGCAATCGCACGGGCCGAAACGTGGAAAACCGTGGGGGTCAGTTCGCCAGCGATTTTGAACATGTTCGGGATCATCAGCAGCAGACCCTGGGACGCTGTAAAGGTCGTGGTCAGAGCTCCAGCTTGCAGGGCGCCGTGTACTGCACCGACAGCGCCGCCTTCTGATTGCATCTCGACAACTTTGGGAATGGTGTCCCAGATGTTCTTGCCGCCGGCCGCGCTTTTGGCGTCGGAAATTTCACCCATCACTGAGGATGGCGTGATCGGGTAGATGGCGATGACCTCGTTGGTCGCATGAGCTACATGCGCTGCGGCGGTATTGCCGTCAATACAGACCATTTTCTTGGACATTAGACTTTCCTCCTTAAAACTTTGGATGTTGTATCGCTGAATCTGGTTTACGCTATTAATGTTGTGAAAAAAATAAAGCTGTGAATCAGATGTCGCGTCGTCCTTCAACGGCTCTGTTCACAGTTGCTTCATCAACATATTCGAGTTCGCTGCCCATCGGGATGCCGTATGCCAGGCGTGTGACTCTTATCCCGAGAGGCTGGATCAGTTTTGCCAGGTAAAGGGCCGTAGCATCTCCCTCGACCGTAAAATTTGTGGCAATGAGGACCTCCTGAACATCACCCTGCTCGAGGCGCTTGAGCAAAGGGGTGATCTTGAGATCCTCCGGGCCGATACCGTCCAGTGGCGACAGAGTACCGTGCAACACATGGTAGCGGCCTCTGAAAGAGCGGCTGCGTTCAATCGCCAGCAGAGCCTGAGGCTCTTCGATGACACAGAGCAGACTCTCGTCTCGTCCACGGTCGCAGCAGAGATAACAGGGATCCTGTTCCGTGATGTGAAAACATACGGAGCAGAACCGTGTGTTGCGCTGCAGGTCCAGAATTGCTGTCGCCAAGGCTTCAGCCTGAGCTTCAGGTTGACGGAGTAAGAAAAATGCCAGCCTGGTTGCCGTCTTGTTACCGACGCCTGGAAACTTGGCCAGTTCTGCCACTAATCGTGCGAAAGATGGGATGGAGCTTAACATAAATTCACACAGAAATTCAATAGTTTATGCGTTTAGAGCAACATTTTAAGGACGTCAAATATTTTTCGTATGGCTGAAAAAATAAGTCAAAATACTTTTACTGTGGATAAAAAAAGTTACTTTAACTTAAGTTTTTTGGGCTTTGCAAGGATATTCTTCGTCTGGAACTTCTCCCTGATGCCGATGAGCCCTCAGCTCTTCTGTCAACTTTTGCTAAAAGAGGCCTGGGAGGTTCATGCCGCCGGTGAGTTTATTCATCTCTTCCTGGGCCATTTGCTGGCTCTGTTTGATCGCTTCGTTGACGGCAGCTGTCACCAGGTCCTGAAGCATTTCCACATCGTCAGGATCGACAGCAGTTGGGTCAATGCTTAGCTCAAGTAGTTGCTGCTTGCCGCTAACCACAGCTGTGACCATGCCGCCACCGGAGGATGCCTCGACCTTCTTGTTCTCAAGTTCTTCCTGCAGTTCAGCCATGCGACGCTGCATCTGCTGCGCCTGCTTCATAATATTACCAATGCCGCCTTTTGCCATGTTGTTTTCTCCCTCTTTTTTATTGTTTATAAAAACGTCTGTCATCCTCGAATGATTTCTATCGGGGTTCCATGTTTTTAAAGCCAGGATTCCCGATTACATCCTCGGGAATGACAGTATTTTAGAATACTGAGCAGTTGCCTTGGGTTTTGTTTTTTCGCGCTACGTTTCACTCACTCTTAAACAAACCCCTTATCGATGGGGATAACCTTCTTTATTTTGCCATCAAAGATATTCTGTACTGCTTTCAAGGCTGGATGCTCAATGGCATCATCCTGCAGGCGTCGCATGCGATCGGTCTCTTCTGCCTGGCGGGTCTCCACCAGAGATGGCGAAGCATCCTGTTGCTGGTTGTCAATGGCAGAGATACGCAGTTTTATCGTTTTACCAAAATATTCTGTCGCCAGGGTCTCAAGATCCTGGCTTATATCCTGCTCTTGAAGCTGGCTGATCATGAATGAATCTTTTGGGTAGCCAATCTCAAGCAGTGGTGGTTCCAGCTTGAGCAAACGGCCATGTTCCATCACCGAACCGAGCATCGGTCGGCTTTGTTTGACCTGCTCAACCAGCCCCTGCCATCCCTTGCTGTCGGTCGATGTGACGACGGGGGCTTCAGACTTTTTTGGCGGTGGAGCTTCTGTGGGCGGAGGTGGCGGTGCATTACTGATCGTATCTCTGGTCTGTGGGGACGTGCGTTGCGGAGGACTCTGAGCTTTTGGTAAAGACGTTGAGCTCAGACGTTTCTCAAGACTTTCGATGTGGCTGATGAGTTTGCCGAGATCCTGGGACGGTGCAAGAGTCGCCAGACGCACCAGACTCATCTCCAAGGTTAACAAAGGGTAGCTGCTATGGACCAATTCGCTCTGGGTTTTCATGAGCAGGGTAACAATGCGCTGCAGATCCTCAAGCGAAGCATCTTCAGCCAAAGCCTTGAGTTCCTGTAGCTCGTCACCGAGCAGATCGAGCATCTCTGCAGGTTCTTCAACCACTTTGCATATGACCATGCCACGAAACATTTCCAGCAGATCCTGGGTGAATTGCCGCAGGGCCAAACCGAGTTGATCCACCCGTCGTACAGAATCAAGTGCTCGTCGGCTGTCTCGTTGGATAATGGCCTCGGCAGTATCGAGCAGCAGGCGCCGATCGACCATGCCAAGCAGGGATTGTACCGCTTCGTCATCCACCTCCTCACCGGAGAAGGCAATCACCTGATCGAGGGTCGAAAGCGCATCGCGCATGCTCCCTTCACCTTGTCGGGCAACCAGGCTGAGGCTGCGGTCAGAAATTGTCAACTTCTCTGCATCGGAGATTTCACGTAAAAGGCCAGCGATTTTAACCAGCGGAATCTTGCGAAAATCGAAACGTTGGCAGCGTGACAGGATGGTTATCGGAATTTTGTGTGGTTCTGTGGTGGCAAAGATGAACTTGGCATGCTCCGGTGGCTCTTCAAGGGTTTTCAATAGCGCATTGAAGGCGTTGGTCGAGAGCATGTGAACTTCGTCGATAATGAAGATTTTAAAGCGTGAGCGGCTTGGCAGGTAGCGGATATTCTCTCTTAGCTCACGGATATCATCGACACCGGTATTTGAAGCGCCATCAATTTCGAGGACGTCGAGGTCGTTACCGGCAGTAATCTCTAAGCAAGATGAACAGGTGCCGCAAGGGTGATCGGAGAGCGCCTCTTCACAGTTCAGTGCTTTGGCGAGGATGCGGGCCGCCGAGGTCTTGCCGACACCACGTGCGCCGGTAAAGAGGAAAGCATGGTGAATTCGACCGGAACGGATGGCGTTCGACAGCGTTTGGCTGACATGCTCCTGGCCAATCAGATCGTTAAAGTTTTGTGGGCGCCACTTTCGGGCGAGTACCAGATAGGCCATTGTCTCACAATTCCGATGATGGGAAACAACGTAACCGGCGATTTGCCGGCACAAGTGACAGCCAGGCACTCCCGCGGCACACAGCTGAGGCCGCTGCCGCTGCTCCCTTCCGGGTCTGACGGAGTTCACGACCGTCTGTTGCGCGGGACCCGGCTGTCACTTCTGACGGCAAATTACTTAAATCTGTAGCCGGAAAAAGAAATGGCGGAGAGGGAGGGATTCGAACCCTCGGTACCTTGCAGTACACCCGCTTTCCAGGCGAGCACCTTCGGCCGCTCGGTCACCTCTCCGCAGAAGAGGAAAAGTACACTAAAGAATGCTTTTCTGTAAAGGGTTTTCTCTAGGAGGCTGACGGGCTATACGGGCCGAAGCGAAAGTCAGGAAGTTTGAGACCAGATTTTGGCTCGTTTGAGAGTAATAGCCGTAGCTATTGGTAGAAAAGGAGCTGGGATATGGGCCAAACAGCCGGATTTGCAGCCGGGTCGTTGATAGTTCGTCAGCCTCCTAGGAGACTGTCGGACTTAACATAAACCTACTGCGAAACCGGCTGATCGGTTCATATTCACGACAATTTTCGACAAATAGCCATGCTATTAGCTCTCAAATTCCCGTAAATCTGTCCTCGAACATCCAATTTCTCGCTACGGTCTGCCAGGCCCGACAGCCTCCTAGACAGAAAAATTGTGGGAATGATCACTGTCGATAGGGTGTCAGGCGAATTGTGCCGACATCGATAACTTGCCCAGGCACAGCGTTACGACAGTTGGAATCTTTTGTCCCCAAGGTGCCATAAGGTTCACCGGCAATGGGTTGACCGCGGGTGCGAGTGCGGGCAGCCAGACACCACTGGCCAAGGCGTTCGACATAGAGGTGGAAACGGCCGTTTTCACCGACCGAAGGCGAAGTAGCTTCCGGCATGCGTTGAAAGTCGATGTCCGGGTAGGCAATCACAAAGGCCCCTGGAAGTGGCTGGCCATCTGCGTCGATCAGCTGTCCGCTAAAGCCGGTATCGCCACTGGTCAGTGTGCCTTCACGCATTAGCATTGGTTGCGCGACGCCCTGCAGGACGAAGTTGACTGTTGTGAGTTCACCTGGATGCACGGTCACCGGGTTTTTCGCTGGCAATGCCCAGGCATCACCAGCTTTAGGTGGTCCGGCATCGGCACCAGATTGACGCATACGTGCGACGAGGTAGTAATCACCCTCGACCAGATCAAGGAAGTAACGACTCTTATTCTTCACCTTTGATTCAAAATCAGCAGGACCACGCAAGTTGCTGCGCGGGTTGCGGTAGGCGTAAACGTAGGCACCTGTTGCAGGGATCCCACGACTGTCGGTGACCTGGCCAGAGATGCCTGTACCAGTCAGGGCTATATCCTTATAATCTTCAACTGTCAGTGGTTGTGAACAGGCGGAGAGCAGGCCAAGGAACAATAGAACAAAAGAATTAAGTAGAGGTGTCTTCATTGCAGGAGCCTGTCCGAGAATAGGGGCCATAGCGAAAATTCAGAAGTTTGAGAACAGACTTTAGCTCATTTGATAGATCATAACAGTGGCTATGGGCTGAAAAGGAGCTGAAATGTGGGCCAGACCGCTGGATTTGCAGCTGGCCAATCATTGTCGGACAGGCTCCTAGTTGATTTGCACAATCGTTCCTTTCTGCACTTGCAGAAGGAAAAGGATTTTATTGGCTTCTCCGGTTAAGTCAAACCGGGTTGCACCGGTCACTCCAGGGTAGTTCTGCATCTGAGCCAGAGCAAGTCGCAAATCTTCGCGGCTACGCACACGTGAGTCGTTAAGCAGTGTCAGTAGAATGCCGGCGATGTCGTAACCCTGAGCTTCGAGGATTGTCGGCTCTTCATTGTATTGACTGAAGTACTGTTCGACAAACTCGTGTACGAAGGGGTAGTCGCTGTGGCGAAAGAAACCGTCGGTGAAAACGGCACCTTCCACAAACTGACGAGCCAATCGTGGCAGTTCGATGTCGTTCCAGCCGTTGGTACCAAGTAACTGTACCCCTTCGAGGCCATAGAACGCCAATTGCGGAGCGAGCAGACTGATGCGATCGGCATAGTCGGGAATAAAGAGTGCTTGGAAAGGTGGTGGCTCTTCTTCTTCTTCGATGGCATCGGGATCATCGGGATCATCGGGATCCTTCTTCTGCTCTTCTTCATCGGCAGCGTTCGGGTCCAGACCTTGCAGCATACGAACCTGGTAACGGAAGTCGGTTTGATCGGTAAGATAGCTTTGCTCAGCAATAATCTCTCCGCCACGGCGGATGATTCCTGCGCGGAACAGAGCGGCAAAATTTTCACCCTGTCGGGTCTGTGGATTCATGATGCCGAATTGGGAGAACCCGAGCTCCTCCATGGCATAATCGATCAAGGTCCGAACCTGCAATTGCGCGGTCAGTGAGTTGCGGAAGGTGTAGAGACTTGAGGCTGCCAACCCCTCTTTTTGTGACATTGTCAAGAGTGGCGTACGTTCCCGATCTGCTCGCCTGGTCGCACCCAGTGCTGCGTTGCCAACCAGGGGACCAGCGATCCCTACGACGCGGTCACTGATTGATAACTCGGCAACCTGCTGCGCGGCGACCGTCTCGTCGCCAGCGGTATCACGGTAAATGAAGCGAACCGGGATGTGGGGTCGAAAGGTTCTTTGCGCTAATTCCATGCCTCTCTGCACCCGTTGGCCGAAAGCGGCATATCGACCACTTAAGGGGAGCAGTACACCGATGGCACGTTGCAGTTGAGTCGGGTCGGTCAGTTGTAACTGTAAGGCCAGGACTTCTTCGCGGTAAGCAAAACCAGTCGGTGCTGCCATAGCCGCGGAGGCCCATTCTTTAGCCAGTTCCTTCTGGCCTGTGGCCAGGGCTCGCCAGCCAAGTTGCAACATCGCCAGGTAGGCGACCGGTTTGTCGTGATACATGAAGGCCGCTTCAGCAAGGTCTGTCCCACTGAAACGATCACTTTGCAGGGTGTAGATGCGGGTCAGAACATCGCGTGGAGATTCTTCACCTTCAATCATCAGCGCCTGTTGATAAAAGTAGAGTGCCTTCTGCGGCTCATCAAGGACGGTCAGCCCTTCAGCCAGAGTAAGGAAGCGTTCCTGACGTTCCGGCAATGACCAGTCTTGTGTGTCCAGTTGCTGTAGTTGCTCGACGGCACGAACTGCGTCATCGATCTGCAGTAGCAGCTCACAATGCAACAAAATGCTGGCTGGGATGCGTGCCTCTTCAGCCACCTTATTCAGATAGTCAATGGCGGTTGTCGGGTCTTCAAGATCGTAATGGATGCGGGCCAGATAATAGTAGGCCTGGTTGATCAGGTCAGAATCGGGCTGGCTGATGACGAAACCACGCAGCAGGCCGGTGGCCTCATTTAGCTTGCCCGCTTGATAGTGATCCAGTGCTCGCTGTATAGCAATGTCGGCCTGTGAGATCTGAGTTTCCGTCTGCTGTGACAGAACCGTGGACACACTGAGACTCAACAGCATAAATAGCAAGAGACTGACGATCTTAAAGCGCATTAGTCAAACAGCTCCTTGACCTTGTCGAAAAAACCTTTGCCCATCGGATGGATCTCTTCACCCGCTTCTTTGGCAAATTCATTGAGCAGTTCTTTTTGGCGCGTCGTTAAGCTGGTTGGGGTTTCCACTCGTACAATGACCAACTCATCACCACGACCATAACCTTGCAGAACCGGAATCCCTTTGCCAGCCAGCTTGAAGATCTTGCCACTTTGGGTGCCAGCGGGGACTTTAAGCTTAACTTTACCTTCCAGAGTCGGGACTTCGAAATCACAGCCCATCGCTGCCTGGGGGAAGGAAATGGGGACCTCGCAGATGAGATCGTTGCCCTCGCGCTGGAAAATCGGGTGATTTTTAACGGTGATGACAACGTAGAGGTCACCGGGAGGTCCACCCTTGGTTCCTGGGTCTCCTTCGCCGCTCATCTTGAGCCTGATGCCAGATTCTACACCAGCCGGGATTTTCAGGGAAAGGGTCTTTTGACCACGGGTCAGCCCAGTGCCCCGGCACTCTTTACAGGGATCTTTTATTTTTTTGCCCTCGCCGTTGCAGTCGGGGCAGGTGCGGGTCATGGAAAAGAACCCCTGCTGAAAGCGAACCTGGCCATTTCCGGAACAGGTTTTACAGGTTTCGGCACTGGTTCCCGGCTTGGCACCGGAACCGTCGCAAGTCTTGCACGACTGATGGCGCGGCACCTGAATCTTGGTGTCGAGGCCGAAGGCTGCTTCTTCGAAGGCGATCGTCAGGTTATAGCGCAGATCATCACCGCGTCGTCCACCACCACGTCGACCACCGCCACCACCGAAGATGTCGCCAAAAATGTCGCCAAAGATATCTTCAAAGGGCGCACCGCCAAAGCCGCCAGAAGAGTAACCACCACTCTGCTGATCGACCCCAGCATGGCCGTATTGGTCGTAAAGAGCACGTTTCTGTCCATCGGAGAGGACCGCATAGGCTTCAGAAAGTTCTTTGAAACGTTCTTCAGCCTCTTTATCGCCAGGATTTTTGTCGGGGTGACATTTCCGTGCCAGTTTGCGATAGGCTTTTTTGATTTCTGTGTCGCTGGCGTTCTGGTTGACTCCGAGAACTTCATAACAATCGCGTTTTGCCAAAATAATATCCTTACAGAGCAAGGTAAAGGCCAGGGGTTATTGCCCCTGGCCTCATATCCTTTATCTCTTTATGCCTTCTTGTCGTCGTCCTTTTTATCATTCTTCTCATCGTCGACTTCTTCGAACTCTGCGTCGACAACATCATCATCCTTCTGGTCGCCGTCGGCTGAATTTTCGTCGCCAGCTTCTGCTTCACTCTGAGCCTGCTGGTACATGACTTCACCCAGCTTTTGCGATGTGGTCGCCAGTGTTTCGGTCTTGCTCTTGATAGCTTCCGGATCTTCGCCTTCTATGGCGGTCTTGAGTTCCTCAAGAGCTGTTTCGATGCTCTTCCTGGTCTCTTCATCGACCTTGTCGCCATGCTCCTTAAGAGCTTTGTCGGTAGTGTAGACCAGGCCGTCCGCCTGGTTACGTGCTTCAATCAACTCACGCTTCTTCTGGTCTTCTGAGGCATGTAGCTCGGCATCCTTGACCATCTTTTCGACCTCTTCGTCGGATAGTCCGGAGGAAGCGGTAATGACAATGGACTGCTCTTTACCGGTACCGAGGTCTTTGGCGCTGACATTGAGAATGCCGTTGGCATCAATGTCGAAGGTGACGTCAACCTGCGGAACACCGCGTGGTGCCGGTGGAATGTCGGTCAGCTCAAATCGACCAATGGTTTTGTTGTCGTTAGCCATCTCGCGCTCACCTTGCAGAACGTGGACCGATACGGCTGGCTGGTTGTCGGCAGCGGTGGAAAAGACCTGGCTCTTCTTGCAGGGGATGGTGGTGTTCTTCTCGATCAGCTTGGTCATGATGCTGCCGAGGGTTTCAATCCCGAGCGAAAGCGGGGTGACGTCGAGCAGTAGCACATCTTTGACATCGCCCCTGAGAACGCCGCCCTGAATTGCCGCGCCGACAGCAACAACTTCATCGGGATTAACGCCTTTGTTGGGAACCTTGCCGAAGATCTCCTGAACTTTGGCTTGTACTGCCGGCATACGGGTCATGCCGCCGACCAGGATGACGTCATCGATATCGGATGCTGAGAGGCCAGCATCTTTGAGAGCTGTCTTACAGGGGCTGGTCAGCTTCTTGAGCAGGGAGAGGCAGATGCTCTCAAGCTTGGCACGGGTCAGCTTGATATTGAGGTGTTTCGGGCCTGACGCATCAGCTGTGATAAAGGGCAGGTTGATGTCAGTCTCCATCGAGGTGGAGAGCTCACACTTGGCTTTCTCTGAACCTTCCTTGAGACGCTGTAGCGCCATCTTGTCGCCGCGCAGGTCGATGCCCTGATCTTTCTTGAACTCATCGGCCACGTAGTCGATAATTAACTGGTCAAAATCTTCACCGCCGAGAAAGGTGTCACCATTGGTCGATTTGACTTCAAAGACGCCATCACCGAGTTCCAGGATGGAAATGTCAAAAGTACCACCGCCGAGATCGAAAACCGCGATCTTCTCTTCTTCCTTCTTTTCGAGACCATAAGCCAGCGCGGCCGCAGTCGGCTCGTTGATGATGCGCAGCAGGTTCAGGCCGGAAATCTTGGCGGCATCCTTGGTCGCCTGGCGCTGGGAGTCGTTAAAGTAGGCAGGTACGGTAACGACCGCATCGGTGACCGTCTCGCCAAGGTAGTCTTCAGCGGTCTGCTTCATCTTCTGCAGGATCATGGCTGAAATTTCCGGAGCGCTGTATTCCTTGCCGCGAACTTCAACCCAGGCGTCACCGTTGTCAGCATTGATGATCTTGAACGGGCTGATTTCAATGTCTTTTCTGACGGCATCTGAGTCGAATTTACGGCCGATCAGGCGCTTAATGGCGAAGAGGGTATTCTCCGGGTTGGTGACGGCCTGACGCTTGGCCTGCTGGCCGACAAGACGCTCACCGCTCTCGGAAAAAGCCACCATCGACGGTGTGGTACGAGTTCCTTCAGCGTTGGCGATAACCACTGGCTCGCCACCTTCCATAACGGCAACGCAGGAATTTGTGGTTCCCAGATCGATACCAATAACTTTGCTCATGATAAGAATCCTCCTTAAAGATTCGGGTCGTTTATTATTTGTAATGTGGACAGACTCTTTTTGATCGTCTGTCGATTTATTCTTCGTCGCTTGTCAGTTCTTCAGCTTCTGCATCAGTGGCATCACTGGTCGGGGTCTTGGCTACCATCACCAGAGATGGGCGCAGCAGGCGATCATGCAGTAGATAGCCTTTCTGGAATTCGGAGACCACCGTGTTTGGGGCCTGCTCTGCGGACTCTACCTGGCCCATGGCCTGATGCAGATTAGGATCAAAGTCTACGCCGATGGCGTTAATCGGCTTGACGCCGAAATCTTCCAGAGCCTTGCGGAACTGGTTGATCGTCATATTGACGCCCTCCAACAGCCCCTGGTTGTTATCATTGTCCTGGGCAGCATGCTCAACGGCGCGTTCGAGATTGTCCAGCACCGGGATCATCTCCTTGAGCAGACGATCATTAGCAAAACGCAGCGCGTCTTCTTTGTCGCGTTGGTGACGTTTGCGGGCGTTCTCAAGGTCAGCTCGTTCGCGTAAATAAAGATCCCAGTTCGTACTGGCTTCTGCTCTGGCAACTTCAATTTCGTTCTTTAGTTTGGTGATAGGATCAACAACTTCTTCCGTCTCTTCGGCCGTTGTTTCCTCTTGAGCCTCTATAACGACTTCCGGCTCTGCGACCTTTTGTTTTTTACTTTTCTTTGCCAAGGTTTTATCTCTCCTAATCCTTATCTGTGTCCAGCAGGCGACTGATCAGGTTCGCCGTGTAATCGACAATCGGAATGATGGTTGAATAGGGCATGCGGTTGGGGCCGATGACACCAAGAGTGCCAAGGGTGCCACGCTTGCCGGAATAGGCCGCGGTAATCAGACTGCAGTCTGAGAGCTCGCTGTATTCTGTCTCGCTGCCGATGATGACCTGAACTCCTTCGGTCTCAAGACCGCGGTCGAGCAGGTCGACCAGAATGCTCTTTTGCTCAAAAGTCTGGATGATGCGTTTCATGCATTTCAGATCGGCAAATTCGGGTTGCTCAAGAAAATGGCTGGTCCCCTCGATGATGATGTCACCGGTGATTTCGTCGACCAAGGCAGCGCTGGAAAGAGCAAACGCTCGTCGCAGCAGGTGGTCATAAAGAGCCTTTTCCTGGGTCATTTCGCTAACGACCCGGGCACGAACCTCCTGAATACTCAGGCCGATCATGGTCTGATTCAGGTAGTTGGTGATCTGTTCCAGGTCACGAGGTGTCAAGTCCTCATCGATTTCGATCAGTTTGTTCTGCACCAAGCCTGACTGGGTGACAAAAACAGCCAGGATCAGGCGTTGTGAGAGTTTGACAAATTCGATATGCCGAAAGATGGTCACTTTGAGGCGTGGCACCATGACCAGCCCGGTGTAGTTTGAGAATGATGACAGGGTGCGACTGGCCTCGCGCAGCATGTCGGCCATTTGTAGCCCATGTTGCCCGTATTGTTGTTCAATCTGGTTTTTCTGCCTGCGGTCCAGGTCGCTGACTTGTAGTAGTGTGTCAACGTAGAAGCGGTAGCCTTTTTCAGTCGGAATGCGCCCCGCTGAAGTGTGAGGAGAAGCCAGATAACCGAGCTCTTCCAGTTCGGCCATAACGTTACGTACCGAGGCTGGCGACAGCTTGATGCCGAGGTTCTGAGTTAGAGCCTTGGAGCCGACAGGTTGGGCGGTTGCAATATATTCCTCAATAATTGCTTCGAGGATTTTCTGACTGCGATCAGTCAGGGTCTCTGCCATGATGAGCTCCGCACAAAAAACTCAAGCCGGAGAATCCGGCTCGGTAAAACCTGTTAGCACTCCTTTGTGTCGAGTGCCAAAAACAGAGTCAACATAACAACGGAAATTGCCTTTGTCAAGGGACGTAAGGTGATTTTATCTGGAGAATATTTACCTACAGAAAAGGCAGAATCAGGCGGTCGAAGAGGAGCCAACCGGAGGGTGACAAGGACCAACGACCATTGTCATTCGCCAGCCATTGGGCGCTGGCAACAATTGCTTCAGGGAAAGCCTCTTGTAGGGTGCAGCCAAAGCGCTGCTGCAGTTCGGTGTCGGTGATGCCGTGTCGGGTGCGCAGGGCCAGGTAGATCGTCTCACGCAGGGCGGACTCGCGATCAAATGTTTCAAGCAATCTCATCGGTTCTTGTCGGTCGTGCAGTGCTTGCCGATAAGCTGTCAGATCGCTTGGCACTTCCTGGCGACTGCCCCAGTGGTCGGGATAGAAAGAGTGGGCTCCGGCACCTATGCCAAGGTAAGGCCGGCGTTGCCAGTAACCAAGGTTGTGGCGACAGGCATAGCCTTTACGGGCATAATTGGCGATCTCGTAATGTTCATAACCCGCGGTAGCCAAATGTTCATGGATCAGCATAAAGGCATCGGCGTAGAAATCTTCGTCTGGCAGGAACATCTCTCCTGAAGTCACTTTTTGATGGAAAGGTGTCTCTGGCTCAGCGGTCAAACCGTAGCAGGAAAGGTGTTCGGGAGCGAGGTCGAGGTAGCTGCGAAGGTCGTCTTCCAGCTCGGCGGCAGTCTGTCCCGGCAGGGCAAACATCAGGTCGAGTGAGATATTGTCAAAACCGGCACTGCGCGCCCAGTAGAAGGCATTGAGCCCTTCCTGGCGATTGTGGAGGCGGCCAAGATGAGCCAGATGGTTGTTGTTGCAGCTTTGCAGGCCGAGGGAGAGTCGGTTGACTCCCACGCTTCGGTATCCGGTCAGGCTTTGCTGAGACACGGTACCCGGGTTGGCTTCAATGGTGACCTCTGCCTCTTGTGTCCGGCCGAGAGTCTGTTCGACGGCTTGCAGAATACCGGCAATTGCTTCCGGTGTAAGCAGGGATGGTGTCCCGCCGCCGAAGTAGATGCTGTCAACCGGCCCCGACCACCCATGCTCTGTGGCCCAGGCAAGGTGTTGCTTGAGAAGGTCAGGGTAGTTTTGGATAGTCGCTTCACAAGCTTCTTCAGAATAGAAGTCGCAATAGGGGCATTTCCGACGACAGAAAGGGATATGGATATAGAGTGCACTGGTTTGCCGGAGATCAGGCACGGTTGCTCCCGGGGGCAGATCAGCGGTCAAGCGAAGAACAGGTAAGAAAGAGCCGCCAGGAAGATGACTGCCAACAATACTCCGCCGCCGACCGGATAGGTCCCCCTGCGGCTGCGTCGATCAATATGGAGGTTGGTCTCGCTCAAATCCCGCTCTTCGCCACTACCTTCATTGATTATCCGCAAGAGATGTTTCTGCACATTTCCGCCTGGTTCGGTAAAGAATTGTGTCAGCCGGAAAGGTATTCTTTTGACGATCAGTTCATCGGCGAAGCGATTCAATCCGTTGAACGCCCAATCAGTGAATCGATAGAAGAGGCGGCCGCCCATGCGATAGAACCAGTCGCTGTCGATGGAAATAGTCTCGGTTCGCTTGAGCATCGGCAGCAGCAGGAAAAAGGCCAGAGCTGAGAACATCAGCAGCTGCAACTGGTTCAAGGTGTGCTCGAAGCTATACGCGTGGAAATCTACGGGGTAAGGTAGAATGTCGTACAACGGTTGCGGATAGATTCCCAGAAATACACACAAGAATGCCATTGAGGCCATCGCCAGCAGCATATGTCTGGGTGGTTCTCCAGGTCGCAGGCCGTTATCTTTAGCGAAGAACACAAAGTAAGGGAATTTGATGCCGGCATGCAAAAAGACCCCGGCGGAGGCGATTTCGAGAACCAGCCAGACCCAGTAAAGCCCTTCGTGGACTCCGGCTTCGATGATCATCGGTTTGCTGGTATAACCTGAGAACCCTGGGAAAGAAGAGATCGCCAGAGCACCGACGGTGCCGAAGATCATGGTCAGCGGCATGGTTTTGTAGAGACCGCCCAGGTCGGTACATTTACTCTTGCCGGTCATGTAGAGAACTGAACCGGCACTCATCCAGAGCAGTGCTTTATAGATAATGTGGCTGAAAGCATGAGCGGCGGCACCGTTGATCGCCAAGGCTGTACCGATACCGGCACCGCAAACCATGAAGCCTACCTGGTTGATGATCGAATACGCCAGAATGCGGCGCATGTCATTTTCCAGGATGGCGTAGATGATACCGTAGATTGCCATCACGCAACCGACCACTATGAGGACCTCCCATCCTGCAAAGCCGCGCAACAAGGTGTAAACTGCTGTCTTGGTCGTATAGGCGGTCATAATGATGCCGCCTGTGATTGTTGCCTCAGGATAGGCATCCGACAGCCAGGCGGAGAAGGGTGGCGCAGCGGCATTGACCAGTACGCCGATCAGAATCAGGTAGGTGGAGAGATCGCGCAGAGCGAAACCGTCAAAGGCTACCGACCCGGTGTTGTTGATATACATCAGGATGCCCGCCAGCATGATCAGGCCACCGAACAGGTGCATCATTACGTAGCGAAAAGCAGATTGACCACTTTTTTTAGTTCTGCGTGCCAGTATCAGGAAGGCCGAAGAGATGGCCATGACTTCCCAGAACAAATAGAGGGTGATCAGGTCACCGGCGAAAACAGCTCCCAGACTGGCACCGATGTAGATCAGCGCCGCAAGATGCTCATCGATTGTCTTCAGGTGCTTGGCGAACATGAAGGCGAAGAAGGCGTTGATGACGAAAACGTAGCCGAATACTTTGCTCAGCTTGTCAATCCGTTGCAGGGTCAGATCGAAACCGAACATTCGATAGTGCCAACCCTGACTCGGTTCGAGAGAGGCGATCAGAAAAAAGGCAATGATCGGCACTACCAGGAGCAACAGGTTACGGGCCGAACGCGGTATGAACGGTAACAGCAGTGCAGCTGCGAAGAAGATAACGGCGGGCGGAAAGAGGGCAGTCATAATAGTCCTCTTTTCGCTTCAAAAGGTAACCGAGCAGCTTGGAAACGACGATAATCACCACACAGGAGACAAAGCCGAACATGGCGTAGTAACCGGGCCATGTCTCGACTTCAGAGAAGTAGCTTTTTTTGTGCATGAACAGATCCGGCAGCACCAGCAGGACGAGCACAACATAGAAACCGATGCGCAGGCGGCGGATGTTGTGCGGGTGGTCGAACCAGTCATAAACCTTTTTTTCTTTCATCTCTCTATCCTGTCGGCGGCTCATGGTGCCACAGCCAACTGCGCCAGGCGCAGGAATACATCATGGAAGAAGAACAGCAGAAACGAGCAGAGTGCCGTTGCACAAATTGGCAGCAGGCACAGCACAGGCGCTTCCTTGATACCTTGGACGGCAGGTTCAAGCGGTTCAGCGAAAAAGGCTCGATAGACAATCGGCAGGAAATAGGCCGCGTTGAGCAATGAACTGACAAGCAATACCACCAGGAGCACCAGTTGCCCCCCTTCGACCGCACCAATTACCAGGTTCCATTTGCTGATAAAGCCGCCCAGTGGTGGTAGGCCGATAATGCTCAACGAACCGATCAGAAACGCAAAAAAAGTGATTGGCATCTGTCGGCCAAGGCCATCCATCTGGCTGATATATTTCTTGTGACTGGCCACGTAGATTGCCCCGGCACAGAAAAACAAGGTGATCTTGCCGAAAGCATGCATGGCTATGTGCATAATGCCGCCGGCCATACCGACCGCAGAGATCATGCCGGCGCCAAGCACCATGTAAGAGAGTTGGCCGATTGTGGAGTAGGCCAGCCTCCGTTTGAGACTGTCCTGAGTGAGAGCTACCAGCGAAGCCGTCAACAGAGTCACCGAGGCCACTGTGGTGACAATCCAGCCGATATCGGCCTGTACCAGCAGGTCGCTACCGAAGATGTCAAAAATGATCCGTAATACTGAGAACACACCGGCCTTGACCACCGCGACCCCGTGCAGAAAGCTGCTCACCGGGGTCGGTGCCACCATGGCTGCCGGCAGCCAGCCGTGGAAGGGCATGATGCCGGCCTTGGCGAAACCGAACAGAAACAGCACCAGTAACAGTGCCAGGGTGCTCCCGGAAGCTTTACCCGCAAGAATACCGCCAGCTGTGAAATCGAGGGTTCCGGCCAGGGTATAGGTGATCAACATGGCTGGCAACACCAGAGCGATCGAGGTGCCGAGGATATAAGTCAGATACTTACGCCCTGAGGCTCGCGCTTCAGGAGTCTGCTCATGAGTGACCAGAGGGTAGGTGGATAACGACAGCATCTCGTAGAAGAGATAGAGAGTCAGAAGGTTAGCAGAGAAAGCGACGCCGATGGTGGATGCGATCGCCACCGCGAAAGAAGCGAAATAGCGCGTTTGACTGTGCTCCTCAAGAGCTCGCATATAGCCGATGGAGTAGATCGACGTGAACAGCCAGAGAACCGAGGCGATCAGGGCGAATACCATCCCCATGGCATCCACTTTAAGTGCGATCGGCACACCGGGAACGACTTCGACCAGGGTGAATATATAGCTGCCGCCCTCAAGTACGACCGGCAACATCGAAACGACGATAAGCACTTTGCAAATTGCGGCAAAGATGGTCCAGGCTTCGCGCAGGTTCGGTTGACGGCCACAAAGCATGATCGGCACGGCCGCCAGCAGCGAAACCAGCACCGCCAGCAGCGGGAAGATGGAAGGTAGAACTTGCATTCTTGGTGATCAGTCCTCTTTAACTAATGACTCTCATAAATAGCTTGGATATAGTTTGTTAACCGAAAAAGCCGCTGGGGATAGTTAAGCTGATCAGGTTCTCCACCAGAGGTCCGGTCCCCAAACCAATCAGAATCAGAGCCGTGGCACTCAACAGCAGCGGCACCAGTATCATCATCGGAGCCTCCATCCGTAACCCCTGGGGATGTGCAGGTTCATCTTCAGCTTTCTGGAAATAGGCGAATTCTATGATACGGAAGAAAAGGATGGCATTCACCAGGCTGCTGAAAATTAACGCTATAACATAAATCCATTGCCCGGACTCGATACCACCGAGAAGCAGGTACCACTTGCTGAAAAAGCCAGCGGTCGGCGGCACCCCTATCATAGCGAAAGCACCGATGGTAAATGCTGCCATAGTCCAGGGCATCCGCCGGTAAAGGCCTTTCAAACTCTCGAACTGGAGGCTGCCAGTACGATAGGCGATGGCAACGGCTGCCAGAAACAGACAGAGAGTCATCAGCGCATCATTGACGATATGCAGGATGGTTCCAATCATTCCCTGCTCGTTGGCCAACCAGGCGCCACCGACCATGTAGCCGACCTCGGCGATGATGATGTAGGTCAGCATCAGCTTCAGGTTGCGTTGGGCCAAAGCCAGTGACGAGGCACAGATGATACCAATCGCCGCAACCCATACAATGAGGTTGTGGATATCCATGTTGACTAACTGAAATTCTGGCGACTGGAATGTAAACATCAGACGGATCATTAAATAGACGGTGACCTTGGTCATCAGTGGCGCAATAAGTACCCCGGCACCGTCCGGTGCATCTGAGTAAGCTCTCGGTAGCCAACCGTGCAGAGGGAAAAACGCCATCTTGATCCACAAACCGACCAGGATGAAAGCTAAGGCGGTTGCTAAGGCGGCACTTCCCTGTAGAGCTGGCAGATAAGTAGCGATGTGAGCCATATTTAGGGTGCCGGTCAGCAGATAGAGATAACCGACTCCGAGTAGGTAGAAAGAGGCGGCCACCGAACCCATGATGATGTAGTTGAAACTCGACAGCGGTGCTCTTCCACGGCCCAGAGCAATCAATCCGTAGGTGGTGATCGAGGTAATCTCCAGCATGACGTAGAGGTTAAAGGCGTCGGCGGTCAGCACCAGTCCCATCAGCCCGGCGATCAGAATCAGATAAAGGGTGAAGAAGATATGTTGCCGATCCTCCAGGTCGCGTTTGACACAGGGCAGGGCGGCGAAGGTTGCTATAAAGGCCACTGCGGAAATGAGCAGCAGCATCAGCGCTGAGAGTGGGTCGACCAGCAGTTCGATTCCCCCGGGCGGTGTCCAGGCTCCGACGGTATAACTCAAGCTGCCAAGAGTCAGTGTCCGATTGAGTACGATAACCGCCAGCAAACTGGACAGTCCTAGAGCCCCCAATACCATTGGGGCAATGACCTTGCGGTTATAGAGACCACAGATATTGACCATAAAGGCGGTCAAAAGAGGCACCGCCATCACATACATGTGTAAGTTGGATTTCATTCGTTCTCAATCTTATGCAGGATTTCGTCTTCTTCCAGGGTCCCGTATTTACGATAGATACGTATCATCACTGCCAAGGCGACGCCGGTTACGCTAACCCCGACGACGATAGCTGTCAACATGAGTACGTGCGGCAGGGGGTTAACCACCTGGTTCACATCTACCTGGCCCTGCAATGCGGCATACTTGTCGAGGATCGGGATGCTGCCGCCCTTTTTTGCTCCGGTGGAAACAAAAAAAGGATGATTGCCGTCTGGAAGATGTTCATGCCGATCAATTTCTTGACCAGATTGTTTTTGCCAATCATGGCATAGAAGCCAATCATCATCAGGACCACGTAGATCCAGTAATTGTATTTGGCCATGAAATGGGCCGCGGCAGCTTCCATTTATAGGCCCTCGTCAAGGCGGCCCGCAGAGGCCATATCCCAGTAGATAGAGACCATTATCGTCATGACTCCCATGCCGACCCCGACCTCGACCAGAAAAATCCCGTGGGAACGCCAGGAGATCGGATCGATCGGCAGGATTTTTGTGAGCACACTGTAATCAAGGAACATTCCACCGAGCAGCGCACAGAGTGCGGCAATGCCCGTGAAGATCAGGGCGCCAACGTTGGCCATAATGATATCGGTGCCCTCTGTGAGGTATTCTTTGCTGGCAGGCAGACCAAATGCGAGGGCGAGCAGGATTACAGAAGCACCTAGCACAACCCCACCTTGGAAACCGCCACCCGGACTGTAGTGGCCATGAACAATGACATAAAGGCCGTAAAGCTGGATGAAAGGCACCATCAGACGCACCGTCGTCTCGAGGATGATATCGCGCTGTGGGATTCGATCCCGGGCTTCCTGCATGCTGATCTTCATTGATCTTCCCTCCGTCTCAGGATACCCATGACTGCCATGCCGGCACTGTAGATAACCACCAGCTCGAACATGGTATCGTAGCCCCGGTAATCACCGAGAACGGCGGTAACTATGTTCGGTACGTGGGTTTCTTTGACCGCCTCTTCCACGTAGCGGACAGAAATATTCCTATTGGGCGGCGATGCCGGGTCGCCCCATGCAGCGAAGTCTGCGGTGCCATAGAGCAGCAGTGCACCGGTGATCAAAGTTGCCAGTAAAGCCAGTGGTTTCAATCTTTACTCCTGCGTGTAGTACGAAAGATAGCTGCAATAAAGAATATGGTACTAACACCAGCGCCGACTGTTGCTTCAGTAAAAGCGACGTCGACTGCCCCCATTTCGGCCCAGAGCAGACACATGAGGAAACTGTAGGCACTGAATATGATGGTTGCCGAGAGCAGGTCCTTTACGGTGATCGCCGCCACAGCACAGAAAACCACCAGTATTAACAGGACCAGATCGAGTTGCCAGATCATTTGCGTGTCCCTTTTTTCTTCTGCCAAGGCTCGACACCGACGAGCATGGCAGCCTTGGTCATCGCGTGGGTCGCCGTAGGGCTGGCCATAAAAATGAAGAAAACGATGGCAAAGATTTTCCAACTGACCAGAACACTACCGAAGCTTGGAGCATGCAGATTATACAGGGCGATGGCTGTCATAAGGAGAGTCACACCCAGTGTGTCACATTTGCCGGCGGCATGAAGTCGCGAATAGAAATCCGGCAGGCGCAGGAGTCCGATAGTGCCAATGGCGAGGAAGAAAACCCCGCCAACCAGCAGAAAGGTTACTATCCAGTTCATGCTGAGGCCTCCTCTTCGGTTACCAGGTCATCCTCAAGATGAACCTGCTTGCTGCGCCGGAAGAATTTGCAGGCGCCGATGGTGGCGATGAAGTTGAGAAACGCATAAGCCAGGGCGATGTCGACGAACATCGACAAGTCTTTATATATCAAACCTATCAGCAACAGTAAGACAGTCGTCTTGGTGCCGATCATATTTACACCGACGATCCGATCAAGAACCGTCGGCCCGCCGAGCGCTCTCACCAGACAGGGAAAGATCAGCAACACTATAGCTAAGGCAACCGCTAGAAACACTTGGCTCATCATGTTTGCTCCGGTTCCAGCGCTCGAGCAATGCGCTTTTCCATCTCCCCAGGCAGGCTGTCGGCAGCACTTCTGGTGAGTGCGTATACTGTCATTTCGTCATCATGAACGCTGACCGTAATGGTGCCTGGCGTCAAGGTGATCGACTGGGAGAAGGTCACTCTGGCAAAGGTCGATTTCAGCTTGGTTTTGAAACGGATTAACTGCGGATCCATCTTGTCGAGCATCTGTGGATGAAGAACGATATAGGTGACTTGCAGGCTGGAAAGCACGATTTCCCACAACAGCCAGGGGCCATAAGCGAGCATACCGAGGATTTGTCTGGCCCGCACTTCAACTCGCAGGCCTTCGAACAGCATCTTTCCGGAGAAGTGGGCAACCAGTAAGCAGCTGATCACCCCCAGAGTCAGATGAAAGGCATCGAACATGCCTGACAGGATGACCCAGAAAATCAGCATAATTACAAATGCGGCAAATTTTGCTTTCATGTCTCTGCTTGAGTTGTAAAACAGATTTTCCTGTGCGATTTGAACAGGAAACCAGCATAAAAATGGCAAGAGCTAAAACATCAATCTACTCACCAAAATGTCACATGTCTTAGCATGTTTGCCTTTGGATGGTCAAGAGAATCTGGACACGTCAGCGAGCTCTTGTCTGTCCTCTTCAACTCGCTTATAATCAGTTGGTCAACCGGGTTTGGTTTAGGGATATCGCAATATTAGAACCTTGTTTTATCGTGGAGGAGGTATGGAAAAAAATCTGCAGGTAGCAGCCATTCAATTCAAGATCACTTTAGGTGAAATAGACCAGAATCTGACAAAGGTTGAAGCGGCCCTTGACCGGGTTGCAAAACAGGACGCGAAGCTGGCGGTTCTGCCAGAAATGTGGAGTGCAGGTTACGATTACAAGCGCTTGGCCAGGCATGCTGTTGACACCCCTCGGGTGATTGAAGCGATCTGTCGGTTGTCAGCGGAGCACCAGATGGTTGTGGTCGGTAGTCTGCCGGAGGCGCTGGACGGTAAGATCTTCAATACTGCTTACGTTGTTGATTGCGGCAAAGTGCTCGATACTTATCGCAAATTACACATGTTCTCTACAATGGGCGAGGATCGCTTCCTCTCTCCTGGCAACCATTCTCTGGTGGTGTCAACCTCGGTGGGTCGCCTTGGCATCGCGATTTGTTACGATCTGCGTTTTCCGGAACTCTTTCGCAAGATGGCCCTTGAAGGCGCCGAAATTATCTGTCTGCCAGCAGAATGGCCCAAACCTCGTCAGGAGCATTGGCGAACCCTGTTGCGGGCACGAGCCATGGAGAACCAGCTTTTTCTTATAGCGACTAACTGTTGCGGTATTCAGGGGCGACTCGATTTTTTTGGTATGAGTCTGTTGCTGTCAGCTCGGGGCGAAGTCCTTGCTGAAGGTGGCGAGACCGATATCGAACTGGTCGCAATGTTCGATTATCAGGAGATGGTTGATTACCGGGAGCAGATTCGTTGTTACGATGACCGACGGCCAGAGGTTTACGGTAAGTTGTTTTAATTTGCGATTATTGCTATCTACTTTCTGTGGCGATTTTTTGTTGTATACTCAAGCTGTTAATTCCCTTCAGTGGTTTTTCAGCAGTCTGATGGAGAAAGAAGTATGAGGCCGTTACTTATCAGTTTTGCCATGTTTGTTCTTGTTGTGTCGACGTCTGTGTCCTTTGCCGACAACTTTGATGATGCTATGCAGGCAACTAGCATTGGCGACTATAAGAAAGCCTATCAACTTTTCCTGGTTGAAGCTGAGCAAGGCAGTGCCGATGCCCAAACAAATATCGGGCTCATGTACGGCGATGGTTTAGGTGTCCCGCAGAATGACAAGGAAGCGGTCAAGTGGTATCGCCTGGCTGCAGAGCAAGGCGAGAAACGCGCCCAATATTATCTGGGAAGCATGCTTGCAGAAGGCCTTGGGGTTCCACAGGATTATAAAGACGCGGCCAGAAACTATCGTTTGGCTGCTATGCAGGGTCACGTAAGAGCCCAATACAAGCTCGGGCTTATGTATCTGAAGGGCCAGGGGGGTCACACAAAGCAGTGAAAGCGCCTACGCCTGGTGGTCAGTAGCTGCCTCAAAAGGGCATGAAGAGGCTCAAAGATACAAAGACAGCGCCCAGCAACAGATGACTCCCAAACAGATTGCAAAAGGTCAGAAAATAGCAAAACAGATTTGGTTGGAGTTGGGGAATTAGGGCTCAGAGGCGTGGTGGTATGGACTCTGAAGTACGGTAATAAAGGACACCTCCAAAGCATTGCGGATCCGCCTGTTTAATTGTCACATGTTCACACCCCACTAAATTATCTATTCACCTTTGAGCGCTAGATTCCTGACTTATCCTTTACATTTAAGCTGTTGTGATGTAATTATCTATTCATAATCTATTCGGTATGACCATGAATTTAATAAAGGAACAACATAAATCCAGACTCCTTGCTCTTTTAGCAAGCGGTGCCAAAACTTCTCCACAGCTACAACAGGCCTTGGCTGTCAGCCAACCCACTGTCTATCGTCTGTTGGGCTCGCTTTCGAGGCAGGTTGTCACTTTGGGTCGCGCTAGAGCAACACGCTACGCCATCTCTCGCAATGTAAGAGGGGTTGGAAGTGTTTTCCCAATCTACAAGGTAACTGAGACAGGAGATGTGTGCCAATTGGGTCGCTTGACGACTCTGCAGAGTGGACAATATTGGTGGGAGCCAAACGGTCAAACTGGAGAGCTCTTTGATCATCTTCCCTGGTTTGTCCAGGACATGCGGCCCGAGGGCTTTATGGGGAGAGCCTTTGCTTATTCCAGAAGTGCTGAACTTGGAATACCTGAGAGGCTTAAAAGCTGGAATGATGACCACGTTTTGATTGCTTTGGCTCATCGCGGTGAAGATTGCATGGGCAACCTGATCGTTGGCGAAGAATCGCTTGAGCGCTATTTACAAGGAGCCCGCCAAACAGCAGAGGCTATAAACAGCAGTGAGCGAGTAGAAACTTACCCCGATCTTGTCCGAGAGGCTATGGCGGGTGATCCGCCAGGATCATCGGCCGGAGGAGAGCAACCCAAGTTTGCGGCACTGGTTATGGAGAATGAGGAGCTCAGACATGTCCTCGTCAAGTTCTCACCTTCGACCCGATTCGCGAACGGCAGGAGGTGGGCTGATTTACTTATTTGCGAACAAATTGCTTTGCAGATCATCGAGGAGCGGGGGATAGGTGCAGTAAGCAGCGAGCTCATTGAGAGCAATGATCGTGTCATGCTCGAAGTTACTCGATTTGATCGTTGTGGCCAACTTGGCCGTTTGCCTATGCTTTCACTGGAAGCTGTTGACAATGAGTATTGCGGGGAACTCGATAACTGGATCGCGGCGGCAGCACGACTTGAGAGCAGCGGAAGGCTCTCTACTGATGACGCAAACAAGCTCAGATGGCTAGCGGTGTTTGGCAACCTGATCGCGAATACAGATCAGCACTTCGGCAATATTTCATTGCTTATGGACGATGGTGGAAGATCCTTTACACTTGCACCTGCCTATGATGTACCGCCGATGCTTTATAGACCACAAGAGAATGAGATCCCCGAGCGTACCTTCAGTCCCAAGCTGCCACAAACGGGAGCCTTGGAGCAATGGCATGATGCACATCAATGGGCGGTTCGTTTTTGGCGTGCGGCGGCAGAGGACAAGCGAATTTCAAAGGAATTTAGGAGTATTTGCGACCAGAACCTCAAAACTGTCCAAGGGCTTTTGAATGGCCCACAGCTTCTTGTGTAGTTGCTTTTTTGCAGAAATCAACACTTATAAAAACGGGACAACAGACGATAGTCTGATGTCCCGTTTTTCTCTCGCCACGTACTTTGTGCTACGGGTTACTTCCCCATCGGTTGCGCTTGTCCGCGGAATTCATCAGGGACCTCATCCAACGAGTCGGTAAAGTGCAATTCGCCTTTGCTATCAGAATAGAGGTAGCGTTGCGGTTTTTTCTCTTGGGACTTACTCGCAGGCAAGGGTCGTTTCTGATCCGATTTCTTGACCTTCTTTGCTATGGTTTTCTGGTTTTTCTGTTGCTTCTCTATGACTGCTTCAATCGATTTCGGTGTGGCTTTCTGCTCACTGAAAGCCAGGTCGATCGCGCGGTTGCGAAAATCCCGGTAGAAATTGCTGACGGCAGCATGGGCTGGATGGACAGGGGGAACCTGTACCAGAAACTGGTCAATGGCAAGCATCATAATGAGGAAAAGAAAGGTCCAGAAAATTGGTTTGATCAGGCGATGCATAAGTCCTCAATGCGAATGATGGTCGTGGTTATTACTGCTGGATGATCTGCGGGGACGATGTTTGAGTTGCTGGATAACCGGTCCGGTTATGCAACTGGAACATTCTCCCTGCAGGGTCGTGTGGGTGATGTGGTAATCGTGGTCAAGCATCTCTTCGAGAGTACCGATAATTTCACTCTGACGCAACCGGTAGTCCGGTTTAACATCGATGTGTGCCGACAGAGCCGTGATATGTGAGCAGATTGACCAGACATGCAGGTGGTGAATGTTGTTAACACCAGCAATAGAACGCATCTTGTCGACCAATTCATTGACGTTAATATGCTTAGGTACGCCCTCCAGAAGAATGTGTCCTGCCTCCCGCAAAATACGGATTGCACCCCAGCCGATAATTAAAACAATGACCATTGAAATCAAGGCATCAAGCACGAACCATTCGGTATAAAGCATAATGACGCCGCCGATGATGACACCTACCGAGGCAATGGCATCACCGAGGACGTGTAGAAAGGCGCTGCGTACATTGAGGTCATCGTGGGAATGTCCATGCAGGAGACTTGCAGCGATCAGATTCATAATCAGGCCGATCGTGGCAATAATGAACATCTCTTTGCTCTTGACGGCTTCCGGGTGAATCAGTCGTCCCCAGGCTTCACTGAGTATGCCAACGCCAATCAGCAGCAAAGTCGTCCCATTGATAAGTGAGGCAAAGATTTCGGCGCGATGCCAGCCGTAGGTGCGGGTATCACTGGCCGGAAATTTCGCCAGATGGATTACCGCCAATGACAGAACCAAAGCAAAGAGGTCCATGAAAACGTGAGCGGCATCGGAGAGCAGGGCCAGGGAGTTAGTCCAGAAACCACCGATAATCTCGGCGACCAAGGTGATCGCAGTCAGACCAATGGCGATAATAAAACCACGGGTGATACCACGATCCAGATGAGCATGATCGTGTTGATTATTATGATCCGCCGGCTGTTGTTCAGACATTGGAAGAGTACGTCTCCTTAAGGCCATATTCTAGGCTTACGCAGACCGTTAAATCAAGTCTCATGGCATTTCCTTTTGTAATAAGCTGTGCTATGGTAACCGGCATTTCTAGCGGATGGAATTAAACAAAACAGGACACGTGTTATGAGCGAAACCCTTTACGATGTATTGATTATCGGCGGTGGTCCAGCCGGATTGACTGCTGGTCTCTATACCTCACGCGCCAAGTTGAAGAGTCTGCTGGTCGAACGGATGCTTCTTGGTGGTCAGGTAATGACTACAACCAAGGTGGAAAACTATCCAGGTTTCCCCGGTGGCATAGACGGGCCCGATCTGATGGTGCGTTTTCAGGAGCACTGCCAGGAATTTGGCCTGGAAACGATGACCGGGGAAGTGACTGGCCTGATTGATAAGGGTGATGAGAAGCTTGTTACTGTTGATGGCAAGGAGTTCCGAACGAAGGCGGTTATTATCACGACCGGTGCCGAACCGAGCAAACTTGGTGTCTCCGGTGAAGTTGAATTTACCGGACGCGGGGTTTCTTACTGCGCTACCTGCGATGGTGCTTTCTTTCGCAATGTGCCAGTTGCCATCATCGGAGGTGGTGATACGGCCGCCGAAGAGGCCCTCTTCCTCTGTCGTTTCGCCAGCAAGGTCTACATGGTACATCGCCGTGACGAATTACGTGCCACCAAGGTTCTGCAGGATCGCGTCTTTGCCAATGACAAGATCGAAATGGTGTGGAACAGTACCGTCGAGGAGGTCGTGGGTGACAATACTGGTGTCACTAGCCTGATCCTGCGTAATAAACAGGATGGTTCACAGCGGGATCTTGAAGCCGACGGTATGTTCGTGGCCGTCGGGGTAACGCCGAAGGCGCATTTTCTTGTCGACATTCTTGACCTCAATCCAGGAGGCTATATTTTGACTGATTCGGAGTGCCGAACCTCGATGACGGGTGTGGTTGCTGCCGGGGATGTCCGTAAAAAAATCCTCAAGCAGATTGCCACAGCGGTTGGTGATGGCGCGATTGCTGCTATTGTTGCAGAAAAGTATCTGGATGATATGGAATAAAAGCTATAAAGTTGTAGAGTAGTAAGGCTTTAAGGCTGTAAGTGATTTTCTTTGCCCCTTTGGGGTATTGCTATGACAATTTAAGGAGGGATGTATGCTCGCCAAGGTTCTATCTGGGGCGCTGCTCGGTATCGATGCCTATCCGGTTGAGGTAGAAGTTGATATCGCTCAGGGTCTGCCACAGTTTGCTACAGTTGGTCTTCCCGATGGCGCGGTCAAGGAAAGCAAAGATCGCATCAAGTCCGCCATCAAAAATTCCGGTTACGAATTTCCCACCCGTCGCATCACAATCAATCTTGCTCCAGCAGATATCCGCAAGGAAGGTGCAGCCTTCGATTTGCCGATGGCGGTCGGTCTGTTGACTGCGACTGGTCTTGTGCCGTCGGAGCGTGCTGGCCGCTTCCTCTTTATGGGTGAACTTTCACTGGATGGCTGTATCAAGCCGGTGCGTGGTGTTCTGCCGGTGGCTGCCGCTGCCCGGCGCTGGGATCTGGACGGATTAATCGTACCTGCCGCCAATGCAGAAGAGGGAGCTCTGGTGAATGGCTTGCCGGTCTATTCTGTAGAAACTTTGGGTGAAGTCGTTGATTTTCTCGCCGGTAACCGGGTGTTGGAGCCGTGTCAGGTTGATCTCGCAGCTCTGATCGGTAAAGCTGTACAGAATGACGTCGATTTTAGCGAGGTACGCGGTCAGGGCCATGTCAAACGGGCTCTCGAAGTTGCTGCGGCTGGTGGTCATAACCTGTTGATGACAGGTCCTCCCGGCAGTGGGAAAACCATGCTGGCACGGCGTATCTCCACGATTCTGCCAGCACAAACCTTCGAGGAAGCTCTCGAAATAACCAAGATTCACTCGATTCTCGGTCTGCTTCCCGTTGGCCAAGCCTTGGTTGCCAAGCGAGTATTCCGTTCTCCGCATCACACCATCTCAGATGCCGGGTTGATCGGTGGTGGCCCTCATCCACGTCCGGGTGAAGTTTCTCTAGCGCATAACGGCGTGCTCTTTCTTGATGAGTTGCCTGAATTCAAGAAAAACATCCTCGAGATGTTGCGGCAACCACTCGAGGATGGCCAGGTCTGCATCAGTCGTGCGGCGTTAAGTTTGACCTACCCAGCGTCTTTCATGATGATTGCCGCGATGAATCCATGTCCTTGTGGTTATCAGGGCGATTCTCAACATAGTTGTACCTGCACGCCAGCAATGATCCAGCGCTACCGAACCCGTCTTTCCGGTCCACTGCTTGATCGTATTGATCTGCAGGTTGAGGTACCGCGTATTCCTCATAGCGATCTCTCTGACAAACGCCCGGCGGAGGCGAGTGAGCTGATTCGTAGCCGGGTGGAAAAGGCGCGAAACATTCAGCAGGAACGCTTTGCTGGGTTGGGTATCCATTGCAACGCCCGTATGGGTCCCAAACAGTTACATGCCTTTTGTTGTACTGACGCGGCCGGGCAGGAGCTTTTAAAGCAAGTCACCGAACGACTTGGGTTGTCGGCTCGTACTTATACGCGCTTGCTCAAGGTGGCCCGCACCATTGCTGATCTTGCCGAGAGTGAAGAGATCGCCACCAACCATCTGGCGGAAGCGATTCAGTATCGTTCTCTTGATCGTCAAACAGTTTGATTCAGGTTAATACGGTCGTCCAAAACGCATCCTATTGCATAATAGACATGACTAATACGCAATGGCTTGCATAATAGTCGCATGAATAGAGTGCAGAAAAATATTATTGCGTAGCTTGGGTTTAATACCCCTCCGCTTGCAGCGTTTTAAAATCAAGACTATGGAAAATACCCCGCTTTCGCGAAGCGTAAGCGGGGTATTTTATTGCTCAAACTGTGACACAACGATAATTTTATCCGTAAAATAATTCTTCAGTAAAACTTGTAACACCATCGTCAAGATGAATTTTTATCAAATGAACCTGCAGCGCAGAAGTCCCCCAATTCTCCAAATAGAAAAACATATTATAATCGGCCACACGATTGGCTGATGACAGCGAACCTATCATGTACTGGGTAAATGAACTGTCAAAATGGAGATCTGTGCTCTTTCTCAAGTCGAGGAGGTGGGTGTGACCGCAGAAAACATCCTCAATTTTGTGTTTCCTGACAAAAGTGGTCAATATTAAAGGATTCAGGAGCGGTGTCACATCTCCAGCCAAAATCGAATGATGAATCAACATCATGGACTTATCATATTTCATCCGGCTGATCTTCTCGGAGATGTCCCTTAAAATTTCCTCCTCAACAAAACCTTCATCTTGGTAAAGAACATTGGAATCTATACAAACAACCAGCAGGGTCATGTTCTCAACGTTAACTAGCTTAATATAATTATGGTCAGTAAAATAATTTTTGGTTTTTGAAATATCGGGTTTTAAATAAAGATCCTTTTTGGTTGTCAGTTCAGGTCTTGATGCCAAAATCACTTCATCATGGTCAATGTATTTCTTGTAATATTTATTTGATTGCATATTTCTCTTATCGTGATTGCCGATAATAGAAATAACATTTTCACAGGTAATACCCTTTAAGAACTCTCCCGCATCCTGATATTCACTTTCAAGCCCATCAGTGGTACTGTCACCCGTATTAATAACCAGATCGGCAGGGTATGAGTTTATTTTATCAAGCAATATTTTGTTATTACCATCCCAATGACGTGTTCCAAAATGCAAATCGGATATATGTAAAATATTCACTCCAGCTTTCCTTTATTTAAGAGCGATTCTCTCAAACACTTGATTTCACAAGGATCGAGTTCTCAATGTGACCCTGAAAGGTCAGAGTATTTGATTGAGGAACTCCCTGGTTCGCTCATGCTGGGGGTTGTTGAAAAACTCGTCTGGTTCATTCTCTTCTACAATCTCACCCTCGTCCATAAAAATTATCCGGTCGGCGACGATCTTGGCAAAGCCCATCTCATGGGTCACCACGATCATCGTCATTCCTGTGTCAGCCAGTTCAATCATGACGTCAAGAACTTCCTTGATCATCTCGGGATCAAGCGCTGAAGTCGGTTCGTCAAATAACATGATTTTGGGGTTCATGCACAAAGAGCGGGCGATGGCCACGCGCTGCTGCTGGCCGCCTGAAAGTTGGTCGGGGAATTTGTCGGCCTGTTCGGGAATCTTAACCCGCTCAAGATACTTCCTGGCGGTGGCCTGAGCATCGGTTTTACTCATTTTTCGAACCCAGGTTGGACCCAGGGTGAGATTATCTAAAATAGTCAGATGGGGAAACAGATTGAAGCTTTGAAACACCATACCAACTTCAGTGCGAATATGGTCAATGTTCTTAAGATTTTTGTTGAGTGTTATGCCATCGACAACGATGCTACCTTTTTGATGCACCTCAAGATGATTGATACAGCGGATGAGAGTTGATTTTCCTGACCCTGAAGGGCCGCATATTACGATCCGCTCACCCTCGTGAACCCTGAGATTGATGTCTTTCAACACATGAAAATCGCTGTACCATTTATTGACGTTTTCAAACTCAATGATAACTTCGCTGGAAGCGGCAGAGGCCAGGTGCTCCCTGGTCTTCTGCGTCGTTGTTTCTGTCATGCTTTCTCCTCGGAAACTTACCTGATCAATGCTTATGGCCAGTTGCTAGTTTCACTTCCAGATGGCGACTGTATTTTGACATGGCAAAGCAGATTAAAAAGAACATCATCGCACCAAACACCAGCGGCTCTATATGAAGTCCAAGCCAAGTTCTGTCTTTGCCGATCGCGCGTAACATGTTGAGAACGTCGAACAGACCGATGATGGACACCAGTGTGGTGTCTTTCAGTAGCGAGATAAAGTTGCCGACAATATTAGGAATCATATTCTTCAAAGCCTGGGGCATGATAATCAGGCCCATGGTCTGCCAATAGCCCAGACCGATGGTGTGCCCCCCTTCAAATTGGCCTCTGGGAATGGTCTGAAGGCCTCCTCGAACGGTCTCAGCCATATAACAGGCGCTGAAAAGGCAGACAGCAATGATAACCTGAGTTAACTTGTTGAGGATAAAACCTTCTGGCATAAACAAAGGAAACATCGTTGTAGCCATAAATAAAATAGTTATCAAAGGGACTGAACGGAACAGTTCAATGAACGAGATGCTGAGTGCCCTGGCGACCGGCATCTCGGAGCGCCGACCAAGGGCAAGAATAATTCCGCCCGGCAGTGCCGAGGCAATGCCGATCCCCGCTACAACAAAAGTGAGAAACAAACCACCCCATTTGGTCCAGGAAACTCCCTCAAGATTCCAGTTCATTTGCCACACATAAACCAAGACACAGCCGAGAGCGAGAACGCCGAGAAATATATTGCGCCGGCTCTTTTCATTGGCATTTTTCTGACCCAACAAAAAGGGTAGAAATTCGGGCAGACTGCGACCGATCAACACACCAATAATCGAATGCAGGGTATTCGCTGCCAGACAAACGATTGCTGCGGTGAACAGGATCTGCATGAAGATGCCCTTATCACCGCCCGCAAAAAGGTAGCCTGCAAGGAAGGGATAGAGGAAGACTGCTGTCAGACCGATAGTTGTTTTTGCCTTAACCCTTGGTAGCCAAAGTGGCAGCATCCAAACGAAAAGAGACAATATACCAAGGTTGATCCGCCACAATTCATCTCTCGGGTAGCGGCCATAGAAAATGTTGTCCACCCACGCAAAGATACCTGCCCAGCAGGCACCATCCGGGTTGATACTGAAACACTCACGTCGATTCTCGGCAACCCACACAGCATCGGCAATCCCCCATACCCACATCCCCTTGACCACCATATAAATAATATAAAGGGTCACGAAGGTGAGGAGAGTGTTGAACACCGAGTTGAACAGGTTCTTTTTCATCCAGCCTACAACTGATGTTTCCGATAAAGGTGCCGACAGGGCGGGTGTTTTCACTGCCTTTACAATAGCCATGATCAGCGCTCCACCAGTTGTACGCGTTTATTGTAAATATTCATAATCCACGAAATAATCAGACTGACGACCATGTAAAAGGCCATGGTCATACCGACCAACTCAATCGCATAACCGGCCTGGTTCAGCGATGTCTGCATGAAAAGAGAGACCAGGTCCGGATAACCGATAGCGATGGCCAACGATGAATTCTTGATTGTCGTCATACAATTACTGATCATCGGGGGAATAATAGCGGGCATCGCCTGGGGAATAACGACAAGAGACATTGCCCGATTATTACTGAGGCCAAGTGACTTTGCAGCCTCATGTTGCCCCTTGTTTACAGATAGAATGCCGGCACGCACCATTTCGGCCGTATAGGAGGCATGATAAATGGTAAAGGCAAACAGAAGGGCCATGAAAGAGGGCGGCAGGCTCGCGCCTCCGACAAAATTGAATCCTTCAAGTTTTGGGATGTCCCAGTCAAGTGGCATTCCGGTCATAAAATAGACAACTCCCGGCAGAAAAATTAGTAATGCTGCGGAGACTAGAAAAGTCGGGTATGTTTGCCCGGTTTTGTCCTGACGATTTTGGACCCAGCGTCTAAAAGCAATAACCGCGATGATTGCAATGATAGCGGCTACGCCGGTCAACCAGAGGAGATCTCCTGGTATTGGCCATGGCATGTAAAAGCCACGATTATTGAGGAGCAAAACCTCTGCGCCACCGGACAGATCAATACTGTTCTTGACTCTGGGCAGCAGGGAGAAAACGCCGATATACCAAAAAACAATCTGTATCAATAGCGGCGTGTTGCGAAAGATTTCCACATAGGCCAGGGCCACCTTGGAGACCAGCCAATTGCTGGAAAGTCTCATCACGCCAATAAAAAATCCCAGCATAGTGCTGAGTATAATTGCCAGAGCTGAAATATAGAGTGTGTTGAGAACGCCAATGAAGAAGATCCGGCCATAGGTTCCGACCCCGGCCTCATTGGGAATGAGCTTGGAAGAACTGTCGAATCCGGCTGCGACACCAAGGAAGCCGAAACCCGTGTTCATTCCGCGGGCTTCGAGATTTTGCGCAGTGTTGCTGACAAGGGACCAGACGAACCAGCCTACAGCCGCTGCGATCAGGACTTGATAGAAAACCGAACGAACTCGCTCATCATGGAAAAAATCAAACTTTTCTTTTGGCTTCATCTGCACGGATTCTTCGCCATCGTCACGGACTTCCACATTATTTACCCTTGATATTCGTTCTAAGAGGCTCAGGCAGTTAAAATTTAAATCGTATAGTGCAACATGCCCCCTATCAGGCTTGCGGGGCTCTGAACGTTTGACGAGACAGGGAACACGAACTCGCCCGGCATTATGGTTCCAGACTTTTGATTTTACGATTGCTAGCCCCTCAAAGGGGCTAGCAATCGTTCACACCAAGTTTGATTGGGGAATACTGACGAATTAGCGCATAGGCGGTGAATACATCAGGCCACCGTTGCTCCAAAGCTCGTTAAGAGTTCCTTTACGATCGATGCCAAGGGCACCTTTGCCGCTACCGATATATTTTTCGTAGTTTTCACCGTAATTACCGACCTGCTTGATAATATTGTAGGCCCAGTCTTTGGAGAGCCCCAACCCTTCATGAAGGTTACCCTCAACACCAAGCATACGGCGTACATCCACATTTTTTGAACTGGCACGCATTTTGTCAACATTTGCGCTGGTCACGCCTAACTCCTCGGCGTTGATCATGGCAAATTCAGACCATCTGACAATGTTGGCCCACTGACTGTCCCCTTGTCTCACCGCAGGCCCTAAAGGCTCTTTGGAAATGGTTTCAGGCAGAATCATATGATCGTCAGGCTTTGGAAATGAAATGATATTGGCGGCCAATGATGATTTATCAATCGATACCGCATCGCATCCACCCTTAAGATATGTATCATCACGGACATTCCAGTCCTCAAAGGTAACAGCGGTGATATTGAGGTTGTTTGCCCGGCTGAAGTCCGCCAGATTCAGTTCACTGGTCGTACCGGTCGTCACGCACACCTTCGCACCCTTCAGTTGGAACGCACTGGTGATACCACTCGATTTGAGAACGGTAAAGCCCTGACCATCATAGAAATTTGGTGTCAGAAAATCTAACCCGAGCTGAGTGTCACGTGACATTGTCCAGGTTGCAGTGCGCGACAAAAGGTCAGATTCTCCATTGGCCAGAGCGGTAAAGCGTGCTTGGCTACTAACGGATTGGAATTCCACTTTGTTTTTGTCGCCAAAAATGGCCGCAGCTACAGCCTCACATACTGCCACATCAAGGCCATACCAGTTGCCCTTGGCATCGAGATTATAAAAACCACCCGAAGGAGTGCCAACCTGACAGCGTAAGTGACCACGTTTTTTGACAATATCCAGTGTTTTTCCTGCTGCCGAAGCGGAAACAGGGGCTGTTATTACAGCAAATGCTACAAACAATGTGAATAGTGTTGAGAGCTTCATTTCGAGTATCTTCCTCCATTTAAAGAAACTTACTAACAATGTGATCACTTCAGAAATCAATGATCACCCGAAGCCACTTTCGTGACCACCTGTCTTGATACAAAAAGAAAACATCAGTGGCCTGATCACCTCCTTATGTTTAGCTGACCTTCCTTCGATTTTGCCCGAAAGAGACTTTTTTGAGAGAGATGGGGGTAGTATCCAGCAAGCATAAACTAATGCTCATTTGAGTACGGCGATCATTTAATGCATAAGCACTCAAATGATCAATTAAACGGGCACTCGGTTTTGGAAAGAGCCAATTTCTTTTAACACCAGTTTCATAGTTAACAATATAGTACCAGATTTAAATATTTAAGGCGCATGTATGCGTATATGCGTTTGTTCAAGGTGGCTCGCACCATTGCTGATCTCGCCGAGAGTGAAGAGATCGCCACCAATCATCTGGCGGAAGCGATTCAGTATCGTTCTCTTGATCGTCCAGCGACATGATCAAGTCATTCGATAGTACAAGAGAAATTCGCAATCGGTAGCGAGACACGGATTACACGGATGAACGCGGATTTTGAAGCCAAACATCCTAATCTGTGTAAATCAGCTTTGATTCGTGTCCAAAAGGTTTCAAGTCCAAAGAGGGTTAGCTTGGTCTGACTGCTGCCCTTCTGTTGACAAAAGGCACACATTGAAGTAGCGTGAATATTATGAGTAGATTTGACTGGAGTGATGAGAAGAATGAGTTGCTTGAGCGTACACGTGGAATCTGTTTCGAAGATGTACTCGTATGTATCCAGAACGGGGATGTCTTGGGCATTATTCGGCATCCCAATCAAGAACGTTACCCACATCAGAACATCATCGTTCTTACTGCCGATGGATATGTGTGGCTCATCCCTTATGTGCAATCGGAAGGGATTCGGTTTTTAAAAACCATCATTCCAAGTCGGAAGGCAACCCAGGAGTATCTGCCATGAAAAAGAATCCAATGCAACTTGATAAGGAAGAACTTCAGATCTTGAGTGATTTTGAACAAAGTGAATTTCAGAGTATCAGTAACTTCAAAGCTGAAAAGCTGGAGCTTGAGACCGCTGCCCGCAATTCTCTTCAGAAAGACAAACGAATCAATATCCGCATCTCTTCCCGCGATTTGGAACGTCTTCAAATGAGAGCCGCAAGGGAAGGTGTCCCCTATCAAACTTACATTTCCAGCTCCTTGCACAAACTGGTGTCGGGTCGGCTTGTAGAGGAAAAGTGATGGGGTCTGTTTAGATTTTCAGCAGTTCATGATCAAGCAGCACAGGTGGAACGACACAGAGACAACAACATCCTCTGTTCTGCTTGGTCGTCTCTCTTAATTATGATATTTTGCCGCTATGGGTGATTCTCTTCTGCCATTACTGACAGCAATTTCTTTCGTCTTCCTCGGTGCTCTGGTTGGCGGGCGCCTGGCATCAGTTTGCCATATTCCTCGAGTCACCGGCTATCTGCTGACCGGCCTCCTGATTGGCCCATCATTCGCCCATCTCACCAATTTGCCCGTGTTGCTGCCCCCAGAGATTCTGCTCGAACTTCGCCCTCTCTCCGAAATGGCATTGGCTCTGATCCTGATGCATATCGGCGGTCTTTTTGAGATTCGCCACCTCGATCGTTGGCGGCATCGCATCCTGCTCTTTTCTGCGAGCGAAATCTTGCTGACCTTTTTTCTGGTCTTCGGCGCTGTTCTCACTGTCAATCTTGCTTTCTTGCAGAAGGTGGTGCCTGGATTGACTCTCTGGCAGACCTCTCTGGCCTTTGCTTTTTTCCTTGGCATTATTGCCGTGGCCACGGCTCCCGCTGCGACCTTGATGGTTATTCGTGAATACGAGGCCGAAGGCCCGGTAACCAGCGTGGTGTTAACCCTGGTCGGTTTCAATAATCTGGTTTCTGTACTCGGCTTTGCTGTCCTGGCGCATATTTTTATCTTTCCGGGTGAGACTTTTGCTGTGCTGGTCATGCGCATGGGCGGGCCGATTCTGGTGGGTGCATTTCTAGGTTTTGCTATGTCGGTCTGGGCCCAGCGTCTGGAACTACCAAGTGAGAACAAGATCCTGATGCTCGGCGGGGTTGCTATCAATGTTGCTATCTGCAGGGCGTTACAGATTGACCCTTTGCTGGCGAGCATGGTGCTGGGGATGACCCTGGCGAACAGCTGCCCGCGCTGGCCTCGGCTGTAGAGCGATATTCGCCAGGTTGATTACCTGCTTTACGTGGCTTTTTTCGTGCTGGCTGGAGCTAGCCTGCATCTTGAGACCTTAACGCATCTTGGTCTGCTTGGTGTTGCCTATGTTGTTGCCCGAACTCTCGGTAAGTGGCTGGGAGCTGCTATCGGTGCTCGCCTCGGCAACTTCGGGCCTAACGAAAGGGCCTACATTGGTTTGACCATGATGGCTCAAGCCGGTGTTGCTATTGGTCTGGCCAGTCAACTGGCCCTTCATTGGCCGGTCGGCGGCAAGCTTCTGGAAACCGTTGTACTTGGTTCTGTAGTGGTCTTCGAACTGGTCGGCCCCCTCGCGGTACGCCACGGTCTGGTACGTTCCGGTGAGGTGCCGATCCTCGCGTTGTTGCAGAAGCGAGCTCCGGTGAGTGCCTTGGAGGGGATGCATAATGTTGTGCATCATTTTCGTAGTTCTTTGGGAGTGCCGGTTGGTCACCGGCTTGAGGATCCAGGTGATATCCTGGTGCGGCATATCATGCGGCAGAATGTGGAGACGGTGCTGCACAGCACCCCGTATTATGCACTTCTCAAGCATATTGCTCACAGTCGCTATGATCGTTTCCCTGTGGTTGATGATGGCGACCGTTTTATTGGTGTCATTGATTACACGGAAATTCGTAATTTGCTTTTTGAGCCCGCGCTGGTGCCCTTGGTCGTCGCCGGTGATCTGACCGCTTCGGCACCGTACTGCTTGCGGCCAGATCAACCTCTGCGTGAAGCCTTGAAAATCTTGCAGTTGCATCGCAATATCAGTTATTTTCCGGTTGTTGACAGCAATGATCCGCAAAAGCTGGTCGGCATTCTCAACCAGAATGATGTGCTGGCCGCCTTCCGTCGGCTGGGGCAGGATGCGTAAAGAGTTCCAGGTGCGAGCCTGCCGCGCTCGGAAAACTTTGCTTGAGGTCAGCACAAAGACAGGAAATATGTAGACCTGTCCCCTTCCCCTGTAGTAGATGTCTCTTCGAAACTTAGACGTACCGGAGGTTTATTTTGATACCTAAGCAATTTCGTATTCACATTGTGCTCATCATTGCTGCTGTTTTTATGATTGTTTATCCGATCCTTAGCGAAAAGCCGGATTCGGAGAAGGCTGAAAAAGCGACTGTTGTTGCGATGGAGTTCCTGCAACTAATTGATGCTGAAAAGTACACAGAGAGCTGGCAGATGGCGGCAGATATGATGAAAGAGCAGGTAACTGAGAAAGACTGGATTGAGAAGCTGACCACGGCGCGTACTCTGTCCGGATCTTTGGTCGAACGTGTGGAAGAGAGTGTTAATTACTCCACTTCGGCCAAGGATAGTCCGGAAGGTGAGTATATTGCGTTGACCTTTGCTTCAAAATACCAGAAGGCTGCGAGTGTTTCTGAATATGTAACTGTGATGGTTGAAAATGGTCATTGGAAGGTTGCTGGTTACTTTATCCAGTAATTCTACAAAGATATCGTTACTAAAAAAGCGGACCGCATAATGCGGCCCGCTTTTTTAGTAATCGAGAAAATCCAGCATCAGACGCTATTGTCAGACAAAGGGATTACTGACCTGAATCGTTTGATCGCGACGCGGACCAACGGAAACCAGAACAGCTGGGCACCCGGCCAATTCTTCCAGTTTGGCCAGATAAGCTTTGGCAGCCATTGGCAGATCAGCCATCGTCTTTGCTTCACAGATATCGCTGCACCAACCATCGAACTCCTCGTAGACCGGCGTACACTCCAGAAGAATATCAGCATCGCGAGGGAATTCTTCGAGCAGTTCACCTTTGTAGGAATATGCCGTACAGACCTTGATGCTTTCCAGGTCGTTGAGAACGTCGAGTTTGGTGATCGCCAAGCCAGTCATGCCGTTGAGACGGACAGCTTCACGAAGAGCGACAGCATCAAACCAGCCGCAGCGGCGCGGGCGACCGGTGGTGGAGCCGAACTCATGGCCAGCCTTGCGAAGACGTTCGCCCATATCATCGTGCAGTTCCGAAGGGAAGGGGCCTTCACCTACTCTGGTGCAGTAGGCTTTGGTAATGCCGATAACTCCGGTGATGTGATTTGGGGCAACACCTGTGCCAGTGCTGACGCCGCCGATACAGGTGGATGATGAGGTCACGTAAGGGTAGGTGCCATGATCGATGTCGAGCAGAGTCCCTTGAGCGCCTTCAAAGAGCAGGTTTTCTCCTGCCTTAATCGATTTGTTAAGTGAGCTTGAACAGCAGCCGATATATTTTTCGATCTGCTGTGCGTATTCGGAATACTCGGCAAAGATCTGTTCTTCATCAAGTGGCGATTCACCGAAAAATTTCTCCAGCAGGAAATTCTTCTCCGGTAAAATCTCCTTAAGCTTGCGGCGGAAAACCTGGGGCTTGATCAGGTCGCTCATGCGAATGCCGCGACGACCGACCTTGTCCTCGTAGGTGGGGCCGATGCCGCGTCCGGTGGTGCCGATCTTGCGGTCGGCATTTTTCTCCCGGGCCAGATCAGTTGCCTTATGCCAGGGCATGATGACATGCAGGTTGCTGTCTACCAGCAGTTGTTTATCGTCCTGAAGATAGCCTCTCTTTTTGAGCCCTTCGATTTCGCCGAGAAAGATTTTTGGATCGAGGACGACACCGTTGCCAATAACGCAGCGCTTACCGGGATGTAGAATGCCGGAAGGGATCAGGTGTAGAACGATGGTCTCATCGCCGACGACTAGAGTGTGCCCGGCATTGTTGCCACCTTGATAGCGAACAACCTGTTGGGCATGTTCGGTGTAGATGTCGACAACTTTTCCCTTACCTTCGTCACCCCATTGGGCGCCGATAATGACGACGTTTGCCATGTTTATTCTCCGAGTTGCATAAATGTAGTTTTAGAAAGAAGCTAAATTTGAAATTGACCCGATTCGATTGATGCGAGTGTTACACTGATTTCTTTGCTATCCAGCGTATGAATCAGGGTTAGTTTTTCTGCCGAGTCGTTACACACCAACAGGTAACGATAATGCATGCGTCGAGCATAGTCGAGACTTGCAGTCTGATCACGTTCAATAATATCTCTGGCCACTGAGTAGCCATGATTGCGTAAGGTCGCAGCCAGACGCTGGGCTGGCTCCTTGTCCCGCTCTGACGAGAAGAGCAGAATGTCGGTTCCCTCCTCAGCGCGTTCGTCAAGGATCCTGTCGAGCGCAAAGAGCAGGTTGTAGAGATTAAAGGCGAAACCTGTGGCCGGAGCAGGGAAACCGTAACGCTCGGTCAGGCCATCATAACGGCCGCCGGAGCAGACAGCTCTGCCGAATCCGGACAGGAAACCCTGAAAGATCAGCCCGCTATGATAATCGAAACCGCGCATTTCACCAAGGTCTAAAGTGATGTGTTCCTCAACACCGTAGACGGTGAGGACTTCAAGAACCTTTTCCAGATTGTCCAGAGCCTTTTGCGAGGCGGAGTTGGTGATCGCCTGGCGAGCTTGAGCAAGAACCTCGCGACCGCCATAGAGCCTGGGCAGGGCGAGTAACTCCGTATGCTGCTGATCAGTCAACGGCAGTTCTTTGAGCAGCTGCTGTAACCCGGAGACGTCCTTAGCCGAAATGGCTGTGCGAACCGCAAGGAACTGAGCTGAATTGAGGGGCAAGTCATCCAGAATGCCACGCAGGAATTCAACCTGACCGATATCGATAGTAAACTCGGTGGCACCGACAGCCTGTAGACATTTTACGGCCATGGCGATCATCTCGGCATCAGCTTCAGGGCCGCTGAGACCGATCAGCTCCACACCGGATTGAAAAAACTCTCGATCTTTGCCGAGGCGCTGTTCGGTGTGACGCAGCACGCGACCGCTATAACAGAGTCGAAAGGGTAGCGGCATCTCGCGCATACGGGTCGCGGCAATCCGTGCTATCTGTGGGGTGATGTCGGGTGGGAAGGCAACCAGACGACCGGTCTGGCGATCATCAAAACGAAAGGTTTTTTCGCGAAGGTCCGTTCCCAGGCCGAGCTCAAGTACCGCAAGGTCTTCGAGAACTGCGGGTGCTACGGGACGGAAGCCCCATGACCGGTAGATGCTACGCAGAGAGTTTTGCAGGTAGTCAAGTTTTGCAGCCTTGACCGGCAGGAAATCTTTTACGCCGGTGGGCAGTCGCGTTTCGATGGTGTTAGGCACGATCTTAAGGTCCTTAATGGATTTATAAAACAATCTGGTTTGCGGCGACAATGTGTTGATGGGCTCGCAATTTTTCTAGAGTTTCATCCGGAATGCAACTGTCAATATTAATCATGGAGATCGCCTGGTTGTCGACCGATTTGCGGGTGAGGTTCATGCCGGCGATATTAACACCCGCATCACCGAGTACCTGGCCGACAAAACCGATGATGCCGGGGCGGTCTTCATTGAACAACACCAGAATATGACCGTTGGGCAAGGCTTCTACGTTGCAGCCGTCAACCCGGACGATACGATAGTCTTCTTCACCGAACATAGCTCCACAGATTGAATGGACTCCGTCTGTGCCAACGACTTCCAGACGGATCATGCTGGCAAAGCCACGATTGGTCTGACTGCGGGTTTCCGTCACGCGGATGCCGCGTTCCTTGGCCAGATGCGGAGCGTTGATGTAGTTTACCTCGGAGCCGACCATCGGCTTCAACACGCCTTTGAGGGCGGCCATGGTTAGTGGCTCGGTGGGGTGTTCATTGACTGTGCCGGCATATTCGAGGCGGACTTCTTCCAACCCTTTGCCATAGAGTTGTGCCTGGAATGAGCCAAGCCGTTCCGCCAGGTCTATGTGTGGTCGCAGGGTTGCGAGCAGATCCGCACTGATTGATGGTACGTTCACTGCGTTGGTGATGATGCCTGTGTTGAGAAAGTCGACCACCTGGGTCGCAGCCTGAACTGTCACATTAATCTGGGCGTCGCGAGTGGACGTACGTAAATGTGGAGTGCAGATGACCTGCTCCAATCCAAGCAGGGGGTTGTCCGCCAGAGGTGGTTCCTTGGCAAAAACGTCGATTGCCGCTCCGGCAATGTGCCCCTTTATAATTGCCTCCGCCAGAGCTGCTTCGTCGATCAGGCCACCGGTTGCGCAGTTGATGATATGGCAGCCGGGCTTAACCTTTGCCAGCGTTTCGGCATTCAGGGTGTTGGCTGTTTCCGCATTGAGGGGGGTGTGGAGGGTCAAAAAGTCAGCGCGAGCCAGTAAGTCATCAAGGTCAACCTGTTCGGCACCAAGGACACGGATGGCGTCTTCAGTAAGATATGGGTCGTAAACAAGCGGTTTCATCTTCAGAGAGGTTGCCCGCTCGATAACCAGACGTCCAATTTTACCGGCACCGATTACGCCGAGAGTCTTGCCAGCAACCTCTATTCCAAGGAAGTGCTCCGAATCCCATTGTCCGCTTTTGGTTGACTGGCTGGCAGCAGGAATCTGCCTGGCCAGCGCAAAGAGCATGGCAATAGTGTGTTCCGCTGTCGTGGTTGTACTGCCGAAGGGCGTGTGCATAATGACGACCCCCTTACGGTTGGCCGCCTCCAGGTCCAAATTTCCGGTACCGACACCAGCACGGCCTACGGCCTTGAGCTTGTTGGCGGCCTGAAAAACTTCCTCTGTGACCTGTGTGCCGCTACGGACAATCAGCGCATCTGCCTCAGCAACCGCCTCAAGTAACTGCGCGGGTGTCAGCCCTGGCTGATAGTCAAGCTCGATGCCCTCTGCCTGTTCCAGGACTTGAAGGCCTTCAGTAGGAAATTTGTCAGCAACCAGTACTCTCATGGCATGGGTCCGTAGTCGTCGGGAAAAAGTCTTATGCACAGTTGATAATTCAACATAGCAACCTAGCAACCGACCTCTCCTCTGTCAAGATGAAAGGCCGGTGTTGTAAGGGTTGAGCAGCTACATTTATGTCGACTTGCTAACGAATCAATGCTGCTTTCGTGACGGTGCTAATTGCTGCGTTCTGCCAGCTTTTGCAGAAAGGCCACCAGTAGTCGGACCCCAACTCCTGTGCCGCCCTTGGGAATGTAGGGCTGGTTTTGGTCGCGCCAGGCGGTTCCGGCGATATCGAGATGTGCCCAGCGGAAGTCGCCGGCAAATTTTTTCAGGAAAGCTGCGGCTGTAATCGTTCCGGCCGCTCGTCCGCCGGTGTTTTTGACGTCGGCAACATCACTCTTGATCTGCTGATCATAATCATCCCAGAGCGGTAATTGCCAGAGTCTTTCACCGCTTTCCTCTCCGGCATTCAATAGCGATTGCACAAGCTTTTGATCGTTGCCGAGGATCGCTGTTGCCTGATGTCCCAAGGCAATGATAGAGGCTCCGGTCATGGTGGCTAGATCGACAACCAGTTTTGGCTCGTATCTTTTTACATAAGTCAGGGCATCGGCAAGGATCAGACGTCCTTCGGCGTCAGTATTGAGAACTTCAATCGTCTGGCCAGACAGACTGGTCAGAATATCGCCGGGTCGATAGGCGGTTGCCGATGGCATATTCTCTACGGTTGGTACAATGCCGATCAGGTTGATCGGCAACTCCAACAGTGCGGCAGCCAGCATGGTGCCGATGACGGCTGCCCCGCCTGCCATATCCATCTTCATCTCGTCCATCTTTTCGCCGGGCTTCAACGAAATTCCCCCGGAATCAAAGGTCACACCTTTGCCGACCAGGGCAACAGGCGCCTCGTCCTTACTGCCGCCGTTATGCTCAAGGATAATCAGGTGTGGTTCACGCGCGCTGCCCTGGGCAACACCGAGCAAGGCACCAAGACCCTCTTTGGCTAATTCTTTTTGGCCAAGGATTTTGCATTTCAGGCTGCTTTCGTTGGCAGCCACCTGGGCCTGCTCAGCAAGATAGGTGGGCGATTTGATGTTGCCTGGCGCATTGACCAGGTCGCGTGCAAGTATGACTGCCTGACAGATCTTTTGGGCGGTCGCCAAGGCGAGTTCGCAGGCTTGCTTCTCGCTGGCATTGTCGATCAGCAAGGTGATCTCTTTGGGTAGTTTGCGCGACTTTTTAGCCTTTTCGCCGAGGAATCGATCGTAGCGATAACTGGCAAGAAGAATACCTTCTGCGGTAGCCTGAATCTGTGCTGTAAGCTCATTGTCTTGCGCATCGAGCGGTAATTTGAAGGCTGCTTGTTCCAGCTTTTTCTCGATCACCTGCTGCATGGCACTGCCTGCGGCCTGACGGATCTTTTCAAGGGAACTCTCTGCCTTTGCTCCGAGACCGATCAAAAGAACACGTTCCAAGGGCAGGTGACCGGCAGGCTGAAAAAGGATCTTCTCACCGCTTTTGCCGGTGAACTCATCGTTGCGCTGGCTCTGGTGGAGCAGGCCACCCAGCTTTTGGTCAAGCTCTTTCAAGAGAGGATCAGAAAGGCCTTTTTCATAGACACCAATCACCAGACAGGCGGTTTTTGTTTGCAACGGGGCTGCTTTGCGAATCTTTATATCCATCACGAATTCTCCTTAAAGTTTATGGCAAGTATGCGAACCTTTTCATGATAGGCCGATTTATTTCATTTGGCCAGAAATGGATGCTGTGGAAAGAACCTTTTTATTGTTGAGGGCGTCAATCGCTTCTTTACTAATTTTGGAGGTTTTGACATTTTACAGGAGGTCGCTAAACTGTTAACAGTTTGTCTTTTATTTGTGCTTATTGGGTTTTAGGAGGTTGCAATGTCAATGCAGAGCTTAAAGTTCTCTTGGAAAGCCGGGTTGATCATCTGTCTGGGTTTCTCTTTGTTGGCGTGTCAGACGGGCATGTCGCCGGATACGAAGGGTGAAGCGAGTGTCCCCGGAGCACAATGGGTCGGCACCTATGTTGATGGCCAAGGTAAAACCGGGATCCGTGGTCGTGTTGTACTCAAAGAAGAGGGAACACCTTTGGGCGGCAGTTACGTAAATATCTATCCTGACACGATCTCCAACCTGTTAGGGCCCTCTCAGTTTATTTCGACTCCGACTGATAGCAGCGGGTATTACCAACTGGAGATCCCCGCTGGAGTCTATTATGTTGTTGGGCGCAAACGCTTAAGCGGTCAATCGACCGGTCCTCTCTCACCTGGAGACTACTATTCCGAACACCAGCGTCTGATCACGCGAGTTGAAACTGGCAAGTTTGTCGAAGTTGATCTGCCTGTCGTGGTGATGAAAGCGCCGATGTTTTTCAAGAACCGGGTGGTTGAGGCCGAGACCGATACTGGAATAAGCGGTGTTCTGGTTGACCAGGCAGGCAAGCCTGTGATGGGTGGCTTTGCTATGGCCTATAGCGATAAAGAAATGAAACGTCTTCCCGACTATGCTTCAACGCTTTCCGATGAACAGGGTAGGTTTACTATCTATCTCCCGGAAGGGAGCAGTTATTATGTAGCGGCACGCATTCATGCCTGGGATATGCCGACCCCGGGAGAGCCTTATGGCAAGTATGGTGGTGAGAGTCCCGTGTTGCTGGAGGTTGCAACCGGTAATTTTGTCAAGGATGTGCAGATTGTGATGGTTCCTTTTTCCGGAGTCTATGTGCCAGGCAAGAGTCAGCGGCCTTTTTAAAGACAACAGTGAAAAGTAAAAAATACAGAGGAGCCCAACTTCAGTACGAAGTCGGGCTCCTTTTACTTTTTACCTTTTACTTTATTATTCAAAGAGCTTTGAACGCCTTACTCGCCGCTTCGATCGTCTTGTCGAGGTCTTCCTGCGAGTGAGCAACACTCATGAAGCCTGTTTCGTATTGTGATGGAGCGAGGTTGATTCCTTCGTCAAGCATCGTCCGAAAGAATCTGGAGAAGATTTCCGGTGTTTCGGGCTTGACGTCACTGAAGTTGAAAACTTCTTCTGCTTGAAAATAGGTGCAGAACATACCTCCCACTCGTTGCAGGGAGGTCGGTACTTTAGCCTCAGCGGCTGCTTCCTGCAGGCCCTTGCAGAGATAGGCACTCTTCTCTTCAATCATATTGTAGAAACCATCTTGTTGAAGCAGTTGCAAGGTCGCAATGCCGGCGCTCATGGCCAGCGGGTTGCCCGAGAGAGTGCCTGCCTGGTAGACGCCACCATCTGGGGAGAGACATTCCATGATTTCACGCTTGCCGCCGAAGGCACCGACCGGCAACCCACCGCCTATGATCTTGCCAAGGCAGACCAGATCACCGCGTACGCCGAAACGTTCTTGAGCCCCGCCGTAAGCCACCCGGAATCCGGTCATGACTTCGTCGATGATCAGAACAATCCCTTCGCTATCGCAGAGTTGGCGCAAGCCTTCAAGGAATCCTGCTTTAGGGGCGACACAGCCCATATTGCCAGCAATTGGTTCCAGGATAATGCAGGCAATCTCACCTTTGTTGGCAGTCACCATTGCTCTGGTCTCTTCAAGGTCGTTGTAAGTCGCCGTTAGCGTGTGCTTAGCGAAGTCGGCTGGTACTCCGGAAGAGGTCGGTACGCCAAAAGTCGCCAATCCACTGCCCGCTTTTACCAAAAGGGAGTCGGCGTGGCCGTGGTAGCAACCGTCGAATTTGAGGATGTTGTCACGGCTGGTGTAACCGCGGGCCAGGCGGATAGCACTCATGGTTGCCTCGGTGCCTGAGGAGACCATACGGATCATTTCTATATTCGGATAAGCTTCACAGACCATCTCGGCAAGCTGGGTTTCGCGGGCCGTGGGTGCGCCGAAGGAGGCACCAGTCGCTGCCGTTTGCTGGATGGCCTCGACAACTTTAGGATGACAATGGCCGAGAATCATCGGTCCCCAGGAGCCGACATAATCAATGTAGGCGTTGTTGTCAGCGTCGAAAATCTTCGAACCTGCAGCACGGGCGATGAAAATGGGGTCGCAACCAACAGATTTGAATGCACGTACCGGGCTATTGACACCACCTGGAATGACTTGCTTGGCTTTTGCAAAGAGGGCGGAAGATTGCTGGTGATTCATGGTGGCTCCTTGGATGTTTGAGTCAGCGTGATTGTCCTTAATGTTGTGCCAGAATCGCTGCTTCGGATGAATTCAGAATTGCAATCCGTCTGTTAGCATAGCCACCAAATCGTGTCAAGACACCGTCTGCTCGGGTGTCTGTTCGGGCTGGTTTTTAAGTCAGAAATGCACACGGCGATCATTGCATCGACTTCCGGATAGGTACGAGTTTAGTTTTATGGTTGGGGACTGAGTTTTAGTGAAACTAAAATTATAGTCATTTTCTCTGATATTTTATAAAAACAAATCTTCATCCGATCTAATGTTTGGCCGCTTTTAACGTTTATGTCAACGATTATTGCCTTCTCTGCTTTTTTGAAGTAAAACTAAAAGATTCTTATTGTATAGCGTTTGACTTTGGTAGATAACTGCTTTATAACCACTGGTCTGACCAATTTACAGGGTAGGGTACATGGCTGATCTGCTTCTCATTCTTGTAAGCGCCATCTTTGTCAATAACTTCGTGTTGGCGCGTTTTCTCGGCATCTGTCCGTTTCTCGGCGTTTCCAAAAAAGTGGAAACTGCACTGGGGATGGGCATGGCCGTGACCTTTGTCATGACTGTGGCCACGGTGGTGACTTGGTTTGTCCAGTACTTCGTTCTGATTCCCTTTGGTATTGAATACCTGCAGACGATTGCCTTTATCCTGGTCATCGCCTCATTGGTGCAGTTGGTTGAGATGGTGGTGCAGAAGGTCAGTCCGATTCTCTATCAGTCTCTGGGGATTTTCCTGCCACTGATTACCACCAACTGTGCGGTTCTGGGTTTGGCTGTTCTCAGTATCCAAAAGGATTATACCTTTCTGGAAGGGGTGGTCTTTGCGATCGGCGCTGCTCTTGGTTTTACTCTGGCTTTGGTACTCTTTGCCGGTCTGCGTGAGCGACTTGAACTCTGCGCTGTGCCGCAGAGCTTTCGTGGTACGGCAATTGCTCTGGTGACGGCAGGTCTACTGTCGCTGGCCTTTATGGGCTTTGCCGGTCTGGTTAAAGGTTAATTATGCTCGCAGCTATCTTAAGCCTCGGAGGTATCGGCCTGATTGCCGCTGTTGCACTTGGCTTTGCCGCTAAAAAATTCGCTGTTGAGGTCGATCCACGTGAACTTGCCGCTCTGGAAGTTTTGCCAGGGGCCAATTGTGGCGCCTGCGGTTTTCCTGGTTGCGCCGGTTATGCAAAGGCTCTACTGGCCGGTAGTATTGATTTGAACCAGTGTCCTCCGGGTGGTGCAGATACGGTTGCGAAATTGGCGCATATCCTGGGTGTCGAAGCTTCGGCGGCAACCCGCGAGATTGCTGTGGTTCTTTGCCAGGGCGATAATCGCAAGGCGCAAATCAAATACCACTATCTGGGATTGGAAGACTGCACCGCTGCACAGCGGATTGCCGACGGGCCGAAAATTTGCCCCGGTGGTTGTGTTGGTCTTGGTTCCTGTCTGCGGGCTTGTCCGTTTGACGCTATCGAAATGACTGCTGATGGTCTGGCGGTAATCAGTCGCGAGAAATGCACCGGATGCCGCAAGTGTGTCGCTGTTTGCCCACGCAACGTCATCCGCATGACACCTTATGAGGCTGCGGTTCATGTCCTTTGCAACAGTCATGATAAAGGTGCCCTGATCCGCAAATACTGCCAGATTGGCTGTATCGGCTGCAATATCTGTAAAAAGACAATTCCTGACGCCTATAAGATAGAGAACTTTTTGGCAGAAGTTGTTTATGAACAAGATGCTGAGGCCGCTGAGGCGATCAGTAAATGTCCAACGAAATGTATTCGGGACTTTTCTGTTGCTTATCCGGACGGCAGCGTGCAATTACCTGCCGGTACAGATAAGCCACATGCGGCTTGATGACGGTGTGACGAGATGAGTTTAAAAACTTTCGCAGGCGGTATACATCCTCCAGATAATAAACAGTGGTCGTCGCATAAGGCGATAGAAGACTGCCCCTTGCCTGCAGAATTTATTGTACCTCTGGCTCAACACATCGGTGCGCCATCAGTTGCGTGTGTGGAGGTTGGCCAGCAGGTGTCCAAGGGTGATGAGATCGGTTCTGCGAAAGGGTTTGTCTCAGTACCGGTGCATGCACCGACCTCTGGCGAGGTTACTGCTGTTGAAAATCGTCCTCACCCGTGGGGGACGTCACTGCCGGCTGTTGTGATCAAGGCAGACGGTGAAGACCGTTGGTCGACAGAATTGCAGCCAGCCGACCCGAGTGAGCTTTCTCCTGATGAAATCATCGAGAAAGTTCGACTGGCCGGTGTCGTCGGCATGGGCGGTGCTGCTTTTCCAGCGCATGTCAAAATGTCACCGCCGCCGGAGAAGAAAATCAGCACCCTGATTTTCAACGGTGTTGAGTGTGAGCCATATCTGACGGCTGACCACCGTATGATGCTCGAAGAGCCGGAGCGGATTCTGCAGGGGGTTGCCCTGTTGCAGTATGTGCTGGGCGCTGAGCAGGTGGTGATTGGTATTGAGGCGAACAAGCCGGATGCGATTGCTCTCTTTGAAAAGCATTGTGCTGGCACGCCGGTCGAAGTGATGCCCCTGCAAGTCAAATATCCGCAGGGTGCTGAAAAGCAACTGATAGCAGCTGTGACGGGCAAGGAAGTGCCTTCGGGCGGGCTGCCGATGGATATCGGTGTCGCAGTTCACAATGTCTCAACAGCTGCCGCTATTACTGATGCAATCATCCATGGACGACCGTTGATTGAACGTGTTTGCACGGTGACTGGCCCCGCAATCCGTGAACCGAAAAATCTCAGAATTCGTATCGGCACACCGCTCTCCCATCTGGTGGAGGTCTGTGGTGGGTTGGTCGAGGAACCGGGCAAGATTATCCTCGGTGGTCCGATGATGGGCTTTACCCAGCTTGGTTTCGATGTGCCAGCGACACGGGGAACGTCTGGTCTGCTGCTGCTACGCGCTGAAGATGTTTCCTCTCATCCGGAAAGCCCTTGTATCCGCTGTGCGCGCTGTGTGCAGGCCTGTCCGATAAACCTCCTGCCGACGACGATTGCCGCCTATGCCCGGCGAGATCTGCTGGCAGAAGCAGCAGAATATTGTGCTATGGACTGTATCGAATGTGGCAGTTGCAGCTACGTCTGCCCCTCAACCATTCCGCTGGTGCAGGCGATTCGTTACGGCAAGGCGGCGATCCTCGCCAAGAAGAGGAGCACTCAAGTCTCGTGAGTCAACAACTTTACCTGTCATCTTCGCCGCATATCCACTCAGGCGAGACTACCGCCAAGGTGATGCGCGCGGTGATCTATAGCCTGTTGCCAGCCTGCGGTGTGGCTGTCTACTTCTTTGGGCCATCGGCACTGTCTGTCCTGTTGATTGCGACCTTGGGTTGCCTTGCGACCGAGGTGGTCTGTCAGCGTCTGATGGGGCAACCGGTGACGATTGCTGATGGTAGCGCTGCTATCACAGGGATTCTTCTCGCCCTCAATCTGCCGCCGTCCAGTCCCTGGTGGATGACGCTGTTTGGTGCGGTGGTTGCGATTGCCATTGGTAAACAGGTCTATGGCGGATTGGGATCGAATCCATTTAACCCGGCCCTGGTGGCCAGGGTTGTGTTGCTGATCTCGTTTCCTGTGCAGATGACCACCTGGTCGGCTCCCGCTCCGTTTGGTTCCGGCCTTGACCTGGTGACCACTGCGACTCCCCTGGGTGAATGGAAAAATGCCGTCATGCTGACCGGGCAGATGCCTGCCGAAATGCAGGGCAGCATGATGAATTATTTCCTCGGCAATATGCCTGGGTCTATCGGCGAAATTTCTGCGCTGGCACTGCTGCTTGGTGCGGCCTATCTTTTCTATCGACGTATTCTGACCTGGCATATCCCGACCGCCTTTATCGGCACCGTGATTCTGCTCTCGGGACTGTTCTGGCTGATCAATCCGGAAAAATATCCGAACCCGGTCTTTCATATGGTGACCGGTGGTCTTATCCTTGGCGCTTTTTTCATGGCGACGGATATGGTGACCACACCGGTTTCCACCAGAGGCATGCTGCTGTTCGGCGTCGGTTGTGGCTTACTGACCGTACTGATTCGACTTTTTGGTGGCTATCCGGAAGGAGTCTCTTTCGCTATCTTGCTCATGAACGCGGCGACACCGCTGATTGATCGATACACCCGACCGAAGACATTTGGCACTTTACAACAGGAGAAGGTCCAATGAACGGCGTCTTACGTCTGGTACTGGTGTTGACCTTGATCACTGCCGGTGCCGGCTTGATTCTCTCCCTGGTCGAATCAGCGACCCGCGAACCGATCGCCGAGCAGCGACGCCTGGCAACTTTGCGTGCCCTTAAGGCTGTTCTGCCCCCTGCTGATAACTCTCCTGATGAGGATACCGTACAGTTGTTGATTGGACAGGACCGGCGAGGACGGGATCTGATGCGGACCTTTTTTCGCGGTCGCCAGGAGGGAGAATTGAGCGGTATCGCCTTTAAGGTTGTGGCTCCTGACGGCTACAGTGGCAATATCACCGTGATGGTGGGTGTCACCCCGGAGGGAACGGTTGCCGGAATTGAGATCCTGACTCACAACGAGACACCTGGTCTTGGCGACAAGATAGAGCTACCGGCCTTCAAGGAAATTTTTGCCGGCAAGAATCTGGAAAATGCTGATTGGCGGGTGAAAAAGGATGGGGGTGAATTCGACCAAATTACTGGTGCGACTATTTCTCCGCGTGCTGTGGTTGGTGCTGTGCGTAATGGCCTGGAATTCTTCCGCGACCATCGTGTCGAGGTTCTAGCTGAGGCTAAAGGAGAGAAGCCGTGACCCTGAACCAAGATTTTCGTAAAGGTTTCTGGCGGGAAAATGCTGTCTTCAGGCTGTTGCTTGGCCTCTGTCCGGCTCTGGCGGTAACAACCAGTGCAGAAAATGGTCTCGGTATGGGACTGGCAACCACTTTTGTACTGGTCTGTTCCAATATCGTTGTCTCGTCCTTGCGCAAGGTCATCCCGGCCAAGGTGCGGATCCCCTCCTTTATTGTTATAATCGCTTCTTTTGTGACGGTTGTGCAGCTCTGTATGGAAGCTTATGTTTACGACTTGTACAAGGCGCTGGGGATCTTTATCCCGTTGATTGTCGTTAACTGTCTGATTCTGGGACGCGCCGAGGCTTTTGCTTCCAAGAACCGTTTGCTCCCTGCTGTCGCTGACGGTATGGGCATGGGGCTCGGTTTTACCTTGGCTCTCTTTGTCCTGGGTGCTGTGCGCGAGCTCTTCGGCTCTGGCACGCTACTTGGCTACGCCGTGTTTGGATCCAGCTATCAACCGCTATTATTGATGATCCTCCCTCCCGGAGCGTTTATTGCGATGGGGCTTTTATTGGCCGGTATGAATCTCTTAGACGCACGCCAGCGGTAAAGAATTATCTCATCTTAATCACCATATAAACACATCCAATCCGGGGATTAACATTGGCTAAGATAGCTAATTTCCGTATCTTTCCTTGTCTTTGTTAGTACCTGACCAAAACACTCTCAAGGCCGCAAAAGCTGGGCGTTTGTGGCCTTTCAGATTGCATACTGTATACTGTATTTTTCCCTTGACAAAACACCGGTTTTGTCCTAACTTGCTGTCGGTCGAAGAGCCAAAAGCTGTACCTGCGGCCGCTGTTTTTTGCAACCTCACCTGGCAGGAGGACCATATCAATGCTGGATAGTTATCTACCGATTCTCACTCTGATCTTTATCGCCATTTGTTTCTCGGTCGGGGCGTCCATTTTTTCGCGTCTGGTCGGAGAGAATAAACCGTCGGCCGTCAAGCTGTCGGCATACGAGTGCGGGATGCCTCCCGTTGGCTCTGCCCATGCGAAGTTTTCAATCAAGTTTTACATCATTGCCATGCTCTTTATCGTTTTTGATATTGAGGTGGTCTTCATGTATCCCTGGGCGGTCATGTTCAAACGTCTCGGCTTGTTCGGCTTTGCTGAGATGGGTGTGTTTATTCTGATTCTTCTCGTTGGTTATGTATACGTTTGGAAAAAAGGAGCTCTGGAATGGGAGTAGAGGAAACACTGGGTGATAACATTATCACCACGTCTCTGGACGCAATTGTCAACTGGTCCCGCGCCAGTTCTCTCTGGCCTCTGACCTTTGGCCTGGCTTGTTGTGCTATCGAGATGATGGCGACCGGTGCTGCCCGTTTTGACCTGGACCGCTTCGGTGTGCTCTTCCGTGCTTCGCCGCGTCAGGCGGACGTTATTATTATTGCCGGAACGGTTACCAAGAAGATGGTGCCGGTCATTAAGACGGTATATGAGCAGATGCCTGAGCCTCGCTATGTTATTGCGATGGGTGCCTGTGCCTGTTCCGGAGGTGTCTTTGATACCTATAGTACTGTGCAGGGAGTCGATGAAATCCTGCCTGTTGATGTCTACATTCCGGGTTGTCCCCCTCGTCCGGAAGGTTTGTTGTACGGCATTATGAAGCTTCAGGCGCAGATTAAGAAAGAGCGCAATTCGTTTGGTGCTGCTATTGGTGTGGGCGAGCGAATCGCAGGTTGATTGCTTTTTTTGGTCGGCAACTTTAACCCAGATAGACAGGATGCAACCGTTATGAGTGTACAGGCTGTTGTTGATAAGCTGAAAGCCAGGTTTGGCGATACAGTGCTCGAGACCGTCGAGTTTCGAGGTGAGACCACTGTGATGGTCAAAAAAGAGGAAATTGTTGCTGTATGCACCTTCCTTAAGGGCGATCTCGGTTTTAATTTTCTGACCGATCTTTGCGGCGTTGACTATATGGGACAGGCCCCGCGTTTTATGATGGTCTACCAGCTTTATAATATTGGCAACCATACGCGTCTTCGTATTAAGGCCCCGGTTGAAGAGGCGGATACAACAATCGACACCGTTAGTGATGTCTGGGCGACCGCCAACTGGATGGAACGCGAGTGCTGGGATCTGATGGGGATCACCTTTAATAATCATCCTGACCTACGTCGCATCCTGTTGCCGGAAGAATGGGAAGGGCATCCGCTGCGCAAGGATTACCCGGTGCAGGGCCCGGACCGCGAACCTTACCAGGGTCGACTGCAGTAAAAGTCTTTTTGCGTAAATCAAGCATTTTCAGGATATAGACGAGGCAGAGATATGGCAAATTTAGAAACCATGACCATCAACATGGGTCCTCAGCATCCCTCAACTCACGGGGTGTTGCAGCTGGTCCTGGAGCTGGACGGCGAGATTGTCCGCAAGGCCACGCCACATATCGGCTTTTTGCACCGTGGTGTGGAAAAGCTGGCGGAGCATCGCACCTACCATCAGATATTGCCCCTGACTGACAGGCTCGATTATCTGGCGCCCATGCACAACAATCTTGGTTACGTGCTGGCGGTGGAAAAGTTACTCGGCATTACTGATGATATTCCTGAGCGTGCTCAGGTGATACGTGTTCTGCTTGCCGAGTTGACTCGCCTCAAGAGTCACTTGGTCTGGTTGGCGTGTCATGCCCTTGATATCGGCGCTATGACAGTGTTCATTTACGCTTTCCGCGAGCGTGAGCACATCATGGACATTTATGAAAAGGTCTCTGGCGCACGTATGACGACCAACTATTTCCGTGTTGGTGGTCTGTCCGCTGATCTTCCGGATGGTCTGGAAAAAGAGATTCGTGATTTTGTCAATTCCATGCCCGGTCATATAGCCACCTACGAAGGTCTGCTGACTGGCAATAAAATCTGGCAGAAGCGAATTCAGAATGTCGGTATTATCAGTGGTGAAGACGCCATTGATCTGGGTGTTACCGGTCCTTCGTTGCGTGGTTCTGGTGTTGACTGGGACCTGCGTCGTGATCAGCCTTACTCTGGTTACGAAAATTATGATTTTGAAGTCATTGTTGAGGATGGTTGTGATACTTGGGCTCGCTATGTTGCTCGTCTCAAGGAAATGCATGAGTCGTGCAAGATCATTCACCAGGCGCTCGACAAACTCAAGCCCGGTCCTGTTCTGGCCGATGCTCCCCAAATTGTACTGCCGTCAAAGCAGGATACCGTTAACACCATCGAGGGTCTGATTCACCACTTCAAGATCATCAGTGAAGGTTTCAAACCAGACGTTGGTGAAGTTTATGTCGGCGTCGAGAACCCTAAAGGTGAAGTCGGTTTCTATCTTGTTTCAGACGGATCTCCAAGACCGTATCGGATGAAAATCCGCCCGGCCTCATTCATTAACCTCCAGGCCTTACCCAAGATGTGTGAAGGTTCAATGATTGCCGATGTTGTGGCAGTTATCGGAACCCCGGACATCGTTTTGGGTGAGATCGACCGCTAATCTGCTGCGAGGAGAAGGAACCAGCCATGAGTGAAGCAGTCGAAGCAACTGTAGACGAGCAAGATACAGATCTGACCGGAGCCAATCAGATTCTCGATAAATATGTCGATTTCCCTGGTGCTCTGATGCCGGCATTGCAGGAAATTCAGGAGTTGTACGGTTATATTCCTGAGCCGACAGTGCACCTTACGGCAGAACGTCTGAATGTTTATACCAGCCAGATCTACGGCGTACTGACGTTCTATGCGCAGTTCCACCTTGCACCGCGTGGCAAGTACATTATCCGGGTTTGCATGGGAACCGCCTGTCACGTCAAGGGTGCGACCCGTATAGGCGATGTCATCAAAGATCGCCTGGGTGTCGCTCATGCAGAAACCACGGATGATCTTAAATTTACAGCAGAATACGTGGCTTGTATCGGTGCCTGCGGTATGGCACCAGTCATCATGGTTAATGATGCAACTTATGGTTCATTGACGGTTCAGAAGACGGACGAAGTCATCCAAAAATACCAGGCAATGGATTGATAACTGACCGAGGTTTTTATGGCCGAAACAGCTGAAAATATTCAAGTACTTATCTGCACCGGAACTGGTGGCTTCGCTTCTGGCGCCCAGAGTGTTATCGATGCCTTCGAAGCCGAGTTTGAGAAACAGGGCGTCGAGGGTAAGATAGGCAAACGTTGTGATATCAAAAAGACCGGTTGTCGTGGACTTTGTGCCAACGACGTGCTCGTTGATGTCATCCTGCCGGGCGAGCAAGCTGTCACATACGATTTTGTGACTGCTGAATTGGTGCCGCAGATTGTTGAAGAGCATATGCTCAAGAACGAGCCTGTCGCAAAGAAAGTTGCTGGCAAATACTACAACCAGTTCCTCGATAAACAGCAGCGTATTATTTTCTCCCGTTGCGGAACCATCGATGCTGAGAGCCTTGATGATTTTATAGCCAATAAGGGTTTCACCGGCATCAAGAAGGCCGTGACCATGGCGCCTGAAGAGGTCATCGAGGAAGTCAAGAAGTCTGGTCTGCGTGGTCGTGGTGGCGGTGGTTTCCCTACTGGTGTCAAATGGTCATTTTGTAAGGCTACTCCCGGTGATAAGAAATATCTGATCTGCAACGCTGACGAAGGCGACCCAGGCGCATTCATGGACCGTTCGGTTCTTGAAGGTGACCCCTATGGCTTGATCGAAGGCATGATGATCGCTTCCTATGCGATTGGTTGCCAGTTTGCTTATGTCTACTGTCGTGCCGAATATCCGTTGGCGATCAAACGCCTGCAAAAAGCTATTGATGTCTGCTACGAGAAAGGTTATCTCGGTAAGGATTGCATGGGTTTGGGCTTTCCTCTTGATATGCGTATCAAGGCTGGTGCCGGTGCATTTGTCTGCGGTGAAGAGACGGCACTGATGGCTTCGATAGAAGGTGAGCGCGGTATGTCACGACCCCGTCCGCCTTTCCCGGCAGTAAAAGGCCTGTGGGGTCATCCGACAAATATTAACAATGTCGAGACCTTTGCCCATATTTCCTATATTTTTTATAACGGCGCGGACTGGTTCTCTTCGATTGGCACTGAAGGCACCAAGGGTACCAAGATTTTCGCTCTGACCGGTAAGGTCAAACATACCGGACTGGTTGAAGTCCCGGCCGGAACTACCATGAAGGAAGTCATCTATGACGTCTGTGGTGGCATCCTTAATAACCGTAAGTTTAAAGCGGTTCAGGCTGGTGGCCCTTCGGGAGGTTGTCTGCCCGCAGAGGCCCTTGATGCCGAAGTTGATTACGACTCGCTGATTAAGGCTGGCGCCATGATGGGCTCCGGTGGTCTGGTGGTTATGGACGAGACGACCTGTATGGTTGATATCGCCCGTTTCTTCCTCAATTTCACCCGTGTCGAGTCTTGTGGTAAGTGTATCCCTTGCCGCATCGGTCTGAAAATCATGCTTGAGATTCTCGAGCGAATCACTCAGGGCGAAGGCCGTGAAGGTGATCTCGAATTGCTCGAAAGCATGGCCTACGACATCAAAAAGAGTTCGCTCTGCGGCCTTGGCCAGACAGCTCCCAACCCGGTTCTCTCCACTCTCCGTTATTTCCGCCATGAGTACGAGACGCATATTCAAGATAAAGAGTGCCCATCACATGCTTGCAAGCCGCTGCTGCATTACAAGGTTATAGAAGAGAAATGCAAAAAGTGTGGTATCTGCCCGCGTGTCTGTCCGGTTGACTGCATCACTTGGGAAAAGGGACAGGTTGCGGTGATTGACCGTGAGAAGTGTACTGAGTGTACATCCTGCTACGACGCCTGCCGTTTTATGGCGATCGAATAGTTATTATTTAAAGATTATCACTGACGATAAGAGGACACGATGGTTAACCTGACAATCGACGGTAAACAAGTCACGGTCAGCAAGACGGCCACGCTTTACGAGGCCGCCAAAGAGGCCGGTATCCACATTCCAGTGCTCTGCTATGCCAAAAAACTCCTGCCTTATGGCGCTTGCCGAGTCTGCCTGGTGGAAGTTGAGCAGATGAAGGGTCGTTTGATGCCCTCCTGCACCACGCCGGTTGGTGAAGGCATGGTTGTGACCACCAACTCCGACGAGATCAAGAAGGTTCGCAAGACGGTGATGGAATTCTTGCTGGTCAATCACGTTCTCGATTGCCCGGTCTGTGACAAGGGCGGTGAATGTGACCTTCAGGATCTGGCTTATGAATTTGGGTCGATCTCTAATCGTTTTGAGGGTGAAAAATTCGACCTGCCAACTGATGAAGTCAATCCGCTCATCGAGCGCAACATGAATCGCTGCATACTCTGTGGTAAGTGTGTGCGTGTCTGTGATGAGATCGTTGGCTACGGATCCTACTCATTTATTAATCGTGGTTTTGAGACCAAAATTGCTACGGCCTATTACCGCGGCCTCGATTGCGAATTCTGCGGCCAGTGCCTCTCTATGTGCCCGGTCGGCGCCCTGTTACCTAGACCATTCAAGTTCAAAGCTCGTCCCTGGCAATTGAAGGAGGTTGATTCTGTCTGCGGATACTGCGGTAACGGCTGTACCGTTACTCTCGGCGTACTCGACAAGAAAGTCGAAACCATCCGCTTCAATGACAAGATTGGTGTCAACGATGGCAACCTCTGTGTCCGTGGCCGCTTCGGTTATTCCTACGTCAATCATGAAGATCGCCTGACCAAGCCGCTGGTACGCAAAGACGGCGAACTGGTCGAGACCGATTGGGATGAAGCTCTACAGGTTGTTGCTGATGGTTTGGTAAAAGCTCAGAAGGGCCAGGGTGCTGGAATTCTCTCTGGCGCGCGATTGACCAACGAAGAACTCTTCATGCTCAAGTAGGCCGCCAAAGCTCTTGGTACAGAGAACCTTGATCACTCCGGTGGCGAATGCTACAAGGGCGTCACCGAAGCTCTGCAAGATGCCATCGGCGTAGCCGCGTCAACAGCGACTTTCCCGCAAATCGAGAAAGCCGATGTCATTCTGGCAATTCGTTCTGATTTCTATGAAACTCATCCGGTTGTCGGCATGGTGGTTAATCAGGCTATTCGCCGCAACGGCGCAAAACTCCTGGTTCTTGCTGACAAGCGTGGCAAACTGGATAAGTTACCCGGTGCTAAAACTCTGTTGAGTCAGCCTGGTTTGGAACTCGATGTCCTCAATGCCATGTGCAAAGTTCTTCTCGATGAGGGTTTGGCCCAGACCGAAGGTGTTGAAGGTGTTGAGGAACTCAAGGCAGCTTTGGCAGACTTCAGTCCAGAGCAAGTTGCAAAACGTAGCGGAGTCGATGCTGAACTGTTGCAGGCTGCTGCCCGTCAACTGGTCGAAGCTAAAAATGCCGCAATCCTGATGGCATATGGTCTTCCCTACCAGGGATTGAACAAGGAGCTGTCAACAGCAGCAGCCAATCTGGCCTTGTTGGCTGGCATTCCTGGCCGCGAAGGTAGTGGCTTGTATCTCTGTGGCGAGAAAGCAAACAGTCAAGGTGCTATTGATCTCGGACTCTTGCCTCAGGGCAATGGCCAGGGTGCTCAAGCAATGCTGGCTGCTGCAGCCGAAGGCAAACTGGATGCACTGTATGTTGTCGCTGAAGATCCACTGAGCAGCTATCCTGACCGTGACAAGATTGCCAAAGCTCTGGAAAAAGTACCTTTCCTGGTAGTTCAGGACTTGTTTCTGTCGCCGACGGCCCAACAGGCCGATGTGGTTCTCCCTGCAGCTTCATTTGCTGAAAAGGATGGTACTTTTACTAACGCCGAGCGACGCATCCAACGAGGGCGTCCTGGTATTCCGAGCCCTGGCGAAGCACGTACTGACGGAGCGATCTTTACCTCTCTGGCCGACAAGTTTGGCAGTACGCTCTCCTTTACTGGTCCTGCAGCGATCTTTGCTGAAATTGGTAAAGAGGTTCCGGCCTATGCAGAGTTCAATTTCAACGAAATTGGTCCGCAAGGGGTTGTCTGGGGTGGTGAAAAGCTGCAGATTGCCAACCGCAAGCTGGTTGTTTCTGGTGCCGGTGCGACAGTAGATGGCGACTTCAAATTTGTAACTGGTAGTGCCCTTTATCACAGTGGCACGGTGTCCACCAAGGCCAAGGGCCCGGTTGCTGTGCTTGACGAAGCCTATATTGAACTTTGCCGTGAAGATGCCAAAGAACTTAAAGTTGTTGATGGTGACCTGGTTAAGGTCGCTGGTAACGGTGCTGAGTTGAAACTTAAAGTTAAAGTAGGCAACCGCCTGCCGAAAGGCGTGATCTTTGCCCCTTATCACTTTGCCGAGGCTCAGGTTAATCGCCTGTATAAAGGCGAAGCGGTAATTTCGGTCAAAGTCAGTAAGTAGCATTCATTGGAATTTCGTGGCTGACACTACTTTAGAGTGTGCCACGGTAAATAGTTAGAACACTAAGATCAATCTGATACAAGGAAGAGGAAAATCATGACGCCTGAAATGCTGAGCCTCTCTAACAGTCCTGTATGGTTTGTCGGGATAATGCTGGTAAAACTCCTGGTGGTCTTTACGGTCGTCATGCTGAGTGTCGCTTACGCTACTTGGTGTGAGCGTAAAGTTATCGGCCATATGCAGACCCGCCTTGGACCGATGCGAACCGGTTGGCACGGACTCTTGCAGCCGTTTGCTGACGGTATCAAACTCTTTTTTAAGGAAGAGATCGTTCCGACCGATTCAATCAAGGTGCCGTTTCTGCTGGCTCCTATGATGATTCTGGTTCCGGCACTGATCACCGTAGCCGTCATTCCTTTCGGTCCTGATATCCAGGTTGGTGATTTCATGGTGCCCCAGCAGATCACCGATCTGAACATCGGGGTTCTGTATATTCTGGCTTTTGCTGGCCTTGGTGTTTACGGGATTGTTCTGGCTGGTTGGGCTTCTAACAGCAAATACTCTCTGCTCGGTGGCATAAGAGCTTCAGCCCAGATGATTTCGTATGAACTAGCAGCCGGATTGTCAATTATTGCCGTCTTCATGCTCTCTGAAACACTGAGCCTGCGTGAAATCGTTGCGCTACAACAGCAGGATCTCTGGGGCATCTGTTCGTTTGTGCCGAACTGGTATATTTTTACCCAGCCGCTGGCCTTTTGCCTCTTCGTTGTGACTGCTTTGGCAGAGATCAATCGGACCCCCTTTGATATGCCCGAAGCGGAGAGTGAGCTGGTTTCCGGTTTCTGCACAGAATATTCGTCCATGAAGTACGCTCTTTTCTTCATGGCGGAATATGCCAACATGATTGTCATTTCGGCACTTGCAGCGACCCTCTTTCTCGGTGGCTGGAGCGCACCGCTGAATATTGCCATCTTCACCATGATTCCAGGGTTCGTCTGGTTGCTGGCAAAAGTTTACTTTATGATGTTCTGTTTCATGTGGTTGCGTGCCACTTTCCCCCGCGTTCGCTACGACCAGTTGATGCGACTGGGTTGGAAAGTCATGTTGCCGTTGGCTCTGGCCAACGTGATGATTACCGGACTCGTAGTCGTGATTCTGCAATAAACCGTTACCTTTGAGTCTTTAAGAGGTCTGATCATGTTCAAAGAATTTGCCAAAGGTCTGAGCATTACCTTCAAACACCTGCTTCCGGGTCATTCAACGACGGTGCAGTATCCGACTGTCAAGCTCAAGATGTCTGACCGGTTTCGTGGATTGCATCGTCTGGTCCCTTCTCAGGACCGTGAAAAGTGTGTCGCCTGTTACCTTTGCCCGACGGTCTGTCCGGCGAAATGTATCACGGTGGTGTCAGCGGAAAATGAAAAGGGCGAGAAGTACCCCGAAGTTTACACGATTGATATGCTGCGCTGTATTTTCTGCGGCTACTGTGTGGAAGCCTGTCCTGTAGAAGCAATCGAGATGACAGGGGCCTATGAACTGGCCAATTACAAGCGTGAAGATTTTCAGTTCACTAAGCAGCGGCTGCTGAAGTAAGCCTAGAGGAGCGTAGAACTCATGGAGATTATCTTTTTCTATCTGGTTGCGTTGGTTGCTGTGGTCTCGGGATTCCTGGTGATCCGTTGCCAAAGCCCTGTCAACAGCGCCCTCGGCCTGGTTAACACCTTTTTCTGCCTGGCAATTTTCTATGTCATGCTGCATGCCCCTTTTATGGCAGCAATTCAGATTATGGTCTATGCCGGGGCGATTATGGTGTTGATCATTTTTGTCATCATGTTGCTGAATCTCGGCGAGGCTGAGCGCAAGCGTTACACACACGGGATTGTCTGGTCGAGCATCGCCAGTCTGCTGGTTCTGTTCAATGTGATCTTCTTCATCAAACGTGGTCGTGTCACTGGTGCTGAGGGAGACATCACAACTTTTATGGTTGAAAGCTTCGGCCATACCGAGTTAATCGGCAAGGCGATCTTCACCGAGTTTCTGCTGCCATTTGAAATTGCCTCCATTCTCTTGTTGGTGGCGATTGTCGGCGCGGTAGTACTTGCTAAAAAAGAAGTTTAAAACGTAGCGGATTACGGGAGACATACCAATGATTAGCGTTTACCACTACATGACAGTATCTGCAATCCTCTTTGCCATGGGCACCTATGGTGTCCTGACCCGGCGGAATGCAATTGTCATCTTCATGTGCATCGAATTGATGCTTAACTCGGTTAACTTGACCTTCATTGCTCTGTCGAGTCATCTGCAAAGCATGGATGGCCAGGTCTTCGTCATGTTTGTCATGGTTGTTGCCGCCGCAGAGGCAGCCGTCGGCTTGGCTCTGATGATTAGCTTTTACAGAAATCGGGAATCAATCGACGTTGATGATATGAACCTGCTGAAATTGTGAGCGACTTAAACCGCCCACTTCCCATAAGAAGCTTACTTTGTTCGGAGGAGAGATAGATGTACGATAAACTGTGGCTCATACCCTTCTTCCCGTTGCTCGGTTGTATCATCAACGGGTTGCTTGGCAAGCGGTTCATCAAGAATGAAAAGATCATTGGTGCTATCGGTACTGGTGCGGTATTCCTTTCATTCCTGGTCTCCTGCAAGTACTTTTTTCAACTGCTCGGCGACTCCGTCAAGTCTCATGAAAACATTGTCGCGTCGTGGATTTCGGTTGGTAACCTGCAAGTAGACTGGGGCTTCCTGCTTGACCCACTTTCCGCTCTGATGCTTATGGTGGTCTGTGGCGTTGGCTCTCTGATCCATCTCTACTCCATCGGGTATATGCACGGTGAAGAGGGTTACTACCGTTACTTCAGCTATCTGAATCTCTTTGTCTTCTCCATGCTGATGCTGGTGCTTGGCAACAACGCCCTGGTCATGTTCGTTGGCTGGGAAGGTGTTGGCCTCTGTTCCTACCTTTTGATCGGCTACTACTTTGAAAAGCAGAGTGCTGGTGATGCGGCGAAGAAAGCTTTTGTCATGAACCGCATTGGTGACTTTGGCTTCCTGCTCGGGCTCTTCACTATCTACTGGACTCTGGGCAGCAAGCACGGTGTCTGGACAATCAATTTTACGGAAATCACTGCGAATGCTCATCTGTTGTCTGGGGACATGATCCTGGGTACCAGTGTGACGACAGTTGCGACCCTCTGCTTCTTCCTCGGTGCAACCGGTAAATCGGCGCAGTTGCCGCTTTTTACCTGGCTCCCTGATGCGATGGAAGGCCCGACCCCGGTCTCCGCACTGATCCATGCAGCCACCATGGTTACAGCAGGTGTCTACATGATCGGTCGTATGAATGTTCTCTTTGTCATGAGCCCGACGACGATGGCTGTTGTTGCCATGGTTGGTGCCTTGACAGCAATCTTTGCTGCCACCATTGGTTTCGCCCAAAATGACATCAAGCGAGTACTGGCTTACTCGACGGTCTCTCAGTTAGGCTTCATGTTCGTTGCCATGGGTGTTGGTGCCTTTACCGCAGGTATCTTCCACTTGATGACACACGCTTTCTTTAAGGCTTGTCTCTTCCTCGGTTCCGGTTCGGTTATCCACGCCATGCACCATGCTCTTCATAAGGCCCATCTTGATGATGATGCCCAGGACATGCGTAACATGGGTGGTCTTCGCAAAAAGATGCCGATCACATGGGCAACCTTCGGTATCTCTTGTCTGGCCATTTCAGGTCTACCGTTCTTCTCCGGATTTTTCTCTAAGGACGAGATTCTTTGGTGGGCATTCGCCTCAACGCGCGGCAATATGTTTATCTGGGTTATTGTAGTCATCGCTGCATTCATGACCGCCTTCTATATGTTCCGTTGTCTTTTCATGACCTTCTACGGTGAGCAAAAGACCAATCCTAAGGCTAAAGATCATGTCCACGAGTCACCGTGGGTCATCACCTTACCTCTGGTTGTCCTCGCGGGTCTGGCAACAGTTGGTGGCTTGATCGGTATCCCGCATGTTATCGATGTTGCCCACATTGGCAATAAATTGAATGCATTTCTGGCGCCAGTTTTCCAGCACTCTCAAGAGCTGTACAAGATCGAAGCACATGGCACAGCAAGCACCGAGATCATGTTAATGGTCTTTTCAGTTATTGTTGCGCTGGCAGGTATTACTCTCGCGTATGTGATGTACCGTAAGAATCCTGAGTTACCCGGCAAATTTACAGCTAAATTCCCCACACTGCATCGCACTGTGTTTAACAAATGGTATGTCGATGAAATTTACGACGCACTATTTGTTAACCCCACCAAGAAACTTGGCATCTTCTGCTGGAAGGGTTTTGATGTCAAAGTGATCGATGGCATTGTTAATGGTGTCGCCAAACTGGTTGGAGTCATTGCAGATACATTGCGTCATACACAAACTGGCTTCTTCCAAAACTATGCCTTGACTATGGTTCTTGGCACGGTGGTCATGATGGCCATTTTTATCCTCAACTAAGGGTAGAACGTTCAAGCGTTGATATAAGGAGCAAGCACCCATGACTGACCATCTTCTTAGCCTAATGACCTTTTTTCCGCTGGTGGGGATGTTGATTATCCTCTTCCTGCCTCGGGAAGCCGACCGCCTGATCAAGACGGTGACACTGATCATAACGATCATTGTCTTCTTCATCAGTTTGCCGTTGGCATTCGACGATGTCTTTGTCACCTCGTCGGCAATGCACTATACCGAATTTGCCAATTGGATCAGCATCGGTCAGTACTTCCAAATGAACTACAACGTCGGTATTGACGGTATCAGCCTCTGGTTGGTTATGTTGACCACGTTCATTATGCCGATCGCAATTCTCTCGACCTGGCATGCAATTGATAAAAACACCAAGGGCTTTATGGCTCTGGCACTGCTCCTGGAAACAGGCATGCTTGGAGCATTTATCTCCCTCGATCTCTTCCTCTTCTATATCTTCTGGGAGTTGATGCTCGTACCGATGTATTTCATGATCGGTATCTGGGGCGGCAAAAACCGCATTTATGCTGCGGTTAAGTTCTTCATCTTTACAGCGGTTGGTTCACTCCTGATGCTGGTCGCTATCATTTACGTCTATTACTTCTCGGTTAAGGCTGGTGTTCCTTTCGAAAATGGTTTCAGTGTCGCTCACTTTGCCCAACTCGATATCCCGGCGCATCTACAGACCTGGCTCTTTGCCGCCTTCGCCTTCAGCTTTGCTATCAAGGTGCCCATGTTCCCGGTTCATACCTGGCTCCCCGATGCCCATACTGAAGCACCAACAGCTGGCTCAGTTATCCTCGCCGCAATTCTTTTGAAAATGGGTACCTACGGTTACATACGTTTTGCAATCCCACTTTTCCCCGTGGCGACCATGCAATTCACTCCGTTCCTGGCTTTTTTGGCCGTCGTCGGTATTATCTACGGCGCTCTGGTCGCCATGATGCAGGATGATGTAAAAAGACTGGTAGCCTACTCTTCGGTATCCCACCTTGGTTTTGTTATGCTGGGCGTTTTCGCCATGAACCTGCAAGGCCTCTCTGGTGGTCTGTTGCAGATGATCAGTCACGGTATCACAACGGGTGCACTCTTCCTTATCGTTGGTTTTCTCTATGAACGTCGCCACACGCGTCTGATTGTCGAGTTCGGTGGTCTGTCGAAAGTCATGCCAGTCTTTGCCGTGGTCTTCATGATTGTTACTTTCTCTTCGATTGGTCTGCCGGGCACCAACGGTTTTGTTGGCGAGTTTCTGATTCTGGTTGGCGCCTTCGAAAGTGAACTACGTGTCTTTGCAGTCTTTGCCACCACTGGAGTTGTTCTGGCAGCTGTCTACATGTTGTGGATGTTCCAGCGGGTTATGATGGGTAAGGTAACGAACCCTAAGAATGAAAATTTGAAAGATTTGTCAGCTCGAGAACTTGCTATCATGATGCCTCTGCTGATCTTCATCTTCTGGATTGGTATCTACCCGAACACCTTCCTGGACAAGATGAATCCTGCTCTTGATAATATGATTCAGCAGGTTAAGGGTAAGCAGCAAATTGCCATGATGGTCGAGGATATGGACCAAACCGTTACGCAAATTACGGTTAACGATTAAATTAGATTTTATAGCGTCTGAGGAGCCATTCAATGGAAAACCTGGTGCAAATTGCCATACAAAACGTCAATATGGCGGCCATCTTACCGTCAGTGATACTGACCTGCTTCGGCATGGGACTACTACTGATTAACGTATTCCTGCCTCGTGGCACCACGCGACATGCCGTCTGGATCAGCCTGATCGGCATTCTGGTGACAGGATTCTTTGTCTACACTGGCTGGGGTAATCCTCAATATGGATTCAATGATGCTGTTGCGATGGATAATTACGCTGCGTTCTTCAGCATGATCTTCCTGTTTGCCGCCGGCCTGACTATTCTGATGTCGGATGATTATCTGCATCGTGAAGGTTACCCGGTCAGTGAGTATTACCCGCTGATTCTCTTTACCACAGCGGGCGCTATGTGGATGGCCTCCGGTACCGACATGATGACGATATTTCTCGGTCTGGAAGTCATGTCTATCGGCCTCTATGTGCTGGCTGGTTTCTTCCGTGGTCAGGTACGTTCAAATGAAGCCGGTCTCAAGTACTTCCTGTTGGGAGCCTTCTCCACCGGATTCCTCCTTTACGGTATGGCCCTGATTTATGGCGTTACCGGCTCAACCAAGTTGACCGAGATTGGCATTTACCTGAATGCCCATGCCTCATTGCTGGACAATCCGATGACTCTTGCAGGTCTGGTTCTGCTTTCAATCGGCTTCTTGTTCAAAATTGCCGCCGCGCCTTTCCACATGTGGACACCGGATGTCTATGAGGGAGCGCCGACACCGATAGCCGCATTCATGAGTGCCGGTCCGAAGGCCGCAGCTTTTGCCGCGTTCCTGAGGATTATGGAGTACTGTTTCTTTAGTCTGAAGCCTGAATGGACCGCAATGCTGTGGGTGATTGCTGTTATGACGATGGTCATCGGTAACGTGATTGCTATCAGCCAGACCAATATCAAGCGTATGCTGGCCTACTCCTCGATTGCGCATGCCGGTTATGCACTGGTCGGCTTGGTTGCTGCGAATGAAATTGGTTACTCTGGCCTTCTTTTCTACATGCTTGCGTACACTTTCATGAACATCGGTGCCTTTGCGGTATTGACCCTGGCGGGTAAAAAGGCGAAGAGAACCTGACTCTTGAGGGTTTCTCAGGGTTTGGTTTCAAACGCCCATACCTGGGTGTGGCTATGACCATTTTCCTCTTTTCGCTGATGGGTCTGCCATCGTCGGCCGGTTTCTCCGGTAAGTTCTTCATCTTTGCCGGTGCTATTGATGCTGGTTACATTTGGTTAGCGATCATTGGCGTGCTTAACTCAGCAGTCTCTCTCTACTACTACCTGCGTGTGATGGTCTACATGTACTTCCGTGACCCTGTCGAAGATTACGCCTGGGTTTCGCTACCAGCCGCGGCAGTGGTCTCTATCGTGATCTGTCTTATTGGTGTTCTCTATCTGGGAATCATTCCAGGTGATGTCATGGAATTGGCTAAGTTGGCCATATTCTAGAGATATCAATAGTTTGTTTGAAAAACACAGCCCCGACCTTCCAGTCGGGGCTTTTTTTATGACAATATTCGTTGAACATGGTCAAAAGAGAGATGAAACTTGGCTATCCTGCCTCTGAGCAGTATGATTCAGATCATTAGTAAATAAAGCAGCAGTCTTGCGATAGAGGATGCCGCATGTATTTTGCAGATCTACAGAGTTTCATCAAACAACTCGAGAATATTGGCGATCTGAGCAGGATAAAGTCCACAGTCAACCCGTATCTTGAAACCGCGGCCATCATTAATCAGGCTTGTAAAAGCACTGGTGAAAAGAAGGCGTTGCTGTTCGACAAGATTAGTGACTCACAGGTTCCATTGGTGGCCAATCTGTTTGGCTCAAAAAAACGGGTTGCCATGGCCTTGGGTGTGACAGATATCGAGGCATTGGCAAACCAGCTGCGGGATGATCTGAAAACATGTACCGTAAAAGAATATGGTCCTGCTTTAGCAAGGATAATTCGAAAGAATGTAACTGAATCTGTACGTTTCAGTGTTGCACCATACTGCACAACAGATGTGAGTGAGAAGGGGTTGAATATTCTTCCTGCTCTGCAGTCATGGCCAGGTGATGGCGGGCGATACCTGACCCTTGGGCAGGTCTTTACCCGCCATCCAGATAGCGCACAGCAAAATTGCGGTATGTACCGTGTGCAAATAATAGATAAGCAAACGTCACTTATTCGTTGTCACCCAGGCTCTGGTGGTGGCGTTCATCTGACAGCCTGGCACGAACAAGGTTTGGCCATGCCTGTCGCAATTGTCTTAGGTGGGCCACCTTCCTTAACCTGGTGCGCAGGGCTTCCTCTTCCGGGAGAAGTCTCCGAGTTCGAGTTCGTGAGCTACCTGACTGGGCAAGCCATTGCAGTCACAGAGTGTCAGAATTCCGATCTTTGTGTGCCATCGGCTGCAGAGCTTATTATAGAAGGGGAGATTCTGCCTGGAGAAGAGCAACCGGAGGGACCATTCGGAAATCATACCGGATATTATTCTCCGATAGCTCCTGCGCCAGTTCTAAGAGTTAAAAATGTGTATATGAGAGAGAGGGCGGTTTACCCATGTACTGTAGTCGGGCCTCCACCGATGGAAAACATGTATCTTGCACAAGCTGCTGAACGTTTGTTGCTGCCGTTACTTCAGCATCAATATCCCTGGATTATAGATATACATATGCCTCTGGAGGGGATTTATCATCGGGCTGCATTGGTCTCTGTCGATGCCCAAGAGCTTTCTATGCAGGAGATCAGCAAGGCGCTCAGACAAACCACGCTTATTCGTAACTCACGCTTACTTGTCTTGTTGGACCAGGGCATCGCTCTGCGTGATGCTGCAAAGGTTTATTGGCGAGTTATCAATGCTGATGACTGGACGAGAAGCGTCTCGATTGACGGAGATAAAATGACCATCGATGCGAGAACTTTGATACAAAGGAATCAGGTTCATCAAGTATAGAACTGTTGAATAGAGTGATAAGCGCTGGCGCCAGTTGCTACCGGGAGAACAGTTTTGAAAATTATATCTTTCAACGTCAACAGGATTCGCATGCGTTTGCATCAACTTGCCGCTGTGATAGAGAAGCATCAAGCAGAAATAATCGCCCTGCAGGGGACTAGGCACAGAACGCCGACTTCCCTCTGATCATGCCTCGATCTGGGCTAAGTTCGCCGTCAGCTAATATTTGATCTTTGTAGATGTTCTCTCCAAGGTAGTACACATTATTCGAAAAATTACTCATGACATTACGCTGGAGGGTCAGCTTTGCTTGAACCTGTGGCGAGGGCGTTGTAAACTATCTAACTTATGGATACGACAATGACAAATAGTGCCTGGGGCAAGCTGACAGCGTTGTTGGAGATGATTAAATTCTCCCATACGGTTTTTGCTTTCCCTTTTGCTTTGATGGGGGTGGTGCTGGCCTCGCTGGCAAGTGGCACAGCACCAACTTTTGGCCAGGTCTTCTGGATCTGCCTTGCTATGGTTGGAGCCCGCACTGGTGCCATGGGGTTGAACCGCATCATTGACGCCCGCATCGATGCCGATAATCCCCGTACCTCGGAACGGCATCTTCCCGCGGGTAAAGTTGCTCTGAGTGAGGCTTGGCTCCTGGTGTTGGTAGCGTTTGCCGTCTTGTTGCTGGCGGCCTGGATGCTCAATCCGCTATGTTTAACGTTGGCGCCGGTTGCCATCTTCTTTCTGGCTTTGTATAGTTACTGCAAACGATTCACGGCCATGGCCCATATTGTTTTGGGAATCTGTCTTGCCGCAGCACCTGTGGGGGCTTGGATTGCGCTGCGTGGCGATGTTGGCTGGCCGGTTGTCGTACTTGGTCTGGCAGTGCTGTTCTGGGTGGCGGGCTTCGATATCTTCTATGCTCTGCAGGACTACGAGTTTGATCGCGACAATGGTCTCTATTCCATCCCATCTCGTTTTGGTATCAAGCGTTCATTCCAGATTACTCGTCTGTTTCATGCGGCCATGGTGCTCCTGCTCCTGATACTCTTCTTCAGCGAAGGGTTGGGGGTTATTTATTTGCTTGGTGTCGTGGTGGTGGCAGGATTGTTGCTCTATGAGCACCTGTTGGTGCGCCCAGACGACCTGTCACGCCTGGATGCCGCTTTTTTTAATATGAACGGCTATATCAGTGTGACGATTTTTCTCTTTACGCTTGCGGATGCGATCATTTAATGTCTTCAGAAAATCATGAAATAAGACATTTTGTTGTGGCGATAACCGGAGCTTCCGGTTCTGTCTACGGACTAAAGTTGGTCAGTGAGTTACTGCGTGCCGGTGAACGTGTCAACCTGATTCTGACCTCTACGGGACGCCAGGTCCTATATCATGAAACCGGTCTCGACTGGTCCGCAGAGATCAAGGAACAGCGTCACCAGGTCCAGGAACATTTTGCCAGTATTGCTGTTGATTGTCTGGCCATCGATGACTTCTGGGCGGGTGCAGCCAGCGGTTCAGCGGCTGCCAATGCTATGATTGTTATCCCCTGTTCCATGGGGACCGTGGGCAGGATTGCTGCTGGTTTGAGTGGTAATCTGCTGGAACGAGCTGCTGATGTTATGCTCAAGGAACGTCGCCAGTTGATCCTGGTACCGCGCGAGACTCCTTTCAGCACGATCCACCTGGAGAATTTGTTGCGTCTTTCTCGAGCTGGTGCGGTTGTTTTGCCAGCAATGCCGGGTTTCTACCATGGTCCGGAAACGATAGATGACCTGGTGGATTTTGTGGTCGGTAAAGTGCTTGATCAGCTGAGTGTTCAGCATTCACTTTTTGAGAGATGGGGAGCAAGCCGGGAATGATTGCTCCTGATAGGATGGGGAAGGGACTAAGCCTCTTAGTTTTATAAATCGTTATGACCAATCTATTTAAAAATATACGTGCAAAAATTGAAGCTGGAACCCGCATCTCTGACGATGAGGCCCTGGCTCTTTTTGCATGTGACGATCTGCTTGCTGTTGGTGAACTGGCCGCTCTGGCCAACCAGCGCGTCAATGGCAACAAGGTTTACTTCAACGTTAATCGTCACATCAACTACACCAATATCTGCGTCAATCGCTGTACTTTCTGTGCGTTCAGTCGCGAACATGAAGGTGAAGATGGTGGCTATACCCTGGCGCTCAATGACATCCTCAAACGTGCTGCTGAGGCAAGCACCGCTGGTGCCACAGAAATCCACATGGTCGGCGGTTTACACCCTGATCTGCCTTTCGATTTTTACCTGGAGATCCTGGCGGCCATCAAGGCGGATAGCCCGAAATTGCACATCAAGGCGTTTACCGCTGTAGAGATAGACTATTTTGCCAAACTGACCGGGCAATCTCCTGTTGAAGTTGTTGAAGAGCTGAAAGCCGCTGGGCTTGATTCCATGCCCGGCGGTGGCGCGGAAATTTTTGCCACTGAAGTGCGCAAGCAGATTTGTCCTGAAAAAATCTCCGGTGAGCGCTGGCTGGAGATTACCGAACAGGTCCATCAGGCCGGCTTGAAGACCAACGCCACCATGCTCTTCGGTCATGTTGAGGATTACGCCGATCGAGTTGATCATCTCGCCAGGTTGCGTCAGCTGCAGGACCGTACTGGTGGTTTTCAGGCGTTTATTCCGCTGGCTTTTCAGCCGGATAATACCCGGGTGCGCGGAGCTAAAGGCGTCGGTGGTGTTGATGCTCTTAAGACTCTGGCAATCAGCCGGCTCTATCTCGACAACTTCCGGCATATTAAAGCCTACTGGGTCATGCTCGGGTTGAAAATTTCGCAGGTTTCACTGGCTTTTGGTGTCAACGACATCGATGGTACGGTAGTCGAGGAACAGATCGGTCATGACGCCGGAGCCGACTCGCCCCAGCAGTTAAGCAAAGAGCAACTTGTCGACTTGATTCGCAAGGCAGACAAGCAGCCGGTGGAGCGGGACACGCTTTATCAAGAGTTGCGAGCCTATTGAATCGCAACAGATTTGAATTGTTAATTCTGAATTGATTTACTCCGGACTTCAGGCTGAAAAGCACATGCTCAAGCAGATCAAACATAAACTGGAAAGCAAGCAACCGATTAACCGGGACGAGGGCCTCTGGCTCTTAACCAAAGCCGACTTGCTCAGCCTGGGCAAACTGGCTGACGGTGTGCGTCGGCGCATGCACCCGGATCGTCGCGTCTCTTTCGTCGTCGATCGTAATGTCAACTACACCAACGTTTGTACCTCGCAATGTAAGTTCTGCGCATTTTACCGGGATGAGATGCATCCCGATGCGTACGTGCTCAGTTATTCGCAGATTTTCAGTAAGATCCAGGAGCTGGTTGATAGCGGTGGCACGCAATTGTTGATGCAGGGGGGCTTACATCCCGACCTGAAGCTCGACTGGTTTGAAGATCTCTTTCGCCAACTCCGTCATCGTTTTCCAACGGTGCAAATTCATTCTCTTTCTCCTGCCGAGATTGTGCATATTGCCAAACTCTCCGGGATCTCCATGAATGAATGTCTGGCACGATTACACCATGCCGGTTTGCAGTCGCTGCCCGGTGGCGGAGCAGAAATTCTGGTTGATAAGGTTCGCCAGAAAATTTCACCGGATAAGATCGGTTGGCAGGAGTGGGCCTCTGTGATGCGCGAAGCTCATAACCTTGGTATGCCGACCACAGCAACTATGATGTTCGGTGTACGTGAGAGGCTTGAAGATATAGTCGAACATCTGTTCCGGGTTCGCGAACTGCAGGCGGAGCAGGGTGGTTTCACCGCTTTCATCCCCTGGAGCTACCAGCCGGGAAATACCGCCTTGGGTGGTGAGCAGGCGAGCGGTGTCGAATACCTGAAGGTGTTGGCGCTTGCGCGTGTGGTCCTTGATAATGTGGAGAACATTCAGGCCAGTTGGGTGACTCAAGGGGCGCGTATGGCTCAAATTGCGCTCTATTTTGGTGCTAATGATCTGGGTGGAACCATGTTGGAAGAAAATGTTGTTGCAGCAACTGGAGTAGGTTTTCGCATGAGTCAGGATGAAATCATCGAACTGGCGAGAGATGCCGGGTTTATCCCTACACGTCGATCGACAGTGTATGAGGTTTTAGAAACTTATTGATGCTAGTACCGTGTCACCCATAAACTAACGCATCTTGCTTGTCCTTTGACACGCCAACTGCGTTGTGGCTTCGGTTACATAGCGGTGCTATGCGCTCTCAGCCACGCCTTGTTGGTGCGCCAAATCCTGTCGCAATTTTGCGACATTTTATGAGTTCCAAGGTGCTTTTATGTCTTATCTCCGTAAAAATATCGCCGATATGACTGGTTACGTGCCAGGCTTTCAACCGACTGACGAATTCAGCTGGGTTAAGCTAAACACCAATGAGAACCCCTACCCACCGTCTCCTCAAGTCATCAAAGCCATACAAGATGCAACGGGAGAAGATTTGCGCAAATATCCGGATGCACCCAGTCGTGCCGGTCGTGAGGCAGCTGCTGAGCTGTACGGTTATCCGGTAGAGTGGGTGATCATGGCCAACGGTTCTGATGAATTGCTCAATAACCTGATCCGAGCCTGTGCCGGTGAGGGTGAAGAGATCGCCTACCTGCATCCTTCCTATTCTTACTATTCGACCCTTGCGGAAATTCAGGGAGCCAAGGTAAAAACTTTTTCCTTGAAGGAGAGTGGCGAGATCGAGGGTTTCCCTGAGCGCTACACCGGCAAGCTGTTTTTCCTGACCAATCCCAATGCGCCGCTCGGGTTACGCTGGGGGATTGAAGAAGTCGCGGCCCTGGCTGACCGGTGTGCCGGCCTGCTGGTCGTGGACGAAGCCTATGCTGATTTTTCTGAAGGCAACTGTCTCGAACTGGTCCGCCAAAAGTCAAACGTGGTGGTGACCCGGACCTTGTCGACAAGTTACTCTCTGGCCGGAATGCGACTTGGCCTGGCGATTGCGCGCCCTGAGATCATCGCTGCCCTGGATAAAATTCGCGATCACTACAACCTTGATCGCCTGGCTCAAACCGCAGTTGCAGCAGCCCTGATTGATCAAGATTATTTGCAGAGCTGTGTCGAGCGCATCTGCGCGACTCGTGAATGGTTCAGTGCCGAGCTGGTTAAGCTTGGCTACAAGGTCATTCCGTCGAGTGCCAACTATCTTTTCGCTGCTCCTGCCGACCGGAATGGCAAGCGGATTTATGACGCACTCTTCGAGCGTAAAATCCTGGTTCGTTATTTCAGTGATCCGGTTCTCTCTCACGGTTTGCGTATTTCCATTGGTACTCGTGAGGAGATGGAGAAGACGCTGCAGGCTTTGAGCGAGATCGGTTAATGGCAGGAGCGTGTCCCGGAAGATTTGCAATGAACCTTCCTTTCGACCCCGCCGAAGTTTCCCGTCGTCTACTTGTCTGGTACGGCAAAGCCGGTCGTGATCTCCCCTGGCGAAACACTCGCGATCCTTATCGGATCTGGCTCTCCGAGATCATGCTGCAGCAGACCACCGTGGCTGCGGTCATTCCGTACTACGAAAGATTTCTGGAGAGTTTTCCGACTGTTGACGATCTGGCTTCAGCATCTCTTGATGAGGTCATTACCCTCTGGGCCGGGCTCGGCTACTACTCGCGGGCTCGAAATCTACATAAAGCCGCTCGTCAGGTTGTCTCGGAACAGGGTGGAGGTTTCCCGAACACCCTTGACGCTTTGACGTCCCTACCCGGTGTCGGTCGCTCCACGGCTGGTGCTATCCTCTCCATCGCTTTTGATAAAGCTGCAGCAATCCTTGATGGCAATGTCCGCCGCGTGTTGGTACGTCTCTTTGCCTGGCAAGAGGACCCGCGTAGCAGCCGGGCGGAGAAGCAGTTGTGGCTCTGGGCTGCAGCTTTGACGTCCAAAGAACAGCCGCACGATTACGCCCAGGCGATTATGGATCTGGGTGCAACTGTCTGCGTACCACGCGACCCGGATTGCGATAATTGTCCATTGCAGGAAATCTGGCAGGCCAGTAAAAAAGGCTTGGCTGCTGACTTACCGTTTGCCCGCAAGCAGAAAAAGGTTCCGGTTCGACAACAAGTTGCCCTGATTATCTCTGCTTCAGATGGGCTCTTGCTCCAACAACGTCCGCCTGAAGGGTTCCTGGGTGGTCTGTGGGAATTCCCAACGACTGACCTGTCTCCGGAGTTGACGGCTGAACAGGCTGCTGTTCGTCTGCTCTCCGAACTTTGCTTGCACGGCTCGCTTAAAAAAGTTGGCGAGATCCGACATGCCTACAGTCATTTCAAGTTGGAGCTTTCTCTTTTTAAGGTTGATGCAGAGGTTACCGAGGGGGTTGCCGAAGGAAGCGAATATTGCTGGCGTAGCGGCACTGAACTTGAGAGCCTGCCCTTACATGGTGCTCATCGTAAAGCTTATAATCTGTTTGCAAATGACAGCCGACGGAAATGATAGCGACTATTGCTTGAAAGAGAGATTCTACTCTCTCACCACCCACTTTCGCGCCTTGCGCAACCTTATCATCTATGTCTGAAGAAACGAAAATACACCAGCTAATCGTCCGTCAGCGTCCTGCAGCTAATCCGGAGCTGGATACTCTGTTGCAGCTGTTGCAAAGTGATTTCGGTCTCGATACATATACGGCACACCAACGCCTGATCGGCCCAGGCTTAGCCATGTTTGGTAAGGGCCCTCTCGAAAAGACCGGGAAAGTGGCGGCTCTGTTGCAACTTCACGGCTTCGCCTGTTGGCTGATTGAGCCACAGAAACCTGCCTTTGCTTCTGACCTGTTACGTAGTCTGGAAATCCACGGTGATTACATTATGTTTACCTGTCAGAAGTCGCCGGTTCGTCTTGAGCGAGGTGCGTCAGTGGTCGGAGTACTGGCTGATCTTTCGGGGGGGCTGGCTGACAAACATGTCAAACGACTTTTGGCCCAGAATACCTATCGCGGTAGCGATGCTCTGGAAATCCTCAGTCGCGACGAGATGATTCGCACCATCCTGCAGGGACAGCCGGTCTTTGATTTTTACCTGCTCGACCAGGAGCACAAAGTTCAGAAAACAGTGCAGGTGATGCCTGGTCGTTTCAATATTGACGGCCTCGGTACTCGTGCGGCTATGGGGAGCAGGCAGAACTTGCAGGCGTTGATGAAATTGGTCAAAGAGTATGCCGGGTCGTTCCGGTTGTACTGTGACTTTGGTTTGAGTCAACTGCCGAGATGTAATGTTAAAAAAGCTTCTGATAACCCATCGGCAACTCTGGAAAATATCGCCAGCCTGAGTCGTTATGGCTGGCTGGTCACCCAGTTACAAGGCGATGGCCGCCCCGTAACGGAACAGCAGTCCGGTAGCGCTGGTTTGGTGGCCGGTGTCACGGCTGCTGTTGTGGTTGGACAGCCAGCACTTGGTGCGGTTCTGGCGGGCGGTGGCATTAACGCGATTCCTGGTTTTGCTGAAGTAACCCAAGAGATTCGTGGCGAGCTCGACGATAGCGACGAAACGTCGACCGTACAACAGCCTGTCAAAAGCCAGTTAAAGCGTAGGGATTTGCCTGCTCCGCCGGACCGGCCAGCGGCCAAACTGAACTGGCGAAAATCGCTCCTGACAGTTTTTGTGGTTGCTGTCGGGTTCTCTTTCGTGGCTGGTGGTGTTGGCGATGAGCTGCTTCGATTGATCTCCAGATATGGAATCGCGACCGGGGTTGTGCCAGCGATTGCGGCTGTGCTTTTACTCTGGGGCGGGTTTCATTATATTCGTCTCAAACGGCGCATTGAAAACACGCCGACCAGCAAAGTCCGTTCTGTGGCTATGGGGCTGGTTGAAGTTCATGGTCGAACCAAACGCCTTTACGCTTTGGTGGCACCGATGACCCAATCGGCCTGTGCCTGGTACCGGCTGCGTAAATACCGTAAAGATAACAATAAGAGCTGGAAGTTGATCAAAGAGGTCAACAGCAATCATGTTCCGTTCCAGATTGACGATGGCACGGGGCGGGTCATTGTTGTCCCCGCAGGCGCTTCCATAAAAGCCAAGGTTCAGCAGACTGGCTATCCCGGTCAGTCGCCACTCACTTTTACAGCGTTTGGCAGTGGTTACGATGAAGATGAAAAGTGGATTGAGGATATTATCTATGAAGGGACCTCTCTCTACGTACTCGGTTATGCTCAGCCGTTACGCGAAGAGCGCATGAGCCTGCGTGAACGAACTATGGCGAAGCTACGCCAGCTCAAGCTTGACCCCCGGGCGATGCGCCGTTACGATGCTGATGGCGACGGAGTTATCGACGAAGTTGAATGGCAAAATGCCCGTAACGATGCTGAGCAGGAGGCAATGCGTGAGCAGCTGACGGAGGGTAGCGCACGTAAACGCCAGGAAGAACATGTGGTGATTGGCAAGGGTCCGCAACGCAGTTCGCCATTTATTATCGCCGAAACAGTTTCCGAGGCCGAGCTGATCCGCAAGTATGGTCTAATAAGTATACCCCTGTTGATTGCTGGCTTGGGAGCGGTGATTCTGGCTCTTTACAAGTTTCTGCAGTACATCACGATGTAACCTTTTTCCGAAGGAGTTTTGCTATGAGTGTGGCTTGGATTATTCTTGGGGTTATGGCTTTTATCATCGTTGCGCTGGTGTTCTACGTGATCACTATCTACAATGGTTTTGTCGCATTAAAGAACAACATTGAGCGAAACTGGAGCAATATCGATGTTTTGCTCAAACAACGTTACGACGAATTACCCAAGTTGATCAAGGTTTGTGAAGGTTACATGCAGCACGAGCAGAAGACTTTGGAAGCGGTCATCAAAGCGCGCTCCATGGTCAATCAGGCCGGATCGGATGAGCAGAAAATGCAGGCCCAGAACATGTTGACCGACACCTTGAAGTCTCTCTTCATGGTGGTTGAAAAATACCCCGATCTTAAGGCTGACAAGTCCTTCCAGCAACTCGGCTATCGCATTACTGAACTAGAAGATCAGATCGCTGATCGCCGTGAGTTTCTCAATGAATCAGTCAACATGTACAATATCCGTCTTGAGCAATTCCCGGACGTTGTTATGCTCGTCTCTTTAACTTTGCAAAACGCACTCTTTGGCAGATTGATCCTGAACATCGTCAGGATGTTAAAGTTGAGTTTAAGCACACCTGAGAGTAAAGTTGACATGATTCCTGTCTGTAATATGCAAAACGGGCTCCGTCCAGTAGATAGACGGAGCCCGTTTTGTGTTCTGCTTGAAAGATGTAAGTTCTGTTTATTTTGAGTACTTATCCAGAATTTGAGCGGTTTCCTCTCTCCTCGCCTGCATCTTCTCTATCAATGCTCTTCCTGCCTCATTGTCGATCTGGTTGTCCTTGATCTGGTCTTCCAGGTCGTTGATGCATGATGACATGGTCTCGTAGTCACCTCTGAGGTTTTTTACAGCTCCCCGCAACTCACTGATCACCATGTTAAGATCTTCCGCTAAGTCTTTCAGATCGTCCTTTTCTCTCAACTTGATTGATACGTCCAGGTTGCCATTAGCAATTTGAGCGAGGGTTTGTTTAAAACGATAAACCGGCCCGGCTATCTTGTGGGTAATCAAAATGCTCACGGCGCTCATAATGAGAATAACTACGCCAAGGGCAGGCCAAATGCTTCCGTGCAAAATCAGTAATGTTTTAGCTGCCTCGGTTTGCTCAGCGAGGGGATAGTCAAATGAAAGCGCTACGATATAGGGAAAAAGCAAGATTACGACAAACAGCAAAGTGTAAAGTATCAGCATCATAATCGTTAAGATGATGTACTTTGTCTGTAACTGCTTATCGATGAAGTAACGTTTTCTGTTGAATTTGGCCATGGTTATGGGGCCTTGAAGATTTCTGTTGGGGTTAAAGTTATTTCAGTTTGATCGTCATCCCTGGCATTGGCTACCAGGGTATAGGTGCCGCCATTGATGGCAGAATTATAGCTGACGAGAATGATGTCACTGTTGATTTGATCCAGTAAAAGACTTGAAAAGACAGTGCGCCCATTACCGTCTGTCCCAGTGAAGAAGTTGATCGGCTCGGGAGGATACTCTTGGTAGTCAATGTGATAGTTTTCAAAGTTTTTACGAATAGCGTCCAATGTGCCATACGCAACGGTTACTTTTGCTTTATTTATGTAGTTGCTGTATGTGGGGATCGCAATCGCGGCAAGAACACCAATGATCGCAACGATCACCAGGAGTTCAATGAGGGTAAAGCCCTTTGAACCTTTGGGGAGGGCTAGCCGTTTAAGGGAAAGGCTACTCTGTTTGATTGGCGCAGACACTTGATTCAATCCTGTTGAGCCAGAGAGCATGGGCTGATTGACACCCGAGATTAGAATCGTAACTAAACCATTCTATTAGACATTTCATCACGATGCAACGTTTCGATTGACGTTTCGATTGACGTTTCGATTGACGTTTCGATTGACGTTTCGATTGACTGTGCTGTTACCAAAGTGCCGCCAAAAAAGAAAAAGGCCTCGCAGTCGGTAGATTGCGAGGCCTTTTAACTTGTGGTGCCCAGGGACAGAACCAAACCGTCGACTCTCCAGAGTTTTAGTTTTAGTCTTCGCCCAGCTCGGCGCCCTCAGGATATAGACGAGGGAAATAGTATCCGACAGCGCAGGTGGGAAAGGCAAGACGCACTGGCCCCTTCTCTGTCTCAGCACTTAACAGCCTCTTTTCAAGAAGGTCTTTGAGAATACGGCGTGCTGTACGTTCTGCCTTTCCGGTTATTCTCGAGGCCTCTCCGCGAGGGACTTCTCCGCGAAATAAAATCTCACGTAAAAGATATCCAGATTCTGGTTGTAGTTCTCCAAGAACTGTCTGGCGATCTACATAACCGATGATGCGTTTTTGCAAGCCATCAAAGTCAAGCAGAGTCGACATGAACTTTATTTGATCAAGAGCCATTTCCAGGAAAAAGGTGCAAAAAGCGACCAGGCCTTTGTTTGAAAGGTTGCCACGACCATCCATGTCTCCTTGACGGTGGCTGTCGGCACCGGCAAGCGCAGCTAGATAGTCATCGCGATTGCGCGCCAGGCCACGGGAAACGGTCCACATACCATGACCGTCAATACGTGCTTTAACAAGGTAAGTGTGAGAAAAGAGACGGGTAACTCTACCGTTGCCATCCAAAAATGGATGAATCCAAGCAAGGCGATGGTGAGAAGCTGCGGCTGCCACAACTTTATTTACTGCGCTCAAATGTGGATCGCCATAAGCAGCATGGAAGTGCGACAAAAAGCTTGGCAGTGAGTGAAACCCAGGGGCAAGGTGTATGCCTACGGTGACCTCGTTTTCACGAAGCTCTCCTGGCTTCACAACTTTTATCTCGCCTTCAGAGGTTTTGATGTTACGGAATTCATCGGCAAGCCGCTCGTAAAATTCGCGGTGGATCCAACAGAGGAAATCAGGTGCGCAGATATCAGTATCAACCTTCTCTGCCAGCCGCACCTCTATAAGTTTCTGAACCTCTACATGTGCGGCACTCTCCATTTGCAGCGCTCGTTTTACGGGGTTATGAGAGTAGTTTTTGACTAATGCCCGTTCAATGTCAACGGGGTGGGTATTGTGGCCCTCAATGAGATTGGAATAGTAGCTATTCATGGACCGCACCAGTCCAACAATTGCTTTTCGGGTCGTTGGATGCAGAGTTGTGCTCAGCGCGGCTGATTGTCGAATGACTTCAATAGCCAAATCAGTAAGGCTTGCATCTTGAACCGATGGGAACATTGGCTCCATTTGCGAGGTGCGTGTGTAAATGGGCTCTTTGGACATCCGAAGCTCCTGACTTTAGCTTGGCAAGACTGATTTGCACGAAGCATACATCATCTTTTTTGTTTTTTCCACTAAAATGGCCGATATGTTGGCCGATGTTTTTTTATTATATAGATCGTTAAGTGACTAATAATTATGCATATTGTTTTTTTAAAATGGTTAGATGCGAGCATTTTCTTTTGGTTTTGGCCGATATGTTGGCCGATGTTTTCCGTTGCAAGTATCCCCCCCGTAGGGGAAGGGGATACTCTTTTCACACGAAGAGACCCTTAGAGGTTATGAGAGGTTACACGGAATAAAAAAGGCCTCGCAGTCGGTAGATTGCGAGGCCTTATAACTTATGGTGCCCAGGGACAGAATCGAACTGCCGACACGAGGATTTTCAGTCCTCTGCTCTACCGACTGAGCTACCTGGGCAAGGAAAGGGATTTGTAACCAAAAGCTCACTTTATGTCAAGGATAAAAGCGGTGACCGATTCTTTGCTTGCTTTCCGTTGTGCTTTTTGTTACCAAGAAGTTTCACGAAATTTGATCAGGGTGGCATCGAAATGAAATCACAAAGTTGGTTGTTTACAGATAGTTACTTTTGGTTCGGCAGCTTTTTTGGCTTGCCTGACCGGGGAGAAGTCTGTTGATGATCAACTATCGATAGAATTACTGAAACCACGGGCGGGCTCAATCAGGGCGCCTGTGGTTTTTTCGTTTAAGGGAAAGTAAACGATGAAGGCCGCCGGGAAACCCCTGCCGGCCTTCACTTTTAACCGGAACTTTCTCAAAAGGAGACGAACAAATGATTATCGTTATGCGAAATGGAGCCAGTAATGAAGAACTGGTCGCAGTCGAGGCGCGCATCAAGGAGTTGGGTTACAAACCTCATGTGATTCACGGTGATACCCGCAATGTTGTCGGTGCGGTTGGTGATGAGCGTGGCAAGGCGATACTGCAGTCACTCGAATCGATGCCAGGCGTGGAAAATGTGGTGCCGATTCTCAAACCCTACAAATTAGCGAGTAAAGAAGTCAAATTGGAGCGAACCACTGTTGAGATTGCTCCCGGCGTAGCCGTTGGCGGAGATCGCCTTGTGGTTATGGCGGGGCCCTGCGCAGTAGAGAGCGAAGAGCAGATCCTTGAATCCGCTCATGCTGTTAAGGCTGCAGGAGCCACGGTTCTTCGTGGTGGAGCCTTCAAGCCGCGCTCCAGCCCCTATTCTTTTCAGGGCATGGAAGAAGAGGGCCTCAAATTGCTGGCAATGGCTCGGGAAGAGACCGGGCTGCCGGTTGTGACAGAAGTCGTCAATTCTCGTGATGTTGAGCTGGTTGCAAAATATGCCGATGTGATGCAGGTTGGTGCGCGTAATGTGCAGAACTTTGCCCTGCTCAAAATGCTCGGTAAAATCGACAAGCCGATCTTACTTAAACGCGGCATGTCGACAACCATTCAGGAATTTCTGATGAGCGCCGAATACATTCTCTCCGAAGGTAATCAACGAGTTATTCTCTGTGAGCGTGGTATTCGTACTTTTGAAACGGCAACCCGTAATACTCTTGATATCTCGGCAATCCCGGTTCTGCAAGAGCAGACGCACCTGCCGATTATTATTGATCCTTCGCATGCGACCGGCCATGCTTCACTGGTGCCGAGCATGTGCTATGCATCAGTCGCCGCCGGTTGTGATGGCCTGATAGTTGAAGTTCATCCTCATCCGGAAGTTGCTGCCAGTGATGGACCACAGTCGTTGCGTCCGGCCGATTTCAAAGTGATGATGGATAAGCTTGCTGAATTTGCTAAAGTTGTGGGGAAAAAGCTTTAAAATCGAGAAAGCGGTACGTGGGATAAGGAACGCGAAAAAACGTTTAACCCAGAATCCGCAGTTGGAGTCTCTATGTTTTTGATACCGTTGAACCAGATTGAGAGTGTTGATCTTGTCATCCATGCTCTACGTGCGGCAGCAGGTGAAGCTGATTGTACGATGTGCCCGGTGCGTAAAGTCTGTACAAAACAGTGTCTGGCAGTGGCTGATGGGATACAGCAGATGGTTGCAACCAATAGTTTGCCGAATATGGACCTGATTCAGGGTGATGCGGACGAAGACCCGCCTGATGGGCCAGAGAGTGGTGGCTCCGGTTCGCATCTACGGGTTGTGAAATAAGATTTAGAAACCGAAAAGGGGAAAGACTTAATTATGAATCTCGCAACTCTTGCACTGCAAGTTCCGACCATCTTATTGCCTAAGGAAGGCATCGACCTGGGCCGCTGGGCGGTGATTGCCTGTGACCAATATACTTCCGAACCGGAGTACTGGCAGACGATTGATCGCCTGACTGCCGATCAGCCTTCAACCTTGCGTCTGGTCTTCCCGGAGGTTTATCTGGAAGAAGCTGACGGCGATGCGAGGATTGCCGATATCAACCAATGTATGAATCAGTACCTGGCTGATGGTGTTCTGGCCGCTCAGGAGCAAGGCTTTATGCTGGTTGATCGTAAAACCAGTCATGCACCATCACGCAAGGGGCTGGTTGTGGCGCTCGATCTGGAAGCTTATGATTATCGCCCTGGTTCCAAAACCATGATCCGAACCACTGAAGGGACTATTGTCGATCGTTTACCTCCGCGCATTCGCGTCAGGGAAAATGCGGCCGTTGAATTGCCGCATATCATGGTGCTGATCGATGATCCCGAGCAGACAGTGATTGAACCGTTGTTTGATGCTGATCTGGAACTGGCTTATGATTTTGAGCTGATGCAGAACGGCGGCCATCTTCGCGGTTGGAATGTTACCCAGCAGAGTTTACTCGGTCAGATTGGCTCCGCTCTGCAGCGTCTGGCAGAAAAAGACCGGTTCCAAAAGCGTTACGATGTCGATGATGACGAAGTCATGCTCTATGCTATGGGTGATGGCAATCACAGTTTCGCTACTGCCAAGGCGATCTGGGAGCAACTCAAGTCTGATGCCTCCGATCCTGCTGACATCATGGGTCACCCGGCTCGCTATGCGCTGGTAGAACTGGTGAATGTTCATGACCCAGGTCTTGAGTTCGAGGCAATTCATCGCGTGATTTTCGATGTCAATACTGATGACTTGTTCGAGAAAGCTGATGATTACTATCGCCAGGCTGGTACGCCCTGTCAGGTTGAGTGGTATGAAGATTTCGCCGCTGCAAATGCTGCCGCCGAAGCTGCTGGTACGCCACATGCGCTTCCATTGGTTGCTGCTGGTCGTTATGGTTTGCTGAAAATTGCTGATCCGACTCTGACCCTTGAAGTCGCGACCCTGCAGAACTTCCTTGACGAGTATCTACAAAAAACTCCAGCAGCGCGCATTGATTACATCCATGGTAATGAAGCAGTCAGCCGACTCGGTGGTCAGCAAGGCAACGTTGGCTTCTATCTGCCATCGATTTCCAAGCATGATTTGTTCCGCACCATCGTCCGGGATGGAGCCTTGCCGCGCAAGACCTTTTCCATGGGTGAAGCGGATGAAAAACGTTTCTATCTGGAGGCGCGCAGGATTACCCGCTGAAGCCATTGACAAACTGCCGGGAAAAGTAGTAAAAACGGCCTTCCGGCAGCTCTTTACACCTGTTGAAGACGAAGATCGCCGACCATGAATGCCCTAGGAGGCTGTCGGACTATCCATGACCCGGCTGCAAATCCGGCAGTTTGGCCCATATCTCAGCTCTTTTTCGACCAATAGCTACGGCTATTACTCTCAAACGAGCCAAAATCTGGTCTCAAACTCCCGAATTTTCGCTTCGGCCCGTATAGTCCGACAACCTCCTAGAAGGACGGTGCGGCGTTTTTTGTTTTCAAATCAAGCATATTTTCAGGAGTCCACGATGAATAAAGTCCGTACTTACAACAAAATCTCTGTCAAAGGTCTGGAGAAATTCTCCCTCGACAAGTATGAAATTGCCAGCGAGATTGGCACCCCCGATGCGCTGATGTTGCGCAGCCATGTTCTGCAACCAGAAGACATCGAAACTTCTGTCAAAGCGGTCGGTCGTGCTGGTGCTGGAGTCAACAACATTCCGGTCGAAAATTGTACGGAACGCGGCATCGTGGTTTTCAATGCACCCGGTGCTAACGCCAATGCCGTTAAGGAGTTGGCATTAGCGGCGATGCTGATATCGACCCGCGACATTGTCGGTGCGATCGAGTTTGTTCGCAAAGAGGGGCAAGGCAAGAACGCCGAAGAGTTACACAAGCTGGTTGAAGGCGGCAAGAAGACTTATGGTGGAACTGAACTGAAGGGCAAGACCCTCGGTGTTGTGGGCCTCGGTGCCATCGGCTCGCTGGTTGCCGAAACCGGTCTGATGCTTGGCATGAAAGTGCTTGGTTATGACCCGGCTCTTTCTGTCGCCGCTGCCTGGCGCCTCTCTCGTGATGTCGAGCGCATGGAGAATATGCAGTCGTTGCTGGCCAAGTCGGATATCGTCACCTTGCACCTGCCGGTTCTCGAAGCGACCCGCAATCTGATCAACAAAGATCTGATCGACAGCTTCAAGCCAGGAGCAACTCTGATCAACCTGTCTCGTGAGAAGGTCGCTGATACCGAGGCGATCCTGCTCGGTCTGGAGAATGGTCGGATTGGCAAGTACCTGACGGATTTCCCGGTTCAGGAGCTGATGGGAAATGACAAAGTTGTGCCGATCCCGCACCTTGGTGCCAGTACCGAAGAGGCCGAAGAGAATTGTGCCATCATGGTGGCTGATCAGCTGATTGATTTTCTCGAGAATGGCAATATCCGGAATGCGGTCAATTTCCCAAATATCGCACTGGAGCGCAATGGCGGTTACCGTATCGCCTTTTCCAATCGCAATGTGCCGAAAATGCTGAATCAGGTGCTTTCCGTGTTGGCTGATCGGGAAATCAACGTGATCGACATGATCAATAAAAGCCGTGATGAAGTGGCTTACAATATTATTGACATCGAACAAGAGCCGTCTGACGAGCTTGTCCAGGCTCTGGAAGCTATCGACGGGGTTATCAAGGTTCGTACTCTCATCTAAACAGAACAACAGGAGTCTCTCATGTCTCAAGTTTATAACTTTGGTGCTGGTCCGGCGATGCTGCCGGTCCCTGTGATGGAACGCATTCGCGAGGAATTTCTTGATTTTCAGGGGATGGGTGTTTCTGTTATCGAAGTCAGCCACCGTGCCAAGCAGTTTGAAAAAGTTCTTCTTGATGCCCAGGACCGCTTTCGTCAGTTGACCAACCTGCCGGATAACTACAAGATTCTTTTTGTCCACGGCGGTGCGCGCATGCAGTTCTCGGCTCTGCCGATGAACCTGGCCGGACGAACGGCGAGTAAGAAATGCCTCTATGTTGAGACGGGCAACTTTGCCAAGCTTGCCAACAAGGATGCCAAAGGTTATGGCGATATTCAGGTCATTGCCAGCAGTGCCGACACCAGTTACGATCGTCTGCCCACAATAACACCGGAGATGATTGACCAGGATGCCGCCTACCTGCACATCACCAGCAACAATACCCTTTACGGCTCACGCTACAGCCAGTTCCCTGATGCCGGCAAGGTGCCTTTGATTGCCGACCAGACCTCGGAGATCCTTTCTCGCGTGGTCGATTACAGTAAGTTCGGTTGTGTCTACGCTGGCCTGCAGAAAAACCTTGGACCTTCCGGAACCGCGATTGTAGTCATTCGTGAGGACCTGCTTGGTCATGCTTCCCCTGAGACGCCGGTGCTCCTCAACTATGAACAGTGCGCCAAGGATAACTCCCTGACCAACACCGCCAACACCTTTGCCATCTATGTCACCGGCCTGGTGCTGGAGTGGTTGCAGGAGCAGGGCGGTGTCGCAGCGATCGAGAAAATCAACGAGCAGAAGGCAAGTATCCTCTACAGTCTCATCGATGACGGTGATTATTATCGTGGCGTGATCCAACCTGAATTCCGCGGCACCATGAACGTCAGTTTCAACCTGGCAAGTGAAGAGCTCGAAGCAAAGTTCCTCAAGGAAGCTGGCGAACAGGGTCTGTATGCACTCAAAGGCCACCGCAGTGTCGGCGGTATCCGCGCCTCCATCTACAACGCCATGCCGCTGGCCGGTGTCGAAAAAATGGCGGGTTTCATGAAAGAATTCGAGAGCAAGAACGGTTAACTCTCCGCAAATTATTTTGTTAAGAGTGGGGATACTTTCCAATGGGAAGTATCCCCATTTTCCTTTTGGAGGTTGTGGTGACTGAAGTTGATTTGCAGGGCGAGGCAGGTTGGGAGTTTTTTGACGCTCCCGCGCTGGTTGGTGAAACATTACGCTTTGTTTCCGGAGACCGGACCGGCGATCGTTTCCGGATGAAGTACTTTCGCGATCAGGAAACCAATCTGGTTGCCAGGATCTGGTTCGGCCCGGTGACGGAAGGCCCGCCTGGTCATGCCCATGGCGGCAGTATCGCTGCAGTGCTTGACGAGGTTCTCGGTTTGGCCGCCTGGGCGGCAGGACACCAGATTGTGGTTGGCAATCTGAATGTCAGCTTTCGGCAACTGCTGCCGATTCAGACTGTGGTGCAGGTCAATACCAAACTGATTTCAGTTCAGGGGCGTAAGGTTTTGGTGCACGGTGAAGTCTGTGCCCTTGATGGGAGTGTTTATGCGGCGGGTGAGTGCCTCTGTATCAAGTTAACCAAGGAGCAGTTGGCCTCATCTAAAAATACTTAACGTATACGGAATGATGGCGTTGACAGGGGGGAATCTTCGCCCTAGAATCGGCACTTCGATCTTTTTGCTTCCGCCATTATTCATGAGGAATAAAGTCAATGAAAGTCATCGTTACTGACGAGATATCCGAGAAGGGCCTTGAGCCCCTGGAGAAAGATCCGCGAGTTCAGCTGGACGTGCGCCTTGGTTTGGAGAAGGCCGAACTCTATCAGCTGATCGGCGACTATGATGCCATCATCACCCGCTCCGGGACTCAAGTCGATGCAGAGCTCTTAAGCCATGCCACAAAGCTGAAAATGGTCGCCCGTGCCGGGGTCGGTATCGACAATGTCGATGTTCCCGCTGCTAGCGAACGTGGCATCATTGTCGTTAATGCGCCGTTCGGTAATACCAACTCGGCTGCAGAGCACTCCATGGCGATCCTGCTCTCTATGTGTCGCAATGTCCCGGATGCCAACGCCAGTCTAAAGAGTGGCCAGTGGCAACGGGCTCCATTCACGGGCTACGAGCTCAAGCACAAGACCATGGGTATTATCGGTCTTGGCAAAGTCGGTGGTCGAGTGGCGCTACGCTCCCGGGCTTTTGAAATGGATGTGGTGGTTTATGACCCGTATATCAGTGAAAAACGGGCGACTGATTTCGGAACGCGCCTGGTTTCACTCGATGAACTGATCAGCATGGCTGATGTTATCTCAGTGCATACACCACTGAACGACGAGACCAGCGATCTGATTACGGCAGTGCACTTCACGCAGATGAAAGATGGTGTATTGATCGTCAACTGCGCCCGAGGTGGCATTATTAACGAGGCTGACATGTTGAACGCTTTGGAAGGAGGTAAAGTGGCTCACGCTGCATTTGACGTCTGGAGCGAGGAACCACCCAATAACAAAACCCTCAAAAGATTGATCGCTCACCCGAACATGATTGTCACCCCGCACCTTGGTGCCAATACCTTTGAGGCGCAGACCAATGTTGCGGTTGATGTCAGCCGCGAGATTCTCAACCTGCTTGATGGCAAACCGGTGGAGAATGCTGTGAATATTGCCCGTTTCGATCCGGACCTCATGGCCCAGATGCGCCCCTTTATGGAGCTGGCTGCTGTTATGGGCGATTTTATCTCTCAGCTAGCACCGGAAAACCCTGGCAAGGTCACTTTTAATTATACTGGCAAGCTTGCCGCGCATGACTGCATGCCGATTACTGTAGCTGGGCTTGCGGCATTGCTCAATCGCTGTACTGACCAGGAAATCAACATGGTCAACGCCAACCTGGTTGCCGAGCGCCGTGGTCTGGTTGTTGAGCAGAGTCGCTCAACAGAATCTGAGTTCTTCTCCAATCTGATCACCTTGAGTCTGGAAACTCCACAGGGCAAGCGAACCATTGCTGGTACTCTCTTTGAAGGAATGCCAAAGATCGTCAAAATGCGTGACTTTGCTGTTGATTTCACCCCTGAAGAGCATATGTTGGTTTTGGCATATGAGGATCGGCCCGGCCTGATCGGTAAGATTGGTACCATCCTAGGTGAGGCTGAGGTGAACATCGGCTCTATGAGCCTTGGTCGGAGGGGTAAGGGTGGTGAGGCTATGGTGGGTTTTTCTGTTGATTCTCCGGTTGATGAGGCGACACTGGTCGGACTGACGGAAGCTATTGGTGCTCGCTTTGTTAAGGCGGTGCATTTGTCTTAAGTTTTTTGTAAGGTTGTATGCTGTTAAGGAGGGGGGTGGATTGATTCCATGCCCTTTTTCCGTTTAGAGGGCTGAAACATTTTAAAACCTCAAGCAAGACCGCGGGTCGCGTCCCGCCGGTCTTATCTTTAGATCACAGATTTAACAGAGACATAGCGGCTCTTTACTCTTTGGTATCAGCCCGCGTGCTTCGGCACGAGCCAGGAGAGCCTCTACAGCGTTAACCCCCTCTTCACCAAGATCAAGCGAAAAGTCATTCACATAAAGGTTGATATGCGCATCAATCACCTGATCATCAAGTTCTTGGGCGTGATCTTTGATATAGGCACGCGGCTCCTGAGGATGCTGCCGGGCATACTCAAGGCTGGCTCGAATGGCCCGATCGACGGACTGGATTGTCTCTACACCCAGATCCCGTCGCGCCAGAATCCCACCGAGTGGAATTGGCAGACCTGTGTCTTCTTCCCACCATGCCCCAAGATCAACAACTTCATGAAATCCTGCTTGCTGGAAAGTGAAACGTGACTCGTGGATGATGACTCCAGCTTCCACTTCGCCACATTTGAGAGCGGGCATGATCTGGTCAAAGGGGAGGATCAACAGCTCTTCATAACCTGTCCCATAAAGTTGTAGCAGCAGGTTGGCCGTGGTCAGTTTGCCCGGAACCGCTATGCGCTTTCCGCGCAAGCTTTTCATGTCGGTTGGCCCCTGAGCAATGACCGTTGGTCCACAACCGCGACCGAGGGCGCCACCACTGCGCAAGAGGACGTAACGATCGCGAAGATGCCCGAAAGCATGGTAGGAGATTTTGGTCAGGTCGAGCAGGCCATTAAGTGCCAGTTGGTTGAGTGTCTCCACATCCTCAAGACGCTCTGCAATCATGTGCTGAGGGATTGTGACCTTATTATGCGTCAGAGCGTAAAAGATATAGGTGTCGTTCGGACAGGGTGAGTAGCCCAGACTTAAAGTCTTTGTCATTTCTTTTGCCCGGACCGTGCTTGAAGAAGCATTAGAATGGCATTCTGTGCTGCAGTCATGGCGAGGGAAAGATTCCAACGGCTGGTGTCGCGATCTTCAACCAGGTTGGAAATGCCACGGACCTCAAGTAACGGCACTGTTAACTGCTGACAAGCAAGGGCGACCGCAGCCCCTTCCATGTTTTCACAGATCCCACCCGTGCGACTTTCAATCACCGTGGCTTTTGACGTCGTTCCCGTACATGTGGAGACCGTAACAAAAGGTCCACTACGGAGGACTGTATTTGTGCTTTCCGCATGATCTGACAGAAGTGGTTGCGCCCAGTCGTGTAGCTTTGGATCGACTGGCCAGCTATTGAAAAGAGGTTCGGGAGTCTGGCGCATGGGCAGCTTCATCTCGGTAAAGTCACGGAAGCCTTTGGCCGTCGCACCCCCTTCGTCACCGAAGATCTCTGCAGTGGCAAGAGCCAGGTCGCCGACAGCTAAGCCTGCGCCGAGGTAGGCACCACCGCAACCGAATAGCCAGAGGGCATCTGGCCGGCAGTTACTCAGTAAGGTGATTGCACTTGCTGCTGCAGCCGCTTTGCCGATGCCGCTATGCGCCAGGCAGATCTCATGGTCAGCGAATTTACCGGTTGTCAGGGTGATGCCATCGGCAGACTGTTGCTTAAAATTCTGAAGGGATTGCCTGATCAGGTGAGTTTCTGCGGAAACAGCTGCAAGTAGAGCGATCATAGGGTCAGGTACGCGTCCCGGATTAAGGTTTATACCAGTCGTGGCGCATCAGGTCGCGGCGAAGCTCGTGTCCTGCATTGCGGATCACACCGTTGTACCAGAAGTGCTCATCCGAGGAGACGGTGCCCGGGTTGTCCATCCTTTTGCGGTTGTCAATCAGGATCTGGCGGAATTTTTCATCCGGTGCCTTGAGAACCTCGAGGATGCGGCTTTTGAGTGGTTCTTCGCAGGTTGAAATAACATGGTGAAGTATGTCCCGTAGCTGCAGGCCCATACGGTACTCCCATAAATCTCCTTCGAAATTACTGCAACACTCCTGGACGAAGTCATTCCAATCAAGGAGCAGGGCTCCAAAATCATCTTCGGCAAATTCTTCATAGCTCGGGTTCTGGCTGAGAATTTCTTCGATCAGTCTCTGTTCCTTGCGGGAGAAGAAAAAAGAAAGACTCTCTTCCACCGGGTACATACTGAGAGTGTCAACCAGCTCGCGGCAAAAGTGTGCGTAATCCAGGTCTCGATCGCTGAAGTCTTGCCGGCAGCCCGGGAGATTCTCGCGTTCCAAACAGAGCAGCGACAGGTGGTCGTGGCCAAGTTCCGTGTGTAGAAGCAGGTCCGGACAGTGTGGGATTCTGGTCTTGGCCAACTGGTTAGTGAGTCGCAGATGGTTGTCGGTGAAAAAAGTCAGAACTTTCTCTTCCGAATAGAACATCTCCTGACTGGAGCGATTATTGGCCAGCCCAAAACCGACGAAGCCATCATGCACCAGCCGGTTCCAGTAAGGAGCAATAGTGTCCATGATTTCCGGGATCGGCATATAGGGCGAATAGTGAATCGTCGGTATTGGTGGTTCCTGATCGTTTGCGTTCGGTTCCGTGGTATAGAATTCGAGGATGAAGAACGCTTCTTCCGGCATACTGGTGGCAAATTCATTAAATGCCACACCCATGCGCGATGCGCCTGCCAGGACTGAAAAGTGGTAGGTGTCGCTGGAATTTTCCAGCAGGGAAAAGTTGTAGCCTTCCCGCAGGTTCCGTGACCGGCGTCGGGCTTGAGGCCAGAACTGCAAGCCTACCGGGAAATCTGTAAGAATATCGGACAAGGGTAACCTCGTGTTTGGGATTGTCCGCTTATGATGCGGCAATCCTCTTTGTGAAGTCAACAGTAAGTCGAGACGTAGATTTTTACCGGTGTAATAACAGCATGTTCACCAGTTGTCAGACACTTCACTACTCAGTGCATAAAGGAGTTATGAAAAGAAATAATGTCTCGCTAAACAGGTGTTTAATATAAGTAAATATGTTTTATCTAAAATGAATTTACCATTGACATCCTAGAGCACTTGGGCTATATCCATGCGGTGGATAAAACCCTATTCTACTGTAACTATGTTATGTACGTTCTGCACTTCTGAATTAACTCACGTGTTTTAAGAACACTAAGTTTACTGAATATCAACCGGGTTTATTAAATATCAGCCAGCGAAGCGAATCAGTTGCTTGCTGAAAACTCCAGCCAATAGAGGAATTCAAAGATGGCCAAAAAAGCGATTAAACCGTCACTGAAGAATCCATTCGATCCGCCAGAAAAAGTCGAATTCACCATTCCCGGCGAAGTTGCGGGCGTGCGTGGTGGCTACGAGGATGTGATGCAGGAAGGTTACGACCTGATCCAGCGTCCAATCAAATCTGTGCCCGTCGGGCAGATTGAAAAGCAGCATTTCAAGAAAAGGATGACAGTTTGGGAACGGATCAAAGTTTTGACCCAGGCCAAACCGAACATCCTTTTCCAGAACTGGGGCAAGAACCTTGATGGTGCATCACTTGTTACAGGTATCCTTAATATCAACGGTCGTGATGTCGGTGTCTACGGTCACGATTTCACGGTACGCGCTGGCTCCATTGACGCAACCAACGGCAACAAGTTGGCGCGTCTCTTCAAAATGTGCGGCGAAAAAGGTTTGCCACTGATCGGTATGAACGACTCTGCGGGCGCCTTTGTTCCGGCCGGAGTCGGTGGTCTTGATGGCTATGCTGAAGCATTCACTGCCTTGCGCAAAATCAGCGGTGTGGTGCCAACCGTCATGTGTATGTTCGGTTTCAACGCTGGCGGTGGTTCCTACCTGCCGCGTCAGGGCAGTTTCCTGATTCAGCCCAAAGATACCTTCTTTGGGCTGACTGGCCCCGGTGTTGTCAAATCGGTGCTTGGTGAGGATATCACTCCCGAAGATCTTGGTGGCCCCAAGGTTCATTGCGCATCGGGTGTTACCGATCTGACGGTGGCCGATGAGACCGCAGCGCTACGTACTGCTGTGCGTCTGATCAGCTATCTGCCAGACAATAATTTCAGTATGGCGCCTTTCCAGGAGACCAGCGATCCGCTCGATCGTAAGACCTGGGAGATCAATACTCTGTTGAAGAAAGCCTTCAACTCACCGACCGGTTTCAATACTCCCTTCGATGTTTCAATTATCATCCAGCAGATTTGCGATCACGGCGATTACTTCGAATTACAGCCTGATCGTTCCCGCGAGGCGATCACTGCTCTCGGCCGCCTCGGTGGTAACGTGGTTGGCTTCGTTGCCAACAACAGCGCAGTCTCCTCTGGCCAGATTGACTGCGACTCGGCTGTTAAAATCGCTCGTTTTGTACGTTTCTGCAACATCTACAATATTCCATTGATTTTTATGGAAGACACTACCGGCTTCCTGCCGGGGCGTGATCAGGAAGCCCGCGGTATTGTGCAGGCTGGTCGTTCCATGCTCGATTCGATCATTGATGTGCGTACCCCCCGTATCCTTTTGATTTTGCGCAATGCCTATGGTGGAGCTTACGCGTCTTACAACAACTACCCGACTGGCGCCGACCTGGTGCTGGCTCTGCCAACCACACGTCTGGCCGTTATGGGACCCGCCGGCAAGGAGTTTGTCTACAAGGGCGAACTGCGCAAGATGCGCGGTGGCATCAAAACGATGGTTGCGACAGGAACCCAGGAACGCATCAAAGCCGGCATGGACGGAGTCGATGCCAAGAAAGACGCCGAAGCCGAAGCAGCCGAATGGCTCAAGACCCAGGAAGCTGAGCTCAACTTGCGTTACGAAAAAGAACTGATGAACCCGAAAGAGGGTCTGGCCCTTGGTTCCATCTCCTCACTGGTTATGCCGACCGATCTGCGTAAGGTCCTTGGCGAGAATATGAACTTCCTGCTGCGACACTATCAGCCGTCATCCTGGCATGATGTCCAGCGAGAGTTTCATTGATAACCAGGGATTTTACAGCATCTTAAGCGAATCAAAATTTCGATTTGGAGATAAAGCAATGGCACAGACTAATTACTATACAAATAATCCACTGATCCACAGCGATCGCCGCTTGAGCCAGTCCGATTCAGAGTGGGTTCGTTCCTTCTCTTGTGAAGATCTCAAGCCGCTGATCGTTTGCCGTGGTCCAATTCGCCTTGAAGCGATGACTGTCTACGAAGAGATGGGCATGGACCATTACGGAATTCTGCTCTCTGAGAAGGATTCGATTGTTTACCCCAACGCCCTGTCGCCGGAACTGCGCATGCTGACCGACAACAGTCGTGTGCACCGGGTACCTGATTACACCGGAGCCTCCAAGGAAGAGCGTCTTGAGCGGATCGGCCAGATTATCCAGATCGCCAAGGATAATGGTTACGATGCAATCTTTGCCGGCTATGGCTTTATGGCGGAAGACGACGAGTTCGTCGCTGCGATTGGAAATGCCGGGTTGAACTTCATCGGCCCCTGCGCAGCTACCCAGCGCGGTGCCGGTAAAAAGGACGAAGCGAAGCGAACTGCTCTGAGCGTGGATGTCTCGGTTACCCCGGGGATTGATAATGTTACCGCTCGCACCCTGATCACCAAGCACCCCAGTAGCAAAGCGTTGCTGGCAGTAGTCAAGGCTGAAGGGCTCAAGTGCGACAAGAAAATTCTCAACGATAAAAATCTGGCGATAGCGAATTTGGCCGATCATATCCTGATGGCGTCTTATGCAAAAGGTATTGACCTGTTCTCCATCGAGGAGCTCTGTGCCCAGGTTGAAAAAGAATGTGTGGGGATGTTCAAGAGTTATCCCGGTGCCAGAATTCGCCTTAAAGTGATCGGTGGCGGTGGTGGTAAGGGCCAACGGATTCTTGGAGGGTCACTACTGACCAAAAAGAACGTCTCCGATGCCGACATCAAGAAGGCTGCAACTGTCGCACCGGAACTGGTTCGTGAAGTCCTGCTTGAAGTTAAGGCCAACGGTGTTGGTGACAACAAGAACGTGCTGGTCGAACTTAATATCGAGCAGACCCGTCACAATGAGATCCAGTTGCTTGGTAACGGCGAGTGGACTATTGCTCTCGGTGGTCGTGACTGTTCCCTGCAGATGCATGAGCAGAAATTGCTTGAAATTTCAGTCACCCAGGAAGCCTTGACCGAGGAGATCGAAAAGGCCAAAAAAGCTGGCCAGAAAGCTCAGGCAACAGCGCTGGAGAGTGATCTGACGGTCCTTAAGAAGATGGAAGAGGAGTCGGAGCGGTTCGGTATTGCCGTCGGACTCGATTCAGCATCAACATTCGAGTGCATTGTCGATGGTGCCCGCCACTACTTCATGGAAGTTAACACCCGTATCCAGGTCGAACACCGGGTAACGGAACTGGTTTACAACCTCAAGTTCACCAATCCGAAGAACAAGAAAGAGTTCTTTATTGTCGAATCGTTGGTCGAAGCGATGGCTCTTCTGGCCCGGCACAAGAAGCGTCTGCCGCGTCCGGAACGTCAACAGCGTTTTGGCGCCGCTGCCGAAGCTCGTCTCAATGCGACTGATTGTTCACTCTCGCCGAGTGCTGGCGGCGTAATTCGCTACTGGTCGAAGCCGATCGATGGCGAAATTCGTGATGACCAGGGCATCTGCATGGTCAATCCGGACACTGAGCAATTTATGCGTTATACGGTGGCCGGTGCTTACGATTCCAATATCGCCTTATTGCTAACCAAGGGTGACAATCGCCTTGCCAGCTATCAGCATCTTTCCAAAGTTCTGAGCAGTACTGTGCTGCGTGGTACCGATTTGGCAACCAACCTCGAATTCCACTACGGTCTGGTCAATTGGTTCCTCGGGCAGAACGTTATGGCCAAACCGACCACCCGCTTCGTGGTTCCTTATCTGACCTTGGTCGGCAAGCTCAAGGAAGAGGCCAGCAAGCTGGATGTGGTCTTTGCTTTCATAGCGATGAAGAAGCATTATGGCAAACTCTACAGCGATGATTCTGAGATCAAGAAAGCGATCTCTGAAACCCTTGATCGCAAAGGCACGCTCCTGACCCGGCCAATGGAAAAGTTGCTGGAAGATCCGCATATGCTTTCGGGTTGGTTGAGTATCAATCGCAAAAATTTCAAGTATAAAGGCGGCAAACTGGTCTGGCTGCGGAATCCTCTGGTTATTCTTGAAGAAACCTATGAATACCTCAATATGACCTGGCGCAAGGAAGCTCCGGCAGCCGAAGTGATCTGGACTCACGACCGCGACCTGTTGCAGAATGCTCTGGCTTTCTATGCCGAGTTACGGGAGAAGTTCAACCTGGAGAAAGAAGAGTTCGCCAAGCTTAACGACATCCTCAGCAAGGATAAGCCGCAAGGCGGCTTTGATGCTGAAATCTGGGCGGACATCCAGGCGTCTCATCTTGGTTATGAAGTTGGTAATGAGCTTTTCGGTATGCTCTTCATGATCGCTGAAAAGACCGACTTCTATGACTTTAAGGTGGAGGATGATCTAGAGGTAACGATCCCTGATTATCTCAATGATCCCGATCTGCAGGCGGCTATGAAGAAGATTCTGGTACCGCCCCCAGCAACCAAGGCTGATGAAATTGTCACTCCAGGGGGTGGCATGTACTATGCGCAGGAAGCTCCCGGTATGCCGTTATTTGCGACCGAAGGCATGCATTTCGAAAAGGGCCAGCCGCTCTTTATTCTCGAAGTTATGAAAATGTTCAACAAGGTTCCGGCGCCTTTCGCTGGAACCATTGACACGATTATCATTGAAGGTGGCGATGGCGTCATTGTCCAGAAGGGACAGCCGATCTTCAAGGTTACCCCTGATGAGAAATTTGTTGAAATTGATCCAAAAGAGGTTGAGCGTGAAAAGCGGGCGACAACGACAGAGTATCTGGAAGCTGTTCTCTGATCCCGGTTTTCGGTAGAGAAACAATAAAGAACGTAAAGTGCAGCGCCCCAACCTGAAGACAGGTGGGGCGTTGTTCTTTTTTGCCAGCCCACAATAAAACGTCCTACTTGAGTGTTTAATATAGGTAAATTATTTTTATCGTCAATAAAATTTGTTGACATTTGTGCCTTGTATTGGTTATATCCTACAGGTTCTAAAACCCTATTTTATTTTCGCTGGGAAGGTTTGTTGTGGAATACAATATTGGCTCAAAAATCAAGGAACTACGTAAAGCGCGTAAGCTGACTTTGCAAGCTGTGGCACGTGAAACAGGTTTCTCTCCTGCATTGATCTCCCAGATTGAAAACAATAATGTTTCACCGCCGATAGCGACCCTTTCTAAAATAGCCCGTTTTTTTGATGTCAAGATCGGTATGTTTTTTGAGGAAGAGGAAATTGATTGTAAGTACGAGGTGGTCAGAAAATCTGATCGTCGGGAAGTCAGCCGGGTGATCTCGGTGGCCGGTACTGGTCATGGCTACACTTATGAAGCGCTCTCGTTCCGCAAGCGTAACAAAAAGATGGAGCCGTTTGTGGTGACGGTTGCCAGTCGTCCCGAAGAAGAAACTCTCTACAATCATGACGGTGAAGAGTTCCTGCTGATCCTTAAAGGCAAGGCAGAGGTCATCCTTGAAGATGAGCGTATTATCCTGGAGGAAGGGGATGCCGTTTATTTTGATGCGACTCTCAGGCACCGTCTGCTTGCTTGTGATGAAGGTGAAGTCCAAGTACTGGCGATTGTGACACGTTAGAAGAGCACCGGAGGCTGAGAATTGGGATTGGAGACTGGTAAGATCAACAACCAGGCTCTGGCCCCAATTCCCAGCCCTCATATTTTAATAAAGGATTGATAGAAATGAGCTGTTTCGAAAAGAAAAATTTGGCCGACTGGGAAGCCCAGGCAAAAAAAGAGAAGAAGACTGACGACCTCTCCAACTTTAAATGGGAGACTGCGGAAGGGATTGATGTCAAGCCGCTCTACACCGCGGCAGACCTCGAAAATCTGGAAACGGTTGATTCTTTACCTGGTATGGCTCCCTTTACGCGTGGACCGATGGCGACCATGTACGCCGGTCGCCCCTGGACCGTCCGCCAGTATGCCGGTTTTTCAACTGCGGAAGAGTCGAACGCTTTCTACAAACGTAATCTTGCCGCTGGTCAGCAGGGATTGTCGGTCGCCTTCGATCTGGCGACCCATCGTGGTTACGATTCAGATCATCCTCGCGTGGTTGGCGATGTCGGTAAAGCTGGCGTGGCGATCGACTCGGTTGAGGATATGAAGATCCTCTTTGGCGACATCCCGCTTGACAAGGTTTCAGTGTCGATGACTATGAACGGCGCGGTTCTGCCAATTTTGGCCAGCTACATAGTCGCCGCTGAAGAGCAGGGCGTTTCCCCGGAGCAGTTGGCCGGTACTATTCAGAACGATATCCTCAAAGAGTTCATGGTCCGCAATACTTACATATATCCTCCGGCACCGTCGATGCGGATCATTGCCGATATTATTGAGTACACCAGCAACCACATGCCGCGCTTCAATTCCATTTCAATCTCCGGCTATCATATCCAGGAGGCTGGAGCCAACAACGCCCTGGAGCTGGCATTCACTCTGGCCGATGGCCTTGAATATGTGAAGACCGCAATCGACAAGGGACTTGATGTCGATGTCTTTGCACCGCGACTCTCCTTCTTCTTTGGCATCGGCATGAACTTTTTCATGGAGGCATCCAAGCTGCGTGCGGCTCGCTACCTCTGGTCGCATCTGATGAAGCGCTTCGAGCCGAAAAACCCGAAGTCGCTGATGCTGCGTACCCATTGCCAGACCTCCGGATGGAGCCTTACTGAGCAGGATCCTTATAACAATGTCGTGCGAACGACTCTCGAAGCTCTGGCTGCCGTGCTGGGTGGCACACAGTCGTTGCACACTAACGCGCTCGATGAAGCAATCGCTCTACCGACCGATCATTCTGCAAGGATTGCTCGTAATACCCAGTTGATCATCCAGGAAGAATCTGGCGTTACCAATGTCGTTGATCCTCTGGCTGGCTCATATTATGTTGAAAGTCTGACCGCCTCGCTGATTGCAGAAGCTCAGAAGATCCTTGATGAAATCGAAGGCCTTGGCGGTATGACCAAGGCGATTGAGTCTGGCATGCCAAAGTTGCGTATCGAGGAATCAGCCGCCAAAAAGCAGGCTTCCATCGATAGCGGCCGCGATGTCATCGTCGGCGTCAACAACTATCAACTCGCTGAAGAAGCTCAAATTGAAGTGCTTGCTATCGATAACACCGTCGTACGCAAATCACAAATTGCTCGTCTCGAAAAGATGCGCGCTGACCGTGACGAAGATGCCTGCCAGAAGGCGCTTGCCGCAATTACTGCCGCATGCGAAAATAACTCAGGGAACCTCCTCGGTCTCACTGTTGATGCTGCCCGCCTACGAGCTAGCGTTGGAGAGATCTCCGATGCAATGGAGAAGGTGTTTGGCCGCCACAAAGCGGAGATCAGATTGGTTTCAGGAGCCTACGGAGCTGTGGTGAGTAACGACGACAATTTTTCTGCCCTGCAAAAGCGGATCGACGCATTTTCTGAGAAAGAAGGTCGTCGTCCACGCATCCTGATTGCCAAGATGGGACAGGACGGCCATGATCGTGGTGCTAAGGTGGTGGCAACGGCCTATGCTGATGCTGGCTTTGATGTTGATGTCGGACCGCTCTTCCAGACTCCTGAAGAAGCTGCAAAGATGGCAGTGGAAAACGATGTCCACGTGGTCGGTGTCTCAAGCCTGGCCGCCGGACACAAAACTCTCGTACCACAGCTTGCCGCTGAGTTAAAGAAACTCGGCGCTGAGGATATCGTCATTGTTTGCGGCGGTGTCATCCCACGCCAGGATTATGACGAGCTGTTTGCAGCTGGCGCCGCCAGGATCTTCGGGCCAGGTACGCCGATTGTTACCTCGGCTACCCAGACGCTGGACGCAATCGAAGAGAAGAAGTAATTTTCTAACATTAGACATTGAGAGGGTAGGCGTGAGCCTGCCCTCTTTTTTTTAACGCAAAGACGCAAAGGCGCAAAGAAAGCAATGTTTTCCTTTTGGGAATTAAATAGTATTATCCCTTATAGGGTTTGCTTTGCGACTTCGCGTCTTGAGTGAGCGAAGCGAGAGGGCGTTAAATTGATTTTTCAGGTTTTAACATGATCAAAATCCAAGAAATAGCCGAAGGTGTTCGTGCTGGCAACGTCCGCGCCCTGGCCAAGGCGATCACCCTGATTGAGAGTCGTAATCTCGATCATTCTTTGGCAGCAACCACGCTGCTTGATGAACTTCTTCCCTCAATAGGCAATTCAATTCGTATCGGTATCTCCGGGGTTCCGGGCGCTGGCAAAAGCACTTTTATTGAAGCCTTCGGTATGTATCTGGTCAAACAGGGACACAAGGTGGCTGTGCTGGCGGTCGACCCGACTTCACAGCTCTCCGGTGGCAGCATCCTTGGTGACAAGACGCGTATGGAGGAGTTGGCGCGAGAGACCAGTGCGTTCATTAGGCCATCGCCTGCTGGCGACACACTGGGTGGTGTAGCCCGCAAAACCCGTGAGACTATGTTGATCTGCGAAGCAGCTGGCTTTGATGTGGTCATCGTTGAAACGGTCGGAGTTGGCCAGTCGGAGATAACCGTCGCCTCAATGGTCGATTTCTTCCTCTTACTGCAGATTCCCAATGCCGGAGACGAACTGCAGGGGATTAAACGTGGTGTCATGGAGATCGCTGACGCCATCGTTGTCAATAAAGCGGAAGGTGATAACCGTTCTCGTGCCGAACTCGCAAGGCAGCAGTACACCAACGCTTTGCACATGCTTAAACCGAAGAGCCTTAACTGGCAGGTTCCTGCTTTGCTTTGTAGCGCGCTGCACAATGAAGGTGTCTCAGAGGTGTGGAATATGATCGAGGACTTTCGTTCACGCATGCAGCTAAACGGTGAGCTCGAAGATAAGCGTAAATTGCAGGCCAGCGACTGGATGTGGACATTGTTGATGGATGATCTCAAAGAAATGTTTTTGCGCGATCGTCACGTCGAAGGGCTACTAACACAGGTGCAGGCTGCTGTGGCAAATGGTACGACGACACCGAGTGCTGCTTCGAGAAGATTGCTGGAGGTTTTTAAACGGAACTGACCTTGTAGCGTTAGACAGAGCAAAAGCGTAACGCAAAGACGCAAAGGGATAGAGCAAGACGCAAGGGAAAACTTTAATATATAGTCTGTTTATGGAGGGGATGATGAATGAGAATGAGATCAGTAAAGCTATTGTTGTATCCGCGATTGAGGTGCATCGCGAATTAGGTGGTCCGGGTTTGCTCGAAAACATTTATGAAGAAGCTCTTTGTAGAGAGCTGACAACACGTGGGCTTAAGGTGCAACGTCAATTCCCGGTGAATGTCGAATATAAAGGTCAAGAACTGGGGAAAAGACTGGTTCTTGACCTGCTTGTAGAAAATAAAGTCATTGTAGAGGTAAAATCTGTAGAGAAACATAATCCTCTTTACGAAGCACAACTTCTAACCTATTTACGGACATCTCATAAGAAGTTGGGACTTTTAGTCAATTTTGGCGAACGGTATGTCACCCAAGGGGTCAGGCGGATTGTTAATGGTTTATAAATTGAAATCCATTGCGTCTTGTTTTCCCCCTTTGCGTCTTTGCGTTACGCCTTAGCCCTTTCTTGGTTTGCTTATAACCACTAACGAGATGATCCCTTCAAAAAGGTTAATAATCATGTTAAAAAAAATCAGTCACATCGGTATCGCCGTTACCAGCATTGATGAAGCTACACCCTTTTATCGGGATGTTCTCGGTATGGAGTTCGAAGGAACCGAAGTCGTTGCTGAACAGAAGGTCAAAGTGGCATTCTTTGCTGTTGGTGAAAGCCGGATCGAACTGTTGGAGCCAACGGCACCTGATTCGCCGGTTGCCAGGTTTCTGGAAAAAAATGGCCCTGGAGTCCATCATGTAGCCTATGAAGTTGCCGATATTGAACAGCGTCTGGTGCAACTCAAGGCAGAGGGTGTGCGTCTCATCGATGAGAGTCCACGCATTGGAGCCCACAAAACGCAGATCGCTTTTATGCATCCCAAGGCTAGTGGCGGGGTGCTGACTTAGCTTTGTCAGCCAGGAAAGCAGTAATAAAGTGACTCTCTACAGTAAAGGCCTCGCGATAGTTGAAGTAAATGGTGGGCAAGTATGTAACGATGTTTTTCTGGACGTCGGTTAAGATGTCCCTAATAAACAATAATAAAGTACGGGAAAAAGCATCGTGGCTTCTTTTCTCCTTGCAAAACAGAAACAGCGTTTCTATACTACTGACCGTTGTTCAATTAAAAGCCACGTGAAGGGGGCTTAGCGCCCTAACTCTCGACTGGTGCTTTTACTGCCTAAAGTAAAAATTGTTTTAGCTATAGTGGGAATAATATGAAGTTTCACAAACGCACGTTCATTATCTTACTTCTCATGGTTTCCTGTCTGGCCCCTGCTGCGGCAGTCGCTATTGAAGTGGGTACGCAGGCTCCTGGCTTCAAATTGAAGTCACTGCAGGGTGAGGATGTTAGCTTGGCAGATTTCAAGGGCCGCCTGGTACTGCTTAAGTTGGCAACGACCTGGTGCCCGACCTGCAAGCAATTGAGCGCAGAAATCGAAAAGGTTGGAGCATTTCTTAAAGAAAACGATGTGGTGGTTCTTGATGTTTTCGTCCAGGATTCACCGGAGATGATCAAGAAATATCTGGGCGATACAGAGCCCCCCATGAGCTTCTATGCGTTGCTCGACGACGGCCAGGTTTACGAAGCTTATAATGTTTACCTGATCCCACGTCTGTTGCTTATCGATGCGGAACAGATTGTCCGTTTTGAAAGTTCTGGTCGTAGTATGTTGGCTGCTGATATTGTCGCTTTGGTTGAAGAGTATGGCCCCAAAGCAGGTCCTTCTTAACAGGCTTGAAAAGTGAACGTTTGTTTGGTTCGACTCCAGAAAGCGTGGGGAAAATGCGACAGTGTGGTAGGATGGCAACACTTTGAGAACAGGCAAAGGATAGGAAAAAATAACATTATTTTACTGAGGATGTAAAAAGTCCTTGGAAAACAAAGCTTCTTTAGTTATCTTGTGGCAGGACTGATAGATTGGCACCATTGTTGAAGTGTAGACATAGCTGGGATTGTCGTTTAATTCCAGCTTAAGTACGATTAAGGCTCTTCAAGGAAGAGCTTGGTGCAATCAAACAAACTCTACGAAAGGAGGTCAATGAATGAAGAAGGTTTTTACCGGTGTCTTGACAGTCATGATGGTCTTCTCTCTGGTGGCATGTGCTGGCACGAGTGGGGATCAGAAAGTTCGTGTCAAGTGCCCGGCATGTGGTTATGAGTTTGATGCACCGACTGAGTAAATAATTGTGGTTTATAACGGCTTCGCTCGCTGTGGTAGCGGGTGCAGGTTGGTAAACTAAGTGTACATATCAGGAGGCAAAAAGATGAAATTGTTAAAAGTTGCAGTAGCAGCGTTAGTGATGGTAGCTATGGCCGTTCCGGTCATCGCAGAAGATCGCCTGAGCCTGGGTGGTGAAATGCGTGTTCGTAGTTGGCACACAGACTTTGATCATCAGGACAACACCCAGACCTGGGCTGACCAGCGTCTGCGTCTCGGTGGTAAAATTGCAGTAGCAGAAGGCGTCAGCATCACCTTCCGTACTGACATCACTGAGTCCAACTGGGGAAATACGGGCGGTGACGGTCAAGCTAATGGCTTTGGTTCCGGGCGTTCGGGTGCATACCAGCAGTGGGACCGCGCTCACCTCGATCTGACCAAAGGCAACTTCCACATTCGTGCCGGTCAGCAGTACAAAGCATACGGCAAGACCTATGCTCTTGACTCTCAGGACAACGGCGTCTCCGTAGATTACAAATTTGGTGACGTTCCAGTTAATGTTTTCTTTCTTGTCAATGACGACAATGCTTCTGATGCTACCCCAGCGACTATTGTTGACACAGATCCTACTTCAATTACTTACCTTGAGAACATTGTCAATCCAGATGCCGCAGATGCTAAATCAGCAAACAGCCAGTCTGATGCTTTCCTGGTTGGTGCAAAAGTCAGCCCTAAATTTGGCAACATTGCTACTAACTTCTTCGTTGGTAACCAGACTGATGGCTCTGAAGAAAGCGTTACCCTGATCGGTGCTGACGTGACCATTCCTCTCGATGCACTCACGATCGTTGCTGAACTTGACGTCTTCACTGGTGATTCTACCAAAAAGGGTGTTGACGCCATGGGTACCCAGTTCCTGCTCGACGGTAAGTTTGCAGTGTCTGATGCTATGTCACTCGGCGGCCAGTTCTTCTACGCCGCTGGCGACGATGAGGACGTGCAGTACACCGGCATCGGTAACCGCTTCGGTGGTTGGGATCCAGTCTATGATGTTGGTACCAGCCTGAGCAACGAGCAGATTACCTTTGGCCGCGTGTTTAACGTAGCTGAAATTGCTAGAAAAGAAATTGGTAGTTTGACTCTCACGTCTGCCGGTGTGGTTGGCGGCCGTCTCTACACGAGCTACAAGGCTAACGATGCAATGACCTTCGGTGCTTCGGCTGGTTACTTCGTGTCTGAAGAAGACAAAATTGCTGACGTTGAAGTTATGGCTCTTGCTGCTGGCCTGGTTTACAAGGTTATGGAAAACACCTCTCTTCAGCTTCAGCTCCAGTACACCGATGGTACCCTTAATGAGACAAACACTGTTCTCGTTGGCCAAGGTGATGAAGACTTTGACGCCTTCCGTATGGGTTCTGGTCTGTTCGTCAAGTTCTAAGATTCTTTCTAAGAGCTAAAGCACAATCTGGGAAGCCCGCTGCATTGCGCAGCGGGCTTCCCTTTTTTTACATGTTAAAACTTCCCATCTCGTGGAATAAACGGTAATATGCGTTCTTATTTTCAATGCTAAAAATTCAGACTAGTGAACAGGAAAGCCCATGAATCTCGCTGTAAAATTGATCCTGATTTTTTCTTTCTGCTTGCCAACCATCGCCTTAGCCGAACTTCCTGAACAGGTTCGAGATGATTTTGCCGTAGTCGATGGCTACGTGGTAATGCCGATCAACGACAAGTATATTGTTGACCTTAATGCCAGTGACAAGCTGCGTGTCGGCGATATCCTGACTCTGGTAAGGCACGGCGCGAAGATACTGCACCCTGTGACCAAGGAAGTGGTCGGATCAGTTGAGGAGGCGGTTGGCTTTCTGCAGGTGACCCGCATCTTGTCCGGCTATTCTTATGCAGAAGCCTTGAACACTGAATTGAAGATCGCAAATGGTGCTCTGGTTAAACGCTTCGAGCAGGTGCCGGCCTTTTTCGCCGAGACTACAGCCGAAGGTGACAAGGTGATGCGCCAGGTCAAAGCCTTTCTGCCGCAGTTAGAGTGGCTTGAGGACAGCAATAAGGATCGCGCTTTGCTGATCTTTACCCTGAAGGAGGGGTTTGTTGTTGTCACGAATAGCCAGGGTGTTCCTCTGCATAAATATAAGGTGACGGACGAACAGGAATTAGCCGATACAAAGGCAAATCCACAGCCTGCACTTTCGTCCGGGTACAAGCCCAAACCGAAGCCCCTGCAGCAGTTAGCCAATAGTGTGATGGGAGTTTTTACCGAAACTCCTGATGAGCGATTTGCGGAAATAGATGCAGCTATCATTCGTCAGAAACAGACTGAACTACAAGGTATCTGGATGGGACCAAACCTGAGTGGCAGTGCCTCTGCTATGATTGTTGCGGACCTGGATGGAGACGGTCTGCAAGAGACCGCCGTAGTCCTGGATAACAAGATTGTTATTGCACGGATAACTGACGGTAAATTTAACCAGTTAGCAGAAGTCGAGATTCCTGTACGTCTGCAGGGGATTAGCTTTGATGCTCTTGATATTAATAAAGATGGTCGTGCTGAGCTCTACCTGACAGCGATGAATAAGAGTGCACTCGCGTCCTTTGTCGTGGAGCTCAAGGGTGACAGTTACGAGCGAGTCATCGAGAATGTTAACTGGTTCCTGCGCGTCGTGAACCTGCCTGATCATCAAGAGCGCGTTCTGATTGGGCAAGAGAAGGGTAGTGCCAGAGTGCCTTACTCAGGCCAGCCATTCCTGATCAGTCGTGATGGCAATCGTCTGGTCAAGGGAGCCGCATTTGAGCTGCCCAAACCTATGAATCTGTTCAGTTTCGTACCCTTTAAGAATGATCGGAACGAGATCAACTACGCGCATTTAACTGCAGGCGATTATCTCAAAGTGTTCAGTGAACAGGGTGTGGATTTGTGGGAATCTGCAGATTATTTCGGCGGCTCTGAAACATGGTTTTACCCACGTCCTGAGGAAACAGATGAAATCCTTGCGCCTGCACGTATGCGTCCCAGACTGATCAGGACTTTTGGTAATGAAATTTTAGCAGTTCAGAATGATGGACAACGATTGACCCAAAATTACCGTAAATTCAAGAAGAGCAGGATAGTCTCACTTGCCTGGAATGGCTTTGCGCTTGCTGAGCAGTGGCGGACATCCAGTCAAAGAGGTTATCTGGCTGATTTCGCTCTGGCTGATGCCGATAATGATGGCACTGATGAATTAGTCCTGGCGGTTAAATTTAAGCACAAAGGGTTGGTGGATCCCGCAAGGTCGGCTGTTGTCATCTACGAGTTGGAATAATTTGCAGTTTTCAGGTTAATGCTCAGTTTACAAACAAAACCTCTGGACACGGATAAGAATCTGATTTACACGGATCGAACAAAGTCTAACGCCTTGATACCTTTCCACTAAATCCGTGTTCATCCGTGCAATCCATGTCCTGTTTATCTTTAAAAAGCGGTAACTATTCTGTTTACGACTAAAGCTTGTCATTCCCGAGGGTGTAATCGGGAATCCAGACTTTAAGCATGGATCCCCGATAGAACCATTCGAGGATGACAGGAATTATTGTTAACAGTTCAAAGATTCTGGATAGTTACTCAAAAACAATCTTTTGAACTCCCATTCTTTGCGTCTTCGCTTCTTTGCGTTAAAATGCCCTTCATTCATGATTTAAACGTAAGGAGCTTCCATGATGTCCCCCTCTGTAGATAAAATTAACTGGGATCTGACCCCCCTCTACGTTGACAGTAGTGACCAAAGTCTGCAAGCTGACCTGGCTGCAGCACGAGGTGCCGCAGAGCAGTTTCGAGCCTCTTACTACGGCCACATCAACAGCACGGAAATAAATCCCAAAAGATTCAGTAAAGCTCTACACGAGTATGAAGTTCTGCAGCTTAAAATCCTCAGACCTTATCTCTATGCACAACTGCTTTTCTACGCAAATAGCAGCGAGCCAGAGCATCCTCGACTGCTGGCTCAGGTACGTGAAGCCTGGCAGAAGATTCACGAAGAGACCCTTTTCTTTGAGCTGGAGATCCTTGCTCTGGACGATAATGATTATACTCCTCTGGTCATGGATGCTGCTGTCTCTCCCTATAGCCACTATTTGACAACTGTAAGAGCCCACGCTCCTTACACCCTTGGCGAATCTGTGGAGCAGGCGCTCAAGCGCAAAGATCTATCTGGTAAAGATGCTGTTGTTCAGTTGTTTGATGAATTAACGACTGGCCTGACTTTTCGTTTCCACTTTCCCGGTGAGGAAGAAGAGCGTGAGGCTACAGGTGAAGAATTGTTGTCGCTGATTTATCATCAGGACCGCGACGTTCGCGAATCCGCTTTTGCGACTTTTTTGGACAAACATGCCGAGCAGTCACTGGTACTGACCAGCTGTTTCAACAATATACTGCTCGATCATGGCAAAGAAGCAGAGCTGAGAAACTACCCGGACCTGATGACGCCAACCCATCTGAGCAGTGAGACTGCTCCGGAAATGGTGGAGAAAATGCTCGCCGTCACCGAAGCTCACTATCCTCTCGCGCAGGAGTACTTTGAGCTTAAACGACAACTACTCGGTTACAAAAAGCTGAAGAACACAGATCTTTATGCGCCGGTGGCCAAGGAAACCCGTAAGTACAGCTTTACTGAAGCTCTTGAACTGGTTGTGAATGCCTTTCGGACTTTTGATCCAGGCATGGCTGAGATTGTGGAACGCCTGGTTGAAACTGGACGTCTGGATGCCGCGCCGCGTGTCGGCAAGTCTGGAGGTGCCTTCTGCATGGGGCTCTATCCCGGAGCTGATCCTTATGTTTTGCTCAATTTCACCGGCACTTTGCGCGATGTCTCCACCCTGGCTCATGAACTTGGTCATGCGGTGCATTACGTGCTTTCTGGTGAGCAGAACTTTTTCCACTACCATGCGCCTTTACCTCTGGCAGAGACAGCCAGTGTTTTTGGCGAAATGCTTTTGACCCGCACCCTGCTGGACCAGGAACCTGATCGACAGACCAGAATCGCCCTGCTTTGTGCCAAGATTGAGGATATTATTGCCACGACATTCCGCCAGACTGTACTGACCCGTTTCGAGCAGGCGGCTCATGCCCGACGTGGCGAGGGACTCCTTGCAGCTGATGACCTATGCGAGTTATGGCTGGCAGAAAATGCCCGTTTGTTAGGTGATCACGTTGAAATGATTCCGGCTTATCGATGGGGCTGGAGTTATATCAGCCACTTTATTCATGCCCGATTTTATTGCTACTCCTATGTGTTCGGTGAGCTGCTGGTGCTGTCTCTTTATCAAAAGTACCGATCTGAAGGGTCCTCTTTTGTCCCTGCCTATCGGGAATTGTTACGGGCCGGTGGTTCAGTGAGACCGGATACCCTGGTTAAACCGATGGGAATTGATTTGGCCTCTGCTGATTTCTGGGCGCAGGGTTATGGGTTGGTCCGGGAGTTGATTGAGGAGCTCAGGTTGTTGATTGTGGAGGAACGCCGCGGCGTGTAGTTCGTAACGTGTAGCAGGGAAAGGCTGAATTGTTGGGAGACGTAACGAATTAAGGGGACAGAATTATGGGGACAGAATTATGGGGACACGTAACGAGTACATGTCCCCATAATCCTTAGATTAAATGAGTTCTTTGACTTTAGCGACAACATTCTCAACGGTAAAACCGAACTTTTTCATCAGTTGATCGATCGGGGCACTGGCACCGTAACCCTGCATGCCGATGATCTTGCCTTTGAAACCGACGTAACGTTCCCAGCCAAAGGTTGAAGCTGCTTCAACTGAGACGCGGTTCAGACATTCGGGTGGCAGAACTTGATCACGATACTCTTGGCTTTGTTTCTCAAAGAGTTCCCATGTGGGCAGAGAAACAACCCGGGTGCCGATACCTTCTTGTTGCAGCTGCTCCTGAGCAGAAAGAGCCAAGGGAACTTCTGAACCACTGGCGATGATGATTGCCTGCAGATCGACTTGTTCTTTAGCCAGCACATAGCCCCCTTTGTGGAGACCTTCCGCTGCACCAAAAACTTCTCGATCGAGGGTTGGCAGCCCCTGCCGGGTCAAAATCAGAGCCGTCGGACCCTGTCGGTTGGCAATCGCTGATTTCCACGCTTCAACAGTTTCATTGGCGTCACCAGGGCGAATCACGGTCAGGTTGGGTACCGCTCTCATGTTGGGCAATTGCTCGATTGGCTGATGTGTCGGGCCGTCTTCACCGAGACCGATGGAGTCATGAGTCAGCACGTAAATAGTCTGTAGTCCCATCATGGCTGCCAGACGCATCGGTGGACGCATATAGTCGGCAAAGATCATAAAGGTGCCGCCGAAAGGGATCAGCCCCGGGGTGTGAGCCATGCCGTTGAGGGCTGCGGCCATGGCGTGCTCGCGAACACCAAAGTGGATGTTACGGCCAACGCTACAGGGCGTGAAAGACTCCTCGCCCTTGAGGGTCGTGTTGTTGGAAGGGCCAAGGTCGGCAGAGCCACCAAGCAAGAAGGGTAGCTTTCCTGCTAGCGTATTCAGCGTTTTGCCGCTGGCCTGACGGGTGGCAAGTTTTTCACCGGCTGTAAACTTTGGAAGGTCATCCCATCCAACGGGAAGCTCACCTGCTGCAGCTTCTTGCCATGCGGCCAAGTCTTTGTTGGATGTGAGCTCTTTGTCAAAAGCCTGCTGCCAGGCCGCTTCTTGCTCTGCGCCACGCTTGACGGCCTCTACCATATGGGCAGAGACGTCTGCTGGAACGACAAAAGTTTCCTCAGGGTCGCGATCAAAAAACTGTTTAGTCAGTTGCAACTCTTCAGCACCCAATGGGGCGCCGTGAGCATTGTGTGTATCTTGCTTGTTCGGTGCACCAAAACCGATGTGTGAGCGGGCAATGATCAGTGAAGGACGAGGAGAGTGCTTGGCCTTGGCGATGGCCCGGTCAAGATCCTGAACGTTTTCACCCTCTACATGTTGAACATGCCAACCGTAACTGAGGTAGCGGGTAGCAACTTCTTCAGTGAAAGCCAGGTCGGTATTCCCTTCGATGGTGATCTTGTTGTCAAGGTAGAGATAAACCAGATTTCCCAGACGGAGATGGCCGGCCAGGGAGGCTGATTCGGCAGAGACTCCTTCCATCAGATCACCATCGGAACAGAGGCCGTAGATGGTGTAGTCGAAGAGGTCTTTGCTGATACGTTCGTTCAGGAAACGAGCACCCATTGCCATGCCGACACCGACCGAGATCCCTTGGCCAAGCGGGCCAGTTGTGGTCTCAATACCTGGCGCGTGGCCAAATTCCGGATGACCAGCAGTCGGGCTGTCGAGCTGACGAAAGTTTTTCAAATCGTCCAGAGAGAGGTCGTAGCCGGATAGATGCAGCATGCTGTAGAGGAGTGCTGAGGCGTGGCCGCAAGAGAGGACAAAACGATCACGTCCTGCCCAATCAGGGTTCTTGGGATTGTAACGCATGTGTCGGTTGTAAAGCAGGTAAGCAATCGGCGCGGCTTCCATGGGAGTGCCGGGATGCCCTGATTGAGCCTGTTCAACCATGTCGGCGGAAAGCAAGCGGATCGTGTCGATAGCCCTTTGGGCCTGTTGCATATCAAGCGTTTGTGCCATTGGGAAAACTCCTCGGAAAACAGTTTTTATTGAGCCGCCACTATACTGACCTGTTGCCGGCAAAACAAGGGCAAATTAGTGATAAATAGTTGCAAAAACCCCCTCTCAAAGGGGGCAAGGGAGGATTTTAGTCCTGTGGACTGATCAGCAAAAATCTAACTGGAAAAATGATGGTCAACTATCAGCCTAGGAGCCTGTCCGACAATAAGGGTCGAAGCGAAAATCCAGAAGTTTGAGAACAGATTTTGGCTCGTTTGATAGCTCATAGCAGTAGCTATGGGCCGAAAAGGAGCTGAAATATGGTCCAAACAGCTGGATTTGCAGCCGATCATGGATTGTCGGACAGCCTCCTAGAACTGTGTCTCGGCGCAGTCCGCAGGTTTGGGAGGGATATCGAAAAAGCCGCAATGCGCAATCAAAATCTTGATCTTCTCCTGACGATCCCCTTGCCAATTTTGCAGAAGTTGTTCTGCCAGGGTGACACTGCCCTCTACCAGAGTGTCGAGTCCTTTCAGAAAATGACACTCGCTCCGTTCCTGGCATTTTCTGGATTTCTGTTGGTCAAGGCCATTACGAGCCAGGGCAAGGCAGATTCGCGCAAGATCCTGCAAGGTGCCGTCTTTCCAGGGAGCGTGCAGACCTTGACGCCAAGCGTTGCGGCAGGCGATTTCGATTTCTGCTGTGGAATCCAGTTGACAATATTCCCATGCAGTCTGGAAAGACTCCTTATCGTACATCAAGCCTTTTAGTAGAGCGGCAACGGCTAACACCAGGTGTGGTGGCAGGCTGTCGGCACTACGTACTTCGATCTGCGGGCGTAGCCGTACTTCAGGAAAAAGTGTCGATAAGTGCAGATCCCCATCGCTCATGGTTGCTTGGTGCCCAGCGTGACCTGAGTCGAGGAACTCACGGAAGGTGAAAGGTCGTTGGGTCAGGTCGAGATACTCTCCTTTCCGACTAAGAAAGTACATCGGCACATCGAGAGCATACTCGACATAATCGGCAAAGCCTGCATCAGGGTTGTCGAGGAAAGGCAGCAGTCCGGTTCGGTCTGGATCTGTGCGTGACCAGATCTCGCCACGTGTGGTCAAAAAGCCGGTAGGCTGCCCGTCCATAATGGGTGAATTGGCAAAAAGCCCGTAGAGCAAGGGGGCGAGAGCCTGAGCCAGGCGCAGTTTTCTCATGCAGTCAGCTTCATCGCTGAAATCCAGATTAACCTGAAAGCCTGCGCTCTGCTTCATCATGCGTTGGCCCATGTCGCCGGTTTTCTGCATGTAGGGTACCATGATGTCGTAACGTGACTTGGGCGCCCACTCTATTTCATTCAGACGGCTGAAAGGCTGGGTTCCCAGGCCAAGCAGAATCAATCCCAGCTTTTTACAGGCATCAACCACTTTGGCAATATGTTGGTTGAAATCTCTGCAGTTGCAGAAAAGATCAATACAGAGTCGCCCGGAAAGTTCAAACTGTCCACCAGGTTCGAGAGTAATCGATGAATGTTGCCCCTGCAGACCTATGAGTCTGGACCCTTCACGAAGATCCTGCCAGTCGCCGGCTTTTGCCAGTGCTGCCAGTAAGGTTTCAATCCTGGAAAACTTGGCCGCTTCGCCTGTTTTGGCATCGAGAACCAGCATTTCCATTTCCGCACCGATACCCCACTCGGTTTCCGGCCGTGCTCCAGCAGTAAAAAAATGAATCAATTGGTCACGTGATGTAATCAGCGCGTCATCTTTGATTTTATGTGGAGTGAGCATACTGGTCTCTGCTGCAGCGGGTGATTGTCAGTCTGAACCTGATCCCAGATATTCAGAAATCTTAGCCGAAATATTTTTGAAGATGCGCGTGAAGGTTGCTTCGTCACGTTCCAGCAGAGTGATGCGGAAACCCTGCTCAGGGGTGAAGAAGGATGATAGTGGTACGACGCAGATGCCGGTTGACGCCAGCAGATAGTAGACGAAGCGTTTATCTGGAGAGACTCCAGGCTGGTTGACCAGATTTTCGACCAGTTTACGGACTTCGGGAAGTTCTATCGGTAGAGTTTGCTTATCGTTGAGTTGCTCCTCTTTGAAAGCAACACTCATGTAGAAGGCGCCGTTAGTCCGATTGACCTTGATCTCCGGAACTTGTTTGAGAATATCGTAAGCAATGTTGGAAAATTTCTCATAACGGGTGATGCGTTCTTCAAGCCAGGCCGGGTACTCGGGGTGGCTGAGAATGGGTGGAATCGCTTTTTGTGGCAAAGTTGTCGAACACACTTCGACCATTTTTGAATCAACAATACTCTGGATGTAGCGTTTGAACATCGGATCCTTATCAACGTTGTAAACTTCAATCCAGCCGCAGCGAGAGCCGGGCCATGGCAACTCCTTGCTGATCCCCTTCATCGAAATGGCTGGAACATCGCCAATCAGGTCAGAGATCGGCTTGGTCGATTGGCCGTTATAGACGATGTTCTGATAGATCTCATCAGCGATAATGAAGAGGTCGTACTCTTTGGCGATCGCCACCATTTCTTTGAGGATGCGCTCTGGCCAGACAGCTCCGGTGGGATTGTCCGGGTTGATAATCAGGATGCCGGAGATGGTTGGGTTATACTTGATCGACAGGCGCAGATCATCAAGATCAGGATACCAGTTGTTGGCAGGATCGAGACGATAACAGACCGGGCTTTGACCGGCATGGGCGGCTTCGCCGGACGAGTGTGTGGAATAAGTCGGTGAGGGTCCGATTACGCGGGATTCACGCCGCAATAGGCCATAAACCTTTTGAATCGCATCGCCCAGGCCGTTGAAGAAGATGATGTCGTCCGCGGATATCTGTGTTTTGTCCCGCCGATTGGTCATCTTGGCGAGGAATTCGCGGGTCTCAAGAACACCCTTGGTCGCACAATATCCGTAGCTGCAGTCCTTCATAGCCAGATCGGCGACGATCTTTTTCATCCACTTGGGAATGATCTCGCCCTTGGCGATTGGATCACCGATATTTTCCATATTGGTATCGATGCCGAGAGATTTAAGCTTATCGGCAATGTCGACGATGGCCCGGATTTCGTAAGTCAGTTCGCCAGCACCGATATGAACGATATTGTTACGCATGAGGTTCTTCCTTCCGGTTCCCCTGGGGGAGGTAAAATTAAAAAGGCCATGGACGTTTGCCCATGGCCTTGATCAAGTAAAAGTCTGAATCAGTTTTCAAGGCAATGGATAAGTTCGTGGCAAGCGGCCGCCGCTGCAGCCGCGCTGTTTGCTCGGGCGGTTTTGCTTGCTGCAGGAGTGTTTGCCATTTTGAACATGAATCTTCCGTTGCGAGAGATTAGAGAGTGTCCGTCTGTTAGCATGACTGATTTTTTTTGTCAATGAATTGTTCTTCAGCCGACAGTCATTTACTCCTCTTTGTCGCCCATTTCCGTGTCATTGAATTTGGTGCTGTCGAAGAATTCTGTGATGGCATCAGTCAGCTCAGCTTGGGGTTTTGTTGCTATCGGTACATTCGGTAAAGAGTGCAGGAAAAGTCGTCCATAGCCGCGCCTGACAATCCGACTGTCGAGAATCAGAACAACCCCACGATCGGTGCGATGGCGAATCAGTCGGCCGAAACCTTGCCGGAAACGAATCACAGCTTGGGGAACTGTGTAGTCCATGAATGGATCGCCTCCAGCTCTGGTAATTGCTTCGGCACGCGCTTCGAGTACCGGCTCGGTAGGAACTCTGAATGGCAGTCGGGCAATGATGACCTGCTCTAATGATCGCCCGGGGACATCAACCCCCTCCCAGAAGGAATCGGTGGCAAACAGAATGCTGGTTGGGTCCTGACTGAATTTCTGTAGCAGGTCGTGCCGGGTTGCTTCGCCCTGGCGTAATACTTGGTAACCGCGAGCCGATAGTATTGGAGATAACTCGCTATGAATGCGGCGTAAAAGGCTGTAGGCGGTAAAGAGCACAAAGCTGCGACCATCAGCAGCAAGCAGAGCTTTTTCAGTCAAGTCACGGACGGCTTCGGTATATCCGGGTCGACCAGGCTCAGGAATGTCAGTTGGGATTGCCAGCAGGGCCTGTTTTTCGAAATCGAAAGGTGATGCGAGCAGTAGCTCAGAGAAACGACCTGGTTCCAGCTCATCAAGTCCGATCCGTTGGCGAAAGTAATCAAAACGTCCAGCCACAGTCAGTGTTGCACTGGTCATGACGACAGTCTGCATGCGTTCCATCAGAGTCTCTCGCAAGAGCGGCGCAACCACCAGAGGTGCTGTGCAGAGGCGGGTGATGATCCCTTCACCGCGACCGATGCGGCCTTTGGTGATTTCAAACCAGGCACACGATTCCGGAGCATTGGCGACAAATGCCCGCACCTGGTCGGCGGTGCTCTGCAGACGTAAACTGATGCCGGCCAGGTCAGTCGCGAGCGAACGGGTTGCTTCGGCAGCGTCGTCTGGTAGTTTGTTTAATGCTTTCAGCAGTTCGCGTAGCGCATCACCGAAGTCACTGGTCGCTCTAGACAGACTGCGCAGCATGCCCTCGGTTTTTTGCCAGGCCGGTTTTTCAATGAACAGAGGTATCAACCTTTGACGAATTTCTTCTCCGGCACGAATGTCAGTGCCAAGAGCTTTTGCTAAATCGAGACCGGTCTGTTCCAGTTCGGCAATGGATCTGTCGAGCAACTCTTGACGTTGGTTGGTGAGTGCGTCAATACGCTCTTGCAGTTCCTGATATAGAGCATTCTGGCTATCATCAAGCGAGTTGCTGAGTTGTACAAGCAGACGTGGCAAAAGACCTCGTTGCGGTTTGCGAGGGTGGCGTAGTCGGTTAAGGGTGCGGGCGAAAGCAAAGCGGGTCACTTGTGTACTGAAGTAACGTGTCGCAACTTCTTCAAGATGATGTGCTTCGTCAATCACTAATCTGGAGAATGGCGGTAACACCGCCATTGCCGAATAGTTGTCGGTCTGATGGCGTAAAGAGAGGTCGGCCAAGAGCAGGGCATGATTCACCACCAGGATATCGGCCCGGGCGGCACGTCGCCTGGCTTGATGAAAGAAACAGCTGTTAAAATACTGACACTGGCTACGACTGCATTGGTCCGCTTCGCAGCAGACTTCGTCCCAAAGGGTACCATTGGGAAGAAAAGAGAGGTCTTCGCGTGAGCCATCACTGGTCTGCTCTGCCCATTCGCGTAACGCCTTCAGCTCGCCAACATGCTCACTGTCAAAAAGGCCAGGCTCTGCTGCAGCGCTTTCCAGCCGGCGTTGACAAAGGTAGTTCGAGCGGCCTTTGACCAGTTCAACTCGAAACTCCAGACCCGTGGCCCGTTGCAAGAAGGGCAGGTCTTTGCGAATCAACTGCTCCTGCAGATTGATTGTGTTGGTAGAGACGACCAGTCGCTCCCGGTTGGCAAGGGTCCAGAGGATGGCAGGAACCAGGTAGGCGAGGCTTTTGCCTGTGCCGGTACCAGCCTCAACCAGGGCGATGCTGTGGCGATTGAGAGCTTCGGTGACCGCAAAGGCCATGCGCAACTGTTCGGGGCGGTCTTCAAATCCAGGCAGGTTTTGACAAACTTTCCCTTCTGCTCCCAGGAGTGCCGTGACTTGTTCGTATTCAACCGTTGTGTTCTCTGCTGGTTTAAACGCTTCGACGACCCGGTAAATTTTGTTGACCTGGTTATTGACAATGTAGAAACCAACTCCCAGAGAACCAAGATTGCCGGCTATGGCAAGGTCCGGATCTGAGGGCTCAAGATGTCCGCTTGGGTGATTATGAATAATGATATCGCCGGGACGGCAGGACTGGAGAATTGCGGGGACCGCTTCGCGATTGCCCCGGGCGAGGACTTCCAGATCAACGACAATTTGCTCCGCATCGGTATGGCCGAGACAGAAAACTTCGTTGCCGCCAGATTCGAGAATTTCCTGGCGCAGCTTGGCTTGAGATTTTTCAGAAAGATACTTGTCCATGATTGCCGGGCATTATAACGATGCCGACTCGTTGTGGAAAGCCTTTCTGGTACTTTAAATCGTGAGCGCGATAGTTACACGTCGACAAAATAGTTTTCGCAGGCGTGATCGATGGTGTCGCGGTGCAGTTCCGGGGTCTCCTCGAAAAAACGGGCGAGGTCAATCACGTGATCAATTTGTTACAATCTTTCTTTGCTATTTATTTGCGGTGGCATTCTTGAAATGGCTTTCCTGGATGACTACATTGAAAAGTCAGATGAAATTCAACCAGAATTAGATAAACTTAAGATGGGCTACACAAAGAATCCAGGAATCTTGTCGGGAGAACATTATGGACATGAACCGCATGACCCAGAAAACCCAGGAAGCGATCCAGGCAGCACAGAGTCTGGCGGTTCGCTACGGCCACGTTGAAGTTGACGGTGAGCATCTGCTACAGGCTCTCCTTGAACAGGAGGGTGGTCTTGTCTCACGCCTTGTGCAACGCCTCGATATTGATCCTAAGGAGTTGATTACGGCGGTTCGCTCAGAACTGCAACGCTTGCCTTCGGTTTCTGGGCCTGGCGCTGAGCCTGGCAAGATCTATGTCACCCAGCGGTTTAACCAGATGATGGCGAAGGCAGAGTCTGAAGCGAAACAGCTTAAGGATGATTTTATCAGCGTTGAACATTTATTACTGGTGATGACTGAGGAAAGCAGTAAGACGGTTATCGGCAGGGTTTTACAAGAATTCAACCTGAACCGTGATCGCCTGCTCCAGGCACTGACTGCTGTACGCGGTCATCAAAGGGTGACCACTGCTGACCCTGAAGGGACCTATGAAGCGCTGGAAAAATATGGGCTTGATCTGGTTCAGGAAGTACATAAGGGCAAGCTCGATCCGGTGATTGGTCGGGATAGCGAGATCCGGCGCGTGATCCGAATCCTTTCACGCAAAACCAAGAATAATCCGGTCCTTATCGGTGAGCCCGGTGTTGGTAAAACGGCAATTGTTGAGGGACTGGCGCAACGCATCGTACGGGGTGACGTGCCTGAAGGGCTTAAGGATAAAACCATCTTTGCCCTCGATATGGGGGCCTTGCTTGCGGGAGCCAAGTATCGTGGTGAATTCGAAGAACGGCTTAAGGCCGTCCTTAATGAGATTCGTGAAAGTGATGGCCGGATTCTGCTCTTTATTGATGAACTGCATACGATTGTCGGCACTGGCAAGGCTGAGGGGGCGATTGATGCCGGCAACATGCTGAAGCCGATGCTGGCGCGTGGCGAGCTGCACTGTGTCGGCGCGACGACTCTCGACGAATATCGTCAATATATCGAAAAAGACGCAGCACTGGAGCGCCGCTTTCAGCCGGTTCTGGTCGAACAACCGACTGTCGAAGACACCATCAGTATCCTGCGTGGCCTCAAGGAGCGCTTCGAAGTTCATCATGGTGTACGTATCCTCGATAACTCGCTGGTGGCGGCTGCTACCCTGAGCCACCGTTATATCTCTGACCGGTTCCTTCCAGACAAGGCCATAGACCTGGTCGATGAAGCTTGTGCCATGATCCGCACCGAGATTGACTCACTGCCAGCGGATCTTGATGAAGTGACGCGGCGAGTCATGCAATTGGAGATCGAAGAAGCGGCCCTGAAAAAGGAGAAGGACAAGGCGAGCCGGACACGGCTTGACGCTTTGCGCAAAGAGTTGGCTGACTTGCGCCATCAGAGGGATACCTACAAAGCGCAATGGGATAGCGAAAAAGAGGAAATCAAGAAACTCCAGTCTTTCCGGGAGGAGATCGAGAAAGTTCGCCAGCAGATTGAGGTTGCCGAGCGGGAATACGACCTTAACCAGGCGGCAGAGCTCAAGCACGGTCAACTGCCAGAATTGGAGCAACTACTACATGCAGCGGAAGCAAAGCTCAGCGATGAAGGTGAAAGTACGCGTCTACTGCGTGAAGAAGTGACTGAAGATGAGATTGCCGGAATTGTCGCTCTCTGGACCGGAATTCCCGTTACCCGTCTGGTTGAAGGTGAAAAGGAAAAATTGCTTAAGCTTGACCAGGTTCTGCATCAACGGGTGATCGGTCAGGATGAGGCGGTGCAGCTGGTTGCTGATGCCGTCATCCGCGCACGAGCGGGGATCAAGGACCCGCGTCGACCGATTGGTTCATTCATCTTTCTGGGGCCGACCGGAGTTGGCAAGACTGAGCTGGCTCGCACCCTTGCTGAATCCTTGTTCGACAGTGAAGAGAACATGGTGCGGATCGATATGTCGGAATATATGGAGAAGCACGCTGTCAGCCGCTTGATCGGTGCCCCGCCCGGCTATGTCGGCTTCGAGGAAGGCGGTCAGCTCACCGAGGCTGTGCGTCGACACCCCTACAGTGTGGTGCTTTTTGACGAGATCGAAAAAGCACATCCAGATGTCTTCAATGTGTTGTTGCAGGTCCTTGATGACGGTCGAATCACCGACAGCCATGGTCGCACGGTCGATTTTAAGAATACCGTAGTGATTATGACGTCCAATGTCGGATCACAGCATCTTCTCGAAGGAGTGACTGAAGACGGTCAGATCAAGGATGGCGCCCGCGAGATGGTGATGCGTGAGCTGCGTAGCGGCTTCCGTCCGGAATTCCTTAATCGGGTTGATGATATTATCCTCTTTAAACCACTGACGCTCGCTGAAACCGAGCTGATTGTTGATCTGCAGGTCAAAGAGCTGCAGCAACGTTTGCAGGGTCTTGGAGTTGCTCTCGTGTTGACTCCCGCTGCGCGCAGTTTTGTTGCCAAGGCTGCCTACGATCCCGTTTATGGTGCAAGGCCGCTCAAACGTTATTTGCAACATCATCTGGAGACCCGGATAGGTCGCGCCATGATCGCTTCGGAGATTGTTGACGGCAGCTGTATCAAGGTTGATGAGGAAAATGGAACTTTGACTGTTGGCTTTGAAACCCCTTCTTTGCCAGGGACTGCCACTGAATAGCGTCCATATCTTCTACTCCCGAGGAGCTTCAATTTCCTGAAATAGTTGGATTTTCTACAAAAAGTTGTTACTATGAATTGTTTTGAAGCAGGAGGGGTGAAACTCCAGTAAACGAGGTTGTATGGCTAAGCGCAAGCGTTTTGGTGAAATACTGGTCGAGGCCAAGGTTGTCAATGAGCACCAACTCGAGCGAGCCCTGGAAAAACAGAAGGGGACCGGTCGACGTCTTGGTCAGGTTTTTGAAGAGATGGGTGTGGTCACCGAGCGTGATATCGCTGCTGCGTTGGCCCGTCAGTTTGGCTTCAAGACCGTTGCCAATATATCCCGGGCGACTTTCAGTAAAGAGTTGCTCGCCCTCTTTGATGGCGACACAGCCATGAAAAAATTGTTATTCCCATTGAAACAGGAGGGAAACTCACTCTTTCTGGCCATGGTCAACCCGCTTGACATAGAGACTATCGACAATATTTCCTTCAAAAGCGGCTTGCGGGTTATCCCTTGTGTCACTACACCTACGGAAATCCAGTCTGCGGTTAACCGGCACTACCTAAAAATTGTTGAACAAACTCATGAAGAGGAAACTTGGTGGACCGTGCTGGTCGTTGATGATCAGGATCTGGTTCGCGCTGCGGCAATGGCTGCATTGAAAAGGGCAGGTTACGATCTGCTTGAAGCCTCCAACGGGGCTGATGGTTTGAAAGTTGCCTTGCAGCAGAAGCCCCATCTGATTATTGCTGACACTGTTATGCCGCGCATGGATGGCTACGAGATGTTTCGTGCAATGCAGGGAAACCTGAGTATCAAGCATATTCCGATTATTGCCCTCTCTTCAAAATCGACTGCTGAGGAAGAGGCCAAGTTGCTTGAAATGGGTTACTTCGATTTTATTGCCAAGCCGATCAATCCGATTCGCCTGGTTGCACGGGTCAAACACGCTCTGCGTATTAATTACGGTACCACTCCTCCACCTCGCTGATTTCCTTATCCTCTTATAATAACCTTGCCAGTTAGCAGTCTGTCGGACAATCAATAAACTGGCTGCAAATTCGCCTGTTTGGTCCATATTTCAGCTCCTTTTCGACCAATAGCTACGGCTATTACTCTCAAATGAGCCAAAATCTGGCCTCAAACATTCAAATTTTCGCTTCAGCCCTGATTGTCCGACAGGCTGCTTGCAGAAAATGCTTGCTTTTTTTGTTTAGAATTATATAATTGACGAAAATAGTCATAATTAATGGAAAGGAGTTCGTCATGCGTATTGATATTATTTGTAAACCGGAAGGCGGACCACGCGGAGAGCGAGTCCTTGCCAATGTTCGACAAGCTTTGAATGAGATGGATGTGCGTGCTGAGGTTCATCTCTTCTGTGACCGTCGCAAGATGGTTGATAACCGTATTTATGTTGCTCCGGCTCTGATGATTGACGATGTGGTTCGGATTTCCGGGCGTGTCCCTGATATTCGTGAAATCAAATCTTTCATCGTGGAACGACCCCGCTATGTTGAGCGAATGAGGGCAGTTGCCTGAATGAGTCTCAATAAAGCAGCAAGTCGATAAAGGGTCCTGTTTAAAGCAGGGCTCTTTGTTTTTAAAAATATAGTGTTTGTAAGGTGAGCGAATTCAGTTGCTAGAGGATCAAGGGACAGGTTGCAACAGTCCTTCGCTGGCGGCAAATTGAACAAGTTCTACACCGGTCGTCTCTGACACGCTGCCAGCGAAAATATCTTTGGGACTGAGGCTGCCATTACTTTGCTTAAGCAGGAGCAGCATCTCTTCACCTAAGGATTCACAAAAAACCTCATTATCCCGTCGCATGAAAAGTGCGACTGAGCCGACCGGTCGGAAGAGGTCGGCAATCTCATCCAGTTGCATATCCTCCATTTCCAGCAGATCCAGGATTTCATAGGCAAAGGGGGCCAGACGACATTTGTTCGAACGCTGTAAGGGTGTCTCCCAAGAATCCATTTCCAGTAACTTATCGTCTGTGGGTGGCCACAACTCTTCTCCAAGCAACGTTTCCGCATAGTGGAAGTGATAGCAGAGCAGATCGAGGAAGACGCTGGTCAAGTGCCCTTGTCCAGTCTTCTGCAACTGATGGCAAAGGTAGCCTTGCAACATGCGATAGACGTCATCTGCTGACCAGTTGGAAGTTGTCAGCAGGTTTTCGTAATCAATCTCTGGTTGTTGTAGCGCCCATTTGAAAAAGTCTTCAAAGAGTACGCTCGGCTGGATCTGCAAGGAGTGCAGAATCGCCGGGAAGAACGCTACGGCGCGGCCAGTATTGTAAAAGATGTCAACGGTGGCAGCCAGTCGTCGGCAGAGCTCCATCTCTTCAACAGTCCAGTTGTTTGACGAGATCAACTCATAGGGAGGCTCCTGTTGAGCCTCGATTCCGTAACGGTCGCGTTGCTGGGCCAGCCTGGTGCCAGGGAGTATCGATAATGGGAAGATATGGACATGATTCGGTGAGAAACTTAAGACTGTGTCCAGACTCTCTTTAAAACCGTTGTAGTTGTCCTCGGGCAGGCCGTAAATAAGGTCAAAGCCATAAATAATCCCTTCCGCTTCAAGGAGGTGGACCTTTTCGGCGAGAACGTTCAGATCCAGTGGCCGGTGGATGGTTTTAAGAACCTGTTCGTGAATGGATTGCAGCCCTAATTGTACCGAACAGTTCAACTCCCCTAATAGACTGGCAGTATGGCGATCAATGAAGTCGGCTTTGGCTTCCAGGTGGTAGTGAAGATGAGGTGCCTTGTCAATGAGCAGTTCCAGCAGAGCGATGCCACGTTCAGGGGGATAGTTAAAGGTTGAATCAAGGATCCATATCTGACTGATTCCGCTTTTGATGAACAGCTCAAGTTCATTTTCCAGGCGTTGCCGGTCGATGCTGCGAACTCCGGCATGGCCACGCGCTTCAAAGCAGTAATCGCAGGAAAACGCGCAGCCACGAGCGACTTCCCAGAGGACTCCACCTTCTGGCTCAGGCTTGAGCATACCGCTGAGCCATGGTGAGGGTGCGTTGTTGAGATTGTGTGGACAATGCTCATCACCTGACAACGGGCCACTCTCCAGCATGAGCGTGACTCCCGGCAAAGGTCGATCAGGAAGACCCACAGACAATGCCGTTATCAGCCCGGCAAGGGCAGCTTCACCTTCACCGTGGACCAGTGCTGACCAGGGTGCGGCTGCTGACAGGCCGGATGGATCACCCGTTGCTTCCGGGCCACCGGCGATCAGATAAAGTTGCGGTCGTTGTTCGTGCAGCTGCTTTGCCAGGTGGATGAGGCGTTGGCGGTTCCAGACGTAAACCGAAAAGCATACGATGTCAGGGTTAGAAGTCAGAATTGAGGCAAGGATTTCCTGATCAGTTTGTTCCGGGAAAGCGTCGATCAGAAGACAGGACTGACGCAAGTGTAACGGCAGTGCCGCTGCCAGGCAGCCAGCCGCAAGTGAAATAGCCTGAGTGGAGCGGCGGACATGGAGGGTACAGAAGATAATTTTCATAAGCATATCAGCCAGATTAACTGTACCGATTCGTTTCATCTTCGTCAACCAACCAAATTCCCTTTTAAAAAGAAGGGAATAGTGTGCATGCCCTTGTTTCCCCTTAGCTAAAGGGAGAGGGTAACCCTAAACGTTCAATCCAACATTATTCTGGTGGAGCTTTATCAAGGTTCTTTTCAGTTGTCTGAATGCCATGTCTGGCAAAGATTCCGGCCAATTCCTGATAGTTTCCCCTCATTTCCGCAAGGGTTAACTGATAGCCGTATTGCATAACCTGAGTGCGCGCAGAAATCGACATGGGGCCCTGGAAAAAAAGGAGTGCTTCGTCGTCGCCCGGTTCAAAGAGCAGAATGTCTATGTCAGGCTGCGTCTGGCGGTAGTAATTGAGCGCTAGAAGCAGTTTTTCACGACACTCAATCCGCTTTGCCTGCTCCCAGGTGAAGAGGATGCCAAGTTCATCAATCTGTGAACGTTTGCCGTAAGAAAGTGAAGGTAGATAGGTGGCGTCCCGATCGTTATGGAACGGTACTCGGGGGTTGACCAGTACGATCAGTTTGGCACCATTCTCAATGGCAATGTCAATATGCAAAACCCGGCCAACGGAACCATCAAGATAAGCGTGCTGGCCAATCCGGTAGGGCTGGAAAAAGAAAGGAATGGCGCTGGATGCCGTGATTGCCTGGCAAATGTGTAGATTTTGATGTTCTGCAGTGCCGAAAACGACCCTTTCACCAGAATCAAGATCGTAGGCTGGGATAAACAGATCGCGACCAAGTCGACTGAAATCGTCACAGAGTCCTTCGTTGTGAAATGACTTACAGAGGTAGGACTGCAGTGGGTTCAAGGAGAAAAGTCCAGCCGGGAACTGCTCGTGGAGAAGATGTGGCAGATCGCTCAGGTGGAATTCCCAGTCATTCTTACGGTAGTGCTGCATAACCCGTAGCAGATTGCGTGGCAGACCGCCCAGAGAACAGGCCACTGCCCACCAGTTAAAGCGATAAACATCGCGACGCCGCCAATTGAAAACTGTCCGCTCATTTCGTGCGATGGTTTTGAAAAGTGCACCTGGATCAATGCGGTTGGCAATCAGAGCCGCGATCACAGAGCCTGCACTGATGCCGATGTAACTGTCGAAACGACGGGTAGAGAAACCTGGGCAGAAGAGGCGGTCGAGCGCGGCCAGGCAACCGATTTCATACGCGGCACCCATGATGCCGCCACCGGCCAGAATCAGAGCTGTTTTGCTGTGTTGATCCGTCATCATCGACATCCTCGCAAAACATCACAGTAGATCGTAGTACTAAAACAGTATGGCTAAACAAAAATTTCGTCCGACAAGGCACGTGTCTTTTCAGGGGGTGAAGGCATACATGCGTATGTCGAAGTCCTGAAAACACGCCGTAACGAAGCAGGGCGGAAGAGTTGCAACGACATCAGCGTCTGGCGCGCACCTTGACTTTCGGCTTGCCCGACTCGGTGACAACGACAAAATCGACCAGTTTGTCACCAAAGCGTTTTTTAATAGCTGCTTCCTGTTTGACCAGGAAACTGGCGACCTGATCTCTATTGGGCGGGCGAAGCTGGCAGCTCTGGTGTGCATCGACAAGTTCCTTATAAAGATTGTCTATAGGATCAGTCGCAGGGCTGGTCTCAACAGCTTTCTCAGCCGGAGCCTGCTTCTGAGCAAAACGTTGGATACGTGAGGTGTGGCGTTCGTATTTACCTTCATCGATCTGGCGCTGGATGCGATCCCAGTAGCCGCAGTAGCTGTTGTAACGGCTGGAGATACTCTGCAATCGGTAACGCAGGTCGGTCTGAGGAATATAGAGAGTGATCATTTTGCGCATACGCAAAGTGAGTCTATGGCGCGGTTGTTCTGGCAAGCGTTTTTCCGTGCCAAGAAAGTATTGCTCGTGAGCGATTTCAAGCTCTTTCATCTCTTTCTCGAGCTGATTTAATAGCTCTGTAATTTGTCCACGACTGCCCATTTATTCCGCCCACTCCCAGAGGTAAATACGCCTCAATATACTGGAGCATCGGCCGGATGGCAAAGAGAAAGCTGAATGAGTTAATGAAACGGCTGTCGGAAAAATAATTCCTGTGGCTTTTGTGATGTCTCAGCTTGACCTTTGTAAGCCATTTCGAAATAATGATTTGGTTAAAGTGAGGAGGGAACATAATGATAAAAAAATTAGCGGCGGTGATCCTGGCGGCAGGCCAGGGAACCCGCATGAAATCAGACTTACCCAAGGTGCTTCATGCCGTGGCTGGAAAGCCAATGCTGAGCCACGTTGTGCAGGTTGCCAGATCTCTTGATGCTGCACCGATTGTTCCAGTCATCGGCCCCGCTGCCGATCTGGTTCGGACTGCGCTGGATTGCGAGAAGCTGACTTTTGCCCTGCAGGCAGAACAGTTAGGTACTGGCCACGCTCTGCAGTGCGCCGAATCTTCTCTTCAGGGCTTTGCGGGAGACCTCCTGCTGCTCTGCGGCGATGTCCCTTTGTTGCGCGAAACCACTTTAGTGGCACTCTTAGATCATCATCGTAAAAGTTCTGCTTCTGTTGCCATTCTGACTGCACAAATGTCTGACCCCACTGGCTATGGACGGATTATTCGTGGCTCGAACGGGGTAGAACGGATTGTTGAAGAAAAAGATGCTTCCAGTGCGGAGCGCCAGGTGAATGAGATCAACACTGGCATCTATATGTTCCGTGCGCCAGAGGCTTTTGACTTTTTACGCCAGCTTGATAACAGCAACGCCCAAGGTGAGTACTATCTTACCGATAGTGTCGCAGCTGCCCGTCAAGCCGGGGAGCGGGTCGAGGCTCTGCTGATTGAAAACGCGGAGGAAGCGATGGGAATAAATGACCGGGTCCAGCTGGCTCAGGCTGGTGAAATCATGCGCCAGAGAATTAATGAGGCTCATCAACGTGGCGGTGTGACGCTGATCGATCCAACTGCGACGTATATTGAGCCAGAGGTCACCATAGGTGCTGACACACTGATTCACCCCGGCGTTCACCTGCGTGGCAAGACAACCATCGGCAGTGGCTGTGAAATAGAACCGGGGGTGGTTGTGACCGATTGCATCATCGGCGATGGGGTGCATCTCAAGCCAGGCTCCGTCTTGAGTGAATCGACCGTGGGCGATACCTGTGCCATCGGGCCAATGGCGCACTTACGGCCAGGAACGGTGCTGACTGGTCATAATAAGATTGGCAATTTCGTGGAAACCAAGAAAGCTGTGTTCGGTGAAAAGTCGCAGGCTAGCCACCTGACCTATATTGGTGATGCGACTCTCGGCAAGAACGTCAACATCGGCTGCGGCACCATCACCTGCAACTACGACGGTGTTAATAAGTATCAGACAACCATTGAGGACGATGTCTTTGTCGGTAGCGACACGCAGTTTGTTGCACCTGTCACCATCGGTCGCGGTAGCCTGATCGGTGCCGGTTCGACGATAACCAAGGATGTTCCAGCCGATGCTCTGGCGATTACCCGGGCTGAACAGAAAAATATTGCTGGTTGGGCTGAACGGAATCGGAGGCAGCAGCAGAAGAAAAAACCAGTAAAACGTGAAAAGTAAAAGGTGGTTCCGAAGCGGTTATTGCCTTTTTCTTTTAACTTTCAACTGATTCTAGCAGCCTGTCGGACTATCAATGAGCTGGCTGCAAATTCGCTTGTTTGGCCCATATCTCAGCTCCTTTTCGATCAATAGCTACGGCTATTACTCTCAAATGAGCTAAAATCTGGTCTCAAACACCCAAATTTTCGCTTCAGCCCTGATTGTCCGACAGGCTGCTAGAGGTTTTTATATGTGTGGCATCGTCGGTTATATAGGTCCCCAACAAGCAACGCCTATTGTTCTGGATGGTCTGCGGAAACTTGAATACCGTGGTTATGATTCGGCCGGAATTGCAACTATAAATCAAGGCAAAATCAATATCTGCCGTGCTGAAGGAAAACTTCTCAACCTGGAAAAGCGTCTGCTTGACCAACCTTTAATCGGGCACCCAGGCATCGGCCATACTCGCTGGGCAACCCACGGTCGTCCATCGGAAATCAATGCCCATCCTCACTACGCCGGTGGTTTCGTGGTGGTGCATAATGGCATCATTGAAAATTATCTTGATCTCAACACCTCTCTGCGTGAGCAGGGTCATAACTTCAGCTCTGATACCGACACCGAGATCATTGCCCACTGGATCGAAGAGCATTACAAAGAGTGTGGCGACTTTGAGTCTGCCGTGCGTAAAGCACTCGGCGATGTGCGCGGTGCTTATGCTGTGGCGATTCTCTCTGAACAGGAGCCTGACAAACTCATCGTCGCCAAGCAGGGTTCTCCACTGGTTGTCGGGCAAGGGCAGGGGGAGTTTTTTGTCGCTTCCGATATACCCGCTATGCTCGCTCACACCCGGCAGATGATTTTTCTGGAAGACGGAGAATTGGTGGTCTTTACCGCGGAAGCCATGGCGATTACTACGCTGGCTGGGATGCCGGTCCAGAAAACTCCAAAGACCATTACCTGGAGTCCGGTCATGGCCGAGAAAGATGGCTATCGACACTTTATGCTCAAAGAGATCTATGAACAACCAAGGGCTATTGCTGATACTATTGCCGGGCGCATTCGCGAGGATCAGGCCGAAGTCTTTCTGGAGGACATTGGCCTCGAAGATGTTTTTCTCAAGGGGCTGGAACGAATCTATATTGTAGCTTGTGGCACCTCATGGCATGCCGCCCTGGTCGGTAAATTCCTGTTGGAGAAGCATGCCCGGATTCCGGTCGAGGTCGATATTGCCAGTGAATTCCGTTATCGCGATCCGCTGGTCACCGAAAAAACATTGACTCTGTTGATCAGCCAGAGTGGTGAGACGGCCGACACGCTGGCGGCTTTGCGTGAAGCTCATGGCAAAGCCGGTAAGGTTCTGGCCATTTGTAACGTTGTCGAATCCTCTATCGCCCGTGAAAGTGATGGCGTCATCTACACCCATGCTGGACCGGAAATCGGTGTTGCCTCCACTAAGGCGTTTACCACTCAATTGGTGGCTCTCTACCTCTTTACTCTTTATCTTGGTGACCTACGTGGCAACCTCGATCAACAGAACCGTCGCACCATGCTGGACGCGCTGGTCAGCTTACCGGGTAAAATTGAAGAGTGCCTGAAATTGGACGATGCGATCGAACAGGCAGCCCATGGGTTGATGCAGGTCCACGATTTCCTTTATCTCGGTCGTGGCAACCAGTACCCGATTGCGCTGGAAGGGGCACTCAAACTCAAGGAAATATCCTACATCCATGCCGAAGGCTACCCTGCTGGGGAAATGAAGCACGGCCCGATCGCCCTGATCGATGAGCAACTGCCAGTGGTGGTGATTGCACCCCACAATGAAACTTTTGACAAGGTGGCCGCCAACATGGAAGAGGTTCAGGCGCGTGGCGGGCGCGTGGTGTCGGTAACTGATCAAGCCGAAAGCGGGCTTGCCGACAAGGCGGAAATCGTTTTTGTGACACCAAAAATCATCGACGACCTGATGCCGGTTCTCACGACAATTCCACTGCAGCTATTGTCCTATCATATCGCTGTCCTCAAAGGGACTGATGTTGATCAACCACGAAATCTGGCCAAACGTGTGACTGTTGAGTAAGTTTTAATAACACTATTGAACGACTCATACGAAGAAGGCCCGAACTGTTTTCTGTCGGGTTCCAAAAGAGCTAAGACAGTCATCTTGTTGAACGCTTTTAGTCGGATGTTCTCTAAACCGTAAAATTATGGCCACCTGGAATCGATTCCCGGGTGGCCTTTGTATATCCAACAGGGATGGACAGGATGCACAGGATAGTTAAACTTTAAAAAGGACAGAATTGTCACTTTGTGCCTTCGTAGCTAACCTTTGTTTGCGGATCTGTTAATTTATGAGTCATGAATCATTACTCGGAGCGATTCTTCTCGCCCTGGACATCTCCTTGCAGGTAACGTTTGTTGTGAGAGTTTTGTTGCGACCCCACCGGGAGCCGGCTTCACGGATCGCCTGGGTCGTGGTCATCGTTGCCGTGCCACTGTTAGGCATCCTGGCCTACCTGCTCTTTGGCGAAACATGCATCGGACGCCGCCGTGTGGAGCGTCTGCGTGAGAGTATTGCCCGGTTACCGGTTTGGGTGGATGCTGTAGCCGCAGACGTGATGCCGTTGCAGGATGATATGTCGCAACGCTATCTGCATCTGTTTCAAGCGGGGAAAACCGTTAATGGTTTCGACCCTGTTGGTGGCAACAGGGCACACTTACTGCCGGATGCAAATGCGGCAATTGACTCCATAGTGGCCGACATCGATGCCGCTAAAAAGCACGTCCACCTGTTGTTCTACATCTGGTTGCAGGATAACAATGGCTGCAAGGTGGTTGAGGCGCTCAAAAGAGCTGCTGCACGCGGTGTGACCTGTCGGGCCATGGCGGACTGCTTGGGCTCGCGCAGTATGGTCAATTCGAAGCACTGGCAGGCGATGCACGAAGCAGGCGTTCTCCTTGCCAGAGCACTGCCGATCGGCAACCCGCTGTTGCGTCCCCTGAAGGGGCGTATCGACTTGCGTAATCACCGCAAGATCGTTGTTATCGACAATCAAATCACTTATTGCGGTAGTCAGAACTGTGCCGACCCGGAGTTTCGCGTCAAGGCCAAGTTTGGCCCTTGGGGGGATGCGATGATACGTTTCGAGGGGCCGATCGCTCGCCAGAACCAATACCTGTTTGCCAGCGACTGGATGGCCGAAACGGATGAAGATATCAGCGATCTGCTCAGGCAGCCCATTTCGTCAACCCAGGTCGGAATAGTGGCACAGGTGATCGGAACCGGACCGACCGTCCGTTATTCCGCCATGCCCGAGATGTTCGAGACGCTGATATTCGCCGCACGCTGCGAGCTGGTTATCACGACCCCTTATTACGTCCCCGACGAATCGATGCAGGCGGCTCTGTGTGCGAGTGCTCGTCGTGGTGTCGATACGACCATCATCTTCCCGGCAAGGAACGATTCCTGGATTGTTGGTGCGGCCAGTCGAAGTTATTATGCTGACTTGCTCGCTGCCGGGGTCCGCATCTTTGAATACGAGGGTGGATTGCTGCATACCAAGTCCATGACTATTGACGGCGAGGTCACTTTGATTGGTTCGGCAAACATGGACCGGCGCAGCTTCGAGCTTAACTATGAGAACAATATTTTGTTCTACGATCAGGCGCTGACTGGAGACATGCGTCAGCGGCAGGAGAGCTATCTTGCCAGTTCCAGTCCGGTCACCATCGATATGGTGGAGAGCTGGAGCTGGCAGCACCGGCTCTGCAATAATGCCATTGCTATGTTCGGGCCTGTATTGTGATTTCGTGATTTCCTTGGGCAACTTGCTCTCAAATCTCAGCGACAGTGAGGCAGAGATCGTTGCTGAAGTCTGAACTAAAGACGTTGACTGTATCTGTCCATTTTTTGACTGTTTAATCTTTATTTCCTCTTGCGGGTGAAGTCCATAAGCACTACGATGTAGGATTGTTCGGCAATTGATTGTGGTTGCCGGTTTTGTTTGCAAGATGTATTAGCCTTAATTGTCTGTAAATATTTGAAATTGTAAGAAATTATGCCTGCCAAACTTTTTTTCAAAGAACAACTCTTTGAACGATTGCGTTCCTTTCGCGCGTCACTGCAACGTTCTTTCCACATCAGCGAAAATACCTTCCTGATCATTCTGGCCGTCATTATCGGCCTGCTCGGTGGTCTGGGTAACTACGCTTTCCGTAAAACCATTGAATTCGTTCACTGGGGGGTTTTCGAGCAGAGCAAGCACCTGTTTGGTTATTCTCTGGAAGAATGGAGTCTGGCGCGTCTGGCGGTGGTGTTCTGCCCGGTGGTCGGCGGACTGCTGGTTATCCCGCTCTGGCACTGGTTCGGCAAGGATCTCAAAGGCGGGTTTTCTGCTTTTCTTGAAAGGGTTAACCTGCGTGGCGCCAAGCTTCAACTGAGACCGATCTTCACCCGAGGTTTTGGTTCGGCGATTACTATCGGCACTGGCGGCTCTGCCGGACAGGAAGGGCCGATCGCCATGATTGGTGGTGCGATTGGTTCCCAGTTCGGTCAACTCTTTAAAATGAGCGGTGATCGTCTCAAGGTGCTGGTTGCCTGCGGCGCGGCTGCCGGTGTGGCAGCAACTTTTAATGCGCCGATTGCTGGAGTCTTCTTCGCCCAGGAGATCGTCTTGCTTGCCGCCTTCGAGCTCTCCAGCTTCACCTCAATTGTCATTGCCAGTGGTATGGCCACGGTTGTCTCCCGTGCTTTGCTCGGCAACACCTCTGAACTTCATGCGCCGGTTTACCTGGTGAACAGCTACTGGGAGCTGCTGCTCTATGTGCTGCTGGGCTTGCTGATCGGTGTTCTGGCAGCCTTGTTTATCGATACCCATTTTCGTATCAAGGACCGTTTTACGGCTCTGAAAATTCCAAAACTAGCCAAGCCTATGCTCGGCGGACTACTGGTCGGCGTGATGGGTTTTGTTTTCCCCCAGGTTTTCGGCAACGGCTACGAGTTTATCGAGAAGGTCCTGATGGGCGATCAGGCCTGGCATCAGTCTACCTGGTACCTGCTCGGTGTCCTGATTGTTATCAAAGCCGTGGCGACCTCGATTACGCTTGGCTCAGGTCTTCCCGGTGGTATTTTTGCCCCCTGTCTCTATCTTGGTGCGGTCACCGGCGGGTTCTTTGGTAATATTGCCGCCAAGATTCTGCCACAGATTCACATTGCTCCCGGTGCCTATGCTTTGGTCGGTATGGGAGCCTTTCTCTCTGCAGCGACCCATGCGCCGATGACAGCAATTTTCCTGCTGTTCGAGATTACCGACAGCTACGAGGTCATCGTACCGATTATGCTGACCTGTGTTATCGGCACCGCTGTGGCCCGACACTTCAAGAAAGACAGTCTGGAAACGGTGGAACTTTCCCGTGCCGGGATCGATCTGGAAGCGGGCAAAGAACGTAATATAATGAAGTCATTGAAGGTTGGTGACGTCATGGTTCGTGAAGTAGAGACGATTCCAGAACATATGACACTTGGTCAGTTTGCCCGTTTCATCGAACAGACCCATCATACCAATTTCCCGCTGGTCAACGTACAGGGGGAGCTCTCAGGAATTATATCGGTGCAGGACTTCATGGGCGTGGTCTTCGAACGCGACCTGATGGACCTGGTGGTGGTTAAGGAACTGGCAACCGCCAACGTCATCACGGCTCACGCTGATGAGAACCTTGACCAGACCATGCGCAAAATTGGCTACCGCAATATTGAGCAGGTGCCGGTTGTGGATCGTGAGAGCCACAAAAGACTGCTTGGCATCATCTCACGTCGCGATATTGTTACCGCTTACAACCGGGCCCTGATGACCCGCACCCTTGAGGAGCAGTAAGTGGATCTGTTAGCTCAACTCAACCCAATGCAGCAGCAGGCGGTACAGCATGACACAGGACCGTTGTTGCTACTGGCTGGTGCCGGTTCTGGAAAGACCCGTGCTCTCACACATCGGATTGCCTGGCTTATCCAGAAGTACAAGGTCGATCCCTGGCAGATCCTTGCTGTCACTTTTACCAATAAAGCCGCCGGTGAGATGAGGGCGCGTCTTGATGAATTGCTTGGCGACAATCAGGGACTATGGGTCAGCACCTTCCACTCCATGTGTGTGCGGATTTTACGTCAGGAGATCACAGCTCTTGGCTTTGGGCGTAACTTCTCTATTTATGATGATCAAGACCAGGAACGCCTGCTCAAGACGATCTTGCAGGAACTTGGTATTGACGATAAAACGCTGAAACCACGAACAGTGGCTGCCGCCATCGATCGAGCCAAAAACCGAGGTCTCTGGCCCGAAGACCTTGACGATGGCGATTACCAGGCCGAGCAGATCACCCGTATTTACGCCCTTTATCAAGAGCGTTTGCAACAGGCCAACGCCCTGGATTTTAGCGATCTGTTGATGCAGACTGTCAGGCTTCTGGAAGAGCATCCCGCTGTTCTGGAAAAATACCGTCAGCGCTTCCATTATATTCTTGTCGACGAATTCCAGGATACCAATCAGGTTCAGTATCGGCTGGTGCATCTGCTCGCCTCCGGGCACGGTAACCTCTGTGTGGTTGGTGATGACGATCAGTCGATTTATCGTTGGCGTGGTGCAGAAGTCGGTAATATCCTTGGCTTTGAGCGCGATTATCCTGGCTGTGAGACGATCCGGTTGGAGCAGAATTATCGCTCGACCAGTACGATCCTCGATGCTGCTGGAGCCGTAGTCGCTCATAATACTGGTCGTAAGATCAAGAAGCTCTGGACGGAGAACCCCGCCGGAGAAGGTATCACTCTAGAAACCCTCCCTGATGATCTCGAAGAAGGCCGCTATCTGGTCAGTGAAATCAATCGTCTGAAAAGCAATGGTCGTAGGCTACGTGATATTGCCGTCTTTTATCGCACCAATGCTCAGTCCCGGGTTATTGAAGAGTCTCTGCGCAAGGAAGGCATCCTTTATGTGATGTTCGGTGGCACGAAGTTCTACTCGCGCATGGAGATAAAAGATATCCTCGCTTACCTGAGAATTATCAGTAATCCGGCTGATTCGGTCTCTGCTCGTCGTATCATCAATGTTCCGGCGCGTGGTATTGGAGCTGTGACTGTCAACAAGATTGCGCCTTTCGAAACAGAAGCGGGCGGCTTCCTGCCTGCCTGCCGTCAAGCATTGGAACGCGGTGCCCTAAAAGGTGCGGCCGCAGCTAAAGTTAAAGCCTTTGCCGACCTGATGGATGATTTCAAACAACGCAGCAGTGATACACCCTATCCTCAATTGACCTCCGAGTTGATTGAAGAGATCGGCTATGGTCCGCAGTTGCTCGCTGAACGAACCGATGAGGCCCGTAATCGACTGGACAACCTGCAACAGTTGCTGGCCGGTATGGAAGAGCATTTTGGTAGTGAAGGGACTCTGGAAGAATATCTGGAACAGGTGGCCCTGATTACTGACGTTGATTCATACGATCCGAGTCTTGACCGGGTGACCCTGATGACCTTACATTCTGCCAAGGGTCTTGAGTTTCCACTGGTCTTCATGGTTGGTATGGAAGAGGGACTTTTTCCACACAGTCGTTCCGCCAATAGTCAGGAAGAGCTTGAAGAGGAGCGTCGCCTCTGTTACGTCGGTATGACCCGCGCCATGGAGAAACTCTATCTGACCCATGCCCGACGGCGGCGGATTTTTGGTGACTACCAGTTTAATCCCCCCAGCGGTTTCCTGAGTGAAATTCCTGAAAACCTTCTCGTTCAGCCTGCTACAAGTGGACTGCACAAACCGGCCAACCACAATCTGGCATCACTCTTTGATCAGACTTAACCGGACTTCTCTGATGAGGATCCCTTTGTCGATGATGAAGTGAGAATTGTCCCGGATGCGGAAGAGGGGTTGCGTATTGGCCTGCAGGTTCGTCACGTCAAATTCGGGGTTGGCACTGTGCGCCGGATTGAGGGACAAGGTGATAGTCAGAAAGTCACGATCTATTTTCATCGTCTTGGTCCAAAGAAACTTCTGGTCAAGTTCGCTGGACTTGAGCCAGCCTGAATTTGATATTGGCTATGTAGCTAGATAAGATTGGTCGTCGTATGTCTGTCGGCCCGTATTCTAGCGGTCGTCAACAGCTTCTGTGCCATGGTTGAACCGCGTGCGTACCGTGGTGCACGTTCGATTGATGAAAGTTTGACGATTATCGAATCAAGTGATGGTGCCTATGATAAACGAGTTGTTACCGTTCTCAAGGAAGTTGTGACGTCGGCTATTGGTGAAAAGATTCTGGCCAAACGCCGGTAGAATGGCAATCTAAAATAGATTTCTATCAAGGTTTTGTCTGCAACGCCTGGTCATAATACCAATATGGCCAGGCGTTGCTATTTACCTGCATCATGTAGATAGAGTAGAACAAAGAGATAATTATTTTTAGCGTTCGGAGCATTATATGAATGATTTTGGTCAGTCAGTTCACCAAACCCTTGGTGACGACTTGAAGAGCGAAGCGGTGCAGACAATTCAGGTTAATCTTGGTTTGCTCTGTAATCTGAGCTGTCGACATTGTCACGTTGAAGCGTCTCCCAAGCGCACGGAAATTATGACCTGGGAAACGATACAGAGTGTTTTGCGACTGGCGGAAGCCTTGCCGCAGGCCCGGGTCGACTTGACTGGAGGCGCTCCTGAACTCAACCCCTTCTTCAGGCAGTTTGTTGATATCCTCTGCGATATGGGGCATACGGTGCAGGTACGCACCAACCTGACGGTTTTCTTCGAAGCAGGCCAGGCCGATACGCCTGATTTCCTCGCCAGTCGAGGTGTTCACCTGGTGGCGTCTCTGCCTTGCTATCTTGACGATAATGTCGATAATCAGCGTGGCAGCGGTGTTTATAAACGTAGTATTGCTGCATTGCGCCGATTGAATGTTCTTGGTTATGGTCAGCAGCAGAATTTGCCTTTGAATCTCGTCTATAATCCCGGCGGTGCTTTTCTGCCTCCTGACCAGCCGACTCTGGAAGAGACCTACCGCAAAGAGCTGAAAGAGCGTTTTGAGGTAGACTTTACCCGGCTTCTGACGATTACCAACATGCCTATGGGCCGGTTTTTGAAGGATTTGCAGCGCGACGGCGAAGCGGAGAATTACAAGTCGTTGCTCGAAGACAATTGCAACCGAGAGACTCTGGATGGGCTGATGTGCCGCCACCAGATTTGTATTGCCTGGGACGGTTTCCTGGCTGATTGTGATTTCAACAGTACCTTGGGATATTCGCTCTCCGGGAATTTGCCGAAACATATTGATGATGTTGAGGCAGAGAAACTTAAGGGGCGCACGATTGTTACTGGCGATCACTGTTTCGGTTGTACTGCGGGTTGTGGCTCTTCCTGTGGTGGCGCCCTGGTCGCTTAACCTCTCAATTGTCGAGCAATGAGCATCAGCAGCGAGGCCTTCCGGATCCCCCCGGAAGGCCTTGTTTTGTATGGAATCAGGGTGCTGCGAGCAACAAGATTGACAGTCATGTAAAGAGTGATTAGGATGCTGAAACCTGTCATGCAAAAACACTTTATTACCATACTCCTATTCCTGCTCTGTCTGCTGGTTGCTCGTCCGGCTGAAGCACGTCTCACCCTAGGTGTGGTCGCTGGGCCAGATGTCGCTGCCGGAGAAATATCTTCCGCGCAGGCAAATTCACTGGCAAGTCTGCTTGCCGAGGAACTTCATGAAGAAGTTGTGGTCAAAGAGTTGGCTGATTCTGCCACTTTGATCAATTGGCTTGATCGTTTTGCCATGCTTGATCTGGCTTTGCTTTCCACAAAAGAAGTGAAGGCAGGATCTGGCAGATTGCTGCAAATTGGACCTTTTGGTGGGCAAGGAAAACTCAGTCTGGTTGCACATCAGGGAATTACTGGCGATTTACTGCAACGTATCGCTACGATTGTGAGTGATTCAGGTTTTGTACCCTGGAGAACGGCCGAGACGATTGTGCCCCCGGAGAAACGGGTCGACGAGGAGATCCCTTCTCCTGTCGATCCTGAACCAGAATCAGAGCCGAAACTAGAACTAGAAATTGTTGACGAAGTGACTGCTGAGCCGGTTGAATTGCAGCAGGTGCCCCCCCTGAGCCCAGGGCGGACATGGGTGTCGCCTGAGGAACGTGTTTACCGCGATATTCTGCCAGTTGCTCAGCCTCCTGCTAAAAATCTGGTTCTCGGTGTCTTCCCTGATCCAAAAGGTCTGGTGCGATCATCGCAGCAGGCTGAACAATTGGCGAGTTATCTTGAACAGGTATTGCCAGTAACGGTCAAGGTCAGGGAGTTTACTCACGCCGAGACCTTCACTGAATGGTTCATGCGTTATCGCATGGTTGATCTTGCGGTGTTGTCACCTGCTGCAGCCAAAGCAAACCTGGGCAACGAGTACCTTGCCGTTGCCAAGCTTTTGCGTACCGATAAGTCAGGAGCTGAGTCTGTGGAGCTGTTTGTCATGCGGCATGGTCAGAACGAGGAGATGCAAGCACCGCTGCAAGGTGCCCTTCTCAATATGATGCAAACGGCTGATGGGCAGGCCCTGCTTGCGTCATTGGGCATCAGTGATGTTCTTACTATAGAGGGTGTCTCTGTCCAGCCACCCGTCGTTGATCAGGAAGCTGAGCCTGTTCTAGAGATAGAACCACCTGTGCTTGAGGTGGTAGAGGAACCGGTTGAAGCGCCAGTTGACGAACTGTTGGCGCCAACAGTTGATTATGCTGAGCCAATTGAACCTGTAGCCCCTGCAGCAGTTGTTGTTAAAGTGCTGCCGACGCTCCCGGATCTTGCTGAGCCGACGACAGTGGTATCGGTACCCGAAATGCCAGAGGTTGCTCCGATTTTTCCTGAACTTACGACAATCCCGGTTGAACCCGTTCAACCAGAGCTGGTTGAAGCAGTCAAAGTTCCCGACCTGATGTTGCCGCAGGTCGTACCGTTGCAACCGGAAGTGCCGCCGTTACCCAATGTCGTTGTCCCTGAGCCTGTTGAGCCACTTGTAGCGCCAGTGGTCCCTGTTGCTCCCGATGCTCAGCCGGTCGAGATACCTTCAATTCTGCTCCCTGAGGAACCTGTTGTCGTTGAACCAGCAATAGTGCCAGAAGTGGCTATCCCTGATCTTGCCACACAAGCAGAGCCAGAGCAGCCTGAGACAATAGCCGTTGTCGAGGCGATTGTTCCTGAAGAACTGGAGACACCAGTAGTTATTCCGACTGAGCCGGAGATTGAATCTGAACTTGTCATCAGCGAAGACCCTCTCGATTTTGAACAGCAGGAAGATAACGATCAGCAGAAAATGCTTACAGACCTTTTGAAATTTGCAGAGCCTGTTTCTGCTCACGAGCAGACCGAGGTGGACCCTGTTGTCAGCGATGAGAATGTCGAAGCGTGGACCGATGAAGAATTTGCTGCTGTGCTTGGTGAAGATTTGGTTGCGTCTGTCGTTGCTCAGCCGGATATCCCACGGGAATTACGTCCTTCAGGAGTTCCGATTGTTCGTCCGGGACGTATTGCCCAACGCACAACTGCTGCTGAAGATGAGCTTCTGATTGCTTCCATACCGGAGCCGCTCAGGAATGTCGAGCTGCCTGGTCTGCCGGATCTGTTACCGGAACCTGAGCCGGAACCGGGAGTCATTTATGTCGTGCCTTTTGTTGCCGTCATGGTTCCTGCCGAGGTTAATGCCCGTGTTTTTGATCAGTTTGTTGATACCTTGAACCGGGAAGGTGAAGTACTCGGTGTGCAGTTTGTCATTCTTAAAGAAGGATTAGAGAGGGTCCCTCCGCATTGGTTGTCGGTCCGCAAATATGTGACAGGTGAAATTTATGCCTATGTCGAAGATTCCGGTTGCTGTTCAACAGATCTGCGCACCAAAGCCCGTTTGACTTATCGTCGTCCCAGTCAAAAGGTTCCAACCTTCGGCTTCGAGTACCCGGTCAAACGCTTCTTTGACCATGATCGTTCTACTCTCGATGTTGAACGCGTCAAGTTGGCTGATGATATTGCCGGGACTCTCGCTAATGAACTGCTCAAGGTCTTGAAGAACTGATTCTCTCCACGAATTAGCCAGACAAAACAACGGCTGGATCTCCTCCAGCAGATAATCCCATTTTATTCTCTAATATTTTCTGGAAATCCCTTGACAATCTCGGGAGGCTGATTATATTTAGGCCTGCTTTTAGCACTCTCATCTCTTGAGTGCTAACGTGATTTATCAGACACGGATCTCAACAGAAACAAAAGATCTTATAACCCAGATTCTTTTCAGGCAAGGAGAACGCAGATTATGAACATCAGACCTTTGCACGACCGGATCATCGTAGAACGTATCGAGGAGGAGACCATGACAGCCTCCGGTATCATTATCCCCGATTCCGCCAAAGAAAAGCCTCAGGAAGGCAGTGTTATTGCGGTAGGTAAGGGCAAAGTGACAGAAGACGGCAAGGTCCTCGCTCTCGACGTCAAGGTTGGCGACAAGGTACTGTTTGGCAAGTACTCCGGCACCGAAATCAAGATCGAAGGCAAAGAATATCTGATGATGCGTGAGGACGATGTCCTCGGCGTCGTCGAGTAAGATACATTACCCAACACTGACTACGGAGGATAAATAGATATGGCTGGTAAAGAGATTAAATTCGGGCAAGAAGCCCGTTCCGCAATTCTGGAAGGTGTCAACGCACTTGCTGACGCAGTAAAAATCACTCTTGGTCCTAAGGGCCGCAACGTTGTTATCGCCAAGAGCTTTGGTGCTCCGCTGATCACTAAAGATGGCGTCACTGTCGCTAAAGAGATTGAGCTTGAAGGTAACTTCGAGAACATGGGCGCTCAGCTGGTCAAGGAAGTTGCTTCCAAAACCTCTGATGTTGCCGGTGACGGTACCACCACCGCGACGGTATTGGCCCAGGCCATTTACCGCGAAGGCGTCAAGCTGGTGACCGCTGGTCACAACCCAATGGAAATCAAGCGTGGCATCGACAAAGCTGTTGTGGCTGCTGTCGCTGCCCTGGAGAAAATGTCCAAACCGGTTAAGGATCACAAAGAGATTGCTCAAGTCGGTACCATCTCAGCCAACAGCGACGAAACCATTGGCAACATTATTGCCGAAGCGATGGAAAAAGTCGGCAAGGAAGGTGTTATCACTGTCGAGGAAGCCAAATCGATGGATACCTCTCTTGAGACTGTCGAAGGCATGCAGTTTGACCGCGGCTACCTCTCCCCTTATTTCGTGACCGATCCAGAGCGCATGGAAACGGTTATGGAAGATGCCCTGATCCTGATTCACGACAAGAAAATCAGTAACATGCGCGATCTGCTGCCGATTCTTGAGCCGGTTGCCAAGCAGGGTAAGCCACTGTTCATTATCGCAGAAGATATTGACGGCGAAGCCCTGGCCACTCTGGTGGTCAACAAACTGCGCGGCACCCTCAACATTGCTGCCGTCAAGGCCCCTGGCTTTGGTGATCGTCGCAAGGCGATGCTTGAAGATATTGCTGTTCTCACCGGCGGTCGTGTGATCTCCGAGGAAGTCGGCTTTAAACTGGAGACTGCAACTCTTGACATGCTCGGTACCGCCAAGCGTCTTGTCATCGACAAAGATAACACCACGATCATTGACGGTGCTGGTTCCGAAGCTGAGATCGCTGGTCGCGTCAAAATGATTCGTGCTCAGGTTGAAGAAACCAGTAGCGACTACGATCGTGAGAAACTGCAGGAGCGTCTCGCCAAACTGATCGGCGGTGTTGCTGTCGTCAAGGTCGGTGCTGCTACTGAAACCGAGATGAAAGAGAAAAAAGCTCGCGTTGAAGATGCTCTGCATGCAACCCGCGCTGCAGTTGAAGAGGGTATCGTCCCTGGTGGCGGTGTTGCTCTGATTCGTGTCATTGATGCGGTTGCTGCTGTTAAAGCCAAGGGTGAGCAGGTCTTCGGTGTGAACATCATCAAGCGTGCTCTTGAGGAGCCGCTGCGCCAGATCGTTGCCAACGCTGGTGAGGAAGGTGCGGTCGTGCTCAACGAGGTCAAGAACAGGAAAGGTTCTTACGGTTTCGATGCTGCTGCTGATGAGTACACCGACATGGTCAAAGCCGGTATCATCGACCCGACCAAAGTAGTTCGCACTGCTCTGCAGAATGCTGCTTCCGTCGCCGGCCTGATGCTCACTACCGAAGCCTGTATTGCCGACAAGCCGAGCAAAGATGCCGGTATGCCTGGTGGTATGCCTGACATGGGCGGTATGGGTGGCATGGGTGGTATGGGCGGTATGATGTAACGTCCAGTCACATAGAACAATAAAACAGCCCTCCGGAATTTCCGGGGGGCTGTTTTATTGCAGCATTTCAGTGTTTACCCAGGTTCAGTCCGTCTCGCATCCAGTCAATCAGATCCCAATTTGAAAATTGTAATTTTCCGGATATACTTCTAGGCGGTTATATATCCGACAAGAGATGCAGCATCGCACTCTTACAATCCTCAAGAAGGCCATCACTTCCAAGCCGGTATGGATTCGAGGGCTTGCCGGTGGGGCAGACTTGATGGCTGAATATCGTCAACTGATCGAGAAGGAGGGAACTTATGTCTAGTACTCGCCAAGTGTTCATATGTTCTGTGGCTTTGGTGTTTATCCTCTGTGGGTGCCAGGGAGGACATCAGTCTCACCAGGTTTCAAGCCCCTCCGAGCTATCGGAAGCCGAATTGATCACTCTTGGCCAACAGATCTATCGGGAAGGTACACTCAGCAACGGTGAACCGGTAGAGGCTGTAGTTCTCGGCGATGTGCCGGTGGCTGGGACTCAGTTTACTTGTCTGGATTGCCACCGTCGTAGCGGTTGGGGAAGCTCTGAGGTAACCAAATCCACCCTGCCGACCAGTGCCGGGGCGCTCTACAGCCCCAGAGTGAGAATCTACCGCGAACGGCCGGCCTATACGGACGAAACGTTGGAGGAGGTCATCCTCACCGGGTTCGATTCGGCGGGAAATCCGTTGGATTTGGCTATGCCCTGGTATCATCTGCCGGACAAAGAGATGACCGCCCTGATTGCCTACCTGAAGACGCTCTCAAAGGAAAACTCGCCCGGATTGACCCCCGAGGTCATTCATCTGGCCACGGTGGTCGGGGCAGATGTCGACCCTGTAACCAAGAAGGCGATGTTGGATGTCCTGGATACTTTCTTCCAGAATAAGAACTCTCAGACCCGGGGGGAAGTCAAGCGCGTCACACACAAGTCCTATTATTATCACCCCTATAAAAATGAGTCTTATCGAAAATGGGTGTTGCACCGCTGGGAGTTGCAGGGGCCTCCCGATTCCTGGCGAGCCCAACTGGAGGAACATTATCGACGTCAGCCCGTGTTTGCGCTGATAAGCGGAATCGTGCAAGGTGAGTGGGTGCCGATTCACGGTTTTTGTGAAGACAACAAGATTCCATATGTGCTGCCGAATACGGATCAGCCTGCAATCAATGGTCGAGGGGATTTTTATACCCTCTATTTCTCCAAGGGTTTGGCTCTTGAGGCCCAAACCATCCTTAAACACCTGTCCCGGACCAAAACGGAGGGCCGCATCGTCCAGATTTTCCGGGAAGGAAGCGGTGGTGCCTTTGCGGCTCGTGCCCTCCGGAAAGCCTTGAGCAAGTATCCGCAGTTCAGCGTTGAAGATAGGTCTCTGGTTCAGGGACAGCCCATTGCGGAGTCGACATTGCCGCAGCTTGAGAAAGGGTCAACTATAGCTTCAGTTCTGTGGCTTTCCGAAGAGGATGTTGCCGCGTTCATGGGGCAAGAGTTTAAGCGGGAGGCACCAGGACCCTTCTACCTGTCTCCTTCACTTTCAAGAAAAGCGATGGCCTCGCTATCAGGATCGCAGAAGCGGGCCGCCTTTCTGGCGCATCCATTTTTCCTCCCTGAAGTCAGGGAAGATGGCTTCCGACGTGCCGAGATTTGGTTGAAGAGCCGAAACATCGAGATAACGGCTCCCCGTATCCAGGGGCAGACACTCTTTGCCTGTATGGTTTTGGGTGAGGGCTTGATGCATATCAAACAGAATTTTCATCGGGATTACCTTCTCGATGTCCTTGATCATGGGGAGGGGATGACAGCTTACGCCAATAGCTATCCCAGCCTGAGTTTCGGCCCGGAACAGAGATATCTCGGTAAGGGGGCGTACATTATCGATTTATCGGCAACGACTCCCAAGACAACGTGGATTGTTCATTGACCGGCAGAACCTCTACAACGCTTGCCTGGTGGTGCGGCTTGCCGATTTCGCTTGCGGATGTCGATGTCAAACCCTTACAAGAGTCGGTCGCTCAGTTCAGACTCCCTATCGTACTGGAAGAAGCCTGGATTTGTGCCAATACTCCTGAGCATGATAATTTGACATGTTTTCCCCCTGTTTTATGGGTTAATGCGGAAGCGCGAACTCGGTTATTCCTAATAAAAAGGAGATGGAGATGAACGGTAAATGGAGTGGTTTATGGTTGGTGGCTATCTTGACGCTGTTTCTGGCAGGATGTGCTTGTCACAGGGATAAAACGACCTGTGCGGGTTGCCAGAACTCGAGCATGCAGTCGGAGTCTGCGGTCGCAATCGACGCGGAACGCCCGGATGTCGTCTATGTCTGTAATTGCGGGGCGGACTGTAAATGCGGTGCCGTCAGCAAGGCTCCGGGAGCATGCTCTTGCGGCAAGGAGCTGGCTTGGCGGCATGTGGTCAAGGTCGAGGGTGACGAAGCGCTGCTCTGCACCTGCGATCAAGGCTGCACATGTCAACTGGATGCTGATGACCCGACCAAATGTGCCTGCGGCAAACCGGTCCAGCGGGTCAGCCTGAAAGGGACCGGCCTTTATTTCTGTAATTGTGGCGGGTCCTGCATGTGCAATACGGCCGCTTCAGTGCCCGGGGATTGCCGTTGCGGCATGCCCTTGAAACAAGTCAACTGACCGGGCCGAGATACGAACGCCGGTGGAACTCTCCACCGGCGTTTTTGGTTGTGCGCCTTACCAGTCCTTTTCTCTCCTGATATAAATCCCGTCGGCACCATCAGCACTCAACTTTCGGACATCAGTACCCCAACAGTATGAACGAACCGAACAGCATCGGCCAAGCGCTGATGAGCAGAAACGTCAGCATCCCCAATAAGGCGAGCCACAGCCAGCGTTTTTCCAACTGATCGATCTCGCGGCGAAGGCTGGGATGTCTGCGCAGTGGCTGACAGAGTCCGGGCAGCAGACCGAACAGGGTGCCGACGAACAGCCCGGCGTAGAGCGGATAGCCGATGAAATTGTAGTGCCCCTGCAGCATGTCAAAAGGGCAATGGTGGCTTGGCATCTGGTAGATATAGAGTGAGACAAAGGAGACCACCGCGCCGAGGGAGGCGAAGAAAGTCAGTAGCGCGGCAACAAACAGCAGGCTGCGCAGAAGGGCGGCCCGTGAAAAGTAGCAGGCGATCAGCAGGACGAAGAAGACACCGATGATGGCGAAAAAGACCTCCATCATTTTGAGCGCAGGAATCCCGACCAGTTCGCTGGCGACACTCGCCCCCTGCTCGCTGAACAGAGATCCGCAGCAGGAGGTGATGATTTCTGGGCGCAGACCGGCAAAATAGCTAAACTGCAGGTAGAGATCAAACGCGACCAGCGGGGTAATCAGCATCAGAGCCAGGTATTTGGGGCGGATCAGGGGGGTGTCCTCGGTGCGCTGGTCGAGCCGGTTGAGTGCGACCCAGAGTGCCGCAATGAAGAACAGGATGACTTTAATCGCCAGCACCAGCCAACCGACCTGGTTGGCGTTGAGGGCGCCGGTGGCGCACATGGCGCCGACGAACAGCCGATGAATATCTTCGAGGGTATAGAGATAGAGAACGCCCGAGAGAATCTGAAAACCGAGGGCATAGTTAAGCAGGGTCGAGACCAGCCAGGTCTTTCGCTCTAACTGCAGTTGCGTTTCAGAACTGCTGGTGTTATCCCAACGGGATACAATCTGCATCCCCAGCCAGCACGCCTTGAGCATGAGCAGCAGGGTGAGCAGGGAGCCGACGAGCAGAGCCAGTATGCCGGGATGAAGAATCACTGGCTGTGCGCTCCGACCAGCCGACCGTCGCTCATCTCCAGGGTGCGCCGGATCAGAGGGTGTTGATAGACGAACGGGTCGTGGGTGGCAATGATGATAGTTTTCCCGTCGGCGTTCAGTCCGGCGAGGATGTCGAGAAGTTCCACCGACAGCTTACTGTCGAGATGTGCGGTCGGCTCATCGGCGATGATCACCTGCGGTTCGCCGATCAGGGCTCTTGCGATGGCACCCCGTTGCTGCTCGCCGCCAGAGAGCTGATTGACCCTGGCCTTCGCCTTGCTGACGATCCCCAGCCGCTCCAGCACCTTTGCTCCGCGTATTTTCATCTGCGCCATCGGCATCTCGCTCGGGATGAGAGGCACCAGCACGTTCTCCAGCACGCTGATATCGCGAATCAGGTTAAACTGCTGGAAGACGAAGCCGAAGTTGTCCCGCCGGATGCGGGCCAGAAACCGTTCAGGCAGACGGGAAACATCCTTGTCGGCAAACTGCACTCGTCCCGAAGTCGGACGCGACATGCAGCCGAGCAGGCTGAGCAGAGTGGTTTTGCCGGATCCGCTCGGCCCTTTGAGCGCCATCACCTCCCCGGCAGCAATCTCCAGCGTGACAGAGTCGAGGGCCGTGACCTCGTCTGGCAGATGAGGGTTATACAATTTGCAGAGATTCTCCGCTTTGATCAGCATCATCCAGAGTCCCGTGTGGTTAGTTGTACCGATAAATTCTGAGACATTTCGGGCGTTGCCAAGCCAGCGCAACGCAGCAAACGCCGATAGGGGCCGGAATTAGAAGATAGAATCCATCGCATAGGGCACTAGTTCCTCATCACCTGTTCGGGGTCGGTGACGGCCGCTTTCCAGGACGGAATCAAAGTACAGGCCAGATAGGGGGCAATGGTCAGAAAAGCAAGGACGAACAGCTGGTAAAGATCGACAACCGGCACCAGTGCGAAGGTGGGGAAGAGCACCGACCAGCCCTTGAGAATCGGCGTCAGGGCCGGTGCGCCAAGGGTAAAGACATGAACCCATGCGGCGGTCAGGCCGATCAGAAAAGCGCTCAACGAGATGGCCAATCCCTCCCAGAACTTGACAGCCAACACGTCGGCGGTCTCCCAGCCGACAGCCTTGAGGATGCCGATCTCACGTTTTTCGTCGGCGCTGATCCCGGTGGCTTTGTCCCAGGCCAGAATGCAGAAGGCAATCAGGGCAGCCACCATCACGGCGAGCATCATTCCGCTACGCCAGTTGAAGATCGTGTCGTATGTATGCAGAATTTCACTGCGGGTGATCGGCCGGGTACCGGGCAGGTGAGACCTGATCTTTTTCGCCAGGGTATTGATCTCGCGCGGATTATAGACCTCGACGGCAATATCGGTCGCAAGTTTCCGGTCCATGGCGAAGAAATCGCGCAGGGTGTTCTCCTGCATCACGATCAGATCGTTGGTCAGCAGACTCGATGCTGCTTTGAAGCGACCGGTGATTTCATAGAGTTGGTTCTGTTCGCGGCTGTCAAGCAGAACCAGCATGTCGCCGATTTCGGCCCCGAAAACTTCAATGACACCGTTGCCGACAGCGCACTCGTACGGGGCACCCGGCAACCGCCCTTCGAGCAGTTCAAGATCTTGCGGTTCATCACTGAACCCCATCAGGGTAAAGTTGGCACGGAGGAGTGCATCGTAATAGTAGCCCCAGACACGTGGAGTGACTTTCTTAACACCCGGAAGCGCGCGGATACTCACAACGTAATCGGTGGGGATCAGGTCATGACGGCCTGCGACCAGCCGTTGGACGACCAGATCCGGGGCTTCCGCCAGAGAACCGATCGCCTCGGCTTTCAGGGCATGGGTCAGAAACAACACCGATCCCAGAGTGGCGACGGTGAAGGCGTAGACGACCAGCAGCGAGAGATTTTTATATTTACGTCTCAGCAGGCCGGCCAAAGCGTGTTCGAGGAGTTTAAGTTGCCGGGTCATCGGGTTTACCGTTCTTTTCTTTTACGGATATCGATCTGACGGGTCAGACCGACCGGAGCCGGGGCGATGAGCGAACCGGAGGGGAAATGTTCAAAGGCCGCCGGGAAATCCTGAAAGGCCGAAAACAGGTCGGCCTGGGACGGATGCCTGGTATAACGCGCCTCGCTGAAGAGTGCCAGATCGGTCAGACCGAGGGTGCGGACCAATTGCTGTTTGCCGTTTGTTCCCTGGTCGAGCGAATGCCCGTACGTCAGCAGTACGATGAGAAGCAGTAGTCCGGACCCGGTCAGGGTGAGAAAAAGCGTACTGCGAATCATCGGTCATCCGTAAGGTGGGACGGTCTCACCTGATCAAAGCTTAAAACCTCCGTCCCGTGATGATCGCGCAGAAAGGTCATTGCCGTTTCCTTGCCCGCAACCGGTATCAGTTCTTTGCCCATGGGGCCGTAAACATCGCTGCCGAGGACAAAGAAGACCTCGTCGACCTTCATCAGCCGAGTACTGTAATATTCTGTGATATGGATCGATGCGATCCGTTTGCGGCTCTGTCGGCCATCCTCAACGGGCAGGTCAAAATAGTAACGGAAAAAGTCTTTGCAACCGTCGAAGAAGAGTTGTGTCCCGTTCTGGAAAACGATCGTGGCAATCCAGTCAGAGAAAGGGGCGACAAACATGCCGCAAACCTGGCAGCGGTCATTTTTTCCGGGAGCTGCCGGTTCGACGGCGAGAGCCGGACCGGCAGCAAGGGCCAGGACAAAGCTACAGACGAGGACGTATTTCAGTGTCATGCCTTGCTCCGAATGGTCGCTGGTAGATCATTCTTTTTCGTTTTCACTGCTCGTTTCTTGTGAATCATTTTGGCGCTTTTGTACATTCCTTCATTGAACTCTCGTTTTGGGTGGTGACATTCAAGGAAAGATCCTGCCAGCCACGGCGGCCTAGCGGGCCAGGGCCAGATACTCCTTCATCATCGTCTTGCCGCCAATCAGCCCGTAAATGCGCACCCACTTGCCATCCTTGGGCGAGCGCATGAAGGTCAACGGCATGTGAGCCATCTTGTCGGGCACATAGGCGTCAAACGCCTTCATCACCTTGAAGATGTCCTCCTCCGTCCCGGTCAAAAAATCCCAACCGGGTTTGGCGTTGTAGCGCTCCAGGTATTTCTTCATAATCGGTGGTGTATCGTATTCCGGATCGATGGAGACCGAGACCAACCTCACCCCGGCGGCCTCCGCCCCCAGCTTCCTCTGCAAGTTGGTGAAGCCGACGGACAAGATGGGACAGATGGTGGTGCAGGTGGCGAAAATGAATTCGAGCAGGATCGGTTGGTCCGCGGTCAGGTACCCCACCAAGGGAACCGTTTCGCCGTTCTGGTTGATGAGGGTCACATCGGGAATCTGGTAATCGACCACGGTCCTCTTGTAGCTCTGTTTGGCGGCCTGGACACTATGTCCGGTCGACATCACCAGTAGCAAAGGAAGAATTACCAACATCGGAAAGAGTCTTCTGCTTTTCATAACAACACCCCTTTTCAAACATTCCAGTAAGTAGTGAGGTTCAAATTTTTGCCCCGGGTAAGTGCGTCTCACGCCTGCTCGTTGTCAGTAATTTCGTCTGTGCTGAGTTCTGTCAGTTTACCCCGGCCGTTGCTGTACCCTTCCGGTAGATAGTCATAGCGGCCTCCATAATGATGTCATCAGCATTTGATATTCAGTATGGCAGGAAATGAGGGAGATGCAATTCACAAGGCGTCATCAGGGGGCGCTACCTCACCGGGACAACTTTTTAACGGTTCTATAACCTAAAAGAAGGTTTGACGCAGAGTCCGCTCTTTCTTTTCAGCGGTTTTATGGGGTTAAGAGGTTTTTCTCGCTGTGTTTTGGGTTTGACATGGCTTTGGGCTTGAAGTAGAAGGGAGACACGGTCAATTTGGGGCGGCATGTTCGTTGGGAAGGGCTTTTCATGTCCAGGTCACGTCAGCCTATCAAAAGCAAATTCCTATCACTTATCACTTTCAATTGGCTCCAGAAGATAAATTCCGAGCATCAAACAGATACCAGAAACTTATGCCTCTTGTTGTTTTGTTCCAGCCACCAGCTTTTAGACCGCCATCCCTTTCGAATCACTTCTCGGCATAGGGGCAACGGTGAAGCGCTGTTCACCTCTCGGCGTCTCTGCCAGAATCTCAACTTCTGCCTGGTCCTTGCCTTTGCCATAGGAGGCAGCAATCGCTCCAGCTACCCGCAGGTCTTCCTCAACCGGTTTCCCGGAAATCAGACCCAATGGTCCTGACACGCCGAGCGCGTGGAGTATGATGTAAGTGCCATTGGCTGCCTTGCGAATCGATTCGTTATCTTTTTGATGCCTGCCGAGAGTCAGCTTGCTCTGTTCCGAAAGCCGGAACTGGCGGCCGATTTTAAGCAATTCAACATCCTCGACCGAGCAGTCTGGTTGATGGTTGAAGAGATCGCGAAGACGGTCGGAAAAATGAATTTCAGTGAGCAGGCATCCCCCCCCCGATGAAGGGTAGTCTGTTAGTTCCCACTCCTTGGCGAGGGCTTCCTGAGGCCTGCGCGAGCGGCCCTGAATATCAAGGAGTTGCTCCCGGTCGACCAGACCTTGCTCCTCCATGGGAGTGATCTGCAGGAGTTTGGCGCTCATCGGCCTGAGAATCCGGTCCGGATGACCGGAATAGTTAGCAACTGTACGTAGCGCATCACCGTTCTGGCTCATTGGTCGCTGACCAAGGACTTCGCCGGAGAAGAGAAAGTCAAAACCCCGCACAGCCATAATCTCACCAGCCAGACGAAACATCATGGCGTGGCAGTCAATACAGGGGTTCATATTCTTGCCATAGCCATACTGCGGTTTTTTCAGCATCTCAAGATGAATCTTACTGATGTCCTCGACAATCAGGGGAATGTCCATATGGATAGCTGCCTTTTCTGCTTTACTGCTGCTGAAAAAAGGCGTGACAAAAGAAATAGCAGTGACTTCAACTCCCTGGCGTTTCAGACACAGAACCGCCAGGCTGCTGTCAAGTCCTCCCGAGAGGAGTCCCAGGGCTTTACTCATAAATTGTTTCTCCGTGTTATTGGTCGCTTATTTGAACTGAGGGTTGATATTGCAATATTACTCTGGATATCAAGTTTGAATCCAGTTAGTTTCCCATAACAAATGAGATTCCGGGGCAAGGCATTCAGCTTGACAATGAAAAGCTCCATCTGCCAATATGGTCGGCGGTTTACGGGGGATTAACGTTCATGATTAAGGTCTGGCGGGAGAGATTATGGCTAAGATTGATTCACTGTTCAAAATGATGCAACAACAGGGCGCCAGTGACCTGCATATCTCCACCGGTGCGCCACCTCTCTTTCGTCTGCATGGTGAGATGGAAAAGCTCAACTATCCTCCCCTGAATGATCAACAGGCTCGTGGACTGCTTTTTGAGATTTTAAACAAAGAACAGCGCGCAGAGTTTGAAGAAAATCTTGATATCGATTTTGCCTACTCCCTACCGGAGGTGGCGCGTTTCCGTGGCAACCTGATGGAGACTCACCGGGGGATTGCTGGCGTATTTCGAATTATCCCAAGTAAGATTTTAACCGCAGATCAACTCGGCCTTCCTGAAGGTATCCGCAAGATGACCCGGTTGAAAAAAGGTCTGGTGCTGGTGACCGGGCCGACCGGCAGTGGCAAATCGACAACTTTGGCGGCAATGATAGACTTGATTAACAAGACCCGCCGCGAGCATATCCTGACCCTCGAGGATCCTCTCGAGTTTATCCATGAAAACCAGATGTCACTCCTTAACCAGCGCCAGATCGGTCAACATTCACTCTCGTTTGCTAATTCTCTGCGTGCCGCCTTGCGTGAGGACCCTGATGTTATCCTGGTCGGTGAGATGCGTGATCTGGAAACGATCTCCATGGCCATGACCGCTGCCGAAACCGGACACCTGGTCTTTGGAACTCTGCATACCAACTCGGCACCAAAGACGATTGATCGGATTATCGATGCCTTCCCCAAGGATGGACAGGAACAGATACGAACTATGCTTGGCGAGAGCCTCAAAGGAGTTATCTGCCAACAGTTACTACGCACAGCTGATGGCAAAGGTCGTGCGGCGGCTCTGGAAATACTGGTCTGCAACGCTGCCGTCGCCAACCTGATTCGTGAGGGCAAAACCTTTCAGGTGCCGTCCATCATGCAGACGGCGAAGGGTGAGGGTATGCAGTTGATGGATCAACATATTATGGATATGCTCAAAGCCAAGCTCATCAATGGCGACGAAGCTTACCGTTGCTGTGTTGACAAAAAGGCCTTTGAACAGTATCTGCCAAAGCAGCAACGTTGATTAAAAACACCTCCCCATATTGCCTGGGCCAGTTTGCCGGTGTTATTGTGTACAGATAGAAAACGGACTGGCCAAGGGATTTTCGTGCAAGATCAATTCGGACGAACAATCGAATATTTACGCCTTTCAGTAACCGATCGCTGTAACCTGCGTTGTCGCTATTGCATGCCTGAAGAAGGTGTGGCAGATCTCGCGCACGGTGATGTATTGCGTTATGAGGAAATGTTGCGAGTTGTTGCGGCTGCCTGTCGACTGGGGATTCGCAAAGTTCGTGTGACCGGTGGCGAGCCGCTGGTGCGCCGTGGCATCGTCAATTTCATCGGTCAACTGGCAGCACTACCGGAAAAGCCGGAAATAACCTTGACCACCAATGGTTTGCTCCTGGCAGAACAGGCAGAGGCTCTCAAAGCGGCTGGTTTGTCGCGTGTCAATGTCAGTCTTGATACCATGCGTCCGGAGCGTTTCAAGGAATTGACCCTCAGGCCTGGTCTGAACCAGGTTCTGGCAGGGATTCAAGCGGCTGAAGGGGTAGGACTGTTGCCGATAAAAATTAACGTTATCCCTTTTGTGGATTTCAATACTGACGAGATTGTTGACTTTGCCAGGTTGACTCTGGAGCATCCCTGGGATGTTCGTTTTATCGAATTCATGCCGATCAGTTCTGATTTGGACTACGCCTCCAGAGATGGTTTGTCGATGGCGGAGGTCGAAGCACGGTTACGAACGCTAGGAGAATTGGAAGCCCTCCCGTACCAGAGGACTTCTGGTCCCGCTCATATGTATCGACTGCCTGGTGCCAAGGGTCGGATCGGACTGATTCCATCGGTTTCTGGACATTTCTGTGGCGATTGTAACCGTCTGCGGGTGATGGCTGATGGCCGGGTGCGTGGTTGTCTGTTTGATAACCAGGAGACTGATCTTAAACCGATTCTGCGTGATGGTGGCGATGACCAGGCTTTGGAAGACCTTCTGCTGGCTACTGCTTGCGCCAAGCCGGAGAAGCACCAGATTCATGACAAGGATTTTACGACGCCAAACCGGCGTATGCATGGTATTGGAGGTTGATGGAGGTCGGGGTCCTGTCATCCTCGAATGATTCTATCAGGGATCCACGATCTTAACATCTGGATTCCCGATTACACTCTCGGGAATGACTGCTTTTTCCACAGTCATGAATAGTTACTGAAAGAATAAGGCCCGCTGAATATCTCAGCGGGCCTTTAGTTTTGTCTTTTTTTGTTACACACTACTTTTTCACATGGCACCGCCCGCAGTTGCCCTTAGCGTCAAAGGCGCGTCCACCGTTATGGCAGACCCCGCATTGCTTGCTTGCGTAGATCTCGTCCATGGTGATCTTCACCGTTCCTTGCTTCATTTTCGGAAACATGTCCTTGTTGTGACACTCCTTGCACTTGACGCCAGCTTCCTTATGGATAGTGCCGTCGAAAGTTACAACTCCCATCGGGCTTTTGTCAAATTCAAGGGTCTTTTTACCCGGGACAGCGAGGGCGACGGCAGAGCTGACAAACAGGATTGTTACGATCAGAATGACAAGTTTTTGCATAAAATTTTCCTCCTTGAGAAATAGAGTCGAGATCCTATGATAATTATATAGACGGGCTTATTTTAACACTTTGTCAGTTATTCGCAATGCAACAGTTTGGTTTTATTCCGGTCCGCTTCAATCAGGCAAAGCATCAGACAGGAGCTCAAGGATATGCACCGAACGTTGATTCCCCTCTGCGTGATTGATGCTGTCCTGTAGTTGCATGATGCATCCAGGACAGTCAGTTGCAACGAGTTCTGCGCCACTGTCAGTAATGTTGGCAGCTTTTTTCGCGCCAATCCGTTTACTGTTCTCTGGATGGTAAACAGAATAGGTGCCGCCAAAACCGCAGCAGGTTCCTGCGTCCGACATTTCAATATATTCTACCTGTGGCAGTGCTTTGAGGATCTGACGCGGTTCTTTGGTGATTCCCTTGCTGCGCAGATGACAGGGGTCGTGGTAGGTGACCCTGATACGTTTTTCAGTCTTAGGCAAGGCCGCCAGCTTTTCTGGAAGACCGTGGTTGGCCAGGAAGACAAAGATGTCCATGGTCTTCGCCGACAGCTCGTCAAACTCGTCGCCCATCTCTGCATAGATACTGCTGAGTCCGGCATTGCAGGAGGCGCAAGCTGTAACGATATGATCTGCCTGGTGGTGGCTGAGTGCCGAGAGGTTCTGCTCGGCCAGCTTTTCAACCGGTTTTGTGGCTCCGGCACTGACCGCGGGCAGACCGCAACAGGCTTGATCCTTGGGAATGATGACCGTCACACCGAGAAATTTCAGTGCTTTAAGGAAGGCCTCGCCAATAGCCGGATACATGTAGTTGATACCGCAACCGGTGAAGAAGAGCACCGTTGGCTGTTGCGGATCACCGGGGATGATCTCCGGCACTCTTTCCCGAAAGGGTTTCGCGGTAAGCGGGGGCAGAGTGCGATCCGTTTCGAGGTAAGGCGCCGGGAAACGCAGGCGCAGGCCGCTGTTTTCAGGGAGTTTCTTAAAGAGCAGAGATGACAGAGTACCACCAGATTTGGCCAGCATATTCATCAGTTTCGGTCGACCCAAAACGGCGGCGACACCCTTGCCAAAGGTGGAGAGTCCCTTCTCTTCGGCGATGCGGCGTCTGGCCGCAGCAACAATATCCTCAGTATGGACGTTGTTGGGACAGCCCGTGCAGCAACTGCCGCAGAGCAGACACTGGCTCAAGTCTTCGAGGACCTTATCCTCCAGGCCAATTTCGCCCTCCAGCACCGAGTGGGTCAAAGCAATCTTGCCACGGGCAACCCTGCCTTCACGTTTTTCCGCACCGAACACAGGACAGTGGGCACGACAGGCACCACACTTGACGCACTGTTCTATCTCTTCACGATAATCTTCGAGGTTTTTTAACTTTGCCATAATTCCGTAGAGCGCGGCGCGTGTTGCGCGGCGCGAAAAATCAATAGGGCTTCTCTAGGAGGCTGTCCGAGAATTGGGGCCATAGCGAAAATTCAGAAGTTTGAGAACAGATTTTAGCTCCTTTGATAGCTCATAGCAGTGGCTATGGGCTGAAAAGGAGCTGAAATATGGGCCAGACAGCTGGATTTGCAGCTGGTCAATCATTGTCGGGCAGCCTCCTAGCCTCGGGCTACTCGTCATACGCCTCAAGATTTTCCTCGTCGAGGAAAATCTTTCCAGGATTGAGAATATTATTAGGATCAAGCGATCTCTTGATCGCTTTCATATAGTCGGCGGCAAGCGGGGTGATTTCAAGGGGGATATAGGGTGCCTTGGCGATGCCGACGCCGTGCTCGCCACTCATGGTGCCGCCGAGTTCAAGGGCGGCCTTGAATACCTCCCGGATGGCTCCTTCGGCTTTGAGGATATCTCCAGAAATCTTCTTGTTGACCATGATGTTGACATGAATGTTGCCGTCACCGGCATGACCGAAATTAACAATCGGTATTTGATACTTATCGGCAATAGCGTCCACTTTACGAATCATTTCAGGGACCTTACTGCGTGGCA
>JAJRRB010000079.1 GCA_024279915.1 Deltaproteobacteria bacterium
CAAAGGCAATACGCAAGGCCTCATCGATGCCGGGGTTGCTCCTGAATTCCTGCCCGGTCTGATTGATTATGCCGCGGGCAAGAAGAAGTTCTCAACCTCATGGCAAACCACACTACCGGAAGATGGTGCTGATGCCGCCGGAATCCTGGCTGGTATCGAACAGGGTACCATCCGTGCACTTTTCCTCGCTGGCACCAACCCACTGGTGAACGTCCCGGAAAGCGCTCGCTGGCGCAAAGCATTGCAGAAACTTGAGCTGCTGGTTGTTCAGGACATTCTCTCAAGCGATCTGACTCGTCTGGCCACAGTTGTCCTGCCTGGTGCCGCCACTGCTGAGAAACGTGGCAGCGTCACCTCACTTGATCAGCGCGTCAACAAATTGAGAATCGCCGTAGCACCTCCCGGCGAATCGCGTCCCGACCTTGCTGTTTTGAGCGATCTCTTTGCCCGCCTGACGGGCAAACCCGAACCGAGCGAAGCTGCTATTCAGCAAGAGATGATGGAGTTTGACGACAAGCAGCAGGCTTATACCCCTGTGGAAAAGAGCCTGATTGCAGCGACCCCCGAATTAACAACACCAGAAGCTGCTGATCTGCAACTGCTGGTTGGTAAATGTCCTTTCCAGTTCGGCACCACCACCACTTACTCTGCAGCCAACAATGAACTGGCACCAACTGGACTTATCATTGTTAATCCAGAGGATGCCGCCAAGCTTGGCGTTGCCGATGGCGGTCAACTTAAGGTGACCAGCCCAACGGGTTCAGCAAGCGGTAAAGTAATGATTCACGAAATGGTTCCTGTTGGCCTGCTCGCGGCAGCTGACAACTTTACTGAGATGAATATTCAACAAATTGTGCCGAGTGGCAGTAACTGCGTCTCTGTCACTGCGACCAAAGCCAAATAAGACTCTAGTCGAAATAAAACCTGCAAGAACAAAGGACCTCTCGTTGAACGAGAGGTCCTTTGTTGTTACAACACTCACACTCTTCCAAATACACCCCTTACTCGTCGCACTCGCTTCCCCACTCTTCTATGAGGGGCTAAGGGGGATCAGAAGCCAGGATTACGCTTTTTTATCCAATTCCAGTAACTTAAGGTTGTCCAGAGTCGCTCAGCCCACAAAGAGATAGCCTTTTCCGCATCAGACGATGAATTGATCAGCGTACCAACATCCTGATTCGCTATGTCTTTGTCAATAACCGCAATAAGAGGTTCTCTGCTCTTGGCGTCACTGACAAGCAACTCGACCGTGACACCTCTGTTTTTGACATCTTCACCCATAACAATTCTTGATACCGTCGAAGAACCAGACTCGTCAGAGAATAAATAGTTTGTCGCAGCAAGAATCGGCAGGGAGGGTTCAATGTCAGTCAACGCGACACTGAGGAGAAGAGTGTTTTTAGTCGGCGTCTCGACAAGTTTAAAATCGTACCCAAGTCTGGCTTTTATTTCATTGATCATGTACTGGGATGTTGCCAGGATTTGTTTGTCATCGAGTTGACTGGCTGATTTCTCATTAACCACAACCCAGGTCTGGTCAAGCATCAAACTGTCATATTGCTGTAAAGCCGTTTTAAGCGTTTCAGCGTCAGAAATTCTTCCTGTCGACCAGACTAGATCAACACCATCCTTGGGACCTGACTTGAAATCTTCAAGAGAAGCAAACAACACGGGCTCTTTCAGTAAAGCCTTTTGTGCTGCACAACCAGTTCCGAGAGTAAGTACGAACAGTAATAAAAAACAAAAACGCATACTCATACAATGGCTCCTACACTATCTGGGCTGTTTACCCTGAAAGCGTGGTATGCTTCCAAGGTTGTGCTTACCATTCTCTTCTACCGAGAAGATTGGCAATCTTAGCAAGGGTTGAGTTTTAAAGAAACGATATCAGCTTATCTTTACCCTTTTTTACGGCCTGGAGTACAAAATGACGATTCAAGCTTTCGATTACCGTGATGAAATCAACTATAGTGACGAAAAAGCCTGCAAAGTAGTTTTGTCTGAATGTAATCATGCCCGACCCACACTCTGGTGTCTTAAGCCGGGCCAGCACATTCATCCTCATGTACATGCAGGTGATCATGTCTGGATTGTACTGGAAGGCGAAGGGGTCTTCTTAAGTGAGGGGCAGGAGAAACGGCCAATCAGCCCGGGAACAATTCTTTCCGCACCGGCTGGAATCTCCCACGGCGTCGAGAACACCGGCCACGCAGGATTAATTTTTGCCAGTATTTCTGCTGGATAGATTATAAGCGTTGAAAATCCAGCAGAGTTTCTATATATTAATATAAACAGGCTGGAGAAAAGACTATGAAGACTTTACTGACTCTCGGTGGCGTTTTTGCCGCCTGGTTCATCCTCAACCGCTGGATTTTGCCGCGTTTCGGAGTTCAAACCTGACTCTCCGGAACCTGTGAACTCCCCGTGCGGGAGGACGAAGAGAGTAAAGAAAAAACCGAAGAAGAAAAAGTTTAAACTATCATTAAACGATAAAGCGTAGAACGCCTCGACTGACAAGTCGAGGCGTTTTTGTCGTCTGATTCATTTACAATCGCGGTTGCTAACGCAGGGCCATAGGAAAGATTGCTAACTCAGGGTCGTAGCACAACGCGGACAAGTGAAGGTGCTGGTAGAAGGGATCTTATGCCCACAAGTCGGGCAATTGAACCAATAGCGACAATACTTGCATTGTGGGTCGGAAAGGCCCTGTTTCTTTTTGCACTTGGGACACATGCGATACATCTTGCGATTGGTAATGTAGTCTTCGAAAATCAGACTACATTTTGCACAAACCTTGGCATCACGACGATGATTAGGAGCCTCACAGCGTGGCGCAGGACAGACAAAGACCGTATGACAGGAATCACACCAGTTTTTGCCACGAGTTATCTCTTTACAAACCGGACACTTTTCCATCAGAACTCCTCAATAAATTCCATGTCAACCAGGAAGGGAGAGAACCTCTCTCACCAAGAAGACTCTTGCTACAACCAAGATAATCATTTTCCGACTAAATTTCCAGTCTATCGTCTAAAAAACCAGAACGGGCCAGGTCAGAAACAAATAAGCCGGGCCTTCAGGGCCCGGCTTATTACGATCATAACGGGATGAAGATCAATCGACTTTGAAAAAGGCCACCGGTCCGGCCTGACAGACACAGCAGGGGCCATGTGGCTCCCCTTCGATGGTATTACCACAAACTTTGCAAACGTAATAATCGACGCCCTGATTGCTGCCAAGATTGTCGGCCGCCTTCTGGTAAAGCTCGGCATGGACTTTCTCTACCGTGTTGGCCAAAGAGAAACTGCGCAGAGCAGCATCCTGACCTTCACTTGTCGCCTCTTCAATCATCTTCGGATACATACTGGTAAATTCAAAAGTCTCTCCTGAAATCGCTTCCTGAAGGTTTTCTGCCGTGCTTTTGACTCCACCAACAGCCCGTAAGTGCGCGTGGGCATGAATCGTCTCCGCAGCAGCGGCAGCCCGAAACAGTTTGGCAACCTGCTTTTGTCCTTCAGCATCAGCCTTGTCAGCGAAAGCCAGATACTTACGATTAGCCTGAGACTCCCCGGCAAACGCCTCCAACAGATTGTTTTCAGTTTTACTTCCCTTCAATTCACTCATAATTCTCTCCTTTTAATTAACCTAGAAACAACAGTTGAATCACAAAAGTCTGCGCAACATCTTAACGCACCTAGAAAATTTGAAAAAGCTCTCATTACCAACAAGGTGAACACGGTTTTTCTAATTCCCTATGCACATCAATCTGCAGCACATCTTTTTCGCGCTCAACTGCTGTTTCCAGGTAAAAATGTTTGACAAACACAAAAGTAGATCAATATTATCGATCACATCGACCATGTCAACTGCATGTGAACCCTTTCTTTATTTTATCAGGAGTCGCCCGATGTCCGTTTACCATGTTGAAAAAACAGAGTTACCCGTTGTTATCTTTCAAGCTGACGGTTCTGTCATGAAGGGCGTGGTTTTTTTGAGCGCCAGTGCCTACAGTCACACGGGGCAACAGACCCTGATCGACCTGATGAAGGAACCAGGGGCTTTCTTCCCGTTCCGCAGTGAAACAGGGGCCTTCTGTGTTGCCAACAAGGGGACCATCACACATATCCGCTTCGATCCACCAGAGGAAGCGTCCGCTTATGAATCTCTCGGGGATCGCGAAGATGTAGACATCAAGTTTGTCGGCGGAGAGCAACTGTCAGGCACGTTGACCATTGAGATGCCAGAAGGACGCAACCGTCTTTTTGACTTTCTCAACGCAATGAACGGCTTTTTCCTGCTACAGAACCAGGAAGCTTTCTATCTGGTCAACATAGCGCAAGTTCGTAACGTCAATCCACGACGCTGAAATTTAAGCCTTGTTGAAACTTGAAGCTGGCAGGGGACCCCTTGCTGGCTTTTTAGTTAAAAGAACGCAATGCCTGCAATTATATGCATTCTCCGAGTACAAATCGACGAACGATGAAGCACACTTCAGATATAATCCTTCAAATATTCTCAACAGCCCTGCATTTCGGAAACGCACTACATCCCCAGAATTGATTACCAATATTACTGCCCTTCTTGGCAACACGTTTCACCATATCAGAACCGCATGACGGACATATCTTCTGAACAGTATGTGCAGGATGAACCAAAGTATCGTACTGGTTGCCTTGAGATGGTTGCCGTTTTGCTTCCCTGATCATCTTATCTTTACTGGTCTGGAATTGACCTTCGCCTCGACAAACTTCAGCAACCATCTTTTCAAGCTTCTGGCCATCAATCAGATCAATCGACTTACCTTTGGCAAAATCCAATGCATCTTTAGTATAAGTGCCAGCAGTAACGACCAATCCACCATGAGCACCTTCAGCAGCCATCACACCGTATAATTCTCTGACAACCTTGACGTTGACCTTTTGAGCTTTCCAGTTCTTACATTGAACAAGAACAAGATTGCCGTCTTTCTTGAAACGAACATCGACTCCACCATCAGCACCACCACCGATATTCTTGATCACTTGATAGCCCTTACGACGGCCAATTTCACCGACCAACTCTTCAAACTGTTTCCATGACAAACTGCGTATGGAATTGATATCCGCCTGACGATCAACCAGCTTGGCTTTCCGTTTGGTATTCAGAAATGCCAGTCCACCGATGAAGCAGAAGAAGATCACAGCATATGGAGCAATGCCTTTTGACATCCCGGCAACACCTACCAAGATTTTACTGCCTTCGAGGATTTGAGGGATTACGAAAGCGAAAAAGATATAAGCAACGACTGCGACGATGAACGAACCCCACCATACGGTTTGCAGAAGTGTTTCAATTATTTCTTCAAGTGGAGATTTACGGGCCATTACATATTTCCCCTCGGTACCATTACAAAGACAATTTCACCGCTGTTTGCCGTGTCTCGTCATACTCCCAGAATTCAACATCATTGGGGATCAAATGCTTGTAGGTTCTCAGGTAATAGTCCGCCAGTGTCTCATTCCGTTTTTCACTATAATCACGGAGTACAAACATAATTTTTCTATAACCCGGTGGAGTGACGAGGAAATAATACATTGCTTCATTCCAGACCGTCAGCTTGGCACTTGGGACATTATCACCAGGCTTGGTCCACTTGTGTGATTTGCATTCGACTATGACTTTACGTTGCTCACAGCCAAGATCAAAGGCATGGTCTTTAGTGATTGCATTTACCCCGACCGGCACCTTTATGTTGCGCTGAAGCTCTAAGCCTTGGCTGGCGAAAAACCTCTGGGCAGATATTTCAAAATCACTACCCGCCTGAGAATTTGATTTGGAGCCTATCCGTTGGAATGGTTTGTTCATATTTTCCTTTTGGAGGAAGAAAACATGCGACATCGTTCTAGGACTTCAAAACTTGAGAATTCTTTCCAAACCATTCCATGACGATTGAACCGGTTTACGCACCAGTGGGTCAGCTAGTCCCACCTCTTCTACAAGATTATCCATACGCGCGAAATTACATGGCGCACATGTAATTACAATATTATCTATGTCATTGTTACCACCTCTTGCGTGAGGCAACACATGATCGTACTGTAACCACATAGCCTGAAAAGCTGCATGCTGTTCTGTGTTTTTTCTACCCCACCGTAATGCGTCAGGGTAGAGCTTATGCAATGCGGCTCGCACTTCCTTTCGTATTACTGGTATTCCGCAAAAACGACAGTGATATCCATCTCTATCGTGTAAATCACGCTTTTCAGCAGTTGAGGGCATACGAACCTCTATGCGCTGGTCTTTCGGGAGACAGGGAGGTGAGTTAGGTACTTCTCTGTACTTTACGTAAGGGCTATTACTGCCCCATAGAGATTCTGTCCATTCTCTTATCTCTGGCATGTTAGATAGATTTATTAACTCTTCAGCCAGAACAGTTTTTCCTGCGAAATGTGCAGAAACGGCCGCATCCAAATATCGAGAAGCATCAGTAATTTGTGGAATTGGATCACGAAGACAATGCCGGTTTAAAAAGTCTATGTGCTCATTTACGGTCATATTGGCTCTTTTCTTTGACTGTTGGTCGTGTCTTAATTTAACTGTCTACCACCCTGTACAAACTCCAGAAAAGGATTACGTTTACTTGTTGTTGGCAGCGCCTTCTAAATAGGTTGAAAACTCCGGCAACAACAAGGCAACTTCTTCATATGAAACAAACTTATCAAACGGTTGCGATGCTTCAAATGTCCTAGTGTAAAATTCTATTGGAGCAACTAAAACTGTTTCAAAATCAGAATAGTTCCCATATTTTTCATCATTCATCCAGAGCTTGGCTCTTTCCGAATAAAGATCAGGTTGGTACTGGGTGTATTTACCATTGGCAAGCTTGTTCTCTATATGTAACGCAAAGGTCAGTCCTTCGTCGGATTCAAATATGACGAGAATATCCGTTTCGCACTCTCTTACAATGATTTCCTCTTTGCCCGTTTCGGGGTTAACAACCTTCAAAGGCACTTGTCCCCAAGGGTGATCAGAGCGAGACCATTTGTATCTGGCCGTCAATTTTGAAAAACGCGTTTTCGATAAAAACCACTGAGTAAACGCATTTGAATTTCTAAAAGCATTATCCAGTATTTGATCTAAGTCTTTTTCGGTGTATGAACTATTTCCGTCCATTCAGTTCTCCTGCTTAAAATACCTTTTCATAATCAGCCATAAACACAAAAAGCCACCCCGTTTTCTATGGATGGCTTATGTTCGTTTTTCATTTGTCCCCCCAGACAATTCAGTTGAACCCATAACAGGCAATATCAACTCAGCCAATTTATCAGAAACATCGATGAATAGGAATTGCTTAATGATCCGCACTCAACCAGCTGTCTGACCGGCAACTATCACTCCGGCAAAATAACACCACGTCTTATGGACTGAAAATTATGACTGATTCGAGCATATTCTCACTCTGCTCAACGTTCCTGACAATATCCGCCACATTGTATGAGACAAGGTTGCTGTCGGTTCAGAGAAAGTTTATCGAGATGCCGCTGCCTACGAGCTACAGGACTGGAACCGGGAAGTGGGGTGAGTTTTAGGGATTGATTACTGCTGATGTGGTGACTTGTGGTTTTTTTGAAACGATGGCTGGCTTAGCTGTCGTTTTTTTAGGGGAAGATATTCAGTAGGAAAAGTGATTCATCTAAAATAAAAAGACCAGCCTCAACAACAGAAGCTGGCCTAAAGGTTTGTGTTTATCGTTTATCAATCAGTTAAAAAATGACTTAAGTTTGTTTTGATAATCAAGGTCAGGGTTACTCTTTAACTCATCAACCATATTTCTGATCTGGCCCATTTTCCTGCCATAAATTTTGTCAGCATGTTCTTTAATTGACTCCCTAACAGCACCAGCAATTTCAGGAGAAATATGATTTGAAATTTGAACGCCTAACAGGTTAGGGAAGGTGTTTTTATAAACTTCTTCAACGCCCTCCTTCGTGGGAGTGAAACTAATATAATTATATAAAAAGTCAGGCCTCATATAACATGATACTGGGTATTTTGATTTAAAAACATTAACGACAGCCCTGTGTGTTGTTGTATCCGAAGAAAGCCACCAAGTCTTATAACCATAGATACTAGATTTGTCCTCACCATTCCTTTTTCTTATTGCGTAAATTGACAGAACCAGTATTGCATCTGCCCTGGCTTTTTCTACAGATTTTTTATGGCCTTTGAGCTCATTGACTAGTCGGTTCATATCCTCTTCGTCAACATCTAACCCGAGATCCTCCTCAGAAACATATTCAATTCCGAACTCTATATGGAGAAAATCAATTAATTCCTGACGATTGTTTATGCCTCCAACAGTTATAAACTTATCAATAAATTGATTATAGTTGTGAACTTTGCCTTCTTTTTTTGCATAAAGAAAGGCCCTAACAAGGATTTGATCTATTAAGTCCTCACCGCCACCTTCATATTTGTCAATATAGTCTTTGTAATATTGATCATAAATATACTTTGAGCGGTTAATGTGATGTTCGAGCTCATTAATTATCGAGTCAGTAACCAACATTTTGACACCACGGGACTTCGCTGCTTTTAACAACCCCCAGTACCGTTGATTTTGTGGTTCAAGGCAGATTTCAGAGAAGGCAGGTACAAGGATGGAGTTACAAACAAACAGCTCTAAATTCGCGGCCATTGAGTGGAAATAATCAACAATCTTTGGCTCGCACTTCAACAAGAAGAGCATCAAATATGTTTTAGATAAAGCACTTAAATATTTTTTGGCGTCTAAAGAGCCGTGATAAACAATCTCTCTAATCGTTATTATTATTACATCTTTAACTTTCGTTTTGTTTTTATTTATTACAGTTGATTCCTCTATAATTTCTGTAGCTACTTCATTTAGATTGCAATCGAAGTTTTCGTCCTCACCGCCATTAAGTAGAAAATCAGAAAAATCCAACCCTTGCTTGTAATATATCTTCTCAAGCATGGAATCAATAATTGACGACAAGTTAGAAACAGAGACATTTTCTATTTTGAGGTTCTTGCTCAGTACCTCATTCATTTCACTATGAAAGGTATCGTATAAGAATTGATCTTTTGCATTATTCGCTATAATTTCCAGCCTTGTTTCATAAGGGAGACAGTAGCTGTCAATTGTTCCGTGATGATTAACTCTGCGAGGCTTCTTAGTTAAAACAGACAACCTTTTCCTAACTTTTGAATCAAGACGCTCAAAATCAAAATTCAAGAAACTTCTTATCCCATCACACACCTGAGCCATGTTTAAGAACTCATCTCTATCGGGGTCTGTATCTCTTAACGCATACAAAACCAGAGTGTCGATTAATTTTTGGTTAACCTCCTTTATCTCTGCATCTCTGCCGATTTGCTGCATCAAATAGACGTATAATTTCGGATCAGACAAATGGTTGTTCACAGTCAGACCCTGGCCAGGTTTTTGATATGCAGAAAGATGATTTTTAATAAATGTATTTATTACCGACTCAGTACCATGGTTGAATCGATAGTTATTGGCAATCCATCTTCCATCGAAAATTCGCAGTTGAACTCCATTGTCAACGTACGCATCAACGATTTCATCAATATTTTTAATTACAATATTGGTTAAGTACGTTATCCGTTCATAGCCAATTTCGTTTGCGTCAAGTTTATCAACTGTTTCTTTGATTTTTCTTTCATAGTTTTTATCAATCGAAATTTGGAATATTCTTTTTTCATTTTTTTTGAGCTGTCTCGCAAACTCAAGGCCATCAATTCCACGATCTTTAACACCACCACTAGATAGTGTCCATCCGGAAACACCGGATTTTGCACAGCATTACAACAGTTCCAAGTGAAGAGAGTACAAAATCAAAAACCCCAGCCGTGGTCAGCTTGAGCTTTTGCTGCACACAGGGTTGTTGCTTGATTTTTTGGCACACAACTCCCTGTGAATCTGTGCTTATTACGTGGTCGGTCTCAGACCAGCCTGGTACGTGCCATGGCCAGCAGATTGTAAGAAACGACACTGCTCCAGACGTACCGTTTGAAGCCGTCCCAACCGGACCAAGTACAGCGGTCAAGGCCAAAGGCTCGTTTGAGTACTGAGATACCGGCTTCAATGCCGGCACGGAAGTTTCGAAGCTGCTTGTAAACCCATTGGCTCTTTGCCATGGCCAGAACTGAAAGCCCACGCCGCTTGGCAAAAGCAGCGTCCTTTACTTGATTAGCTTTGGCGAAGGCGAGATTGTCTTTGGAGGCAAAACCACCATCGGCACTAACCTGACGTGGCATACGCCCAAGCAAACGTTGCTGGCGCTCAAGTAACATCTGGTAGCGATCACTGTCGGCGGGATTGCCCTGCTCAATGAGGCAATCAAGAATCAAGGTCGAAGGACCGCCCGTGAAAAAGACTTTATGGCCATAAGTGGTATCCCTTTGGCCTTTGACGATAATATCGGTGTGATCTTCGAAGAAGGATACGACTTTTTCCGAAGCTGGAACTTTTTCGCCGTTAAGCACTCGACGCCTGGTCTGGTCAACCACCTTGTTGAGCAGCCCGGAGGCCCTTTCGAGCTTCTCAGCAATACCTTGGGCACTGAGGAAATCCAGGCCTCTGTAGTCACGCAACTCGGCAATGGCTGGCAAGGCATAACCAACAACGCGTTGGGCATAATCGAGTAGATCCCGGTAGGCTTCTTGTCGGATCTTCTCCTTCCTGGAGTTAAGGATGGTCATGACTCGCTTCTTGACTACGCGGTTGTGGTTACTGTAACGATAATCAGGGGCTGGATTCAGGGCTTTACCGGCCATCAGCCAACGGGTGATAATTCGAATACCGTCGGCCAGTAGCGTGGAATCTGTAGGGTGGTGAATAGCTGTTTCGATCGCTGTCGAGTCGATCCGGACTTTACGGCCCTTCTCAATCTTATGTTTGACAGCATAATTGATGAGCAACCGGTGAACCTCCTCCCAACTCTGTTCGGAGATAGCCTTAATATTCTCTTGGAGGATAGATTTGCAAGGATACTGGCCCATCTGAAGACGAGCGAAACGACGGAAGGCGGCCGAGTCATCCAAGTGAAAAGCCAGCTCCTCATAGCTAAGCTGTCGATATTGTTTTAAAGTTGCACATCGCAGAACCTGCTCAGCGGTCAAACCCTTCCGGCCAGTGTCGGCTCGTTTGGATTTGACCAAGTCGTCAAAGACGACTTGAAGAAGCTCTGGTGTGTCATCAAGGATTCGAGACATCTGTTCCAGTTCTTTGCCGATCTTAGTTTTGGCCACGGGCGTAAATAGTCCCAATTGGGGGTTGAGTTTTTGGCGCATCATGTGCCTCCAGAAAGATTGGTAGATCAACAATATCAACAGGTTACATTGTTATTGTTACAAAATGCGCCAAATTTTTCAAGCTAAAAGCATAGCTTTTAGTAATAAATTCAACAACTTAACGTTTCCGGATGGACACTAGCTAAGAATTCATAGCCGAGTCGCACTGACAAAAATTCCTGACCAAGGGCTTCAAATACAAACCCATCATCGATCAGGTGTAAAATCTCCAATACGTTTTCAGCGGTAAGATCGAATGACATTTATGCCTCCTTGAAAGGATGACTCAATAGATGAAGCAAGTAACACTACAGCAATTTATCAGAACTACTTAAAAATTGGAATTATGCAATACTTCACACTCGCATCCACCTCACCCATCAATCCACCCTCACAGCTCAAATTCAGAGTTCATACGGCATCTAAAACAACAGCGGCCATTCGGGATTTAGCCTTTTAATGTGTAGTATGGGGGGGGGGGGAAGCCTAAATGGTAAGCGGTGTAATCTAAAAAAGGCTCACAACCTTATGAAGAAGTGAACCTTTTCTATTTACGTTTGATTGAAAAACGTCTAAATGCTTAAACAAAAAGTAACTCTTTGGCAAAATCGTATGATATACGAGCTGTTTCTTTAGTCTCAATCCAAGCTTTTTCTTCGTGTGAGATATTGCTTATTTCACTACAGTTATAAGTACGAGTTTTTTCTAAAACAGTCTTGATTACTTGTTTCTCTGCTTCTGTAAATATTGTTATGTCTGGATCATCTTTTGAATAATATTTTTGCCCAACATACTCTCCAAAACACACCTCTTCTACTACAAGTGCCCCCTTATCTAACATGTTTGCTAGATAAAAATCGTATTTATCAGGGACTGGCCCACGAGGCAAACGAACATACCTAAGCCCTGTTATTGATGAAATATTGTCTTTGAAATTTTTGAAATCAAAATAAAATAGCAATTTGTTTATTTTCGTTGTGAACTCTCCATTTTCACAAGCAAGCAAAATTAAATTGTATACTTTGTCTAGATTCAAAAGATTATACCCGCTGTATTCATCCCTCTCATAGCTTCCGAAGCGTTCCTCATACACCCGGTCAATTGAGTACGTTTCTTCTATTTTGATTTTTAATCTGTGAACTATTCTCTCTCTTTTCTCGTCTGACAAAACATGAGGGCCTTGGTGAATATATTCCATTAATACATGCGGTTCATTCGCCAACGAACGAAGAGTCTTATTATGGCCCTCGGTTGGAAGCTGTCCTTTTTCATACCGACTAAGAGTTACGTCACCCCACCCCAAAAGACCGCTTAGCTCCCTTTGTGTCAACTCATAATTCAACCTGATTTGCTTGATTTCTTCTGGATCAAGAAAACTATGCTTCGAGCGGTACATTTCGTGAGCTATAGCGTAAGGGTCATCAGACTTTGAATCTAAATCCGAGTAACTAGTTTCACATTTATGGCAAACAAAACCAGCGGCCTGAACATTAAAGACTTCGCCTCTAACTTTAATTTCTTCCTGGATTTGAGTTCGTTGCAGCTTATCTTCCAAACCACAATTCGGACAAAAGTCAAACATAATAGCCTCCTTGCTCTGTCTTACAAAAACTATCAGTGAACATCTTTAAACTCACATACAATGATATGGAAATTTCAATGGTTGATCAGAAAAATGAAACGAGATACAAACCAAGGCATCAAGAGTTCCAGCCTGATATATGTGCAGTTTTATATAGATGTCACGTTCCTGAATTCTCTTTCCAAATTCCCAAACCTCACCATCTTTATTCGTGTCGTGATGCTCAGTTGGTCCGGTCATATACTCTTGAACAGTCAATGAAATTAACTCGTTTTTAACGTCTAAAAACCTGTATCCCAAATCCTCAAGAGTTATATCGTTTACTCGTCTTCTCTCGAGAGTTTTCATGCACTTTGGGTCAGCAAGGATCTTCTTAAGGGATCTCAGGAAGTCTCTGACTTCCTCTAGTGTCGCCAAGAGCTGTCCTCCTTTCAAATTAATATTGGATATAATGTCTATATTATTTATCAATTGATAACAATGTCAATCTAAATTTATCAATTGATAAACAAAGACAGTTCTGGGGACATCCTACCTCCTTTACCTCTTTTATGATTCGCAGACCCAATCCCAGACTTTATCCCGTCCAGTATCCAGTGTCTAATAAAGCACCGGTCATTGCAAACAAGCTGCGTCATATCATTGAAAACATGACTGTTTCGAGCAAATTCTCACCACAGTCAATTTACTCACTTAGCCCCACCCATTGTATGGAACTTGAATCTTCGAGCGTCTGAGACAACTATTGCAGGTTATGACTGGCTTTATTATAGCCACCGTCTTTTTATTCAACGCCTTTAGAACTAAGCAACGATGGGCTACAATATCATTCGAAATGGCTTATTGAATTATAAACAGCGAATTACCCTGCATAAATAATGGTGAATTTCTTATGGGACATTTAAGTTTTTTGGGGAAGCAGATCCACAAATATGATCCACAAATTGAATGTTCTGAGAAAGAATTTCAGAAAGTCCTCCAGCATTTCAGCCGAATTGAAACGCTAAGAGGCATATGTAAATTATCCTCTCATCTTGAAATAGGCGGCGGTGATGTTTTTCAGTTTGGAAGCACTCCCGTTAACCCGGAAATTCTACATTTTTTTGCATCTCACGTAATCAGGTGTGCTACCGATCTCACTAAAGCACAAATGCCAGACAGTCAGTTTGAGATTGTCCTGAGAATGTGCTGGAAGTTGTCACAAGAACAAGTCCTCCATGAGAATTACACTGCGTCAGAACTTCTCATCCGAATGGGATATGTCCAATTTGTGACTCAACAGAAAAGGTTAAATTCCTTCACAAGGAACCTATACCTGTTTACAGACTTATGGAAACGAGTGTCATCAGCTAAAGAAATTGATATCACCCGCGAAATTGAATCATTAATTGGCATTTCATATGATTTCGCTTTGTTTTTTGCGCTCGCACTCACTCATAATAAAGACGGTCATTTTTGGGCATATGATCAGAAAATAATTGACGACCTCAAATCAAAAACAGGACTAGAGTTAACCGTTGAAGATCATCAGAAATTTATCGATTGGTGCAGTGGTAGTTATGAAGAAATAATTGCACACTCAGGATTAATTTCACCTTTTCTCTCATATCCAATTATTGAATCTAAGTTCAAACCTACGAGTGACAGCGGCGAAGTGTATATGATTGTCGCTCCAAATTTTATCTTTGAAAAGTAACTGAAGGATTGTATTTCCAGCTATGTGATCGGTTCAACAAAGGAGGGAAAGATAATGAATTTAAAACTAATTATGGGCCAGTTTTCCAGGAATACGTAGGTGAGTTGCTACGTTTCTATTTTAATTCATGGGAAGTCATTCCTGAGATTAGATACAAAAAAAATCGAAATGAGTATGACACCGTTGATTGGCTTGTTCATAAGGATGACAAGTTGATTTTAATAGAAGTAAAGCAATCTGCATTGTCAGCTAAATCAAAATATACACCAAAAGAAGAAAACATATTGGCAGACTTGAAGCAAAATGTCTTTAAAGCCATTGAGCAATTAACCAAAACAGAACAGGATATTCGTCAAAATAGTTATAAGGAGTTGGCCCCGTTCAAAAAAGTTACAAAATTTGCAAAACTCGTCGTTATAAGGGACTCGCTATATTTCGCAAACTATCTCGCTAAATCAGCATTCGGCAATCGAGTAAAAAAATATGATTATCAAATTGTAAACATTACTGAATTTGAAGCTCTGCTCTCAGTCCAGCGGCAACACGAGAATCTATTTGACATAATTACAGAAAAGAACCGAAGCGATAACGAAAAGGATTTTAACGAATACTTGTATGAGAACTATCCAGATGCTGACTTCAATATTGAATTTTTAATCCCTCACTGGGATGCCTTCTTTAATAAAATCAATTTGGGCTGATCCCTGTCCAATATCCTGCTCACAAACTATCCCACCCCAGACTTCCCCCGTCGCATCCCGTATTGCTAAACACTATTGCTCATAACGCCAAAAATGGCCTTCAAATTCACGCCACAGTCAACGTTCTCGTTAAAGCCCATCACATTGTATGTTTCGTGATCATTTGAATGGCACAGATCATTTTATTAGCTGACAACAGACCCAATCCAGTTATTTGAACTCAGTCAGTTCAATTCATTGCCAAAGCTATTGCCAAACAGACAATCACCCTCCCAAGAGCCCTATCTCATCAAACCAACATCACACGCCACAAATAGAAAAAGGGCCACCTTCTCATAACAGAAGATGACCCTTTAATGTTTGGTGTCCCCATGGGGATTTGAACCCCAGTCGCCGCCGTGAAAGGGCGGTGTCCTGGGCCAGGCTAGCCGATAGGGACTCTATACCTAGAAACGTTTCCGCACCCGACAGCATAACACTACCGGGGGGGGGGGGATCGAACCCACGACCATCTGATAAAAAGTCAGAGGCTCTATCAATTATGGACGCGTGACACTGTTAAATAATGAAAATTTCTGAAGTTCTCACAGCGGGTAAATTCCTTTCCGCCCTTTTATGCAAAAACAGATTTGTTGGTTTTCATTCACTTGACTGAAGTTATCTTCTTTGATAACTTTACTTCATGGCATGGCAAGTTTCTTTTTACAACAACAAGGTCCGCAAAGAAACTCTGGGATTACCCGCGAGCATCTTGGCGAACCTGATTAGGATAATTGATCTAATTGAGGAGTTCGGACCTAATCTGGGCTTGCCACATACAGCACCAATGGGAGACGGTTTATTCGAAATCAGAGCAAAGGGGCAAGAAGGTATTGGCCGATCCTTTTTCTGCATTGTCAAAGAGCAGCAAATTGTCATTCTGCATACTATTCAGAAAAAGGCACAGAAAACGCCCAAAGGTGCTCTTACTATCGCACGTAAGCGAATGAAGGAGGTCAAAACATGCACCAACCGACCTTTAGCAATTTCAAAAAAGAGGCCTTGTCCAACCCTGAGGTGTTACATGAGTATCAAAAATTGGGACCAGTTTTTGAATTGAAAAGGAAATTACTGGCAATTCGTCAGGCTGCAGGCATGACTCAGGAACAGATGGCCGAGGCGCTTCACACCCAAAAAAGCAATATCAGTCGGCTTGAAAGTCTTACCGGAACAACGTCTCCTCGGGTAGATACATTGAGGGCTTATGCTCATGCCGCAGGATATCGGCTGGAGGTCAATTTTGTAAAGGAGACGCCAGAAGGATATTCTTCAGACTCCAGCGACTAAATTTTTCCATCAAAATGAGCGCTGCCAGCCTGTCGGATTGATAAGAAATGGATTTTACGGCATTTTTTACTATAGATTCAAGTAAGACCTCAGATAGCGCCCTGTATAGGACTTTGCACAACGAGCAACATCTTCCGGTGTTCCACAAGCGACAATTTCTCCTCCCCGACTCCCGCCCTCCGGACCAAGATCAATAACATGATCAGCGGTCTTGATGACATCCAGATTATGCTCGATGATCACCACACTGTTACCTGACTCGACCAGGCGCTGCAAGACAATGAGCAGACGACTTATATCGTGGAAATGCAGACCGGTGGTCGGCTCATCGAGGATATAGATGGTCCGTCCGGTGGAACGCTTGCCCAACTCCTTGGCCAGTTTGACGCGTTGCGCCTCTCCTCCGGAGAGGGTTGTGGCACTCTGCCCCAGCTTGATATAGCCAAGACCGACATCGCGTAAAGTTTCCAGCTTGCGCCTGATACGCGGGATATTCGCCAGACACTCCACAGCCTGGTTGGCGGTCATGTCGAGCACGTCGGCAATCGTCTTACCCTTGTATTTGACTTGCAGCGTCTCGCGGTTATAGCGGGCTCCGTGGCACGCTTCACACTGGATGTAGACGTCAGGCAAAAAGTGCATCTCAATGCGCAGAATTCCGTCGCCCTGACAGGCCTCACAACGTCCACCTTTGACATTAAAGGAAAAACGTCCCGGCTTGTAACCACGGATCTTCGCTTCTGGCAACCGCGCAAAGAGGTCGCGGATATCGGTAAAAATTCCTGAATAGGTGGCTGGATTGGAACGCGGCGTACGACCAATCGGCGACTGGTCAATATCGATAACCTTATCGAGCTGATCGAGGCCTTCAATGGCACGCACTGCACCGGCCCGTTCCCGGGAACGGTAAAGCCGCTGGGCCAGAGCCTTGTGCAGGGTATCGAGTACCAGAGATGATTTTCCAGAACCGGAAACTCCAGTGACACAAGTCATTACCCCCAGCGGAATTTCAACATCAATGCTTTTGAGATTATTGGCTTCTGCACCCTTGATGTGCAACTGACCTGTGGCCTTGCGTCGCACATCCGGCAACGGGATTGCCCGACGACCGGCGAGATAATCACCGGTTAACGAGTCGGGGTGATTGAGGATTTCGTAGGGAGTTCCCTGGGCGACCACCTCGCCACCGTGGCGACCGGCACGTGGTCCCATATCGATGACATGATCTGACTCAAGAATGGTCTCTTCATCGTGCTCAACGACCAGCACGGTATTACCCAGATCACGCAGCCGCTTCAAGGTTTCCAGAAGTCGCCGGTTATCGCGCTGGTGCAAACCAATTGATGGCTCATCGAGAATATAGAGAACTCCGACCAGAGACGAGCCAATCTGGGTCGCCAGGCGGATACGCTGACTCTCACCACCGGAAAGGGTACCTGAAGTCCGATCAAGAGTCAGATAGTCGAGGCCGACATTGACCAGGAAAGAGAGCCGTTCACAAACCTCCTTGAGAACGCGCCGGGCAATTTCCGCTTCTTTGGCGGGCAGCTCAAGCTGGGCAAAGAAAACTTCCGCATCCGTGACGCTCAGGGAGCAAACTTCCTGAATATTGCGACCGGCGATCCGCACACAGAGAATCTCCGGCTTGAGCCGCGCACCCTGACAGCTCGGGCAGGACATGATGTTCATGAACTGTTCGAGTTTCTCGCGGGTCGCATCGGAATCGGTCTCGCGCAGCCTTCGTTCAAGGTTCGGCAGCACTCCTTCAAAAGGCTTGTGATAGAAATGCCGGTGATTGCCCTGATCGTAGAAGAACTTGACCTCTTCTTTGCCCGAACCGTGCAGCAGAACTTTTTGCAGACGCTCTGGCAGTTCGGCGAACGGAGTGCGGATATCAAACTGGTAAAAATCCGCTAGCGCTTCCATCACCTGTAGATAATAATAGCCGGTCCGGGTCGACCAAGGCGCGATTGCGCCTTCGCGGAGCGACAATTGACGATTTGGCACAACCTGGTCGGGATCAAAATACATGCGGGTTCCCAACCCGGAGCAATCCGGGCACGCACCATAGGGATTGTTGAAGGAAAACATACGCGGAGTCATCTCAGGCAGAGAGATACCGCATTCCACACAGGCGTGCCACTCCGAGAAGAGATGACTCTCACCACCGACCACATCAACCCGCACCAGGCCTTCACCAAGACGCAAGGCCGTTTCCAGGGAATCAGCCAGGCGACTGGTAATGCCGTCCTTGACCACGAGTCGGTCGACAACCACTTCGATGGTATGCTTTTTATTTTTGTCGAGCGCAATCTCTTCGCCCAGTTCATACATCTCGCCGTCGATGCGCACGCGCACGAAACCATCAGCCTGTAGTTGGCGCAGCTCTTTACGGTATTCCCCTTTACGCCCCCGAACCAGCGGTGCCAACAAAAGCAGCTTACTCTTTTCCGGCAGAGCGAGAACCCGCTCGACCATCTGCTCTGCCGTCTGCGAGGCTATCTCCTTACCACAAGAAGGGCAGTGTACTCGGCCGATTCTGGCAAACAGCAGACGCAGGTAATCGTAGATTTCGGTTACGGTGCCTACAGTTGAACGTGGGGTTTTCGAGGTAGATTTTTGTTCGATGGAAATGGCCGGGCTCAAGCCTTCGATACTCTCGACATCGGGCTTGTCCATCTGTTCGAGGAATTGCCGGGCATAGGCCGAGAGACTTTCGACATAACGGCGCTGGCCCTCGGCATAGATGGTATCGAAAGCCAGCGTGCTCTTACCTGATCCGGAGACCCCGGTGATGACCACAAGCTGATCACGCGGGATTTCAATGTCAATATTTTTCAGATTGTGCTCGCGAGCACCTTTTATAATTATTTTATCAACCACTTAGAACACCAATGTTAAATATTGGATTGAGGGAACACTTCCGTACCGTCTGAGTTATTAGTAAAAAGTCTGTCATCCCCGAAAGGTCCTATCGGGGATCCATAGTTTTAAAGTCTGGATTCCCAACCATAGCATCTGCCATCTTAACTGCGGCAACCAGACTGGCCGGGCTCGCCTGACCGGTCCCGGCTAAATCGTAAGCCGTGCCGTGATCAACAGAGGTACGCACGATCGGCAGGCCAAGGGTGACATTGACACCATCGTCGAAATGCAGCAGCTTGAGTGGAATCAGGCCCTGATCGTGATACATGCAGATCACAGCATCGTATTGGCCCTGGGTGGCAAACCAGAAAAGTGTGTCCGCACTGTGCGGGCCGCTGGCCACAATTCCCTCGGCACGTGCCGCTTCAATGGCCGGAACAATATGGCGAGCCTCTTCATCGCCGAACAGACCACCTTCACCGGCATGGGGGTTGAGCGCCAGAACGGCCAGACGTGGTTGTTCCAGGCCAAACTGTTGCCGCAGAGAGGTCGAGACAATACGCATGGTCGTCAGGATTCGCTCGGCAGTGAGTCGTTCTGGCACCTCTCGCAAAGCGCAGTGAGTCGTGACCATGCAAACCCGCAACCGCTCGCCAGCCAGCATCATGACAACCTCGTCAACCTTACAGCGATCCGCTAATAGCTCGGTATGGCCGGGAAAATCCACTCCAGCCGCATGTAGAGCCTGTTTGTTGATCGGCGCGGTCACCATGCCCGCCGCATCGCCAGCGATGCAAGCATCGCAGGCCCAGGAGATATAGTCAGCCATGGCGAGCCCGGATGATAGCTCTGGCTGGCCGTACCTCTGCTGCGCAAGATCAAGCTGAGAAAGAGCACGAACCGACAGAGCATAACCACCAACCAACATCTCATCCGTGGCCTGTGGTCGCTGCGAGCCTCTCTGTAAATGGGCATCGACACCACAAACCGCCGCGGCTCGCTGCAACACGCCAAGATCACCTGCAACAACCAGGGGCCGGGTCAGATCAGAGAATGCTCCTGAGCAGAGAGCCTGGACAATGATTTCCGGACCAACCCCAGTTGGGTCTCCCATGGTTATGATAAGTGGTTTTTGCATAACAACCTCTGCTCTCTCTTTGACACAGTCTTACACTATAACCTAGACGTAAAAAAGTCCTCAACCTGATTTGCAATTTCATATCAGAGCAGAAAGATGAAAAGCGGTTTTCAAACTGGCCATAAGCAGCTATACTCTGTCAGGAGGCTGTCGGACAGCCTCCTGGTTTCGTCGTATTAAGCAGGAGTGGAGAGTACTGATGAGTGATGACCTGTTTGAACGTCGCCAAGCCGAGCGCCGTTATGCCCTGAACTTTCTCGATTACGAAGTTCTCTCTGAAGCCAGTGAGGTTCTCGGTCGCGGCCTGGCCCGCACGCTTAACGTCAGTGAGACCGGCTTACGCCTGGAAACCGGCCAGTTCTTTGAACCGGGACAACGGCTACGCATCACCCTCGGTCTCGATAACGATCTCATTCAAGTCAACGGCCGGGTAGTCAATTCTCAACCGGAGAGTGACGATCTCTGTTCCAGCGGTGTCATGTTTATTGAATTTGACGAGACTGACCGCCACACCTACCAACAACATTTTGAAGCGTTGAAAAATGCTCTAAACGAATAAACGGTCACTTACGCATCTAATAAGGCAAGCCCACCTGCAACAACAGGTGGGCTTTTTTGTTCTTTCCCTCAGGAACTGTCTCTTTTGGGACTTAAAGCCGGATATCAATAAAAGACTTGGTTTTAAGGGCCCGCGTCCATTCTTTAATGCGGGCATCTGTCTTCTGGTCCAGAATCATCTGATGAATCTCATGGTTGACGGAATTAAACTGACGCAAACCGCCAGAAAGCCGCTCATCGACCCGTAGCAGCAGGATCGCTCCGGAAGTTTGCACAGGCTCGCTGAAACCGCCGTCATCAACCCCACTGATTGCTTTGACGAATTCCGAAACCAGCTCACCATAGGTGAAGCGCCCCAACTCTCCATCTGTAACACCATAAGTCTTATTGTAGCTCTCTGCCACCTCTTTCATTTCTTCATTCTGTCGCAAACGAGCCAGGGCTTCATTGGCAATCTTTCGAATCTGCTGACGTTCCTGATCCGATGCTTTTTCGGAGACCGGAAAGGTCATGGCACTGAGCTGAACTTCTGGTTCCAGACGATAATCCTCCAAATGGGCACGGTAATATTCCACCACTTCTCCTTCAGAGACATCAACCTTGCTACGCACCTCTTCACCAATCAGTTTATAGCGCAGAATCTGCTTATTCAGGTTCTCGCGATACGCATCGAACTCCAACCCCTGGGCCATGACGGCATCTTCCAACTCTTCACGGGTCAACTGGTTTTTCTGCTGCACATCGAGTAGCGCGGTTTCAACCTCGTCCTCGGAAACTCTCAGGTTGAGAGCCTCAATGCGCTGCTGGACCAGCGTCTCCTCAATCATACGGGAGAGCATTTCCTGGCGCAAAGCGCCCAGTTGTGCAGGAGATGGTTGCTTTTCCTGCTTGGCCAATTGCTCTTGCAGCTTCTGGTCAAGTTGATGGGTTGTGATGATGTCTTTATTAACCACAGCAGCAATACGACTAACCACTTGCGCAGTAGCCGAACCCAAGCCAATTGTGCATAACAGTAACAATGCGATTGAAAAAATTCTCATATGATCCTCTTCTCTATTTATTCTTTCTGTCGTTCTCTTCCAGTTGTTCCCAGTCGACGACAATCACAGCACGGGCGCGCATCTCCTGTAACCAGCCCAGATAAACCTCTTCTTTTTTACGACCTTCCAGAATCAACAGGATCTCTTCTTTCGCTTCCTGCTTGCTCAGTCGTTTCGCCTTGCGCTTTTCCTCGACCAGGAAAATATGGTAACCGTACTCGCTCTGGACCAGATCACTCAGCCGGTTAACCGGTAAATCGAAAACAATAGCGTCAAATTCCGGCGGCATTTCTCCTCGCCCGAAAAATCCGAGATCGCCTCCCTGTTGCGCATCCGGCGACAGAGAGTATTTTTCGGCAACTTCAGCGAAATTCTGCCCCTGGCGCAGTAGGGCCAGAACTTCCTGACCTTCAGCTTCATCAAACACGACAATCTGTCGGGATCTGACCTGGGCAGGTCGATCGAACAGACCGCGGTTGGCGGCAAAAAAAGTGGACACCTCCGTATCTGTGACTGTCACTCTGGAATAGACCGCCTGTTCTAGCAGCTTTTCCATAATCAGGCTTTCTTTGAGTTCTTCTCGCCAGAACTGCAGCGTCAAGCCTTTTTCCTGAAGCATTGTCTCAAAACTGGCACCAGGGTAATCCTGGCGATAACTCTCCAGCGCTATTTCAACATCAGCCTCGGTGAGGGAAATATCGAGTCGTCTAGCCTCTCCGTGAATCAGTTCGCGATCAATCAGCTGCACCAGAAAAGACCTCTGCAGTTCTTCGCGCTCAATACCGCTCAGAGGCTGATCCTTTTGTAGGCTTTTTTCAAACTCGACCAGAAATTCCGCCTTGGACAGTTCCTGATCATTAATTTGGATCAGTGGCTGGATCTCTTCAACAACGGGCTCAGAATCGCAACCGGCCAAGACGCCGAACAGACAAAGCAGGCCAACCAGGAAAGGCAATATTCGTAAGTGATATATAGGCATGGTTTTATGCGGATCGGTTGAATGTAAAAGAGTAAGTAAGGCAAACTATCATAGTCAGCAAAAAGCTTGCAATTCCTTTTTAGCAATAGCTAACACCTCTTCTTTAGGTAATCGACCGAGTCGGATACTCAGCCGGTAATCCGGACTAAAACGATATTTTTTGCTGTCATCCAAAAGTGCCAGAATCTGCTCCGGTGCAACCTTGGTGTTGGCCGGAAAAGCAAAGACCAGATTATGGCCATCGAACTCAGCCAGCTCGACATGAAGCTGCTTCATGATTACCCGCAACTTCATGACATCAAGGAGCAGTTCCGCTGCCCTCGGTAGCTCACCATAGCGATCGCGCATCTCATCGCTGGCCTGATAAATCTCCACGTCATCCATAGCTGATGCCAATTTGCGGTAAAGCACCAGACGCTGATTGGGATCAGCAACATAATTCTCCGGTAGGAAAGCGGACAAGCCAAGGCGTATCTCCGGGTCAATGCGTTCTTCACGACTCTGTCCTTTTAGCTCCTGAATGGTTTCTTCGAGGAGTTCAGTATACATTTCAAAACCAATAGCAGCCACCTGACCAGCTTGCCGGGCGCCGAGCAGATCCCCTGCGCCGCGTAATTCAAGATCGTGGCGGGCGATACGGAAACCGGCACCCAGCTCCGACTGTTCCTGCAGGACCTTAAGGCGCTCGCGGGCGTCTTTTGTCAATAATCCCTCGCCGGGGATCATCAGATAGGCATAGGCACGCTGATGGGAGCGGCCGACCCGGCCACGCAACTGGTAGAGCTGGGATAAACCGAAGCAGTCCGCCCGATTGACAATCATGGTGTTGGCTGTGGAGATATCGATGCCATTTTCAATAATCGTCGTGCAGACCAGCAGATTGGTCCGCCCCTCGATGAAATCGATCATGACTCTTTCCAGCTCTTTTTCCGGCATCTGGCCATGGCCGACACCAATCTTGGCCTGCGGCACCAGTCGCTGCAGGAACTCGGCCATAGCATCGATCGACTGCACCCGGTTGTGGACAAAATAGACCTGACCACCACGGCGCAGTTCACGCATGATCGCATCGCGAATCAGGTCATCATCAAAACGGGTGACATAGGTACGGATCGCCTGACGATCCACCGGCGGCGTGTCGATAATCGACAGTTCACGCAGTCCGGCCAGACTCAAATGCAGGGTACGCGGGATCGGCGTAGCAGTCAGGGTCAGGACATCGACCTCGGCGCGCATCTTTTTCAAGCGCTCCTTGTGAGTCACCCCAAAGCGTTGTTCTTCATCGACGACGATCAAGCCAAGGTCTTTAAAACGCAAATCACGCTGCAAGAGACGATGAGTGCCGATCAGGATGTCAATCTGTCCAGCCGCCGTACGCTCAAGAATCCGCTTCTGTTCCGCTGGTGTACGAAAACGCGACAGCATCTCCACATTGACCGGGTAGTCGGCAAACCGCTGCCGGAAAGTCTCCAGGTGCTGACGCGCCAGCACCGTGGTCGGAACCAGAATGGCGACTTGACGGCTGTCGAGTACCGCCTTGAACGCAGCGCGAAGAGCGACTTCAGTCTTGCCGTAGCCAACATCGCCACAGATCAGACGATCCACCGGCCGGTCCGAAACCATATCATCAAGTACAGCCTCAATCGCTTCAAGCTGGTCAGGTGTCTCCTCATGCGGAAAAGCTGCCTCGAACTCACGAAATAGACGGTCCGGCGGCGAATAGCTAAAACCTTCTGCCATCTGTCGTCGTGCCTGCATCTGCAAGAGATCTCGAGACAGTTCTTCAATTGCCGCACGTGCCCTTAACTTGGCTTTCTCCCAGGCACCGCTACCCATTTTGTCAAGCCGCGGAGTAGAGCCATCGGCCATGTACTTCTGGACTTTTTCAATTCGTTCCACCGGCAGGTAGAGGCGGTCCTTACCGGAATACTCAAGGTGGATGAAGTCACCTTCAACGTCACCGGTCTGTAAATGAACCAGGCCAAGATAACGACCGATACCGTAATCGACATGAACCACCAGGTCATCGGCTTTCAGATCGGCCAGAGACGATTCGAAGACCCTTTGCCGCTGGCGAACTTTGCGATGCGTGCGCGGTCCGAAAATTTCATCATCACAGATGACGACCCGTTTGCCATCAGTGTGTCTGAAGCCACTATCGAGAGAGCCGATGGTCACGGTTAGACCAACCGGAAACTCTCGGCCAGGCACCAGATCCGGCACCCAGGCAACCGGCAGATCATGCGGAGCCAACAGGTCAAGCAACCGATCCGCCTGGCCACGCTGGTGGCAAACCACCAAGATCCTCCAGTGATCACTCAACCATCCCCGCAAACGCTCTACCAGAGGCGCAAGGCTGCCATCGTGTTCCACATGATCCGGTCGTAAATCAACATTACCCGTTACCGCCACACGATAGACAGGGTGCTCCTCTTCAAGCTGATAAAGCTGTAACGACGCCAGATCGATACGCGGCCCCTGACTCAAGCGACGGTCCAACTCCTGGCTATTGAGATAAAAAGTCCCGGCTGGCACAAACGGCTCGCCGCTCCCCGTCACACGCTCTTCACCACACCGTACGGCTTCGCTAAACTCATCGGCGGCAGCGGTGATCGCAGCAGGATCCAGCATCAACCAACAGAAACGGTTCAAGTAATCAAAAAGGGTGTCAAGCCCGTCGTAATTGAGTGGCAGGAGGTTTTCCCGACCGGGACCGAGCAAACCCTCGTGAACTTCATCGAGGATTGCTTCACGCTGGACCCGTGGAATTTCCAAATCATCACAACGCTCCTTGAAGCGCCGGGTAAAGGTCTGCAAATGGCTGCCAGCCAGAATCATTTCCCGCGCCGGAGCAAGCTCAAGTCGTCGTAAATGGTGATCAGAAGAACGTTGGCTGGCAGGATCGAAGCTGCGGATCTCCTCTAGTTCGTCACCAAAAAAAGCCAGACGCACCGGCTGTTCCAGCATCGGCGGGAAAAGATCCACCAAGTCTCCACGTACAGCAGAGCTGCCGCGATCTTCAACCAGAGTCACACGCTGATAACCAAGCGAAGACAAACCCCGTAGCAGCTCATCACGTGGAATGTCGCTGCCGACTTCAAGTTGCAGTCGTACAGCATCGAGCTCCTGGCGAGGAAGAATCTTTTGCTGTAGCGCCCTGACAGTGGTGACTATGGCTTTGCCGCGGCCCTTGGTGAGAGCTGCCAGAGTGGCCAAACGGGTCGCTTCAATTTCAGGATGAGGGCTGAGCGGAGCGTAGGGTTCTGTTTCCCAATGCGGGAAGAAGAGGATATCGGCCTGACGGCCATGAAAAAAGCTCAAGGCCCGATGAAAGCGCTGGGCTTCGGCCTGGCTGGCGGCCACAATCAGCAGACAGTCACTGCGCTCATTACGAGCCAGCAACTCGGCAGCAAACCAGGCATCGCTGCTGCCATTCAGGCCAAGGATCTCGCTACGGCCAAAAACTCCTGCCATGAATGGATGCAGGAGTCCGGACAAGCTGCAATGTTGAATGCGGGATTCTTCAGTCACGCGGAACAGCCAGCATGCGATCCAGGGTAATCTTGGCGGGAATTCTAACTTCTTCCGGAACCGTAACGCGCGGACTCATCGTCTGTAACGCCTTGAGAACGTCTTCAAGAGAAGTCAGTTTCATGTTGGGACAAACCAGCCGCGTGGTTGGCAGAATAAACTCCTTACCAGGGTTTTCCTTGCGCAGACGATAGAGAATACCCTCTTCGGTGCCGACGATGAATTGTTGGGCCGGATTCTCCTTGGCAAAGCGGTACATACCGCTGGTAGAACAAACATGATCCGCCAGGGCGAGAACCTCGGGAGGACATTCCGGATGCGCCATAAAAAGGGCGTCAGGATAGTCCGCCTGGGCTGTTTTTGCGTCTTCAACGGTAAAACGTTCGTGGGTCGGACAATAACCGTCCCAGAAATAACAGGTTTTATCCACCTGAGCAGCGATGTAGCGACCCAGATTGCGGTCAGGTGCTAGAATCACTTCCTGCTCGGCAAGAGAGGCAACAACATTTACGGCGTTAGAACTCGTGCAACAGATATCACTCTCCGCCTTAACAGCAGCACTCGAATTGACATAGGTGACCACCGGTACGCCGGGATACTGTTTTTTAAACTCACGCAAGCCTTCCGCGGTAATCATGTCTGCCATCGGGCAACCAGCATCCAGACGAGGTAGCAGCACGATCTTCTCCGGGGCCAGGATGGCAGCACTTTCTGCCATGAAGTGCACTCCACAGAAAACGATCACCGACTTGTCGGTGCGTGCGGCCTCCATCGACAAAGCGAGCGAATCACCTGTGATGTGCGCCAACTCCTGAATTTCATCGCGCTGATAATTATGTGCCAGGATTAAAGCATCGTGTTCGTCTGCCAACCGAAGGATTTTACTGATGATTTCGTTCTCGTTCATGATACAACTGTTTCCTTACCTGAAGATTGCCGTATGTTAGAGTAAAAACCTTGATATGTCAAATGCTTATACCCACCCTCACTTCTTGACAGGACCTCTTTTTGCCGGTATTCTCAGCACTCATTTATGAAACATAAACCCTGATCAAGGTAACCTCAAATGTTTGGTATCGGCTTTCCTGAACTACTCATGATAATGGCACTCGCCCTGATCGTCCTCGGCCCGAAACGTCTTCCCGATCTGGCACGGGCTCTCGGTCGTGGACTTTCGGAGTTTAAAAAGGCCACTGACGAACTCAAGCAGACCTTCGCAGAGGAAGCCAACAGTAACGACCTCAAGCGTCCATCAGGGGAAGCAGGTAAGCTCATACCACCCGGTGCCATCTTTGACACCTATCCGCCGGAAGCCAATCCTGTCGAAGCAGAACCCGTCGCCGAAGACACCTCTGGCAGTCAAGAGGACAATATCACTCCAGAGCAAAAGATCAAGACCGAGGGCACCCCGGATGAGTGATGAACATATGCCGTTGACCACACACCTGGAGGAACTCAGGCGTAAACTGATTATTGCCGGGGTCTCCTGGCTGGTGGCCTTTCTGGCTTGTTATACCTATGCCGAGCAGCTTTTTGATCTGATGGCCGGTCCGGTTCGCCTGGCCTTGCCGGAAGGCACATCGCTGGTTTTTATTACCGCGACGGAACCCTTCTTCACCTATTTGAAAATCGGTGCGCTGGCTGGTCTGTTGGTCTCTATGCCGGTGATCTTCTGGCAGATCTGGTCCTTTATCGCCCCGGGCCTCTACAAGAACGAAAAGCGTTACATTTTCCCTTTTGTGTTGGCCAGCACATTCTGTTTTGCGGTCGGCGCATTTTTCGGCTACAGCTTCGTCTTCCCCATGGCTTTCAAGGTACTCATCGAGTTCGGTACCGGCAGTGGTGAACTGAACGCCATGCTCTCCATGGGTTCCTACCTGTCTCTCTCCAGCAAGCTACTGCTTGCCTTCGGTCTGGTCTTTGAGCTGCCAGTGGTAATTTTTTTCCTGGCACGCCTGGGCATTGTTGATCACAAGATGCTCGCACGCAACCGCAAGTTCGCCCTTCTCTCTGCCTTCCTGATCGGCGCCATGCTCACCCCTCCAGATGTCTTCTCGCAAACCGCTCTGGCCGTGCCTTTTGTCGTCCTTTATGAAATCGGTATTATCGTTGCGAGGCTGTTTGGAAAGAAGCGTGATCCTGTGGCGGAAGATGCATCCAAAGAGGACTCCGCAGGGAAATAACATCTGCACTCTCTTGCGAGAAGATAAAAGCGGGCCTGAAGACAGCTTCAGGCCCGCTTTAGCTTGTAAAAAAACAACAGCTTGATTTTTATTTGGCAACCTTCTTCAGTTCTGCATCAATCATCTTCTTAAAGCCCTTGATACTGCGATCTTTCAGCTGTATGCCATTAATATAA
>JAJRRB010000006.1 GCA_024279915.1 Deltaproteobacteria bacterium
CCAGAGGCTGTATGTCTCTTCGAAACGCATTATCCGGATCTCCTGCTGTAGAACTGTTCGTTTCATAGTGTCCTCCTACTGGACAGAATGAATCGGACAGATGTTGTGCTACAACACCGGACAGTTTATTTGCTAGCGACATTTGGTTGCAACTTTCTTGACATAAATGCTCAAATATCTTAAAAGATTAGACTCTTGTTTTAGAGTTAATGAGTGTGATCTGAATCCGTTTTTAACCACGGTGTCCAGACACGAGGCTTAAATTATGATTCTGTTGCCGCGCGGCAATCCTGTTAAGGAAAATATCAACCCTGGCAAGGTCAATCTGGCTGATGCTCTGGGTAAAATGCGTCAAGGCAAGTTTACCGGCTATATGCGTTTTGACTTTCCTGAGGGAACGGGTATTTTTATCTACCAGGAAGGTCGTTTGATCAGTGCCCTTTACGAGAATGATCGGGAGCACTTGATTGCCTATGATGCGATTGCCAGAACTTTCCACGAGGCCCTAACCGGAGCAGGAAATCTTAATATTTACCGTCTCTCAACGGAGCTTGCTTACAGTATTCATACTCTGCTGCATGGTGAAATGTTACATAAGGGGCAAGACCTGCAGTTGATTGACATCAAGTCTCTTCTGGTGCGCATGCGCGAAGAAAAGCGTAGCGGTTGCTTGCGGATCTATTCCAAAGAACATATTGCCCTGATTTTCTATCGCGATGGTAACCCTCTCGGATTCTTTCACGATGGTTCGACGGACATCGAAACGACAGCAAATAGTTCCCTGTCGGTGGCCAAAGAACCTGGTGCCAAGGTCGATGTACTCGTTACCCGTGGTGCTGGCGAAAAATCGTTGGCAGACCTTATGGAGACGGCTGATGTCGCCGGGCTATGGGGCAACGCTGTTGCTGAGCGTCGTCGTCAGCGAGAAGAGCGGGAAGGTGCTGCGAGCAAAACCTTGGAGATGCGTGAATCGGATCGTCGCGAGAAGACACTGACACTCTTCCAACAGGTGGCTCAGGTGCATCTCGGTAAGATAGGTACGTCTCTGGTTGATAAAGAGTTTGAAAAATTGAAACTTAACGGCAGTCAGATCGACGAGTCTGTTCTGAATGGGTTTTATGACAATCTGAGCAAGGGGGCCAAGCTGGTCGCCGGGCCCAGTAAGATCGATAAAATGCTCGAAGAAATGAAGCGAGGTTTCAAGGGACTTTCCTAAAAGTAGTCCACGTTCAAACTCCGGCGGCTTGCAAGTCGCCTTTTTCCTTTCAATTTTTCGCTTCAGCCCTGATAGTCCGACGGGCTGCTAGGCTGTTAAGGGGGCATCCATGGAAATGTTTCAAGTGGTATTGGCGGTTTTCTGGCTTATTGCCGGCGTTGTTTCTTTCTATTTCAGTATCGGCAACGCTCGGGTATGGACCAGTATCGCTGTTGGTTTCTTCCTGATCCTGCTGGGTGAAATTATCCCCGGGGCCCTGCCGTTTCTGCCAGGACTTAGCAATCCTTATGTGTTGGCTATGGGCCACATCATCGGGACTCTCTCCATCCTGATTATGAGCCACGGTTTTCAGGAATATTACGTATTTACCAGAACTCTGGAATTTGAGGGCAGTAAGCTCCATGTTTATCTTGCGGTCATTGGTGTTATCGGCGCTTCTCTTGTGTTCTTAATGATTAACCCGACTCCTGATAAAGAGGTTCTTCGTGTTATCCGCATCGTTGAGAATACCAACTGGGTTTTTCTCTCACTGATCAATATTGATCTGATCCGCAAGATTTATCTCAATATCAAAGACACCCCGATCGGTAACGGCTTCGTCTGTTTTATGGCGGTTTTTGCCCGTATCTTTCTCTGGAAAGGTTCCCAGCTCTATATCGACGTGTTCAGTCTTGAGCAGATCAAAGATGCCTACCCGATTCGTTACGAGATTTCTTACTGGGGCAAGAACCTTGGTAACTTCTTTGCGAGTATCTCGGTTGGTGGTACTTTCCTTTATTTAGGAAAGCTGCTGCGATAACTGCTAATATACGGGTTCTATGCAGACATGAAGCGTGGGCGTCCTTCTGGATGCCCACGCTTTTTTATTTTGTAGTCCTTTGCTACAATGCGATCTTGCCAAGGACATGCGATGACTGCTGCTATTCAAAATCAGGGTCTTAATCTCGACACAAAACTACTCTCGGAGTTTGTCTATGCTCTGAATATTGCCCGTCGTCAGGTGTTGTCCTATCCATCAGACCATCCGATTGTTGCGACGGCAACCGCTAAGCTTATCGCCATTGTTCCCCGCCTGCTCGAATTCTGTAACCATATAACTCTCGGAGTTGCCCGAGACACTTTGCTGGTAGAAGGCGAGGTCCTGGATGCTGCCAATCCGGTCTTCCGGGATCTGGCTCAGAATCTATTCAATGCAAGGATTGCATCCCTGACCATCAGCAGAGAATTGACCGAAGATGATGTTTGTCGTTTCTTCAATCTTTTCAATCAGACCCCGGAACAGTTGGCTGAAGCCGGTGGCATTGATCAGCTCCTGGTTGCTTCTGGGTTTTGCGGTATCAAGGCGCAGGGAATTGATTTTAGCGCCTTCAGCACAACCGAGGTTGATGTCGTACATGCGCCGAAAACGAAGGGCCTTGAAAGCGACACCGCTCTTCTCTGGAAATCATTTGCCAAAGGCATAGTCAAGGGGTCTATTGACCCCAAAGGCGTGAGATACCTCTCGACAGGGAATCTGGACCCAGTTCTGCTCGCCGAGGTTATGAACCAGGAACAAGTTGGAGCAGATGGCCCACTGGGAAGAAGCTACGAAGAAGCTATCACGACCTTTCTGCAAGAGTCTGATCAGAAAAAAATTCACGGCCGTGCCTATCAGGAGTCGCTCGGCCAACTTGGTGACATGGTTGGGACGCTCAAGCCGGAATTGCGTCGACAATTCTTGAACAGCATGCTTAAAAATTGTGCCCAACGGCCTGAGACGGCTGAAGCCATCTTGAGCAGAATGCCGCAAACTGACCTGATTAACGCATTTGAGCAGATGGACCCCAGCACCATCGAGATCCCGCAAACGTTGATGGATATACTCGGTAAGCTCGCTCGTTCCCATGATGAAGAAGTGTCGAAGAGCCGCGTTGCTGGTGAAAGTAATCGATCTACAGAAGAAACCGCTGAGCAACTGGCCACACTTTTCTCCGAGGATCGTTCCGAATATTTTGTACCTAGAGATTATCAGGATGCCCTGTCCGCACTGACTACGGCAACAGTCAACCACACTCTGAACAAAGGCCAGGTTGATGAACTGGTTTCGTCTCTGCAAGGTCACCAGGTCGAGGAACAGTTCAGTGCGGTCCTGCTTGACTTGCTGGATCGTGGCGTTGATCAGCCGACCAGCGATGCGATTGGCCACAATGTGGATGAGTTGGTCGATTATTTCCTCGAGACGGGCAATTTCACATCTCTGACAAGTATCTACCGGCAGCTACATTGTCATGTTACGGCTTTTTCCACGGAGACTTTTGATTCGACACGTGAGACGTTAGAACGTTTTGTCAGTGAAGAATTCTTTGATACGGTTCTGGAAGGCTTTGATACTTGGGGCAAGCATGTGCATGATCCGATTCAGGCATTGATTGAATCAGTCGGTGTCCCCTTTGCAGGGGCACTCCTGGAGCGCCTGGCTGATGAGCCGAGCATGTCTCGACGCCGCCTCTTGATGAAATGCCTCGTCAGGATTGGTCCACAAGTCAAAACTCCCATTACCGCGCGACTCAGCGACAAGCGCTGGTTTTTCGTTCGCAATATGGTGGTGGTCCTACGGGAAATCAAAGACCCTGCCGTTATCCCTCTGCTTCGTCGTTTGTCTGGTTACAACCACCCAAAGGTGCAGTTTGAGGTCATGAATACCTACTTGCAGTACGGAGATGAGCGCGCCAACCGTTATCTGCTCAAGGAGCTAGCAAGTAAGAACCCCGTCTCGCTCTTGAGCGCCGTACGGTTGGCAGCAAACAGTCGCAATCCTCACGTCATCAGCATGTTGGCAAAACTTCTCAATGTCAGGCTTCCTGCAGAACATGAACATGAAGTAAAGTCCAATGTTATCAAGGCGTTGCATGAACCTGCAACCGATGATATCTTGCCTGACCTGGCGACTTTTCTGTTGGGGAAAAAACTGTTTGGAGGCAACAAAAACCTGCCGTTAAAAATTAAGGCGGTTGCAATCCTGGGCAAAATTGGAACTGTTGATGCGGGAATCCTGGCTGGTAAGGTTGCTCAATCGTCATCTGGAGAGTTGGCGGAGATTTCCGAAGATGTTCTTGTGAAGATCCACAGGGCTTTGGCATGAAAACCCGTAAGGGCAGGGCATGAACGCTTATAGGGAAAAGAGATGAATCAGGGTCGTCTCAAAGCGACGGATCAATGTATCAGACAGCTGTCGACGGCTATGTCGACTGTAAGTCTGTACAGTGTTGAGCATCAACAGGTGCTACGTCTGTGTCGTGGTGCTCATGACCGTCTGAGTGAGGCTTTAGCCGAAGAGGCCGAGCTGTCACTGATGAGAGTTGATGATCAGCTCGCTGTTGCTGGGCAGCCTCTAGCCAACTCACTCTACGTAGACCGGTTCGCACGCATGTTAAAAACGTGCGGTATCGGTCATGTCAAGTTTCTGAAAGGATTACTGGTTGAAGAACTTCAGCAACTGGTTGGTGCTTTGGCTCGTCGTAATACTACCGTGCGTTCAAGTGACCATCTGCGTCTTGGCCAGGTCTAAGTTCGCTATCGTGATTACTCAGCGGGGGCAAACAAATTCAGTAGCCAGGTATCGCTGATTCTCGATGATGTCAGCGGTGAAGAGCTGGCAAGAATTATGGAAGTTTATGAGGCTGTTAGCCACAATCGCCAGCTGCACGTTGTCGGGCTCTCTGAAATAGTGTCTGAATTTATCGACATCTTTTCCAGCCACGCGGACCCGTTGCTGGCACTGGTCCCCTTGCGCTCGATGGATGAATATACCATTACCCACTCATTGAATGTCTGTCTGTTGAACATCGCGCAGGCAACGGCTCTTGGTATTACCGGGCCACTGCTGCACGATATTGGTCTTTCAGCGATGCTGCATGATGTCGGCAAACTTTTTCTGCCGGAAGAGGTTCTCAATAAACCGGGCAAACTGGAACCGGAGGAATGGGAATTATTGAAACAGCATCCCGTTAAGGGTGCCGAATATCTGGTCAAGACCCCGGGAGTGCCACGTATGGCTGTTGTCAGCGCCTACGAGCATCACATGCGTTTTGACCTGCGCGGGTACCCCACTGTTAATAGTGATTGGCAGCAGAATATTTGCAGCCAGATGACCTCAATTTCAGATATCTATGACGCTCTGCGTACCAAACGTCCCTACCGAGAGCCACTGGAAGTTGATGAGGTTCTTGCTACCATCTCCCAGTTGAAGGGGGCACAGTTACATCCTCTCCTCGTAGAGAATTTTCTGCGGCTGATGAACAAGGTTCATCCCGAGCACTAACGCTCTTTATTTGTGGTAAGAACAATCTGGATACGGCGGTTCTGGGCCCGCCCATTAGCTGTCGCGTTGCTGGCAATGGGGCTATACTCACCGTAGCCGACAGCTGAGAGGCGTTCGCCCGGAATGGCGGACTTGTCCTGGAGGAAGTGCAGGACTGTAGTAGCCCGTGCTGTTGAGAGTTCCCAGTTGGTTGGATAGGTTTGAGTCAGAGGGCCACGGATAGGTACGTTGTCGGTGTGCCCTTCAATCTGGATGTTTTTGTCTACAGCTGATTTTAAAACGTCGCCGATCTGTTGCAGGACCTTGATGCCAGCTGGTTTGAGAGCTGATCTGCCGGAGTCGAACAGGACCTTGTCGACGACGTTAACGGTCAGTTTCCCCTTGAGCTCTGATATCTTTACTTCTCCCCGTTGAATCTCTTCTTCGAGTTTGTCGACCAATTCATCGTATGTCCCCTGAACCTCAGCCAGGCGCGCTTCACGTGCCTGACGTTCAGCTTCGAGTTGTCGTTGCAACTCGTTGCTATCAGCTGTCAGTCGATCAATCCCCTGACGCATCTCTGCCATGGCAGCACCAGCTTCGGCACTGCGATCGGCAAGCACCTTCTCTACCCGGTCAAGGTCCGCTCGGGCACGCATAAGGTCTTCCTGCAGCAGTTTGCTGTGCTAGATCGCCTCAAGTAACCTCCGGTTGAGGCTGTCGTTGCGTTCTGCCAACTGATTTTTATCCCCTTTCAGTCGTTCGTAATCAGACTCAAGGCCTTTGATGACGGACTGGAGATGTTGGTTCTCATCAAGCTTCTGCTGGTGGACTGACTGACTGATACAGGAGGATAAAGTTGCCGCTAAGATGAGAGCCAGGCTGAATTTAAAGTAGAGTTTCACAAGGAGCTCCTTGACCGTATGAGAAATGGAGATCATTTAACCGTTTCTATTGTTGGTGATTCTAGCACAAATGTAAAGGCTCTTAAATAGGCATAGTTGCAGGGTTTTCAGTTGCTTGTCGAACTTTCGCTATGTTATAAAAAAACACCTTTATCGTAGTGGGAATCTATTCTATGAACTCATTTATTCTCGACCCCATTCTGCGTCGTGCCCTTGAAGAAGATATTGGCACCGGTGATGTAACGACTCTGGCAACCATAGAGCCCGGAACCCAGGCGAGTGCCGAGTTGGTCGCCAAGGAAGATTTTGTCCTCTCTGGCATCGATGTTGCCCAGCGCGTTTTTCAATTACTCTCTGCAGAAACCGCCTTTGAAAAACTTATCAATGACGGACAAGTCGTCAAGCGCGGTGAGGTGTTGGCCTGGATCAAAGGTGATGCCGCTATCCTGCTACAGGGTGAGCGGGTGGCCTTGAACCTCTTGCAGCGCATGTGTGGCGTTGCTACCCTGACAGCGGCTTTTGTACGCGAAGTCGAAGGCACCCAGGCCGTTGTCGTTGATACCCGCAAAACAACGCCTGGATTGCGGGTTCTGGAAAAGTATTCTGTTCGTATGGGCGGCGGTGGCAATCACCGTATGGCTCTTTACGATGCAGTATTAATCAAAGAGAATCATGTTGCTGCTGCTGGTGGCATTACGGCTGCTGTCAGTCGCGCCAAGAAACGTGTGCCTCACACCCAGAAAATAGAAGTAGAGGTCCGCAACCAGGAGGAGGTGGCTGAAGCCCTTGCTGCCAAGGCCGATATTTTGCTCCTCGACAACATGTCTCTCGACGAATTGACTGCAGCGGTTGAGCTGGTTGGCGATCAGGCGATTACGGAAGCTTCTGGCGGTGTCAATCTGGAGACCGTTCGTGACATTGCCGAAACCGGTGTCCGGCTGATTTCTGTCGGTGCACTGACCCACTCCTATCGCGCTGTTGATATCTCCATGCTGTTTACCTAGTGCCCACCAGTCCTGCTGATGGGCACTAGGCCGTTTTACTATATCTTGGCATCAACCTGAGGCGTATTGGAATCAAATAACAGGTTAACCAAGGAACTGAATCGGTCACTCATGAAGAACCCGGCGCCGCGCGAAACCATTCTGTCTCTTTTCAGTCAGACTCCTGACGGCTTTGTCTCCGGTGAGTACATAAGCGCGGAGTTAGGCATCTCGCGGACTGCGGTCTGGAAGCATATTCGCAATCTGCGTCAAGCGGGCTACGTGATCAAGGCGATACCGTCACGAGGTTATCAATTACAGCAGTCTCCTGATATTCTGATGCCGGAATCGATTCAGACAGGTCTTGATTGTCGGCGAGTTGGTTCTCTGGTGCACTGTTTCGATGAGACTGATTCCACTAATTTACAGGCCTGTCGTCTGGGAGACGAGGGTGGAGAAGATGGTCTGGTGGTGATTGCCGACCGGCAAAGCTCCGGCAAAGGCCGGATGGGTCGCCAGTGGGAGTCTCCCGGCGGTGTCAACCTCTATGCCTCAATCCTTTTGCGGCCAGCTATTCTTCCCTTTGAAGCACCCAAGCTGACTTTTCTTTCAGCCGTTGCGGTTTGCCGCGCCATTAACAATTGCACCGGGCTGAAACCGACAGTCAAGTGGCCCAACGATATCCTTTTAAATGGTGCGAAAGTTGCCGGGCTCCTCAATGAGATGAGCTCTGAGACCGATCAGGTTCACTATGTTGTGCTGGGGATTGGGGTTAATCTGAACATGCGCGACGACCAGTTCCCGGCAGATCTGCGCTATCCTGCAACATCACTTGCAATTGCTACCAAACAACCGGTTTCACGCCTTGAATTTACTCGTTCTCTGTTGCAGGAAGTCGATGCCTTATATCAGATGTATCTGGAACAAGGGAGCGAGCCGATTATGGCCGCCTGGACCGAGCTTTGTGACATGACTGGCAAGTTGGTGCAGGTTGATTGTAATGAAGTGCAGATTGAAGGGACTATGACTGGCCTTGCCGAAGATGGAGCGTGGCTGGTTCGGACTAAGACTGGTAAGATAGAAAGCATTTATGCTGGGGATGTTCGGCCAGCTTAAAGGCTGGAACGCGGAACGAGAGATGAAACGAAAAACAGACTTCTTTGATTTTGATTTTTCCGCGTATCGCGTATCGCGTATCGCGTATCGCGTTCCGAGGTTTTAGATGCTCCTGGTTGTAGATGTAGGCAATACCAATACAGTCCTTGGTTTATATCGAGACAAAGAACTTGTGCGCAGTTGGCGACTGACGACTGATAAGGCCCGCACTGCAGACGAGTGGGCCATGGTGATCCATGAGCTCTTCAGTCTCTGTGAATTGCATTTTCCTGATATCGATAATGTGATTATTTCCTGCGTTGTGCCGCCGTTGCTGAATACCTTGGAGACTCTCTGCGATAAGTATTTCAAGTTGCAGCCACTCGTGGTTGGCCCGGGGATCAAAACCGGTATGCCGATTCTGTATGACAACCCTCGCGAGGTGGGTGCTGACCGGATCGTCAATGCTGTGGCCGCTTACGCCAAGAAGCCTTCCAGTTTGATCGTGGTAGACTTTGGCACAGCGACTACCTTTGACTGCCTCTCGAAGCAGGGTGAATACTTAGGCGGTGCCATTGCTCCGGGTTTGAGTATCTCTGCCGAGGCTCTTTACGAACAGGCCAGCAAGCTGCCCAGGGTCGAGATCTGCTGCCCACCGCAGGTTATTGCCAAAAATACCGTCAACAGTATGCAGTCCGGCCTCTTTTACGGTTATGTCGGCCTGGTCGACGGTATCGTTAGCCGGATGAAGCAGGAGTCGCGTGACAGCCCCTATGTGCTTGCAACCGGGGGGCTGGCGACTATTATTGCACCGCACAGCCAGACCATTGATGAGGTTGATAATTGTCTCACCCTGGAAGGTTTGCGGATCATCTTTGAGCGAAACCATGTTGTGTAGTGGTAATCAGTTTCCATCTGGAAACTCCAGATGGAAACGAGTGTAGTTTTCGATTTGGAAACGAGCAATTTTTCGTAAGGTCAAGGAAGTTAAGCATTTGAACGGAGGCGTAGTACTTTACGCCGCACAATCAAATGTGCAGATTGACGCAGAGATTGCGGAAAAGGGCCGTTTCCGGACGAAAACTAATTGCGATTGTCTGACTATTGGAAATCATGATGGACATCGAAAGGAGAGATCATGGCAAAGTTTGAAACTGAAAAGTTGCGTAACCTTGGCATCATTGGACAGGGGGATGCAGGTAAAACTTCCCTGGTTGAAGCTATCTTGTTCAATACTGGTATGACCGATCGCCTCGGCAAGGTTGACGATGGCTCGTCAAATATGGACTTTGAGCCTGAAGAGACCAAGCGCAAGATTACGATTACGTCAAAACTGCATCATTGCGAATGGAACGACCATGAGCTGCACATCGTTGATACCCCCGGCTACACCAATTTCCTGCACGATACTCGTAGCTGTATGCGTGTCCTTGGTGGAGCTGTTATGGTGGTCTCGGCCGTTGATGGCGTCAAAGCTCAGAGCCAGACACTATGGCGGTGGGCCGAAGAGTTTGAGATCCCATTGATTGCTTTTGTCAATAAGCTCGACCGCGAACGCTCTGATTATCTCAAAGCCCTTGATGACATGGAAAAAAACCTTGGTTGTCGACCGGTTGCGGTCAATATGCCGATCGGCGAAGCTGAAGACTTCAAGGGTGTTATTGACCTGATCACGATGAAAGCCCGTACATTCAAGTTTGACGATAAGGGCAGCTACGATGAGGGCGGCATTCCTGCCGAGTATCAGGAGGAAGCCGATCGTTTGCATCTCATGCTTGTGGAAGCCTGTGCTGAAGCTGACGATGAACTGATGGAGAAGTATCTGGAGACCGATGGACTGAGTGATGAAGAAATTCTGCGTGGACTTCGTGAAGGGGTTTTGACCGGAGTTTTTATTCCTGTTCTGTGTGGCAGTGCTACAGCAAATATAGGTATCCGTCAGTTGCTCGACTATATCGTTGTCAGTACCCCATCGCCAATCGATAAGGGGACTCAGTACGGTAAGAATCCAAAGACTGATGAAGAAGAAAGCCGTGATCCAGACCCTTCGGCGCCTTTCTCGGCAATGGTTTTCAAAACTATCAGCGACCCGTTTACCGGCAAATTGAACCTGTTCCGGGTGTACTCCGGTACGGTTAAATCCGATAGTACTGTCTATAACTCAACCAAGGAAACCAACGAACGTCTGGGCCAAATTCTGCTGCCGGAAGGCAAGAAGCAGAAGCCGGTCACAGAAGCTGTCGCCGGTGATATCGTGGCAATCGCCAAACTCAAGGAAACCGAGACAGGTGATACGCTTTGCGATGCAGGCAACCCGATTATTTATGAGAGTCCAGTCAGCATGAAGCCGGTTATCTCCTTTGCTTTAGAACCGAAGAGCAAGGGCGATGAGGAAAAAATCTTCAGTGGCTTGTCAAAGTTGACTGAGGAGGATCCGGCTCTGCAGCTTCTGCGCGATGTGGAGACCAAAGAGATGATCATCTCCGGCATGGGTCAGGTGCATGTTGAGGTCGCGGTTGAGAAGCTAAAGCGCAAATATGGCGTCGAGGTTCTCCTCAAAGAGCCGAAGGTCCCTTATCGTGAGGCTTTCAAGAAGTCGGTCGAACAATCCTACCGTCACAAGAAACAGTCCGGTGGCAAGGGCCAGTTTGCGGACGTGTCAATTAAACTCAAGCCACTGGAGCGGGGCGCAGGGTACAAGTTTGTCGATAAGATTGTCGGCGGGGTTATTCCGAGGCAGTTTATCCCGGCAGTCGACAAAGGCATCCGCGAAACAATGGGTAAGGGAGTCCTGGCGGGTTTCCCGGTACAGGATTTCCAGGTCACCCTGTTCGACGGTTCTCACCATTCGGTCGACTCCTCCGAGATGGCTTTCAAGATTGCCGGTTCCATGGCATTCAAGAAAGCCCTTGAAGCAGCCAGCCCGATCATCCTTGAGCCGATCATGGAGATGGAAATCAACATGCCGGACGAATGTGTTGGTGATGTGATCGGCGACCTGAACTCTCGTCGTGGTAAGGTGCTCGGTATGGACCCACAAGCAGGCAGCCAGGTGGTTAAGGCGCAGGTTCCTATGTCTGAAGTCCTCAAATATGCCCCTGAATTGCGTTCTATGACATCGGACCGTGGCCTTTTCACCATGGAATTTTCTCACTACGAGGAAGTCCCATCGCATATGATGTCGAGATTGCTCGCGGAGTTCAAAAAGGGCGACGATTAGTAGGCGAGTTGTGAGTCACAGTGGTTCAGGAATAATTGCGTAGTAGAATGGAGGACTTATATGTCTGACAAGGACCAGTTCACTTTTGAAGACGATGATGATTTTCCGGAAACAAATCTGAACGATAAGGAAGCAACTCAAATATCAGGTCTGGGTGATGAGGACTTTCCGGAGACCAGCTTGGGTTACCAGAGCGAATCTCCGGAGTTAGACTTAAACTATGCTGACGATTCCGCAGAAGCGGACTTGAGTGCAGCATTCTCAGAAGGTGAACACGTCGCTGATGAATCGACGATAGGCGAGCCCGTACAGAAAGTCAAAGATGGCTCCAAAACGCGGATTCTTCTGATGATTCTGCTACTGATCATTGCCTGTGGCGCAGGTGCTTATTATTTCATGGGCTTAGGTGGTACCACGCCTTCTACCCCAACTGTATCGGTGCCCGCTCAAAAAACCACAAAATCTGTGGCATTGCCCTCACCGCCAGCCCAAAAGTCTGTTGCGTCAGCCAAGGCTGAGCCTGCGGCAAAGCCTGTTACAGTCGCAGTACCCCCACCTGCTGAGCCAGCAGCCAAGGCTGCTCAAACCAAGCAACCGGCCACGGTGGCAACAAAAGAAACACCTCCTGCTACAAAGTCTGTCGAAAAGGACACACCAGCAAAAGTTGCACCAGCGCCTGCTTCGAAAAAAGCCACTGCTTCGATTCCGCCAGCACCGGCACCGGTAGAATCGGTAAGGGCGGCAGGGGCGTTAAAAGCGACAGAGCCAGCCAATCAAGTGGTCGATGGTGCCTTTATGTTGGATGCCGGTGCTTATCTCATGGAGTCAAACAGAAAGTCTCTGGTGGTAAAAATCAAGAAGCTTGGTTATAAACCGTTGGTCACGCCGATTGACGCCACTCTGGATATGACGCGACTGCGGCTTGGCACCTTCAGTAAGGATGAAGTCAAGGAAGCTCTTGATTTTGCTCGCACGATTGAACCGGGGGCCTACAGTGCTCCTGCCGGAGATGGCTATGTTGTCTATGCCGGTACCTTCCTGAAAACAGGAAATGTCGATAAATTGAGCCAACGCTTTTTTAAAGAAGGCATTAAAGTTCATCCCGAGCCGGTTCAGGTGGTAAGAACCTTGAATCGTATTCGCTTCGGTAGCTTTGCAACGAGAGCCGATGCGACTGCTGCTGCCCGCGAGCTTAGTACCTCAGGGCTGAAGGCTGTAGTGGTTAAGTCAAAATGATAACGGAGCTGACTTAGATTTATGGCACAACTTCAATCAACCACCGTGCGTTTGAAGGTCTCACCTGAGGTTGCGCGGATTGTTAAGCCGGGAGCTCCCCGCGATGTCCAAATTGCGGCAGCGAGGGGGGCTCTTCCCCTTGTTGGCAAGGACCTTTTAACGGTTCTTTTCTTCCTTTGCCGCAGCAGCGATGCCGAGATCAGGAAGGCCGCCGTGATAACTTTGCGTGGGATGCCTGAGACGATCCTGTCACCGGTTCTTAAAGATGGCACTCTCCATCCGCAACTGATTGATCTGCTTGTTAAAGCCAGAGTTGCCGATGAGGAACTGATGGGGACGGTCATTATGCACGTGGCGACCACCTTGAAGACACTCCTTTATCTTGCCGGTAAAGCATCCTCTGGAGTGCTGGAGCGTTTGGCTGGCCACCAAAACCTGTTGCATCAGAACCCGGAACTTGTCGCGGCAATCATTTCCAACCCTGCAGCAGAAAAAAACTTGAAATTCAGGTTGGGTTGGAAGGATCCAGAGACAACGGCTCAAACTGCTGCGGATCTGGGGGCCGATGCGGGTGAAGCGGCCGACGCCAACGTGGATACTGACGAGGAAGAGCGCAGTCAGGCCGAGATAGAGGCCATGGCGGAGGATGAGGAAGGCCTGTCGAAATACCAAATCACCATGAATCTCAAGGTTGCCGAAAAGATCAAGATGGGGTTGACCGGCGATAGGAATGGCGTGCCATCATGATTAAGCAATCGAACAAACTGATCCAGGGTGCCGTCATGAATAATCCCAGAATCACCGATGGTGAGGTGCTCATGGTGGCCAAGAGCAAGACTTCCAGCGATGATTTGATCCGCATAATTCTCCTCAATAAAGACTGGGTGAAGAACTACGAAATCAAAAAAGCTCTATTGGTGCATCCTAAAACGCCGCCACCGAAAGCTTTACGATTTGTCAGTTTCATGACTATGAAGGATATCAAGCAGATGGCGAAAAGCCGTCAACTCACTAATATTGTCGCAAATGCGGTTCGTAAAGAATTAGCATTTCGAATCAAAAAGTCTGGTGGCTAAATGAATAAAAGTGTCATAGAAATCGTTGCTGTTTGTACCAGCGAATCAAAAGGTGAACGTAAAACTGATGTTGGTCAGGCTGAGCTGAAAAAAGGTTTTGGTTTGGTCGGAGATGCCCACGGTGGCGACTGGCATCGCCAGGTCAGTCTTCTGGCCATAGAGAGTATCGACAAAATGCGTGCTGCCGGTCTCGATGTCGGACCTGGTGATTTTGCCGAGAACCTGACGACGCGAGGTATTGAATGGTATTCCCTGCCGATCGGGACAAGGTTTCGGGTTGGTGCCTGCGTATTGTTGGAAATGACCCAGATCGGTAAAGAATGTCACAACCGCTGCGCCATCTACCATCAGGCCGGTGACTGCGTCATGCCGAAAGAAGGTGTCTTTGCTATTGTTATTGAGGGTGGCCCAGTGAAAAGTGGTGATACTGTGGAGATCCTGGCTGCTGTTGTAGATCGGAATAGCAAATGAAAACTTCTGATGTGTATCGTATCGGTGTTGTCACCCTGTCAGATAAGGGCTCACAAGGCCAGCGCGTTGATGAGAGTGGTCCGGTTGTTCAGGGCATGTTAGCTAACGTCGGCGAGGTCACTCATACCATCATCCTTCCTGATGATATCGAATCAATTCTCAGCATCCTGATTGAATGGTCGGATCAGGAACAACTCAATCTGATCGTGACGACGGGCGGTACAGGATTGACGCCCCGCGATGTCACACCGCAGGCGACTTTGCAGGTTATCGATTACGAGATCCCCGGAATGGCAGAAGTGATGCGCATGGAGAGTTTGAAGAAAACACCCCATGCCATGATGTCGCGCTCAGTCGTTGGTGTCCGCAAGCAGACGATGATTATTAATCTGCCAGGCAGTCCCAAGGCTGCACGGGAGAATCTGGACGCTGTGATGCCCGCATTACCGCATGCTCTGGCGAAGCTGGCGGGGGACCCGAGTGATTGTGCTTAGGAGTGGAGGTTAGAGGCCGGGGCTTGGGACTAGGGGCTGCTAAATGACACTAGCCTCCAGCCCCCGTTCCAAATCAATGAGCCAGGAATCCAGCCCCCCAGGCGAGCAGAATACCCATACAGAGAGCCAGGGTTGCTGCCGGGCCGCGGCTTCGGTGAGACTCCGGGATCAGGTCAGATGCGGCGATATAAATGAAGGAACCGCCTGCACCGGCAAGCAGGGCGCCGAGCAGCGGTTCTGACAAGTTGTTGACCAGGGCAAAGGTCAGGATAGCGGCACCTGGTGTCGCCAAGGCGACGAAGGCGGTGAGCTGGATGGCCTTTTTGCGCGCCCACCCATAGTGCAGCAGGATGGTAATCATGGCGATCCCTTCCGGGACTTCATGGGAGATGACTCCCAGCGCCGCCAGTAAGCCGAGATCATGGCCAACTTCAAAGCTGGTGCCGATAATCATACCGTCTATCAACGAATGCAGCCCCATGCCGAGAAATGCCACCCAACCCATAGGATGAGGTTGAGAGCAACAGTCATCATGGCAAGCATCAACATTCAGGTTGACGTGGTGTTGCTCCTCATGGCCCGCATGGATCAATAGATGGTGTTCAAAGAAATAGAACAGGACAAAGGCAAGGACGATAAATAAGGGCGCCTTGGTCGTTAACTCCATTGATTCAGGCAGAATATGGAGAAACCCGACCCCGAGAAGTACTCCTGCAGAGAAGGAGACCAGGATGGCAGAATGACGGCGGCTCCAATTCTCCCGGGCAAGGACCAGATACATACCGGCAAAAGTTGCGGCTCCCGCGAAACACCCGGCAAAAAGTACGGGTCCCCATTGTTCAGACATTTCAGTTTCTCCTAAGGGTTGATAGTGTAGTATAGAGTTGAAGTCTTTTCAGAGCAAGAGCCTGGCAGCCTGTCGGACAATCAATAAACTGGCTGCAAATTCGTCTGTTTGGTCTATATCTCAGCTCCTTTTCGACCAATAGCTACGGCTATTACTCTTAAATGAGCCAAAATCTGGCCTCAAACATTCAAGTTTTCGCTTCAGCCCTGATTGTCCGACAGGCTGCCAGAACCGATTGTAATGATTTGAGTATGGAGGTCTTTGATGGAAAAGAATAAGAGAATTCTGCTGGCCGATGATATTGAGCTTTTTCTGGAGTTGGAACGCAATTTCTTACAGCGTGACGATCTGGACCTGTTGATTGCAAAGGATGCGCGCAAAGCTCTGGATATGATCAGACAAAAGAGCCCTCAACTGGTATTCCTGGGG
>JAJRRB010000007.1 GCA_024279915.1 Deltaproteobacteria bacterium
AACGTCATCGCTGTTACCGGTAACGTCCTCAGAGACTACCTGACTGACCTCTTCCCGATCCTCGAACTCGGCACCTCTGCTCGTATGCTGTCGATCGTTCCTTTGATCGAAGGTGGCGGCCTGTTCGAAACCGGCGCCGGTGGTTCTGCTCCTAAGCACGTTCAGCAGTTCCTCAAAGAAGGTCACATTCGTTGGGATTCTCTCGGTGAATTCTGTGCTCTGGTTCCATCCCTTGAGCAGGCTGCAAGCGCTGACAACAATCCGAAGGCTGCGATCCTGGCCGAGACTCTGGATGTTGCCATTGGTCAGTATCTGGAAAACCAGAAACTGCCTTCCCGTAAAGTCAAAGAGATTGACAACCGCGGTGGTAGCTTCTACCTGGCTTTCTACTGGGCACAGGCACTCGCAGCTCAGGATAAAGACGCCGAGATCAAGGCACGTTTTGCCAAGGTTGCTGCAGATATTGAAACGAACGTTGAGAAGATCGACGCTGAGATGATTGACTGTCAAGGCCCTGCTGTTGACGTTGGCGGTTACTTCCGCCCCGATCCAATCAAAGCTGCTGCGGCCATGCGCCCAAGCGCAACTCTGAACGCAATTATCGACAATATGTAATTCAACACGGATGGGACGGAGCCAATTGGCTTCGTCCCAATTCTTTATTCCAACTTAATAAGGAGAGAGAAAATGGCAAGAGCAAAAATTTCATTAATCGGTGGTGGACAGATTGGTGGCGTGCTGGCTCAACTGGCCTGCCTGCGTGAGCTGGGTGACGTGGTACTTTTCGACATCGTTGAGGACATGCCTCAGGGCAAAACTCTCGACCTCGCTGAAGCAGCCCCAATTGACGGCTTCGACGTTTCCTGTACCGGTACCAACAGCTATACTGACATCGCAGGTTCAGATGTTGTCATCGTTACTGCTGGCCTGCCTCGTAAGCCCGGCATGAGCCGCGACGACCTGATCGAAGTTAACTCCAAGATCATGACTGCTGTTGCTGAAGGTATCCGCGACAATGCTCCGAACGCAATCGTCATCGTTATCTCCAACCCGCTTGACGCTATGGTTACTCTTTGCCGCAAAGTCACTGGCTTCCCGGCAGAGCGCGTCATTGGTCAGGCAGGTGTCCTCGACTCCGCCCGTTTCGCAGCCTTCATCGCATGGGAACTCGGCGTATCCGTCAAAGACGTGACCGCAATGACCCTCGGTGGCCACGGCGACACCATGGTTCCTCTGATCCGCTACGCCAGCGTTCAGGGCATCCCGGTCATGGAATTGCTCGAGCAAAAGTACGGTTCCGCTGCCAAAGCAGAAGAAGTCATGACTGCCATGGTTGAGCGCACCAAAGCTGCCGGCGGTGAAGTTGTCAAACTGCTCAAAACCGGTAGCGCTTTCTACAGCCCGGCTTCTGCAGCCATCGCGATGACCGAATCGATCCTCAAGGACCAAAAGCGCGTCCTGCCTGTCTGCGCTCTGCTTAACGGCGAGTTCGGTGTTGATGGTTACTACGTTGGCGTTCCTTGCGTCCTTGGTGCTGCCGGTATCGAAAAGATCGTCGAGTTCAAGCTTGACGCAACCGAGCAAGCGCTGATGGACAACTCTGCTAATGCAGTTAAAGGCCTGATTGCTGATCTTGAGAAAATGGGTCTTCTGTAAAACCTGACTCGAAAGCCAAACCCAAAGAAGGGCAATGGCAACATTGCCCTTCTTTCTTATATGGCTGTAATTTAGCGTTGTTTTACTGTTTTTTTTAAGCCACGTTAAATATGTAGAAAAAAGTAGGGTATAGACCAAATTTGTTGTGGAACGAGAGCTGCAATCATGCTATCTTGCGCCGCAAAATTCGCTGTTTTTACGCAAAAAATCTAGTACATAAGGAGATGAAACAGAATGAGTGGTGCAAGACTCGAAATCATCGAGCGCAACTGCAAGGGTTGCAGTATCTGCGTCGAATTCTGCCCGAAGAATGTCCTTGAGATGGATGTCTTCCTGGTCACCGTTCCAAGACCGGAAGATTGCATCAAGTGCATGCAGTGCGAACTGCTTTGCCCGGACTTCGCCATTAAGGTTCATGACGAGTAAACGATTAATTCCTATTCTTAAGGAGAGTAAACGTGGCTAAGAAAGTTGCTCTATTACAGGGGAATGAAGCCTGCGCACATGGTGCTCTTTATGCCGGGTGCAAATTCTTCGGTGGTTACCCCATCACCCCGTCGACCGAGGTCGCTGAAGTTCTTTCAGTCGAACTCCCCAAGATCGGTGGTAAATTCATTCAGATGGAAGACGAAATCGCAGCGATGGCTTCTGTCATCGGTGCATCCTTGACTGGTGCCAAAGCGATTACCGCTACCTCCGGTCCTGGCGTCTCCCTCAAGCAGGAACTGATCGGCTATGCCTGCATTGCCGAAGTCCCCTGTGTCATCATAAACGTTATGCGTGGTGGTCCTTCAACCGGCATGCCGACTGGCCCTGGCCAGTCCGACGTCATGCAGGCCATGTGGGGCACGCACGGTGACCACGCCGCCATCGCACTGGTTCCTAACTCATGTCAGGAAATTTTCTCCGAAACGGTGCGAGCTTTCAATCTGGCCGAGAAATATCGCATGCCGGTACAGGTCCTCTACGACGAGATCGTCGGACACATGCGTGAGCGCATCGAGTTCCCCGAGCCTGGCGAACTGGAAGTTATCGACCGCGAGGCTCCGAGCGTTGGCCCTGAAGATTACAAGCCTTACGACTCGACTAAAGGTCAAGTTCCACCACTGGCTGCTTTCGGTTCTGAATACAAATACCATGTCACAGGCCTGAACAAGGCTGATGATGGCTTCCCGACTACCAAGGCAAGCCTGGTTGATGCTGAAGAACGTCGTCAGATCGACAAGGTCATGGACAATATCGCCGACATTGAGTCGTACGAAGAGTACCTGACTGAAGATGCCGATGTCGTCATCTGGGCCTACGGATCAACCTCCCGCTCTGCCCGGTATGCAGTCAACGAATTGCGTAAAGAAGGCATCAAGGCTGGCCTGTTCCGCCCGATCACTCTCTGGCCTTTCCCGGAGAAACGTACTGCTGAATTGGCAGAGCAAGCTAAAGCAATCGTCGTCGCCGAAATGAACCTCGGCCAGATGGTTTTAGAAGTTGAGCGCGTTGCCAAGGGTAACTGCGTTGTGGTCCATGAAGGCCGGGTTGACGGTGATCCGCTCAATCCTGGTCAAATCATGACCAAGGTCAAGGAGGTACTCTAATGGCTTACGATTACGAAAAGTCTATCCGCCCCGGCAAGCTACCACACATCTGGTGCCCAGGTTGCGGTCACGGCATTGTTATGAAAGGCCTGATCCGGGCCATGGATACTTGCGAACTCGATCGCAAAAACACGGCAATCGTTTCCGGAATCGGCTGCGCCAGTCGTCTGCCTGGTTACCTTGATGCATGCACTCTGCACACCGCTCATGGTCGTGCAGCAGCGTTTGCAACAGGCGTCAAGATGGCCAAGCCGGAAATGAATGTGATCTGCGTTGGCGGCGATGGTGATGGCACCGCCATCGGTGGTAACCACTTCATCCACGCCTGTCGTCGTAATATCGACATGACCTACGTGCTGATGAACAACTACATCTACGGCATGACCGGTGGTCAGTTCTCGCCTTGCACACCGACTGGTGACCTGGCTTCGACAACTCCTTACGGCAACCCTGATCCAATCTTCGACATCTCCAAGTTGGCCATTGGTGCCGGTGCAACCTTTGTTGCCCGCACCACAGCAATGCATCCACGTCAAATTGACAAGCTGATCGTGCAGGGCATTAAGCACAAAGGTATGGCAATCATCGAAGTTCTTGACGACTGCCCAACCACCTACGGTCGCCGCAACAAGTTCCGTTCGGTCATTGACATGATGAAACGTCTCAAAGCAGATGCCGTTCCGGTCAAAGCCGCTTCCAAAATGACGGCCGAGCAGCTTGAAGGCAAGTTCCTGACCGGCGTGTTGTTCGAAGACACAGAGAAGCCTGAGTATACTGCTCAGTACGAGAACGTTATCAAGAAGGCGCAAGGCGCCTGATCACTACGAAAAGGAGAAAGAACCATGGCTGAACGTTATGAGCTTCGCTTTTCCGGTGCTGGTGGTCAAGGCCTGATCACCGCCGGGATTATTCTTGCAGAAGCAGCTTCCATCATTGAAGGCAAAAACGCCGTACAGTCTCAGAGCTATGGCCCTGAAGCCCGCGGCGGCGCATCCAAGTCCGAGGTCATCATCTCTGATGAACCTATCGACTACCCCAAAGCAACCATTGTTGATGCCTGCCTGGCGATGACCCAGGAAGCTGCTGACAAATACGCAAAGGGCATTAAATCAGGCGGTATTCTGTTGATCGACGCCGACTTTGTGCATACAGCTCCAGAAGGCGACTTTAAAGTCCTTCGCCTGCCAATTATGCGTATGGCCAAGGAAGACATTGGGCGTGAAATCGTTGCCAACGTCGTTGCCCTTGGCGCTGTTATCGGTTTGACTGGCGTTGTTGCCAGAGAGTCTGGCGAAGAAGCAGTTCTGCGCAAAGTACCCCCAGCCTTCAAGGATCTGAACAAGAAAGCTTATGCTTTAGGTTTTGAAAAAGGCAAGGAACTGGCTAACTAAGCTTTTCCAGACATCGTTAAAAAGAAAAAAGGGGGACACGTACTCGTTACGTGTCCCCCTTTTGTTGTTTGGTAAGCGGCATTTCCTGCCCATACTGCCAACCGTCCCGTTTCTTCTGCTAGCTAGTCATTTTACAGACACACGCGGCGTGTGGTCCCGTTAACCAAGCAACGCTGGCTATGATAGAATGTCCCTATGAGATCTCACATCAAAAGTATAAACGTGTGATGTGACCTGACTGGAGGGCAACTCTAGAAGGACTTAAGCAGAGAGCAGATACATTCCCCAGTCGCTTCTGTTTAAAAAGTGGAGAAAGCCAATGACAGTAGAAAAATCGTATGTGGCTCAAACGGTGAATATCGATACTGACACCTTGCGCAAAGCCATTCAGGACGAATACAAAGAAGTGGCCAACAACCCGGACAAGGGCTTCCATTTTCATACCGGCCGCACCCTGACCAGGATCGTCGGTTACAAGGATGAGTGGTTTAAAGGTGTTTCGGAATCGGCCATCGAATCCTTCGCTGGCACCGGCAACCCCTTTGCTATGGGCGAGCTGGCCTCCGGTGAAAGGGTTGTCGATATCGGTTCGGGTGGCGGGATTGATTCACTTGTTGCTGCTCGCATGGTTGGTTCAAACGGCAAGGTCATCGGCATAGACATGACCCCGGAAATGCTTGAGAAAGCGCGCTCAGCAGCCACCGAGTCGGGCGTAGGCAACGTAGAGTTTCGTGAAGCCTACATGGAGGAGCTCCCGGTGTCCGACGGCTGGGCAGACGTGGTGATCTCCAACGGTGTGCTCAACCTGACGCCTGACAAGCAGAAGACCCTGGCCGAGATGTTCCGCGTGCTGCGCCCTGGCGGGCGGCTGCAGATTGCAGACATTCTGGTAAACCGGGAAGTTCCTGAGGCGGCGAAACGAAAGATCGACCTATGGACTGGCTGAATAGCCGGCGCCCTGCTTGAAGCAGAGCTCAAAGCGACGGTCGTCGCTGCCGGTTTCACCGATTTTGAAATCACCTGGAAGGCCAAGGTTTTCGACGGCGCCCCACAGGCGTCGAGCGCTAGCCAGTTTGGCACGGTTGGTATCAACTTCCGGGCGAACAAGCTTTGACAAATTGGTATGGATTTAGTCCCGGGAACTACGGGAATGCGACAATAACAGAGGGCACTCCAAGGGGGGTGCCCTCGAAACTCCATCTCCGCGCAGAGGTCAAATAGAGACCCTTTATCAATTAAGTTGGGTGTCCACAGCTCTGAGCCATGACATTTTTACAGGCTTTCAAGTAAATCGTAATACTCCTGAATACTACGCAGGGATTCCAGCGTAATCAGGTACAAAGCCCAGCTAAGTAAAAGAATGCCGATAGTGAGACCTATCTTCCATGCCAGGGTCGTTTGTGGACGCCACCAGATCATGGGTAACGCCAGAGGACCCACGCTACAAAGCGCAAGGACAATAAACGTGGTTCGGAAGTACCAAGGCAATTTTTCATTTTCGACACGTGGAGAAAAGGAGGGGTCCAAAAACTCACGGCAATGTTTACACTTTATCGCCTCATCTTGAATGTCTTCAGCGCAGAAGGGACATTTTTTCATTGTCGTTTTTCCTTGTGGAACGTGTGACATGGGAGGTTCACGAGGACTCTGCTCTAAGAGCCTGCCTGGACGCTCTATCCACAAGCGTAAAGAGCCGGTCAACATCTTCCTTTTGCTTCGACGTCAGATGGCCGTGCACTTTCACCAATTCATAATCAAGTCGATCAGTCAGACGATAAAACTCCTGATACAGCTCATGGTTGTTGAGCAGCCTGTTTGTGTTTGAGCGATAAGTTTTGCGCTCTAGCTGTTCACGTCTGTTTGGCAAGCCGATAATATTTTGCGAATCCGTGTAAATAATCACCTTACGCCCTGACACCTGAATATCGCTCAGTGCCCACAGTAACGTCCGCAATTCGAGCTTTGTTGAAGAGGTTTGTGTAAAGCGCCGCACACGCACTTGCGATATCAACTCCTCCAGCGAAAGCCCTGGTTTAGTCACCGCGAGGTAAGCCCCATAGCCAATCCTGGACTGAGCATGCACACTGCCATCGCTAAGGAGTATCAAGTCTTGCATAAAAAATCAGATACCTCTTTGATATTGAATATTTGAGCAGGGATGTATCGCTTTTTCGAGTTTTTCTTTGGCGTCCGGCTTTGCATTTAAAAGATTCTCAAAAATCTCGATGATGCGAGTTTCATTCATCTCTACTTTCGTTGCAGTTTTCACAGCTGTTAAATCGATAAAAAAGCTGGAGAACCTATCCGGCAAATCAGTCATAATCTCTGTGTTCAGGAAATTGTGCTCGTTATAGATGCGATGATAACAACCTTTCGATTTATCAACAAAAAGAGCAACATCCTTCAAGTTCGTAATTGAAGAGGACCTGTTGCAATCCAGCGTACATTTATCATCCACAATGCTTTTTTCACAACCTTCAATCGGGTAAAGTAAACATTGCCGACTCGTTAAGAGCAAAACCGGATGATAAATGCTGTAGTAGAGTTCAAAATCTTTGGGTGTGATGATTTTCATCATCTGCTTACGGCTGATTTCATTGGATAGGAAAGAACCAGAACAGTTGAAATTTTCCTTTAAACATAAAAGGCTGAAGGAATTAACGACATTCAGATAGGGACCAGCGATCCAGGGAATCCCCTTCTTATACGCCTCATAAGCGATCCCGGTGTTGTTGGTTACAATCCGCCTCGGCTTCACCTGATCCAGGATGGCAACTGCGGCAGTATAGTCCTTGCCGATTAAAACCGATGGGAACCACGGGATTAAGGCCCGGTTTTCCTGAAAAAGCTCTACCAACGCAAAATACTCATCAGGAAAGCAGCTGGGGAGTTGAAAAAAGAGATCAGCAGAGGTCTCACGACACAGCTTCAGTTGTGCTTGGGAAGAAATCAATACAGAGAGATGGGGTTTAATCTCTAGCTTCTGCTGCTTTTCTAAACGCGGGGTCTCAATCGGCTCAATCTTCTCTATTGAGCCATTGAAAACAAAGGAGGGTTCGACGTCTAATGCTGCAATCTTTGCTTTTACCTCGGTGATGATTGCGGTTCTTATGTCCTGAAGTTCGGTCTTCGTGAGTCTTATACCTTTATCACTGGAGCGTTTTTTTGCTTCATGAAAATATTGGGCGGAATGATCCCGGGGATTGTCGGTAAACACATCTTTATTGAGACTCCCCATCAGGAAAGCATTGGTGAAATCCCGGTTAAACACCTGATAAAGAGCGGTATCATCACCGCTGGCCTGATTGTGATTGTAGAAATTGTTGAGCAGGTTTCGCCACGCATTCACAACCATATAGACGTAATGAAACTTCTTCATTCGCCCTTCTATCTTTACGGAGTCAACGCCGGCGTCAGAGAGTGCCTTAAGATTATTAAAAGCAGAATTGTCTTTCAGGTTAAGGGGGAAATCTTTGCCCTCCGGGGTGGTCAGGTATTGCTCCCGGCAGGATTGGTTGCAGCGACCGCGATTTGCCGATTTTCCTTCAAGGACAGAACTTATATAGCAAAGTCCCGAAAACGAGAGGCAGTTGGAACCATGGACAAAGACTTCGCTTAAGATATTATTTTCATGGCCAATCAGGGTGAGAGCTTTCAACTCATCAAGCTTCAGTTCTCTTGATAAATTGACGCGTGTTACAGAGAGTTTACTTAGAAATTTTATCTGACCTTCGTTGTGCGTTGTCAGTTGGGTTGAGGCATGTATTTTAAGATTCTTAAAATGTGTTGATAACAGATATAGCAAGCCCAGATCCTGAACAATAACTCCATCGATTTTTGTATTTACAAGTTTGTTCAGCAGGTTGATTAAAGCTCGAATTTCACTTTCAACGATAACGACGTTGATCGTTATAAAGATTTCACAACTGTTTCTATGGGCAAGAGAGACAATACCGGCTAAGTCATCAAGTTCGATATTGGTTGCCCGCATCCTGGCATTAAAAGTATTCAGCCCGAAGTATATCGCATCGGCACCGGCCGCAATGGCAGCCTTTACAGACGCAATATCCCCGCCTGGCGCGAGCAGCTCAATTTTTCTTTTCATAGGGTTGATCGTAACTTAATTTGATCAAAGATGTGCAGAAAACTCTCTCTCTGAATTGGGGACATCCATGATAAGTAAAATCAAGAGTGCAAGGGAGTTTTAGGGCCTGGCAGACAATTGAGGCATAAGCTTACATTAGAACAGGTATTATGTCCCCCGACTTCTTGGATGCTCGGATCTTCAGGAGTTCAATTCTTTGAGCTTGGCCAACGTCTCCTCCGGTTCAGGTCGGGTGGTGTGGTCAGGATGCATGTCACTGTCATGAATGACACCCTCTTTGTTGATGATCACTCGACCGGGCAACGCCAGTTTCCAGCTGTCGTTACCATTGAAACGTTCCAGGTCGATACCGAGCGTCAGGTATACTTCGCGTAATTCAGGGGCCAAGGTGAAGACCAGGCCAAATTGTTCCGCCACCTGATTGCCGGGGTCACAGAGCAGAGGGAAGGTCAGTCCCAATTTTGTGACGAGTTGTTTCGAGTATTTCGGCAGCATCGGTGAGATAGCGATCATTTGCGCCCCTGTAGCCTCTATTTCGGGCAGAATCTTCTGCAGAGCTTCCAGCTCCGCGTTACAGTACGGTCACCAGACGCCCCGGTAAAAGGTCACTAAAAGGGGCCCTTTGTTTAAATATTCGTAACTAGTGAAGGCTTGTCCGTTTGCGTCGTTAAGGGTGAAACCCGGTGCAGTTGCGCCAGCTTTAAGGGTGCGGTCAAGAACACCTGATTGCAGAAGGTTTTCGGTGGTATTTTTCATAACCCCCAGGATCTTCGGGTCGGCCCCGGCGACGAAATCTTTTTTCATCTGGTCAAGAGTCTGTTGTAATCCCATATCACATTCCTTTATCGTTAAGGTTCAGTATTAAAATTATCAGGTTTATTCTAAAGATCAACGGTCGATTGAAGGTTAGATATGTTTTTTTGAGAAAGGAATTGGGGGCACAAAAAAGGGACACTCTCGTATGAGTGTCCCAGGCTTTAGAGCAGATCCGTGAGGTTGCCCTTTATAACTTTAATCAGTCTCACACCCCGACTTCACCCGCCCAACTTGCCCATCTTCAAGCCGAACCTTGATACCGTGCGAATGAAACGGGCTCTTGGTCAAAAGATCCTTCACCATCCCTTGGGTCAGCTTGCCGCTACGTTGATCTTTTTTCAGAACAATCATAACGGCCATCCCCGGCGTAATCTCTTCGCGATGTTGTCCATTCATAGATTATTGCTTTGCAGCTTTCTTCGCTTGTTTTTCAGCCTTTTTTTCTGTCGGAGTTTTGGCTGAAGCTTTTTTAACCGCCTTCTTACTGTCTTGACCCTTGCCCATGGCTTTTGCTCCTTATCGTTTAAGATTATGATGCGTATTCACCAACGAGCATCATACACTAAAATTTATCGAGGCAGTCGAAAAAGCCAGCCTTCAAGCTATACTCATAGTAGGCAATAAATAGGCTCATAGAGGACGGGAGACAACTTTATGAATGACGAGAGCAAATGCCCGGTCACGGGCAGAACGAGCAAGCAGGTCGCCGGAGGTGGCACCTCGAACCGAGACTGGTGGCCGAACCAGTTGAAGCTTAATATTCTGCACCAGCATTCCCCTCTCTCCAACCCGATGGGCGAGTCTTTCAACTACGCTGAAGAGTTCAAGAGCCTCGACCTCGATGCCCTGAAGCAGGATCTCTACGCGCTGATGACCGACTCGCAGGATTGGTGGCCGGCCGACTACGGTCACTACGGGGGGTTATTCATCCGCATGGCGTGGCACAGCGCAGGCACCTACCGCACCGGCGACGGCCGCGGCGGCGCCGCCTCGGGTTCGCAACGGTTTGCGCCGCTCAACAGCTGGCCCGACAACGTCAACCTCGACAAGGCGCGCCGATTGCTTTGGCCGATCAAGCAGAAATACGGCAGGAAAATCTCCTGGTCCGACCTGCTGATCCTCGCCGGCAACTGCGCTCTTGAGTCGATGGGTTTTAACACGTTCGGCTTCGCCGGTGGGCGTGAGGACGTCTGGGAGCCCGAAGAAGACATCTACTGGGGATCTGAGGACACCTGGCTGGGTGACGATCGCTATAAAGGCGACCGGGAACTCGACAATCCCCTTGCCGCCGTGCAGATGGGCTTGATCTATGTGAACCCTGAAGGGCCGAACGGCGAGCCGGACCCGGTCGCATCCGGCCGCGACGTGCGCGAAACCTTTGGGCGCATGGCGATGAACGACGAAGAGACCGTCGCCCTCATCGCGGGCGGGCACACGTTCGGCAAATGTCATGGTGCCGGCGATGCCGCCCATGTCGGTCCAGCCCCGGAAGCCGCCGGCATCGAGGAGCAGGGACTCGGCTGGAAGAGCAGCTTCGGCAGCGGCAAGGGAGGCGATACGATCGGCAGCGGCCTCGAAGGGGCCTGGAAGCCGAACCCGACAAAGTGGGACATGGGCTATCTGAAGGTGTTACTCAAATACGATTGGGAGTTGGTCAAGAGTCCGGCTGGCGCAAATCAGTGGCTAGCCAAGGATGTGGACGAAGAGGACATGGTGGTTGACGCGCACGACCCGTCGAAGAAGCACCGGCCGATGATGACCACCGCGGACCTCTCGCTGAAAATGGATCCAATCTATAACCCGATTGCCATGCGGTTCCACGACAACCCGGAAGAGTTCGCAGATGCCTTTGCCCGCGCCTGGTTCAAGCTGACCCATCGCGACATGGGCCCGCGCTCGCGCTATCTCGGCGCGGAAGTGCCAGAAGAAGAGCTTTTGTGGCAAGACCCCGTCCCCGCGGTCACACATGAATTGATCGGCGAGCAGGAGATCGCCGTCCTCAAGGGCAAACTCCTCGCCTCAAAGCTGTCTGTCTCCCAACTGGTCTCAACAGCCTGGGCGGCGGCGTCCACCTTCCGCGGTTCCGACAAGCGCGGCGGCGCGAACGGTGCGCGCATCCGTCTTGCGCCACAAAAAGATTGGGACGTTAACCAGCCAACCCAACTGAAGGCTATACTGCAGACCCTTGAGAAAATCCAAAAAGAGTTCAACAGCACGCAGTCAGGCGGGAAGATGGTTTCGCTCGCCGATTTGATTGTGCTGGGCGGCTGCACAGCTGTCGAGCAAGCAGCGAAGAATGCCGGTCACGATCTGACCCTTCCCTTCACGCCGGGACGCACGGACGCATCGCAGGAGCAAACCGACGTGGGGTCATTCGCCGCACTCGAACCGGCTGCAGACGGGTTCCGTAACTACCTCAAAGCCAAGTACAGCGTATCGGCAGAGGAGTTGCTGATTGATCGGGCGCAATTACTGACGCTGACAGCTCCTGAGATGACGGTTCTGGTTGGCGGCATGCGCGTCTTGAATGCCAACTTCGGGCAGTCACAACACGGCGTCTTCACCAAGCGGCCAGAGACGCTCACCAACGACTTCTTCGTGAACCTGCTCGACATGAGCACCACGTGGAAGGCAGCCTCGGATGCCGACGACCTGTTCGAGGGTCGTGATCGCGCAACGGGCGAGCTCAAGTGGACCGGCACCCGCATCGACCTCATCTTCGGTTCCAACTCCCTGCTCCGAGCCGTTGCGGAAGTCTATGGTTGTGAGGACTCCCAGGAGCGGTTCCTGCACAACTTTGCCGCGGCGTGGAACAAGGTCATGAACCTGGATCGCTTCGACCTCGTCTGATCCTGGCAAAAGCATCTTCGTGGGCTTCTTATTGATAGAGACAGTTATGAGTATGTGCATCCGCAACAACACATCAATCGTCTTCAGAGCCGCCGCAATCCTGATTCTGCTGATCGGCCTGACCGTGCCACACCTCTGCCTCGCTGAGGAGGCAACAGACGCTCAGGAGCAAATCTACCCCGGCCTAAATGAAGTCGTTCCCCAAGCCACCGTTGTCGCTGCGCAGATCGGCGATGCCGAGGCCCAGGTCAGCCAGGCGGATAAGCTTGGCAAGGTTTATATCACGCTGGACAAGCAGACGGAAAGCCTGAAGAAACTGGAAGAGCAGGTCAGCAACTGGGACGATGTCGCCAACTGGCAGCTCAATCGGCTGCTCGGGGTGCAGTCCAGCTATTCAAGCCTCGCGGCACAACAGCAGAAGCCACTCGACATCATCTATACGCACCTGAAAACCCTCGAAGAGTTACGCAGCACCTGGGAGCAGAAACAGCTCTTCTGGAAACAATGGCAGAGTTATCTGCGTAAATCGGGGGTCAAGGTTCCCACGGAAGCCTTCAATCGTACCCGGCAGAGCATCGACAACCTTTTGAAAAACATCACCCTGGTGGGTGGGCACCTGGTCAAATCGCAGCAGAAATACGCACCCGGCCAGGAGATCATTGCCAGTCGGATCAGCCTGGTCGATAAAACCCTGGACCACTTGCGTCTGGAAACCTTTCGCCGCAACACCTATTCACTGTTCGAAGCGGATTACTATCGTCAGTTCAAGCGTGAATTGTTTACCGAGTTTGTCGACAACCTGGGCACCACCATCATTCTGCGCGACGGTCTCTTTAAACGTCACAGTACCATGATCGCCCTGCAGGTTATTGTCACCGGCATCATCGCCCTGCTGCTCATCTATCGCAAAATGCAGAGCAAGCCCCTCACCAAAGAATGGATATTCCTGTTCCGCCGCCCTCTGTCCGGGGCGACATTCATCACCATGTTCTTAATGGGGATCATTGGTGAACTCTACACCGGCGCGCCACCCAGCTGGCGCTGGATGTTGATCGTCATCTTCACGGTCGCCGCCGTCAGGCTGCTCAATGCCATCTACCAACATAGCCTCGCCAGAAAAGTGATCCGTGTCTTCGCGGCGCTTTTCATTCTCTCCGAAACTCTCAACGTCATTGGCCTACCCACCCCAGTGCGACAACTTTCTCATGTGCTACTATGTGCAGCAGCCATTCCAACCTGCTGGTTCATCGCCCGCAAGCGGCAACAGGAAATCCCGCAGCTGC
>JAJRRB010000080.1 GCA_024279915.1 Deltaproteobacteria bacterium
AGAAACACCCGAGGAAGGCCAGACACTGGAAGACCTTTTCGCCGGTAGCTACGACATCGAGGCAATGATGCAGCGATGTCAACAGGGCGCCGCAGAGCTCGATCTGCCCTTTGGCGAGCGCACCCACACCTACAACAGCCGTCGCGCCCAGGAACTTGGTAAGTGGGCCGAGGAACAAGGGGTCGGAGAAGCATTTCACATGGCGGTTTACCGAGCCTATTACGTTGACGGCTGCAATATAGCTTTGCCAGACAAGTTGGCGGAAATCGCCGAATCAATCGGCCTTGATCCCGACAAAGCCCTGTCGATCATTGACAAACAGAGCTACGCTGCGCATGTTGATAGTGATTGGCAGCGCGCAGCTAAACTCGGCGTCACATCTATCCCGACCGGCATTTACAACAATATGGCCCTGGTGGGATTCCAAGATTACGTAAACTATCGCAGACTGATCACTTCTGCAGATTGATTGGCGAGACAAAAGCCAAGCCCCAACAACATGCATTGGCCGCAGATGAACGCAGAAAAGGCATGATTACAAAGATTCTAAATCAGCGTTCATCAGATCTTATCAGCGTCCCATTTATGATCTTGACTCAGATCTGTTGGACTAGCTTCTCCCCTCTCAGGACAACGACATGAACGACGAACCCCGGGAGCTCCTTGGTACGCAACAACCATCGGAGCAGCAGCAACCATCAAGCCATAACTGGCTGAAGATCTTTGGCATTGTTGTGGTTGCCAGTGTTGTCTCTACGCTGGTGGCACTTTGTGCCGTCTATTTTTATCTCTTTCCCGGCCCTTTCAAGCCAGTTGCCTTAAGCGCCAGCGAGGAACAGGTGCTGGAGCAGAAGCTGGAACAGCTGGATTCGACGCAGCGCTCACAGACACTGCATAAAGGGCGCACAAAAGGCCAAAAAGAGAACGGTATGCAGCCGGAGCGCTACACGGAAACCGACGCCAACCGGGAGATCATCCTCACGGAACGTGAGTTGAACGGTCTACTGGCGAAAAACACCGACCTGGCATCAACACTGGCCATCGATCTTTCACAGGACCTGGCCAGCGCCAAACTGCTGATCCCGCTTGACGAAGAGTTTCCTCTCCTTGGCGGCAAAACTCTAAAAGTTACTGCGGGACTGGAACTGGCTTACCGGGACAAAAATCCCGTGGTTTCCCTGCGAGGCATCAGCCTGTGGGGAGTACCGATCCCCAACGCCTGGCTCGGCAATATCAAGAACGTCGACCTGGTGCAGGAGTTTGGCGATCAAAAGGGATTCTGGAGTGCCTTTGCCGATGGCATTGACGAGGTGGAGGTCAGTGACGGGCAGTTGCGGGTGAAGCTTAAGGAATAAAAGCCTAATTTTAACGCGGAGGCGCAGAGACGCTGAGTCGCTTTGAACTTTTCAGAAAGACGTAAAGATACGCGCCGTTGAACGACCTGGAGCTTGAAGATCGAGATCAAGGAAATAGCCGAAAGGGGTCTGCCAGACTTCGTAACCGGAACCGCGTAAACGTTCAGCAGCTCTTCCCAACAAAGCCTTGGTGAATTCAGCCGAGGCCTTGGTTTCGGCCAGATGAGAGAAAGTGTGTAGAACGATACGCTGGGTTTCGTTCTTGCGCGCACCCCACTTGAGGTTCTTTACCAGTTTCTTTTCCACTCTCGATGCGTCTTCCTCATCAACCGCTTCGGCATGGATCAAACCAACCACCGTGTCTGTAATCTCGCCAGGTTCAGTGCAATCTGGTTCATCTTCGAGGGTTTTGTTGGCAGGAGTGTAGGCAAAGCGATCTGTGTAGAGCATAAGTAGTTTCATACCTTATGCTAACAGCAAGACCGGACAAATAAAACAATGAAAAGATTCGTAGTATGATCCAGACATAGCGCACCATAAATTCTTGCATCACACTGTTGAGAACTCCAAAAGACCTTGCTAATCAGGCCTTTTGTATGATAAAAATTTCGCTCCAATCACTTAAGACTGATCTCGGGATGTAGCGCAGCCTGGTAGCGCACCTGCTTCGGGAGCAGGGGGTCGCTGGTTCGATTCCAGTCATCCCGACCAGTATTTACATGAGAGCGACCTCCCCGGGGTCGCTCTTAGTTTTTGTTCTCCGGTCCTCGTCCGGGGCACAGAGCCCCATCTTCCCACCCAAGTTCCCAAACACCTTCCTTTAAAAACCTATTATCCTGATGATCGACTCCACCCCATGATGCTCCAACTAACCAATAGTTCGTCATGACTTCCTCCCGTTTTGTGGATGGTTAACTGCCTTTAGTGTGTAAAGCGTTCTGGCTAATACTTTTTTCCCGTTTTTTGCTTTTTTTTTGATTTTTCTAGCGAACAAACTCTCAACAACCAAATGGCTTACCTATAAAGCCGTCAACGAACGGAAATTTTCCCTCTTTTGAAAATTATTTTCACTAATCCAAAAAGCGGCTACGTTCCAGGCAGTTAACTTCTCACCTCCTTCGGTCTAAACAAAAAGACCCCGCTAGTATTCGTTAGCGGGGTCGCAATGAGTTCTCATAATCAGCAGTCTTGGCTGCATTTTCAAACAAGCAATATTCTTTATTCACCTAGTATCAATACAATTCACCATCTCCATTCCTACATTTACAAAAGCAGTAAACAATGAAATGCGCTGATGTTATGCAGGCCACATTCCCGCCGCTTCCATCTTCTCCTGAAGGTCGGAGTAACATCCTGGAACCACACCCTTGATAAATCTCAAGAAACGTTGCCATTCAGGTGCGCACTCCCCCCGCTGCGCATCATTCATAAGGTCAAACACACTACAGAAAACAATTCCCATTCCACCCGCTTCGTAAATCTGGCGGTTTCCTATAGATGCATCAACAATCTCTTTAAATTGATCAGGCGTAAGAAGAGGCGCAAGAGGGACAATAAGTGTCTCTCCACGACGTTCAGCACTACGATAGCTGCCTGATCCCGAGAAATACGGTATGGCCCTATTTATATACTCTGGCACTGGCTCAGTAGCAGAGAGTAGTTTCTCAAGAAGTTCCTCGCTCAAGTCGTCAATCCGAGACTCAGCAATCGTTTTCAATCCCGGGACGTGCATTGCGTGATGTAATGGAACGAGCAACTTTTCCCCTGTTTCTTGTTCTAGGTACTTTCTGACTTTCCCTTGAATTACACCGCCAGAAGCATCCCAGGCAATTGGGATTCTGCGCATGTATAAAATTATCAGCCACAAGGATTTATCTTCTACACCACCCATAATTCGAGCAAGCTCAGTATGAATAATTGCCTCGCCCACCGGTCTGTGCATCTCAATAATTGCAGCAATTGCTGCGAGAATCCTTCTTCTTTCAGTTGCAGGTAAATCCTCATTGAGGATCGCTTTACTGAGTCCAATAATCAACCTTCTTATCAATACTTCTCGAGCGCGAACCAACGGACCGGCTTCAAAATGTATCTTTGCCTCAGCTACCTTAGTTGGGAAATACTCCGATTTAATTTCTGAACAAATGCGTGCGAACGCAGCAGTACCCTGGACAGGTTCCCTCTGGAGCATTATCTCCACTGCATTTCTAAGGTGGCTTCTCGCTAATTCGGGAGTTGGTTTGTAAGGCTCATCAATTGACTGCATACTAGGATGAGCGCAACGGCTCCTATCTTTTTGCAACCTCTCTAAATCTTCTTTCTCTAAAGGAGTAAGAAGCTCAAAATCGTTTGCGGCAACCGCCAAAACCTCGCGCTCGAAATCTAACGCTGCTTTCAAAGAAGCTTCGCCGCCAGCTCGAATTCTTTCAAATTCTTCCAGCTTTGCCTTCGCTCTAGCATCCCCCGTCATTTCAAGTTCTCTGAGCTTATGAAGAAAATCTAAGACGACAGCTATCCAAGTCGAAACAATACAAGACCTAAAGGCACCGGCTTTATAACTTGCGACTGCTTCTTGAATATACTCCCTCGCTTGCTTATCTCGGCAGCGAAGGATTAACTCATCAAGATCTATCAAACTGTAATTCATCTTATAATACCCCTCTCGTTTCAGAAGAAATTAGTTCACAAACGATTCTTGTTCCAGTTTCATTTTTTTGTGTCCCAACCACTGGGCTAATTCCACCAGACTAGGATGGTTTCCTTTTCGCTGGTTGAATGTATGAAGCAAACCTATATCGTGTTCTGTCATCGGGATCATGGGCCCCTTGCCTTCAAAATCACTTGGGTCCATAAACCAGGGGTTCCAATTCACATTTAGCCCTTTCCAAATCTCACCAACCAGAGAAGCAATCAACAGACCAGCAGGATCTGGATCACAAGCGATCTTTCCGGGAATGTTTGTCAGAGACAATAGATGCTTAATTGATTTGATCCACCAGGAAGGCGCGAAGCCAGGGACCCAGATTACACCTTCTGTTTCTCCAGAGGAAGCAACAACATGCTCGAAGCTGGTCAGGTTCTCAACCACCTTCCAGCAAGAAATCTCACCAACAGATTCAACCCCTCGCCTAATTTGTTTCTCGGTCAATGCCACTGCACCAGGCAAGAGCCGAAAATCGATCTGTCCCTCGGGGAATACAAGCCCCCCGGGAATTTTTATGCGAACCGTGGGAGTATGTGCTGCAATGCCAAACGAAGCCAAATCCACTTGAGATTCTAGCCAGAGCCACTCGGCAGAAGAGATGTCTTTAGTTTTACCTCTGGCAAACAATGAGAAATCACGGCGAGTCCCCTGACGTCCCTCTTGCAACCAACTCTCCAGACCGCAAAATAGTTCATGTCTTTTGATCTTCGTGGCAGCGGGAAGAGAGTCTAAATTGGCAGCCGCAATTTTCAGAGCATCTATTTCAAAGTCTGCCTGAAGGTTTTCAGCCTGAGACTTCTCTTTGTCTCGGTTGCTCAGTCCTAAATGTTCACGCAGGTCTTCGTATGCCAGAAATTCAACCCACATCGGCTCCCACCCACGCGCAGCCCTGTGCTCTTCAACCTCAACCCACCCTGATTCGAGTAACATTTGGAGCAGCTCTTCCGCCAAAAGAAGACAAGAAAAACCGCTTGTCTTCAGGAGGTTGTTCCATTTTTTTCTAGCAGCGGCTCCCTTGATCCAGCTACGGATCAAGCCTTTCTGATCCTCAGAGAGGACCGCAATGCTGGCAGGAACCTCAAGGACAGAACGACGTCGACGCTTCCCTCGCATGGTTCTCTTGGCACCAACATCCAAGTTCAGGGTTTTGATCCCATTGTCATCTGGTGGAGACCATTCACTCATGCGACCTCCTCATCAAGAGTTTCTTCACGACGAGCCCAAGCGATCGGTGGCGCCCACTTTGCAGGGGCTTTCCAGCTCCTCGTCACAAAGGTCAAATCTGAGGCATCAAAGACATTAATATTGTGAGTGTTGGGGGTGGTCAAAACATACTGTGCCCCACTTCGTCGGAGGAAGTTACTGACCAGGTTGATATTCAACACATCAAGATGGGCGAAAGGCTCATCGATGAAAATGAACCCACCTGACTGTTCATCCTTGTCCATCATCAATCCAACAAGAAGAACCAGACTCTTGATTACCTTCTGTCCCCCGGAGGTTTCGTCCGTCTCTTTCTTATCGAAACGGAATTCGATGTCTAGGCCAGCCTGAGCCAGGCTCAAATCTTCATTTTCCAACTTGGGCATGTTGGCGATAATCTCAACCCCAGCCATTTCTCCCAAGGAGCGGATACTTTTGATATAGCTGCGCAGGGTTGCATATAGAACGTTGATGTACTGCCCCCTCGCCTGCTCCGTTAACGTCAATGCCCGCACATGATGCTCTCGCCTTTGATCAATGACAGTTTTTTTCGTCTCATAATCACTTCGAAGTTTTTGGGCAATAACCACCACCTGAGGATCAGTTTCCCAGTCTCTGTTCTCAAGGTCCTCCTTGATAGTATGTCTCCTGGCCTTGGCATCTGCCAAAGATTCGTATTCATCACGTATGGCTTGCAAAATGTTCTGTGTACGCTCAGAAGGAGAGAATTTCATGCGGGTCTTACGACACTGTACGATCAAATCGACGACGGCTTGTCGCTTATCCGCAATTTTACCCTCTGTCTCGTGCGCGTGCTTTTCCTTTTCTTTGATTTGAGTTTCAACTGTACCAGACGCTTTTGTGAAGTCGTCGCTCTCCTTTTTGGTTTTCTCCTCCATAGTTGCAGCTTCTTGCAACCTGGTCTCAGCTTCCAACAAGGCAGCTTCCTTGCCCGGTAAATCGTTAGTAGCTTCTGCAAACTCAGCCATCCTGGCTTTGAGATTAGCATCGGCATCCCATCCCTCAAGCAACAAGCTACAGTCGGTAATTTTTGCAGTTAGGTCAGTCCTGAGACCTTCCAACTTTCTGAGCTCTTGTTGGTTATGTTGGATGTTCTCCTCAAGCTCTTCCATTTCAGCAAGCACTGCTGCTTTACCAAAGACAAAGTCTCGCTTTGAGTCAACTGCGATGTAACGTCCCCCACGCCTATCTTTATAGTAGCCCTTACGAGAAACCCAGCTTTGAGCTGATGGCAGAGCTGAACCTTCCTGCGCATCCTCAACCCTGCGAGTCTGATCCAAACGGGTGATAATCCAGGAAGGGACTGGCGCGTGAAATTCGACGGCCTCAAGCAATGAGTTTGGCCGTGGAGAAGGTCGTTCCATTCTATCGGTAGTCATCAGACCACGATATTTCTGCTCTTCACCGATGCTCCAGGCTATATTTTTATCTTCTTGCTGATCCAACAGAACTGTGGAGGCTTCACCACCGATCAAGCCCTCGATGACTGATTGCCATTCGGGCAGCACAACTTCAATCACCTCGGATAGAAACTGATGAGGAATTTCCTTACCTGCAAGAGCTTCACGCATGCGCTGCGCAGGAATTGGCAACTCTTTAGTGTGTGTCGACTGAAGGGCGGTCAAGCGTCCGCGCGACTCCTTAAGTTCCCTTTCCAGCCGTTGAATTTGATTGCTGCTGTCAGCTTTCTGTTGTTCAAAGCCATTCTTGTCAGAAGCAATTTTCTCAGGGTCAAACCCTTCGGCCTGTTGCTTTTGAACAGCCTCCAAGCGAGCCTTTTCAGCCAAGATTTTCTTGAGCTCAGCAACCGAATTTTGGACTACATATTTGTCATCTCTTCTATTCTTTTCCTCTGTATTCCAGTACTTCCAGTCGGCTTCAGCCTCATCCAACTGTCGGCAAATACTTTCTTGATGTGCACATCGCTCTTCTAGCTCTCGCAAGGTCTTTGTCTTATCACGGCGTAGGCTTTTCAATTGGGTCCTGCCGGCTCGAGCATCTTCACTTTGTTCAAGGAGTTCAAGCCGGGGGATGTCTTCAATGATCAATCTTTCCAACAGCTCTTTGCGACGCTTCCACTCGTTGAATGACTCAACCTTATTTTGGTTGAGTTGCACATCTATTTCTAGCTTGTCTAAGTCTTGCTTCAGGCCTTCAATCTCCTGGTGGATGGTCACCTGCTCATTTTTGGCGTCCTGATATTGATCCAAGATCTCTTGATCTCCGTGAGCTTCGAAAACCAGGGTCAATAGCTCCCTAGGTTTCATCGTACAGAGTTTATCTGTCGCACCCTGCTCCAAGGTTAAAACTTTACGGATGGCCCGGCCAAGACCGGCACGCTCCAAGAGGCTTCTATACGATTTTTGCCCATGCCAGTCCTTGCCTGCCTTTTCCTCAATCTCCTCGATAGGAATATCTCCAGGGAGGATCGCATACTCTTTGGCCCAATCTCCACCCCTGCGCCTAATACGACAAACGAGGGTGACTTCGGGAGTATAGTAAGGGTGAAATGAGTGCAACCCTCTAGCAGTCTTTGTATTGCTTACAACGGCACGCAACCATGCCACAGGCTTATCATTCCGACGTACATAGCGTCGATAATCCCGATCAGATGAACAGTCAATCCCAAGTAAGGTTCTTAACCCATCAAGCAGCGTCGTCTTGCCTGAACCATTAGGGCCAACCACTGTGAGTAACTGACCGTCAAAAGGCAGTGCAATCCGTTCCCAAAAATCCCAATGCACCGCTTCGAAACATTTAAAATCAAACATCATCCCCCTCCTGCTCGTCCATTTCGTCCTCTACCTCTAGGTTGTGGTCAGGATCTTTAAGTATGTCAGCCAGGGTCCCTTCGATAATCCTGGACGCCATGTATCTATAATCAAAAGCCAAATCCAATAACGGCCCCTCCATGATCAATTCATTATGCTGGACCAAGAAACCTAGTCGTTTCAGTTGTCCTAGATTAATATTGAGGCGCTGCTTCTTTCCAAGCTTTCCACCGAAATCAGAAACCAATGCCTTCAACTTGACTGCTGGTCGATCGATGTCTTCGTGAGAGACCAACTTGGGAGAAGGGAAGAATTCCATTTGGTCAATGTCATCACTTTTCGCACTGGCGTTGATCTGCCTTTGCCGCTTTGGAATGATCAACAGCGCCCAGAGAATTACTAGGAGAGCCATTGCATCCTGTTTAAGCCCAAATGTGTTTGAAATGTAGTTTGTATCCCGACCCATAACTGCCTGAGTGGCGGAATCGTCTAACCCGATGGCGACGTTCTCGGCAAAGGGGTTCTCTAAGAGACGCAAACCACACGCCTTAAGACGAGCGAGGACATCCTCACGGAATATTTCGTCTGTGATCAAGCGTGTCACCTGTTCATCTTTACGTGGCAACCACTGCATAGCTATCAACCTTGCACTCAAAACCTGTGCCGCCGATTCCGTCATTACCCCTCTCCCTTTCGTTTCAATAGTCCAGCAGTCATTTCTCCAACTCCACATCGGCCGATTCTTACAATTTCCCCTGTTTCTGAAATCTCCATGTCTATCGGCAGATCTACCAGACCCTTAACCGGGTTCCCCTCCGCAACATCTCCGGCCCTGCCAATCAAAGCAATCAAAGAGAGACGGTAGGACGTCATTCCGAAACTCTCCATGGGGACAATATCCTCGAGTGCTTTAGGTTCTTTAAGGCCCGTTAGGTCAGACTGAAGAGTTTTAAGTGCACGGAAATCAAAAGCATCCAGCTCGATGTCTTTCGCATCCACTTGAAGAGGTACCGCTGGAATAGATTCATCCAATTCCATGATGTCACGTCGCTCCAGAATATCTTCAGCGATATCTACAGCTATATCGCTCAGTACAAATCCTGGTGAAGGGGTATGCACCAGATTCCCCTCGAGAAGTGCAGCTAGATCTTTCGGTGACTGGTTCTGCAACCAATTCTGGATGTCACTACTGGAGAGTCCTCGCTCAATGTGGACCTTGTTCTTTTCTATCAGGTTCAACTCGCTCTGGAACCGTGAGGCCATACTAAGCATTTTGCTCTGCCGGCGACCGATCTGTTGAGCAAGGCGGTGAGCTCCTCGGTCTAGATCAATATTTTCTGTCACGATACTCATTATCTCTGTTGCCTTCTCCACCCAGTTCCAGACCGAATCCAACTTCTTTTCTGCGGCCTTGATCCGGGATTCTGAACCAGAGATGATCGCCCTATTGAATTCGTCGTCGAGTTCAGATAGGCGTGACAAAAGGTGCTCCAAGGTTTCTGGATTAACTTCCCCCATAGCCTGACTGGCAGCAATTTGCGAAGTGATGTAGCCGAGCTCGCTTCCCTCTTCTTGCCCAAAATTCATCATGGTCGAAAGAGCTGACAGGGCCATGCGACCCAAAGGGCTCATTTGATAGCGGGAGATATCGGGAAGCCAGACAAGAATGCCGCTGCTGCGCAGGCGAAGCAGTGCACTACCGAGCTTAGTTTCATCGACATAGAAGAACATTGAGCTGATCTCTTTGGGAGACCAGTGCGGGTTCTCACCACGACGGCCGATTTCCCTCAAGATCATCAGCCGCACCAGAACACCTGCTGGAGAACCGCCGAAAAGTGCAGAGAATGCCTCGACCGACCCTTTCGCCTGCAGTAGGGGAAAGAGCATCGGGAGATCTTCCGGGATAACATCTGATCGGAAATATCCCGACAGAGTATCGTCCTGGCTGATGTCCTCCATTAGGACCTCAGGCTCACTCAATGCCTCCTCCTTGATTGTTTGATTCATCTAAAAGCTGGAGAATATCTTCCTTATTGGCTAAGACGATTTGTTGCTCCGCAGGGTTTTCCGCTTCATCCAAAAACCTTAGGCGCTTCAAGGCATAGAAAAGACTGGCTTGGCGGACCGGGAACAAAACCTCCCCGTTGATCATTCCAAAATCAGAGGCCACGACAGCTTTCTGCTGAGTGCTTAAACCAGGATGCGGAACTATTTTCAAAGGAACCATCGTAGACCACTGGCTGTCCTTCTCTTTTGCCCAGAGCTGACCATCCTCACTAGCCGGCGCATCACTCTCCTGGGCATGAAGAATCCTTGCCAGAAGAAAGTCCCGAAATGTCGACGTGAGGAAGTCATAGGCACGAACATGCCAACGCCAACCATCTGAGACAAAAGAATGGGGGGCTATCTTGCGGTTCTTGGGCTCAGGATGTGACATCGATTGGTAGCTGATATCAACGAAGGATATGATTTGAACAGCCTGAGCAATCGCACGTAATAATGTTGGCTGAATTTCTCTTGCAGGAAGCAGTATCTGTTCAGCAGATTCTCCATCAAAAGCAAGCTGCGTCAAAAAAACCTGTGGCGAAGTACTGATAAAAAGAGGCGAGAACTTTGGTGAGACCTGATAGGTTTTCTCGGTCAGATTGTAGAGGAGATTATCTCCCGCCAACTTCTTGTATTGGCCCAAATCAGCACTTGCCTGAGCTTTTGAAATCCCGGTCTTCGCCATCAACGTTTGACGATTAACTCGACCGGACCAGAACAATTCCATCTCAATGAGCTCGAGGCGCTTTCGTACAGCCCACTTGATATCTTCTCTTTTTTCACTTGGTGACCCCATCTCAGACCTCCCGTTTAGCTAGTCTAGTTTCTTGACACAGTCCAAAAACTAGACCCATAATAACGTCTCTAAATAAAAAGTAAACAAAAAAAATCCAAAGCCCATAGAGCTCTGGATTAAGGAAGGTTCTCACAACAAATAATCTTCACTTGAGATGGCCGATCTCCCATAAAAACATACTTGGCCATCCAGGTCTTCCCGGACGCATAGAGACGGATAAAGCACGTACCGGAAGCAAAAGGAACCCTACTCTGGACCACATGCAAGAGGCCCGACACCATCCGACCTTATTTCTGTTTGAATTCTACCAGCTAGGTTGCCCCCAATTTTCAGATTTACAAAGACGATAGGCATTTTGAATCCACTCGCCTACCTGATCTTCTCCAGCGGTGTGAAAATCTCCAGAACTCACCTTAGATCTCTTATTGTTCAAAGGACTGCCCGGGAGCGGGATGAACCGTGAAAATTGGATTCGATCAGGACATAGTTCTTTAGCCAAACGGATGGATTCCCAAACAGTCGAATCTGTTTCACCCGGTAACCCAACGACAAATCCTGCGCTGAGGCCTACCCCATTAGCTCTGAGAATTTCAGCTCCTTTACGAATATGGGTCAGGTTGAGATCCTTATTTACGGAATGAAGAATTTGCTCAGATCCAGACTCCAACCCCATGTAAACCTGATGGCATCCGGCCCTCTTCATAGCGTCCACCAAGTCCTCATCTAAGCTGTCTGCTCGTGCATTGCAAAACCAGCTGAGGTCAATCTCCAACTTCTGGATTCCTTGGCAAATAGCCATTGCCCTGTCTCGATCAGTGGTGAACCCATCATCCAGAAATGAGATTTCCTGGATGCCCATGGAGTTAAGTCGTTTGAGTTCCAAAACAATCTGAGAAGGGTCCCAACCCCTGACTTTGGTCCCATGCAAGGCTGGGGCACTGCAAAACCCGCAGCGGCTTTTGCAGCCCCTGACAGTCATCATCGTCGCCATGGGTCGCCTTGCCGCATCAGGACACCAATATTTGGCCAAGTCTAGCCCGGAAAAGTCTGGGAGGGGGTGGTTGCTAAAGTCGTGAATTCGGTGCATACGGCCGATCGTGACCTCTCCGGCTCTACTCCTTAAGCAACAGGTGCTCCCGTCCAGACTTTCACCCTTGAGAAGGTTTGTGGTCACCCTTGGAAGCACAAGTTCCGCTTCGCCGCGAATGGCAATATCAAGACTTGGACACTGTGTAAAAAGATCGAGAGGGCGAAGGGTCGCGTGAGGTCCCCCGACAATCACCAGAACACCCCGACTTTTAAACCAGGCCGCCCAGCGTTCAATGAGCGGCAGAGTAAACGAAGAGGCTGTCATCATAGCGATTCGAGGGTCCATGACCGTCAGTTTTTCTTGGGCTGTTGACTCGTTATCGCCCTCGGCCTCTGCATCAAATATCTTTGTCGTTCCAGGGGGAAACATTGCGGCCAACTGACAAAGCCCTAAGGGAGGATAGACTGAACCGGAACGGGTGAACCTACTAGCCGAGTTGGGAGGCTTAAAGAACAGAAGCTCGCTCATAGATCACCTCCGCATTGCTCTTTACCGTCACCATGATGGATGTTACGGCCTGCAAGCTTTGGTCGTACTTCACCAGTTGAGTGGTGGGATGTGTAGTGAGGGTGTCCTGAAGATTTCTGTTCATTTACCCGGCGTGAAGAACGCTTAGGCGGCAGAGCCCCAAGAACGGTAAATTCACTAAAAGTTTTCCTGTAGTCGATCGGGGACTTAGCTTCGCCAAAACCCAGCACAGTCTTCCCTCGCCCCCGGAGACGCAGACTAAGTTGGCTGAAGTCACTGTCACTAGAGACGAGGCAAAAAGCATCGATATCCAATCGATAGTGCATAAACTCAATGACGTCCATAACCAGCACCATATCGGCAGCGTTCTTTCCGGTCTGATCTTGATGGATTTTTTCTAAATCGTGCAGCTTGGCAAGCCTTTTCCAACCGTTCAAGAGATTATTTGACCAGTTACCATAGACTTTTACGGTTGCCAGAAGGCCAACATCCTTTAGCTGTTCCAAAATGGAATCGAAATGCCGGAATGAGACGTTTTCGGCATCAATGAAAACTGCCAATCGTTTAGACATCTGATTCGATGTCACTTTTCGCTCAGAGTTGTTTTTGCAGGAAGCGTGTTCGCAACCGCCAAATGCATTATGGAGTTCAGAGTTACCTTCCAATGAACAACTCGAAGGTGGAATCAATCGGCAAGGGGGCCTAAGGCATATTGGGATGCCATGGCGATAGGAAATATTCTGTAGTTGTACATTCATCGCGTACTCCTCGGGGTTTGTGTTTACAAAATACAAACGGTGAAGTTTCCACATGGTGGGTGCGCAAACACCAGAGAGGAGCATCGGGCTCCAGTACACCAATTCTGATCTTCTGGCCTCAGGGCCGTCGCAGTTGTTGACGGCGGACTTGAAGCGCTTCCACTTGGTCGACCTCCTCTTTTAGGTTTCGTCTTTGGGCATACAATAGCCACCAGTAGGCCGCGACAATCCCACGACGAATGTCCTGTTCGGATTGGGCCTCATGGTACTCACGACGAACAACTTTGTAGCATTCTTTCGCTATAGCGCGAACTTCCTCATCCGGGTCGTTGTCCTTGATAAAAAAAATGGTTTTGTGGACATCCCCCTTCAGGTCAACGCCCAATTCGGACAATGCCTTCAGGTAGGATCGTCGCCAGAGGGACGATGATTCCATGACTTGGTCAGAACGATACCCCTCCTTGGTGGCTTTTTCGCCCTTCCTGAGTTTCAGTCTACTCAAGCAGTATTTGGCAAACCAGGTGCGGCTTTGATTGAGAAATTTCTGCTGCTTTGCTTCGCGGGATTCTGGTTCATCATTGGTGCTACTGGTTTGTAATTGATAGGCATACAGGAGATCATCAAGGATTTCTCGGGCCGTCCAGGGGCAGGCGCTTTCCTGATCTATTTCTAGATTCTTTTTGGCGCACGTAGTTGAGGCGGCGCGCAGCAGCAGCAAGCGATGGCGAAAAGCTTTTTCCGGGGCCAGTCTCTCCAAGTAGAGCCAGGCACTTTTCAGGTCAAGTGAAGAGAGATCGGCTCCTTGCGACACAAACTTCCTAAGTAAGCCAAAACCCTTATCAACCAAAGCGACCAGGGTCTCATCCATGTAAAACCGACTACATGCCACAGAAACCCAAGGCAACAAAAGATCGGAGGGAAACTCATCTCTCTCGGGGAGGCCTCTGTAAGAGTCATCCCACCACCTTTGATCTTCTTCCTCTACTCGCATTCTAATGGTGATGCCATTTTCATCCTCTTCATACGAATCGGCATCAACCGAAGGTAAAACAATATCCGCAGAAGGTTCATGAATGGCGAGCACAAACCCATAACCAAATTTCTTTTGCAGCAGGCTATCTTGAATCTCAATAGGCGATGAGGCTAAAACTTCCCTCCACTCTTTGAGCCAAAGAGGTCTGTACGTTGAGGCATACCAAAGATCACTGTGAGTGTTAACGCTTCCGAGGAGTTCTGTTTTTTTGGCTTCTTGTATGAGCTTTGCTTCTTCCGCTACGGACCAAGCAATGATTTTTTGAATTCGATTGGCGCCTTGATTTGGGGCTAGGGGAAGATAATGTTGGTTGAATTCATAGTATAAGTATTCAAAATGTTTTTTTGATCGTCATCCATATCATCCAGCCGTACGTTCCAGCACCAGATGACTTCAAGTTCTTTGCGCGCTGCACTCAGCAAATTTTCAGCCCAACCTTTGACAGAACTTAAATCAATTCGAGTAACGTCCTCGGCAGTATGCGATGGCCCCGATCGCAATGCAGACGATTGGTCAAAAAGAAAATCAATAAACTTGTGCAGCAGTGAAGAAGACTCAGCTGCAGTTCCCCTCGGGCTCTCTACCAAAAGCCAGTTATTGAGGAATTTAAAAGACTTTTTCAGGTATTGCTCACCTAACTTCAGGTCTTGACTACCATCAATCCCTTGATGACGAAAAATCTCAATGACAAGGTACTGGAAATCGCCAAATTGCCCGCCTCCATTTTGGAGATATTTAAATAGCTGCCATAGAGACGATTCTCTTTCTGCGCTATCGTATTGGGCAAAATGATTTTTAAAAAAATCCGGTTTGAGGTAGAAATCTTCTCCGTAGAATTGAGGAGCTAGAGTAACAAGAAAATATTCGAATCCGCAGCTTTTGAAACCTGCGAAGCATTGATGGAGTTTTTCCGGGGAATTGGCAAAGATTGTTTCTGCTACATCACTAGCGAAATTAAAACTGGCAGGTCTCTTTTTAGCGAAGGAGTCGTTTCGGCCCACAGGAAATAGCCCTAAACCGTGGCCCTCCACTGTTTGAACGAAAGCTATTATTTGCTCTGGTAGGTTAGGATAGGCAAGGCTGGCTCGGAGTCCCTTTACGATCGTGTCGATGGAACCGAGTTCCGAGTGAGCGCCCTGGCTATAATGTTTACTGAGAAGAGCACGGAAAGATGCTTTGATGGGACATTCATCAAGCGCCTGAATGAATCGTTCGATCGGGTCGTTTTTTTCTTCAAGAGAAGATAAGAAAAGATCTTGATCTTTACTGCACATGGGTCGACCTCCTGTTAAGGATCTTAGGTTTCACTGATAGACGTACACAGAAAAAAACTCTGTGCCTACAGCTGAAACCTCCCGTGCAAAAGATGGGAGCGGAAAAAAAGCGGGGCATCAGGCCCCTTAGCCGACTGCAGTGCAACAAAGATACACAGCGATTTATGGGTTGTCAACCGAGCATTGAATTTATTGATGGGAAAGTAAGTCTGTTTCCAGACATTCCAATATTAGACATCTCCACGAATAATTACCGGAGAAGACACAACTATAGGCTCCGGTCCCCCTCCGGTCTATTTGGTTTAGCCTCGCTAGTCTAGGCTATTTACTCTGATGAACTTGGTGTGCTGGCGGTTCTTTAAGGATGGGTCACAGTGACAGATTGCTGGGCGCGCCAGGATACGTGTATTGCTACCTACCTTGAAAGAATTTGTCTGTTTCTTTGCCGCACCTGATATCTGACTCACGACGTCGCTACTAACAATGAACACTCTTACCTCACGCCGAGGTGTCTGCTGAAACCGTTCGAGCAGATGGGTAGATTACACTCCATGGAGGGCGGCAAAAAGCCTACTGCGTTGGATTCGGGAGCAGGGGGTCGCTGGTTCGATTCCAGTCATCCCGACCAGTATTTACATGAGAGCGACCTTCCCGGGGTCGCTCTTTCCTTTTGTGCTCCGGTCCTATTCCGGTCCAGACACTCTTCCAACTGACAATTTGAAGTCTCAGGAATGTAGTGTTTGCATGTTCCGGGGCGGGGTTTTTCCTCCGGGTCATGTCCGGTACGAAGCAACCGAGGCATTCGTCCCCAATCAATGTAGGAGGAGAAGGAATAGTTCCGAAAAAGGTGCCTCTCACTCTCGTTAGTCCTTGATAATTAAAGATTCTTTTCTTGAAAATGCTACTACATATTTGTAAGTTGCTGCATATATCTATTGGCGGTTCCTAGCGTGAGTCAGGTCCGAAAAGTGGCGAATCTCATTTTTGAGATTGCCGGGTTGCCAATTACAGTAATCCAACTTTGATTATAGGTGGAACCATGTCCTGCGAGCACTCTAAAGACTGTGTCTATTACAGAACGCATCTATACAAGTCCAACAGCAGACAATCTCGTTTTCTGGTGGATAGTTATTGCGAAGGGACTTTGCACTCACGTTGTCGACGCTTGCATTACAAAACTGAATTTTGTAAAGAGGCACCGGACGACCTAGCTCCGAATGGGTATCTTGTTGGAACACACAAAAAATTGCGGGTTGAGAACACCCGAAAGTTCGAACGGTACAAAATCAAGAATGGTGCTTGCATGCTTCAAGTGCTTGGCACTAAAAAGACTTTTAGCGCGTGGATTGTTGACATAGGTGAAGGTGGGGTTCGGTTCGAGCTGAGCATCCATCCTAAAGAACTAGAGATCTGTCCGGAGAAGAGTTTACTCAGAATCCTCGGTTACTCTATAGAGGCTATTCCGTTTCCGATCACCAAAGAAGTCGTCAAACCGGTTTGGCAAAACAATCAAGTTATGGGTTGTTCTTTTGCGTAATCAACGAACAATCAGAACACTTCTAAACTGGGGGACCGTACCTTGCTTTCAAGATTGTGCATTGCATCCATACCCATAATTCTTTTTACAGCTCTAATCTCTTCAACTGCATTCGCAGAACACATGAGATACCAAGAGACTTCTGAAGCAGGAGTTTCCTACGAACTGATCATTGAGTCTGAAACAGCTGCGGTCATGAAGCCCCTTCCGGTCAAGATAAATATATTAAGACCAGACGGCACTCCAGCAACAGGAGCTAAGATCGACTGTTATTTGACTATGCCAGCTATGGCTATGCCTACCAACAAACCTCCGATCAAAGAAATTGGGAAAACAGGTCAATACAAAGGTATCTTTCTTTTGACAATGGGTGGGCTCTGGAATGTAGAGCTAACATCCACATTCCTCTCCGGGGAACAAAACACTGTGGTCATTCCTATTGCAGGTGTAGTCTCTGATGAAAAAGAGGACAGTGTTGATACTAAACTTGAAAACTTGTTCCACTAGGAGAAAGACACTAAAAAATAGCCAGAGAGCATGGAAACAATCTGCTTCTAAAAACATCCACTATGCCCCAGCCACCCCCGGTTGGGGCTTTTTCATTTCCACTCAAATCTGCACCCCTCCCCACCCCAAAAAAATCACCTCAGGACCGGACCTGGACCGGACTTTTCTAAGCGCCTCTCGCAAAGCCAAACAAATCAAGCATCCCCGTCAGTAGCCCAAAGAATACCCTAACCTGTGCGCACCCGGAAGCGAACGAAGAGAGCGTACGCCACTGCTTCGGGAGCAGGGGGTCGCTGGTTCGATTCCAGTCATCCCGACCAGTATTTACAAGGAGCGACCTTCCCGAGGTCGCTCTTTCTTTTTATTCTCCGGTCCATGTCCGGTCCAGACACTCTTCCAACTGACAATTTGAAGTCTCAGGAATGATGTCCTGGGTGGTCCGGGGCGGGTTTTCTTTAGCAATAGGGGATAGAGGCATTTTCGACACAGGGAGCGGTGTTTTTAACGTAAAATGAGCCACAGAATCTGATGTTCAATAACCTTTACCTTACTCCCAACATAAAGTATTCTTAATCATCTTGTTTGATTCCTTACCGAAGGGTTGAAACAATGCGCATCAGATATACAGAGACACTTCAGAATCGCCGCTACCGACATATTGTTGGTCGGCGTTTTTTTGTTTCAAGGATGCTAATCAATCTTTGGCCTGCCTTGGATCGCTACAGCAAACAGGACAAACTGAAAGGCATACGATCCACAACCAAGCATGTAGAAACTAGAAGAAAAAGATTCACACAAGTCTTTTCCTACGGCAGAACTCTTCTTCTGACCCTCTCCCTGCTCGTTTTACCGATACTTACTTGCGCAGAAGACAATATTTTGAGACTGCTGGTTTGGGAAGGATATGCACCTGAGGAATACGTGCAAGAGTTCGAAACACAGATTGAAGAAAAATACGGGCGAAAAGTGAAACTACAAGTTTCATATGTTGATGGCCCTGAAGACTTTTTTGCCCCTGTCCGACAGAAGAATGTCGACCTGGTGACCCTCACTCATCACTATTTTAAAGATGAGCGATTCGATTACATTGAGAAAGGCATGCTCCTGCCCATTGAAATCCAGAATCTTAGTAATTTCAAAGCGGTGATACCGGCCCTGCAAAAAGCAGACTTCTTGTCGCAAAGCGGAAACCTTTACGGTGTACCTGTTGGTCAGGGGCCTTATGGGCTGGCTTACAGCGTAGAGAAGGCAAAAATAGCACCGGAGAGCTGGCAGGCTCTCTGGAGCCCGGAATACAGGGGTAAATACGTCCTCGGTGGCAACGAGTATCTGTACAACATCAGCATGACGGCCCTGGCTTGGGGGTACCCCGCAGAGGCCCTCAGCAACTATGACATGCTAAACAACATGGATTTTAAAGAGAAGTTACGAGAGTTGGCGATGAACGCACACTCTTTCTGGATCGGGATAGATACCCCTGACGACCTTGCCGGCAAAAGTTTGGCCACAGTATGGGGCGACTCTCTGGGAAAACTCAAAAAACAGGGAGAAGTGTGGGAGCTGGCCGAGCCAAGGGAAGGAACGCTGAGCTGGATCGACAGTTACGCCATTACCTGGGCTTTGGCGGACAAACCCTTCCTTAAAAAAGTTGCTGAGGAGTGGATCAACCGGCTGCTGGAACCAGATTATCAAGCCGATCATATCGTACGCGAGGTCGGGATTGTTTCAACCACGACCAATATCGCCCCCAGATTGACTGCCAGGGAGAAAGAAAAGCTGCACATTGGAACTCCGGACTTCTTCAAAGACAACCGAATCCTGCTACCGACTTTTTCCAACAGAGACCGTAACGGCTTCATGCTTCTGTGGAAAGAAGCCATGCAGGGGAGACTGATCGAGGATGACGTCGACTAATGGGTAACAACACGAATATATCCATACGGGACTCTATCGCGACCAAGATGCTTGTGGCGGTACTGGCCCTTTACCTGTTGATCGCCACGTGTGTCTCAATCATCCATCTGTGGGTTGAATACAGATACCAAAAAGAAAACATCATTGAGGATCTGGGTGATATTGAGAGAGCCTTTACGCCTGGCCTTGCGGTCAACCTCTGGGATCTGGACGAAAATTCTCTGCAGGCTTCGGTCGAGGGGATGCTTAAAATTCCCATCCTTGTTGGCGTCAAAATCAGCAATAACGAACAAACTTTAGTTGCCATAGGCGGGATAGTCAAAGGACATGGGAAAAAAGGAGATGTTGGCTTTCACATCAACCTTTCCGGGCTCAGCGACGAAGAGGCCGCTGTTCACGAAGCTGAGCTATACACTTTTGAGATGTTCGAACGTCAATTCCAGATCAGCTACAACCTTGATGGCAAAACCATCCCTTTGGGGGGAGCAACGATCTATTCCAACAGCTCCGTGATCTACCGAAGCATGAAATCACAAGTCACCATGCTGGCGATCAACGTCTTTATGACCTTGTTGACTTTTGCCCTGGCGCTCCTGTGGGCAGTCAACCACTATCTGCGTAAACCCCTGGGGATTCTGACCGACGCCACAGCTGGCATTTCGCTGAACAACCTGGGATCATTCTCCGTCGACACCAAGACCTCCGGACACAATGAGATCAAACTCCTGGGAGAAGCGATGACCGCAATGACGGCAAATTTGCATGAAGCCATCTCTATTCGGGAAGAAACCGAAGCCTTCTTACGTGAAAGTGAAGAACGCTTTCATAGAATGTTTCGAGAGCACAATGCCGTTATGTTACTTATTGAACCCGAATCTGGTGAGATTGTCGATGCCAATAAAGCTGCGTGCAAATTTTACGGTTACACAAGAGAAAAACTGATTTCGTTACCCATCGAAAAGATAAACACCCTGCCCCTGCATGAGACCAAAGACGTCATGCAACAGGCCAAGGAAAATCAGAAGAACTATTTTGAGTTCAAGCACCGCCTGGCCAGCGGTGAAATCCGCAACGTCGATGTTTATCCCTCTGCAATTGTTATCAATAATCATCCTCTTCTTTTTTCGATCGTACACGACACAACTGAGCGCAAACTGGCGGAGGACGAGCTGACCAAATATCGTGACCGACTGGAGGTTCTCGTTGAGGAGAAGACTCATGAACTAAAAAAAGCACAGTCTGAGTTATTACAGCGCGAGCGTCTGGCCACACTTGGGCAAGTAACGGCCACGGTCAGTCATGAGCTCCGCAACCCTCTCGGCACGATCAAGACAGCACTATTCTCAATCGATGACAGCATTGAGCGGAAAGAACCTCACCTGGCGACCCGTTCTCTCGAACTGGCTGAACGCAGTATTGAACGATGTGTCAATATTATTGAGGAGTTAAACAGCTATACGCGCGTCAAAGGATTGGCCATTTCGGAGGCATCTATTGACGATTGGTTAAAAGTTGTGATTGAGGAACAAGCCATACCCGAAGGGATACTCTGCGAGCTAAATCTCTCCTGCGACATCCGGACATCGTTTGACCAGGAAAAGCTCCGTCAGGTCATGGTCAACCTCATAGCCAACGGTGTGCACGCTCTTCAGGAGGAAGATTCAGACGGTGAGCTTTTGCAGATCTCCACTCGACTGTTGAATGGTGAATACGAAATTCAGGTTAGCGACAATGGAATAGGTATGTCTGACGAGACCAGAGAGAAGGTATTCGAGCCCCTGTTTTCTACAAAAGGTTTTGGGGTTGGTCTCGGCATGGTCATCGTAAAAAGTATTGTAGAACAACACCATGGCGAAATCAGTATCGAGAGCAAAAGTGGAGAAGGAACAACGGTTAGCCTCCGCCTACCGATTAGTCCACAGGAAAGCTAAACACGCTCATCAGAAACCTTACTGCGCTGAATTCGGGAGCAGGGGGTCGCTGGTTCGATTCCAGTCATCCCGACCATTAGTTACATGAGAGCGACCTCCCCGGGGTCGCTCTTAGTTTTTTGTCTCCGGTCCTCGTCCGGGCCGAAGTCTCCTTCCAACTGACAATTTGAAGTCTCAGGAATGTAGCGTTGTTGTGCTCCGGGGCGGGGGTTTGTCTCCGGGGCATCTCTGGTACGAAGCAACCGAGGCATTCGTCCCCAAGGCACAAGCCTTGAAGACAACCGTTTCTGGGTTAGAATGTACAAAGTGCATATAGCAACGGGGGTTTGAAGAGGTGGCAAGGAAACTCAAAATCATTGTCTACGAAGATGATCCAGCCATAAGAGCTCTACTGAGCCCAGTCCTACGTCAAAAAGGCCATGAAGTCCACACTTTCACCGACCCAACATTTTGTCCGACCTACAGCGACATCAAATCTGAATGCCCACACACGAGACCCTGTGCAGACGTCATCATCTCAGACTACAATATGCCCAATGTAACTGGAGCTGAACTTCTATCACTTCAAAAAGCACACGGCTGCAAGATTCCTGTTGAAAACAAGGCCATAATTACTGGCGCAGTACTGAATCAAGCAACAATAGATACTATCGATTCAATTGGGTGCAAACTCATCAAGAAACCATTCAAACTTGCTGAAATTTTGGAATGGATTGATGAATGTTCTTCTCGGCTAAGTTCCTCCAACTGACAACTTGAGGTCTCAAGGAATGTAGTGTTGGTGTGTTCCGTGGCGGGGTTTCTTCTCCTGTACGTCTCTGGGGCGTTTCTGTGTGTGGAGAGCAGTACTATTTCAATATCGATTTGAAAAATTCATTTTTCTGTGATGCTGACATTTCAGCAAGAGCATCTACTGCATCATCATAATTTTCATCAGATCTGCTTCTCATATACTCATGAAAAACTTGTGCCTGCCCTGCTTCAATGTGACCGTTTCTTACCAAATCGACCACGGAACCTTGGTACCCTCTTTACTAAGTCACCTACAATCTGTCTACTGACATTGCAACTGTTCAAAACGCCTGTACATTTCCGATCTGTGCGGCTATCCTGTCTTATGTGTTTTTGCTCTACTTAGAGTAGTATTCAATCCGATATTAAGCCTGCATTCAAGCAACAGAAACCCCTCACAAAGCAACAACAAGGTTGTGTCTATGACAACTTTTGTGTTGCAACCAACAAAAATAGTGTATTATATACATGAAACCTGAACCCCTCAGGCCCCCAGAGACCAAAAAACTGATTCGACAAATCCTCAGCACTGGCTTTGTTACCTATGCACAACCACATGCTGAAGACCGGATGCGCCAGCGCAAAATCAGTACCGTTGATTGCGTCAACGTACTGCGTGGTGGCGTGGTTAATGAGGGAGAGTTAGAAAACGGTAGTTGGCGGTACAGTGTATACACTCCCCGGATGTGTGTCGTCATCAGGTTTGAGTCTGAGACAATACTAGAAGTCGTTACCGCATGGAGAGAAAAATGAAATGCCAGAGATGCGAACACGGTGAATTTATCGAAACGCAAGAGAACTATCACTATCGTGAATGTGGCCTAGACAATGTCACCCTCGTGGACCTTCGTGTACGAAAGTGTCCAGAATGTGGGAACATCATGCCACTGATCCCCAACATCGAAGGCTTGCACGACGCTTTGGCTCGTGTGATCATCAACAAGAACTGTGCGCTAACGCCGACAGAAATCGTATTCCTACGTAAATCCCTTGGTTGGTCAGGCACTGACTTTGCCCGAAATATGCACTGTGACAAACCTCAGGTCTCCAAGTGGGAACATGGAGCTGTAACCATGTCCAAGCCCTACGACCTACTTTTGCGGGAAATGGTTGTCTCTGGGAAAAAAATTACTAATTACCACCGTGCAGACATCACCTTTAAAAGGAGTACGCAGCCACACCCCTTCCGGCTTCAACTTCGAAAAAGACACTGGAGAGAAGCCGCCTAAAAAAAGTTCAGCACCATTCGCCACAACATCTTGTGATTGCCCTTTCCCATTATCGGGAACGGGTATTTTTTGCCGGGGCGATCCAGCCCCCCCCCATTCACAAACTCGGCACCCTTCTTGCCATCTCTTCACAGTTTTCTTTCCTTACGAGGACTTGACGACCCTTTTTAGTAGAATTTTTTGCCTTTTTTGGGCTTGGTTCCGCATGCTTCGGGAACCGGTGCGCTATGGCCATAGATTCAAGACTTCAATTTCGCCAAAAATCGATATAAACACCCATAACCATTGAAGCATAGCGATAGCGCAGTCTAATAGCACACCTGCCTTTTAGAAAATCACTGACCAGGCCTACTTCACAGCCTCAAAGATGCCAAACGGGATCGTTCATTGTCTGACGTTTGCGCGCTGGGGAGCGAGTGCGTGATGACCAATATTTTCTGAACGATGTTGTTTATAGGCAAAGCCCCGCCAAAACCCAGATACGGAATTATTTACTTTATTTGCCCCCGCGAAGATGGTATCGTTTTATTCATATTAAACAATAGCACAAGTAGCCTCCATGTTTTCAATTCTCATCAAAACAGCATCGCTTATTTTTGTCACAATTTTATGTGCACTTTCTCTGGTCGCCTGCAGTGACAGTAGTAGCCCCGACAACGTTACTGGTTCTTCAGACATACAGCCTTCGACAGTCACTGGCACCCTCACCACGGAGACGAGCACAGTCACGAAGATCCTGAGCTTCTTGTCTCCCGCTTCCGCCACAGCAAATGTGCAAGCCACTATCTATCTTGACGATTTCCCCACTCCATTTTTCTCAGATGCTGATGGAAACTTTTCAATACCAAGTATGCCAGATGGTGATCATTCATTGTTTATTGATTTAGGGGATGGGGACAATATTGTTTTTCCTTTCCGCATGGCTTCCGGGCTTGGGCTTGCTTTTGGGATGATGACAATTGCTGATGGGCAAATTATTGATTTTACAGGGTTTAATGGCTACCACTTTGGCTGGGTCGATGAAGACGGAGATGGCATCAACGACAACTTTGTCGATGTCGATGACGACGGTGTTTGTGATGCCGGCTATCGTTATGAAGGCTACCCATACCGTATGAATTATGGTTTCTTTGATGAAAACAACGACGGTCTAAACGATCATTTTACCGATGCAGACGGAGATGGAATCAATGATCTCACAGGGCATATTTACCGATTTGGGTTCGGCTTCATTGATGAGAATGAGGATGGGGTAAATGATCGGTTTTTAGATGCCAACGGTGACGGCATTTGTGATCTTACCGGCATGCCCTTTCAGCATCCTTTCGGTTGGTCTGATGAAGACAATGATGGGGTCAATGATCGATTCGCAGATGCAAATGGTGAAGGAGCAAACGACATAACAGGCACTCATTATGTGGCCATGCCTGGTTGGGTTGATCTTGACGAAGATGGCTTCAACGACCTTTTTGCTGACTCAAATGGAGACGGTATCAACGATTTTGGAAATGTCATGCCTTATGGTTATGGGTTTGGTTGGCTTGACGAAAACAATGACGGTATCAATGATCGATTCGTTGATGCAAATGGTGATGGGATTAACGACCTGATGAATGGCCCGTATGCTGGGCAGAGTTATTCTTACGGATTTACAGACCATAGCCAAGATACCAATGGTGATGGGATCAATGATGTGACAGGTCATTCTTATAGACATGGTTTCGGATGGATCGACCAAGACAATGACGGCATCAATGATGTCTTTACTGATGCAGACAATGATGGGATAAACGACATTTTTGGCTATCATTATGGTGGAGGTTATCGATTCAGTGAGGACTTTAATGGCTGGATGGGTATGCAGAAACCTAGTTGGCCACTGGGCCGAAGAAACATGATGAGCCTCTAAACCACTTAAGAGAGAACGCCCCGGGATGGCGTGCTCCCTGGTACGTTGGCGCACCGCGGAGCGATGCGTTAACTTTCGCATATCCCCCTGCTTCGGGAGCAGGGGGGCGCTGGTTCGAATCAAATCCTCCCGACCAGTGTTTACATGAGAGCGACCTTCCCGGGGCCGCTCTTTTCTTTCGAGCTCCGGTCCATGTCCGGTACCGGCAGTATCCCCAACTGACCAATTTGATGTCTCAGGAATGTAGTGTTTGAATGTTCCGGGGCGGCTCCTTCATTCCTTGTCTCCCTAACAATTCACAATGGATGCATTTGATATAATGATAGTCATTGGTATCATTATATAAGAAATTTCCTTGCAGTTCCCTATGCATCATCAAGCTAAAAAAGTAAAAAGCTACTGGAGAAATGCAATGAAAAAACCGTATGAAATAGGAACTTCGCCAAAGCGGACATATCTCTATGCTCGCTCTTTTCAGACCCCCTTCACGGCTGAGATTGCACAAACGTTAGCAAGGGAATTCCTCCTTCTTGGTGAAGACCTGGATGTCTCAGGATGCCTTATTGACATACGCGGGACTCGGAGTGTGTCGAGTGTTGTTGAAAAATACAATTTCGCATACAAAGACACGGCAGAAATCGGGCTACCACGCCGCTGGAGATATGCCTTCATCAAAGATCATGGTGATAAGTCACTGGAATTCATTGAATTAGTCATGACAAATGCTTGATATCAGTTTCGTACATTTGAAGAAGAGAGCGAGGCAATTGACTGGTTGGACGCCAGTCAGACTAACAAATCAGCCTCAGACCCCGGTTAGGGTGTTCATTTCTCATCAAACATGCCCCAGCCACTCCGGTTGGGGCTTTTTCGTTTCACCTGTCAACCAGCGTCCAACATTGACCCAGCATCGGCATCCGAGCTCCATGAGCAAGAAACAACTTAACTCCTTGTATACACAAATGAAAATCTGAAATATGTCGTGCCAACGTTCGGCGCCGATTTCATTTCTAAATGGGTAAAATATTCATGAGTCAGCTTGCCAGTGAACAGCCTGTGAATTTACTGGACAAGAGCAACATGTAAGAGTAAATTTATTCACATTAAACACCTTTCACTTTTAACATCTTCAGGAGTGCATCATGATTCTCAAAACAGTCTCTTATTCTCTTTTGGCATTCGCCCTGTTAGGTCTGACGGTCAGCAGCCAAGCCTTCGGCGCAACAGACAAACTCACATCAGCAGGCTGCAAAACTGAAATATACCTTCTTAAAGATATTGCAGAGGCTTATGAAACACAAACCGGCAAATCGATACGCCTCGGTAGCACCGGAAACAAGAAAGCTGTCAACCTGCTTCTTGAAGAGAAGGTCGACTTCATCTTTACCTGCAAACCGATTGAAAAATTGAGCCAGGGGATGAAACTCGACAAAGAGCAAGTTTCCTCGTGGAAGAGCATTGCCCTTGCCAAAGATCCGATCATAATCGTCGCAAACCGCAATAGCGGAGTCACAAATATCACGAAGGACGAATTGACAAGAATTTTTCAGGGACAAATCACCAACTGGAAAGAGCTTGGTGGTAATGACATACCGGTCTTACCGGCCCACCTCTCTGAGGATCTGGAGAGTGGCCTTGTTTTGTTGTTCAAAGAGTTCACGGTGGGAACCAAAGGGAAGCTGATGGACGACGCAATGGAAGCTAAGGCACCAAGTATGCTCGGAAATTACACCACGGTGACATCCGGTGCGATTAGCTTCATGAACTATAATACCTACGAGGAAAAGTTTGGGGCTATTCTAAAAATCAATGGTGTTTTCCCAAATGATGAAAATATCCGTAACGAAACTTACCCACTAACTGCGACTTATTTCTTGACGATTGACGGTAGAGACAACGAAGCAATGGTCGAATTCATTGATTTTACAAGATCGAAAGTCGGGCAGAGTGCGATCAGCAAGAATTATATTTCCATTTCAAATTGAGATAGAGTCGGCAGGGGGAAACATCCTTGCTCAATGTGTCTAATATTTGGAGTGCGACAATCGTTGAGATCTGTGGCGAGTAATTATTACTTTACACCTGCTTCGGGAGCAGGGGGTCGCTGGTTCGAATCCAGTCATCCCGACCAGTGTTTACAAGGAGTGACCTTCCCGGGGTCGCTCTTTTCTTTTACTCTCCGGTCCATGTCTGGTCCACAGGAATTCCTAACTGACAATTTGAGGTCTCACTGAATGTAGCGTTGGTGATCTCCGGGGCGGGATTTCTTTCCGGGGCGTCTCTGGTGCGTTTCTCTGTGCATTCTTATTGTTCAGGGGGGTTAAAAAGGTCAACCCTGATTGGAGTTGACCTGCAAAACCTTCTGACACAACATCTGTGACGTTCCCTTTATTGACTTATCGATCAATTACACTAAATAGATCATCATCCTCAAGTTGAATCCTTTTCTTAACAACACCCACAAACGCCTCGGTCTCCATTACGAACTGTTCTGGGCTTTCCTGAATTGATAAAGAGGTTGACCACATATCTTTATAGGCGTTAAGAGTCTTACGTAGTCCCCCGATTTGATCTTGAAATGACTTGCCTAGTTCATTGAGCTTTACATTGGGACTTTCTGATAAGTGTTGGTAGAGCACATTGTCTTCTAATGCAAGGTGGACACTGAGTCTTTCGGCCAGGCGGCTAATCAGACTGCTGACATCATCAGCATTAGTCTGCAAAGTATGAATGTCGAGCAACTCATTTATTTGGGCCATCAGCCTCGTAATTTCATCATGTTGCGTTTGATAAAGATCTGTCTGGATTCCCATCGTTATCTCCATTCACAGTAATTGATGACCATATTAGTATAGTATCTGCGCCCAACTTGGATAACGCAAGAATTATTTCGCAACAGAAGAGAGACTTATGCTACTTCCAATCGCATCTTGAAGATGTGATCGTTACTTTTGATGATTTGTTTGCAGACATAAAAAACATAATCCTGATTGTTGATGACAGCCCAATCGTGGCTGGCGGTAAAGTAATAAAGCAGGGACGTCCCCTTTCGCCTTTCGCCTGGACCAGACCTGGACCGAGCTTTTCGACGCACCTCCAACCCACCAACTTTTAAGTGTCATCTAATTGGCCTCGTATCATTAATTTGTTTGAATCTTGGCAAAGGTCTTGCTTCCAATCAGTGGGAGTTGCGACAGTGAATAGCCTCTCATCCAAGTTTTCGCTTACAAGTCACGTCGTTGCGATCATCAAGACGCTTCTATTGATATTCCCTGACGCACGATACCGGCAGAAGCTTCGCAAAACAGCGGGATCAAACGTCATATCACTGAAGGATATTGTCTATGTCATTTTTCAAATGGATACTTTACGGAGGGTTTCTTTTACAAATTGCCACGGCAACTGCGTCAACAGACACGCCGGATAAGGTCCTACGCGTTTATGGCCCCGGCGGGCCGCATCATGTTCTTCAGGAATGTGCTGATCTATTTCTGGAGAGAAGTGGCGTAGATGTTGCTGTTATTAAAGCCTTACCCTTCGACTTGAAGCGAAAACTCCCCGAGGACGGCGACATCTACTACGGTGGTGCGGAATATATGCTGGAAGAGTTCGACCGACAGAATCCCGGCATACTCGATGTGAGTACGGCGGAAAAACTACATGCGCGACGGATTGGTATTATTGTTCGCAAGGGGAATCCTCTTAACATTAACGGGGTCGATGCTCTGAAGCGAAAAGAGGTTGATCTCCTGGATGTAAAACTAGAGAAAATGAGACATTTCTACGGTGATCCATCCGGCGGACTCGGCTATGTCAACCGACTTGAATATACAGGACGCCAAGGTCTCTCGGCATGGATAAGTTCTCCAGACCTTGATGCTTGGGTTACCTATAAATCCTGGCACACTTTGATCTCAGATGATGCGGATTTCATCGAAATACCTGGCGACAAGGCCATTCGCTATACCCCCGTAGCACTAACCAACAGAACCATCTATCGGGAGGAGGCGATAGCGTTCATTAATTTTTTGAAGTCAGATGAGGCTCGCCTGATCTTCGCGAAACATGGATGGGAATGAACCGACATTGGCTTACTTTTGTCGAGACTATAGACTTCGGGAGCAGGTGAGCTATGACTACTTAATAGACTGAGCCAGCAAAGAGTTTTAGTGAGCTCCTGGGCGGGGGCGTACTCTGGAACTTTTGATGGAGTTTTCTACTCTTCTCTGCTTTCAGAATAGTAACATTCCAATACAGCCTTGGTAATGTTAGAAAGTCTTATGGCTCGGATACTTTCTCTACTGAACCAGTGCGCATTACAATCTTTCACATCAGACATCTTTTTGCTGTTAATGTCCCCGACATAGACAGAAACCTCGACGTCACCATTCCTGACAGGTGAAGGGCCTTTGATGGTTTTTTCAAGTTTTCTGAAAACTGAAGAGACTTGGTCTTTCATTTCTCTGGCAACAACGTTTTCCAAACACTGCATCTCATCTTCACCCGGATCAATCTCTCCTCCGGGAAGTATCCAAAAATCTCCCCTTTTGATCAAGAGGATCATACCTTTTCTCTCAACGATGATGTCTACAACTTTAATTGTCATTGCCCCTCCCCAATTTCCTCAGGAACTCAAGTAAAAGCCTACTGTTAACTTACAATAATCTGACGGGTAGGTAAAGTGTTGCTTTCCACTCAGGACATGTTATGAGTAGAAAATAGTTCCAGCAATGCTTTGAGGGCTTTTAGCTTTTGATCTCCGGCCATTTTCTGGACGCAGCACTCGCTGCGAAATTCTTTCAACTTGATTCACTTTTCTCTTCAAGCTATCGTCACTGCACCCATCCAGAGTTTCCAGATGGGCACTCACAAAATTCCCTGGAGGCTCGCAAGCAATGAAACTTGCCAAGTCGATATTAAAGAAGTTTATACCACTTTTTCAGAACAGCTCATTCTTCATGCAGGGGCAGATGGATATTAATCCAAAGTCTCGTTGGAACAACGCCTCACTCCGCAGCGAAACCGGTGGCTTCTACCCAAAAGATGACAGTTCCAAACGCCAGATCCAAAATCTGGAGCCCTGGGATAATACCCGCCGCGACATGATCACACTTATGCTTCGTACTTTAGTGGAAAAAAACATTGCCGGCACCTTCGCAGAGTTAGGGGTTTACAAAGGCAACACCGCAAAGCTCATTCATCACTACACACCTGAACGACAACTGCACTTGTTTGACACCTTCGAAGGCTTTACCGACCGCAGTGTCGATGCCGAAAAAGGCCATACTGACTTTGATACTAAGGGGAGTAAGTTTTCAGACACCTCGATCACGCAGGTTCGAAAATACATCGCACCTCAAAATGACAATATCACTTTTCACCAGGGGTACTTCCCCGACAGCCTGCCCAAAGACTTCCCCGAACAGAAGTTTGCCTTTGTCCATCTCGATGCTGATCTCTATGAACCAACATTCGAAGGTCTCAAATATTTTTATCCACGCATGAGCAAAAAAGGCATCATCCTGGTTCACGATTACAATGCCTGGATCGGAGCCCGCAAAGCAGTAGATGATTTCTTTGCCGACAAAGAGGAACTTCCTGTGCCCATGCCTGACAAAAGCGGTTCCGTGCTCATCATCAAACAATAAGCTACTTTTTCCCCTTCACTTCAGTACGGGTCGCTATCTTTCTCCAAAGCTCCTTAGCGTCACGATCCAGACGTTTACGGTCAAGATAGATCATCAAAAAACGCATGCGGTCCGTACGACTCCAACCTTGGGAATGTCGATTCAGAGTATAAAGATCACGAAAACTTGCATAACGGCGAAGTATTTTCACCTTGGCCTTTTCCAGATCAATGATACGAACATCAATCGCGGTTTCATTGAAGCGAACAAAGATGTGTTTTGGATAAAAGCAATTGTGCTGAATCTTATGGTCGTGCATTCGGGACATAACCACGGCGATGGCCTGCATCAAGCGTTGCCTGGTTTTTCTATCCGGCCAGCCTTTTGTCGACCAACGTTTGACTAAATTTTCCAGAGGCTCATAGCCATCAAGCGCTTCACTACAAAGAATAGCGCGCAGATCACTATCGATCTTCCTAACAGCAAAATACACCGGTTCAAGAGCAGGAATAGACGCCTTTTTAAAACGCAATATGTTTTGTATTTCTCGAATAAAGGTCGACATACCAAAGGGATGCAACACGGTACGAGTTATATGGTTTTCCTGACGTTTCAGAAAAACCCCGACCTTGCCACCTTCGGGTAACTCCAGATCGCAGCGGGAGACCCCACTCCAACCACCACGACGCTGATTGGGCTCTTCAAACCAATCAAGCTCCAAAGCCCAAAGCTTCTCGAAGCTGTCCAGATTGTTATGGCGTAAGATTTCTTGCCATTGTTTCGGGAAATGGTCCTGCATTCGCTCTCTCCTAAACGATCCAAGATAGTGGCCTTCACAAATATCGCCGATTTTACACGGGCCTTTTTTTATCAGCAAACCTTCCCTTAAACAAGCCCCCAGAGCTGAACTTGAGGCTGATGAACAATCACCTGCGACCCAATACATTTTCTTGTTGGTGCGCCAAATCCCGTCGCAATTTCAAACTTTTTACACGTAAACAAGTACTCGGTTGAATCTCGTCACAGGTCAAACGTACTGAACGGGACGAAAAAAGTCCTGGTTACGATGAACTCTTTTTTGCGTTTCCTGCAATAAGCTGTAAACCCGAGTTGCTCTCAGATCGCAATTGAGCATCCGCTCCGCCAACTGACCCCGCGTTGACTGCCCCCGATAGAACCGGCGCAGCGTAGCCCTGGCCCGGGCCGGATCACTGATCAGCGGCAAGGATCGTTTTTTACGCGCTTTGGCCAGTACGTTCCGCCCTTGCTCCGTAGCGCCCAACAGCCGCAGATAGAGTGGCCCACTTTCGAGGAAGTGGGCCATTTCAGAACCGGAAAGCTGTAACAGCACGTAACTTAAGATGCGTTGAATACGGGTCATCGTCCAATGGCGTGATTTAATCAAAGCGACCAGAGCAGTGTAACTCTCAGCCGTCATTGCCGCTTCGACCAGACGTTGTTCCAGGCCGTCTGTCACTTGGTAGAGACCTTTGAGCCTCTCCGGTTCCTGAAGAAGAAAGGTCTGTAAAGCTGTAAAGAGTCTTTCACGATCAAGAGATCCGCCCGCAGCAAGGGCCTCTTCCAGGATTTTATGACAAGCGGTTGGCAAGAGAGGGTCAACCCTTTCGCTCTCGGCAATCAGCTTGCGAATCCCGGTCGCGCTGGCAATATTATCAGCGACATCAGTGCTATGATAATCAGCACCAAGGCGCGGAATTGTGAAAGCCTGTATCTGACAGGAAGTCGTTTGCAGCGCCCGCAGGTATTCGATGCCAAGGATATTATTTGGCGAGGCTATCATCTCTGGAGATAGCTCAGGGCACAGTTTTGTCAAGACCTCCGCCCTCGCTGCTGGATAACTGACACCACACCGCAAACGCTCACGCGTTCCCTCCTCGATTGCAGCCGACTTATCAACTAAAAGGCGTGCAATGGTTTGCAATGGATCAATCACACCAGCCTCACTGCCAAAGCAGAGAGCATCAACAACTCCTAAAGCATTCAAGGTTTGTACCGCGCCCATGGCGAAATGAGGAGCGCTGTTACAGGCGAAGGGGAAAGGTAGCTCCAGCACCAGATCGACCCCGGCAGCGAGCGCCATTTCGGTCCGCACCCATTTATCGACCAGCGCTGGTTCACCACGCTGCAGAAAATGCCCACTCATCACTGCTACGCTGGCATCGGCACCAGTGATGCGCAGACTTTCCTGGAGATGATGCAGGTGCCCGTTGTGAAAAGGATTATATTCCGTGATCAGGCCAACTATACGCACATCAGATACCCGACTTGCAATTTCACAACTCCTTACAGACCCACAGCTTTACAGCGACCTTGTTCCATTCATCCAAACGTCTGGTTCTCTTGCTCCATCACCCTGATAAAAGTAGTTCGTTTACTTAACTCCCGCAAGGCCGAAGCACCAACGTAGGTGCAGGTCGAGCGAAGCCCGCCCAAGATGTCTTTGACTGTCTCGTCAAGAGGACCACGGTAAGGAACCTCAACGGTCTTGCCCTCTGAAGCGCGGTAATTAGCAACCATGCCGGCATGCTTTTTCATAGCAGTTTCTGAGCTCATACCGTAGTAAAGCTTGAATTGTTGACCGCCACGTTCTACCAGCTGGCCACCACTCTCGTCATGACCGGCAAGCATACCGCCAAGCATAACAAAGTCTGCTCCGCCGCCGAAAGCCTTGGCCACGTCCCCGGCACAGATACAACCACCATCAGCGATAATCCGACCGCCGAGGCCATGAGCGGCATCGGCACACTCGATCACAGCCGAGAGTTGCGGGTAGCCAACTCCGGTCTTGACACGAGTGGTACAGACTGAACCAGGGCCGATGCCGACCTTGACCATATCGGCTCCAGAGAGAAGCAACTCCTCCACCATCTCGCCGGTGACGACGTTACCGGAGATGATGGTTTTATCGGGGAAGGCCTGACGGACCTTGACGACATATTCAACAAAAGATTCGGCATAACCGTTGGCGACATCGATACAGATGAACTGTAATTTCGGGTGTTGGTCAAGAATCTGTGACAGTTTGTTACAATCCTCATCCGCTACCCCGGTGCTGACCATAATCCGCTCAAAAATATCATCATCTTGCTGACGATCGATGAATGCCTGCCAGTCGGTGAGCCTGTAGTGCTTGTGAATGGCACAGAGCATGCGGTGCTCAGCCAATACCTCGGCGACTTCAAAGGTGCCGATGGTATCCATATTGGCGGCAATGATCGGTACACCGCTCCATTTTTTCTTACTGTGGAGAAAAGTAAACGTCCGCTCCAGTTCAACCAGGGAGCGGCTTTTCAGAGTCGAACGCTTAGGCCTGATCAGCACGTCCTTAAAGCCCAGTTTCAAGTCGGTTTCGACACGCATGACAAATCCTTTCGATGCCTCTGGTGGTTGTTTGTTCCGATTGTGACATTATACGTCTATTCCGCAGCCACTGCCACAACCGCTAAGTTTATAGTCGAACAGCTATCTGTTGCTCCACTCGGTTTTCTTCGTGAGATACGACCGTCCGATATGCTAAGACCTCGACCCCGGAACTGACCGCTTCCCTGAGTAAACGACCATATTCTACATCAATATTATCAGCAGATGTAAAAGCTTCAGCCTCACCCCGCTGCACCAGAAAAAAAATAACCGCTCTCCAGCCCGCTTGCTTGGCTTCCATCAGATCACACAGATGTTTTTGTCCGCGAGTCGTAACGGCATCGGGAAAACAGGCGACACCAGGCTTGCAACAAAGAGTGACATTCTTCACTTCGAGGAGCACCTTCTCACTGGGCCCTTGAAGCATGAAATCGATACGACTCTTGGCAAAAGGAAATTCAGGGCGCACCGTGTAATCCTGAAACTCAGGGATGACGTTGCTGCGCAAGGCCTCTTCGACCACCCGATTGGCACGATGAGTATTGATATCAACCCAAAAGTTATTGACCTGAACCAGTTCCCAGGACCAGGCAAGCTTGCGTTTCGGGTTATCACTTTTAGAGAGGAGCACAACCTGGCCTGGCTCCGCGCATTGCTGCATACTGCCGGTATTCGCCGTATGAGCAGTCACCAGAGTGCCATCGTTTAATTCAACATCAGCCAGAAAGCGCTTGTAGCGGCGTACCAGTCGTCCTTCGATCAATGGTTGGGGTAATTTCATTGCAACTCCTTGGATTTAATTGACATTGTAACCACCAGAACGATGAGCAGCAAAGAGGAAGGCATTTGACTCTGAATCACCACTCCCCTAGACTGACGACGTTTTCATCCCCAACCACCTGATTAATCAGAAAAAATTACCCATGACGAACGATTTACAAAATTCTGAAGCGCCACGTCCATTGCTCTCCGATGCAGTACGGATCCTGCCATTGGGTGGCCTCGGTGAAATCGGCCTCAACATGATGGTTGTCGAAGCCAAAGAGGGTCTGCTGATTATCGACTGTGGTTTGATGTTCCCGGAAGCCTACATGCTCGGCATCGATCTGGTTATTCCCGACATCTCAGCTATTGCCGCACGTCAAAAAGAGATCGTCGGTATGGTTCTGACCCACGGCCACGAAGATCATATCGGCGCCATTCCCTTCCTGATTGAAACTCTCGGTTGCCCGCCAATCTACGCTTCACCACTGACGTTGGGTCTCCTTGCCAACAAACTGGAAGAACATCAACTGCAGAGCAAAGTTAAATGCCATAACGTCAAAGTTCGTGAGCCAGTCAACATCGGCCCTTTCGACGTGGAATTTTTCCGTGCCGCCCACTCGATTGTCGATGGCTGTGGCCTGGCTATCCGTACGCCAGCCGGGCTGATCGTACACACAGGAGACTTTAAACTCGACCCGACACCAGTAGACAATCAGCCTACCGACCTGGGCCGTCTGGCCTCCTATGGTGAAGAAGGTGTTCTGCTCCTGCTCTCTGACTCCACCAACGTCGAAAACACCGGCCAGACGCTTTCCGAGCGTACTGTCGGTGAAGCCTTTAATGATCTTCTGCCCCGCTGCACGGGCAAGATTCTGGTCGCGACCTTCTCCTCCAATATCCACCGCATCCAACAGGTCATCAATGCCGCCATTCTTGCGGAGCGTAAAGTTCTGGTTTCTGGGCGCAGCATGGTCAGCAACATCGCCATCGCCCGGCAACTTGGTTATCTGCATATTCCCGACGACATTCTCATTGACCTGCGTCAGATGCGTGATCTACCACCTCGACGGATTCTGATTTTGACCACCGGCAGTCAGGGTGAACCTCTCAGTTCGCTCTCGCGCATTGCCATGGACGATCATAAACAGATCAGCATCACCCCGGGTGACACGGTGATTCTCTCGTCAAAGTTCATCCCCGGCAACGAGCGGGCGATCACTCACGTGATCAACCATCTCTATCGGCGAGGGGCGGAAGTCCATTATGAAACAACCAGTGAGATCCATGTTTCCGGTCACGCCAGTCAGAATGAGCTAAAAACCGTACTCAACCTGGTCAAACCAGAATATTTCGTGCCAGTGCACGGTGAATACCGTCATCTGGTGAAACATGCACAACTGGCACGCAGCATGGGGTGGGACGAAGAGCGGGCGATTGTGCTCAGCAACGGCACGCCTCTGGTGCTTTCCAGCAACGGCCATCACATTGAAGCAAAAGTTGCAACGGGTCGGGTCTTTATTGACGGCAAGGGGGTCGGTGACGTCGGTGAGATGGAGTTGCGTGATCGGCGGCACCTTGCCAATCATGGCCTGGTCATTGTTTTCCTGGCGCTACATCAGGAGACGGGTGAGATTATCTCTGGACCGGAGATTATTACGCGCGGTTTTGTCCCTGAAGATGAAAGTGAAGAGCTGTTGAACCAAGCCAGAGAGTTAGTTTGCCAGATGTTGACAGAGCACAGCCAGGAGGCGATGGCCGACTGGGAAGAGCTGCGCGTCGAGGTCCGGAAAACTCTACGCCGCTTGTTCAACAAAACGATGGCTCGTCGGCCGCTGATTCTGCCGGTTATCATGGAGCTATAAGAAATTGGAACCCAAACAATTAACAAAACCAACGTTATTCTTGATTTTTCTTACAACTTAAAACTTACAGCTAGGTTTTTATGTCTTTTCTTGACGCAATTTTACTCGGTATCCTCCAGGGTGCCACCGAATTCCTGCCGGTCTCATCGAGCGGCCACCTGGTTCTGGCCCAGCATCTGTTAGGTGATTTTGAACAATCGGGCGTACTCTTTGATGTGCTGTTGCATGTCGGCTCCATGGTCGCAGTTTTCCTCTACTTCTGGCGTGACCTCACCGGCTTGATCTCTTCACTCTGGCGACGCGACGAAGCGGCAGTACAACAGCGCTTTATGGTCTGGCTGCTGATCGCCGGATCGGTACCGACGGCCATAATCGGCCTGCTCTTTAAAGATTTCTTTATCGGCCTTTTCGAACGTCCGGCCATTGTCTGCGTCATGTTGCTGGTAACCGGCAGTCTGCTCTGGTTCGCAGAACGTCTGCGCAAGCAGGAGCAATCCCGCAAAGAGATGTCATTCATGGATGCCATCGTAGTCGGTACGGTTCAGGGCTGCGCCATCATCCCCGGCATCTCCAGGGCCGGTTCAACCATCGCCACCCTACTGCTGCGCGGTGTCGATGGCGAAACCGCAGCTCGCTTCTCGTTTCTGTTGGCGCTGCCAGCGGTCTTTGGAGCAGCACTACTCTCTCTTAAGGATCTTGATGCCGTAGCCACCGATGCCGTCCTTCCCTACATCGCCGGAACAATTGCAGCATTGATAACCGGCCTGTTCTGTATCCACCTGCTGATGGGCATCATCAAACGACGACGGCTGCACTGGTTTGCTTTCTACTGCTGGTTTGTCGGCGGACTGGGTCTGGTCTATTTCCTGTAAACAACTCGATAACCAACCTTTGACCTTTTCCCTATAATTGCGCTAACATGGCGCTAATTATTCACCGGGATGCTTATGAGCGAAAAACCACGTAAAACCTTTCTGCGCGAACATATCAAAAAAGAGATTGCCGGCCTGGTCTGGATGGCAGCGGGTCTCGTCCTGCTTTTGAGCCTGATCTCCTTCAACAACAGTGATCCTTCTTTCAACAACAATCTTGACCCGGCGACGATCCACAATTTCTGCGGTAAGGTTGGCGCCTATGTTTCTGACCTTTTTTACCAGATTATCGGCCTGCCAGCCCTGATGATTCCCATTGCTTGCCTGCTCTTTGCCTGGCGACTCCTGAAGTTTCGCGACCTTCACCCTCGCATTTACAAGATCGTTTCTTTTGTGGTGATGCTGATTTCTATTGCTGGTTTAATCTCCCTCAAATTTGAAAAGGTCGCACTCTTTGGCCAAACTCTGAGCCAGGCCGGTGGTTTTATCGGTTTTTCCCTGGCGAGCATACTGAAAAATTGGTTCAACCTGACCGGAGCAGCGATTTTCCTGCTCGTTTTTCTTTCTGTCTCCTCCATGTTGGTCGCCCGATTTTCCATGGTCCTTTTTCTGGAAGGACTGTTGGCAAGGCTGGGCGATTCCCTGGAAAGGCGTCGAGAAGCCAGTCAAGCCCGTCGTGCTCTGAAAAATGCCGACAAACCTAAAAAGGACAAGGCGCCGGTTATCCGTGCACCGGAGCCACCGCCAGCACCGGTTGTTGCAGGGAAGGGCAAAAAGGGCAAAAAGAAAGCCCAGCTCAACCAGGAGGCTTTCGATTTTCTGGAGCCATCGGGGACTTATCACCAGCCCTCTCTGAGCCTGCTCGACCATGACGGTGAAGCCGCCAAACCGGTCGACAAAGATGCCTTGATGATGAACGCCCGGTTGCTGGAAAAGAAACTGCTCGACTTCAACGTCGAAGGAGATGTCTCCGAGGTCAAACCGGGCCCGGTGGTCACCATGTACGAGTTTGCCCCGGCACCTGGCGTTAAAGTCAACAAGATCGCCGGGCTATCCGACGATCTGAGTATGGCACTCAAGGCGCTCTCAATTCGGATTGTCGCACCGATTCCAGGCCGTGGAGTGGTCGGCATTGAAATTCCTAATCGTGACCGTGAGATGGTCTACCTCAAGGAGATTTTTGCCACAGAGCAATTCCAGAAGACTGGTGGCAAACTCCCTCTGGCCCTGGGTAAAGATATTTTCGGTCATACGGTTGTTGCCGACTTGGCTAAAATGCCGCACCTGCTGGTGGCTGGCTCGACCGGAACCGGTAAATCTGTTTCGATTAACGCCATGATCCTGTCACTCCTCTATCGTGCCGACCCACGCGATGTTCGTGTCATCATGGTCGATCCAAAGATGCTGGAACTCTCGATGTATGAGGGGATTCCACACCTGCTGCTACCGGTCGTGACCAACCCGAAGAAGGCAGCCTTAGCCCTCAACTGGGCAGTCCGCGAGATGGAGCGACGCTACAAGCTGATGTCCGACAAGGGCGTGCGCAATATCGACGGTTATAATCGCAAACTGGCTAAAGAGGAAAAAGAGAAGACTTCCAAGCGTAAGCAGGAACTTGACAATGATGCCGTTGTCGATCTGATGGAAGAGGAGTTGCCGGAAATCGAACTTGCGGAAGGGGAAGAACTCGATCATGGCCATATCCCCTACATCGTTGTCATTGTCGATGAACTGGCCGACCTGATGATGGTGGCTGGCCGGGAGATCGAAGAATCAATCGCTCGCTTGGCGCAGATGGCCCGCGCTGCCGGAATTCATCTGATTCTGGCCACGCAGCGACCAAGTGTCGATGTCATCACCGGCCTGATTAAAGCCAACTTCCCGACCCGCATCTCATTCAAGGTCTTTTCACGTACAGATTCCCGCACCATTCTCGACCAGATGGGGGCCGAGACGCTGCTCGGCAACGGTGACATGCTCTTCCTGCCACCCGGCACAGGTGCCGTACAACGTGTCCACGGTGCATTCGTCTCGGAGATTGAGGTGCAGCGTGTGGTCGAGTTCCTCAAGAAGCAGGGCTCACCTGAATATGACAAGACCATCCTCGACAAGCCCCCGGCAACCAATGGCGGTGGCAGTGATGGCGATGATGAATATGACGAAAAGTGGGATGAAGCGTTGGCCATCATAGCCAACACCAAGCAGGCTTCAATCTCCATGCTGCAACGTCGCTTGCGGCTCGGTTACAATCGTGCTGCGCGTATGATTGAGAAGATGGAAGCTGAAGGGATTGTTGGCCCTTCTGATGGGACCAGTCGTCCCCGTGAAGTCTTTATCAATAAGATTGGTGGGGACGAATAGAAACTGGCTCCGCAGGTGCCTGTCCCTAGGAGACTGTCGAACTTAACAAAACCTACTGCGAAATCGGCTGATCGGTCCATATCTACGGCAATTTTCGACAAATAGACATACTATTAGCTCTCAAATTCCCGTAAATCTGTCCTCGACCATCCAATCTCTCGCTACGGCCTGTCAAGTCCGATAGCCTCCCGGTTTTTTTACATTTCAACTCACAGCAAAATCATCCACCACCGCACCCCACTGATACTGGCTCCCACCATAAGGTCTTTCGCGCTTACTAGTAAGCATACTTGCCTCCTGATGCCTGCTCTGACGACATGAAACAGACTTAGCAACACCGGGCATATGATGAATTTTGATGCATTTCCCACGCCATACCACACCGATCCTTCCACTTCCCGTCCACTATGCTTTCTTCCCAAAAGCAGGAAATACTGGTAATCTGTAAACGACCTGAATCATTCAAACTTACATGGATTGTGACAACTCATGCAAAAAGATCGGCTAAAGAGTCTGCTCCAGGAGATACAGAGCGGCGAGATAGACATTGACAACGCCCTGCAAAAATTGCACGACCTGCCCTTCGAAGATATCGGAGAGGCAATGATTGACCACCATCGTGCCCTGCGTCAGGGCGTTCCTGAGGTGATCCTTGGCGAAGCCAAAACCGCCGAACAGATTGCGAACATCGTCCAGCATATGACAGAGCATGGCGACAATGTCCTGGTCACCCGGATTTCCAGCGAAAAAGCCGAAATCCTGTTAAATAACCACTCACAAGGTGAATACAACTCCCTCGCCCAAACCTTCTCCTTGCAGCAAAAGCCCTTTGAAGACCTCGGCCGGGGAAAAGTTCTCATTATCTGTGCCGGCACCTCGGATTTGCCAGTCGCTAAAGAGGCAGCCGTAACCGCCCGCATGTTCAACAATCAGGTGGAAGAACTCGTCGATGTCGGCGTTGCCGGAATTCACCGCTTGCTGGCACACATGGACGCTTTGCGTGAAGCATCCGTTATCATCGTCATCGCCGGTATGGAGGGTGCCCTGCCTTCTGTGGTCGGTGGTCTGGTTGATGTTCCTGTCATTGCAGTTCCGACCTCGGTCGGCTACGGTGCCGCCTTCGGCGGAGTTTCCGCCCTGCTCGGCATGCTCAACTCCTGTGCCGGTGGCATCACGGTGGTCAACATCGACAACGGCTTCGGCGCGGCCTTCGCCGCCACTCGCATTAACCGACGAAGAGAATCATGAGCATTCTCTACCTTGATACTTTTTCCGGGATTTCCGGCGACATGATGCTCGGTCTGCTGGTTGACCTGGGCGTAGATTTGAATGCCATCGAAACCGAGCTGGTCAAGTTGCCTGTCTCCGGTTATCAACTGGAGCAGAACAACGAGAAACGCCACGGCATCGGTGGTACGCGCATCAAGGTTTTGTGCAAAGAGAATCAACCGGCACGAAGCTGGACGGATATCGACACCATGCTCGCTGAGAGCCAACTCAATGATTCGGTACAAAACAAAGCGCGGCGGATTTTCCGACGCCTCGGCGAAGCAGAAGCACATGTCCATCAGGTTGCTCTGGATGACGTACACTTCCATGAAGTTGGTGCCGTTGACGCCATCGTCGATATCGTCGGCAGCGTAATCGGCCTGCACTTTTTGGGAATACAGGAGATATACTGTGCCCCCCTGCCACTTTCCAGCGGCATGATTCGAGCTTCCCACGGGGCCATACCGTTGCCTGCCCCTGCGACCTTGCAGCTTCTGCAAGGTCATCCCGTAGCTGACGCTGACAGCAATCGTGAGCTGGTGACCCCCACCGGGGCAGCAATTGCGGTTGAGATAGCCCAATTTTCGGCTATGCCGAAGATGACCATCGAGCAAATCGGCTACGGTGTTGGTGGTTGGCAGTTGGATGATCGCCCCAACCTGTTGCGCGGGATCATCGGCTCGAGGGCTCCAGCAGAAGGCTTCGAGCGCGATACCGTGACCATTATTGAAACTCACCTCGATGATTCATCGCCGGAATGGCTCGGTTCACTGATCGACCGACTCATGGCTAATGGCGCTCTTGATGCCGCGTTCGCACCCTTACAGATGAAAAAGAACCGGCCAGGAGCAGGTTTGACGGTTGTGACTCAACCACAGGATGCGGAACATCTGGCGCAAATGATTCTACGTGAAAGTAGCGCCATCGGTGTCCGCATGCACGAGACCCGTCGCATGAAACTGCGCCGTGAGTCAGCAACTGTGCAGACGGACTTCGGCGAAGCAGCAGTGAAATTGATTTACGAAGGCGAAAAATTATTGCGGATCACCCCGGAACACGCCAGCTGTGTAAAGCTGGCCGAGGCCACAGGTCGACCCTTGCCAGAAATTTACCGAGTGGTCACGGCAACCGCCAACCGTCGATTTGAGCTGGAGGACTAAGTGCGCAAGCTGATTCTTTTCTTCTCTAGTAATGCCGGTCTCGGCTATGCCCCCTTTGCCTCAGGGACGGTTGGCACACTTGCCGGTATCCCGATTTTCTATCTGCTTAGCGGCTGGCCCTGGTGGCTCTTTCTGGTTACCTTTACAGCATTGTTGATGTTCAGTTTCTGGGTGGCCGACGCCGCCGGGCAAATTTACGGCGTCGCCGATGATGGCCGCATCGTTATCGATGAGCTAGTCGGTTATCTCGTCACTGTGGCCTTTCTGCCCTGGAGTTGGCCCGTGGCTCTGCTCGGCTTTTTCTGGTTCCGCCTGTTCGACATTATCAAGCCACCGCCAGCAGGATGGCTTGATAAAAACCTGAAGCATGGCGTTGGCGTTGTCCTTGATGATTTTGCCGCTGGCATCTACGCTGCCATTGCCCTACGCCTGACCTTGTGGCTTTTCAACCTGACGTGATGACGGCCGTCGCTGCCAGTCATTCAAAAAAACCTGGACTCAATGAAAATTGCAATTCTCACCATAGGCGACGAACTTCTGAACGGTGACCTGGCCGACACCAATACAGCGACAATCGCACGAGCACTGATGGCTCATTCTTTACCAGTGCGCGAAGCAGCCACCTGCAGCGATCATGAGGAAGAAATCGTCAGTGCACTGCAGCGCCTGGCCGGTACGAACGACTCAGTCATCGTAACAGGAGGACTTGGCCCAACCGAAGATGACCGCACGGCCAAAGCCGCTGCCCGTGCCTTTGACCGTTCCTTAAGTCTGAATGACAAAGCTCTCCTGCAGATCAGAGCCCGCTTTCGTGCCTGGCAAAGAGAGATGCATCCGCGCAACGAAAAACAGGCCATGCTGCCAGGCAGAAGCACAATCATCGTCAACAAGAACGGCACTGCCCCAGGATTTCACCTGCAGAATCAACAGTCTGACCTTTATTTCCTGCCTGGCGTTCCACAAGAGATGTTGGCTATGCTCGATGAATACATTATCCCCTCACTTCTGAACCGTTTTCCAACCCCGCCTTTACAGTGCCAACGGGTTATCACCGCCTTTGGCTTGTCAGAGCCTGACGTTGAAGCCCGTATCAACCACACCGGCCTGCCGGAGGGGGTTGAACTGGCATTCAATGTCGATTTCCCGATGGTGCAGGTCAAGCTGCATACGAGAGGAAAAAATGCTCAAAATCTGGTTGATCGTGCCGAACTTGTCGTACGCAAAACACTGGGCGATCATGTTGTCGGCATCGATAACGACACTCTGGCGGGAACCACGGCACGTTTACTGTCAACAGCTGGTATCACACTAGCCCTTGCTGAATCGTGTACCGGTGGCCTGATCGCCAAGCTGCTGACCGACCAACCTGGCTCTTCGACCTTTCTGGAACGCAGTGTCGTCACCTATGCCAACTCCGCCAAAATGAGTTGTTTGCAGGTTACCCAGGAGCTTCTTGATCAGCATGGCGCCGTCAGCACTGAATGCGCAGAGGCAATGGCCAAAGGCGTCCACGCAACAGCCAACACCTACGTTGGGCTCGCGGTAACCGGCATTGCCGGGCCCGGCGGTGGCACTGAAGACAAACCGGTCGGTACAGTCTATCTGGCCATGGTCAGTCCCTGGGAAGAACGCGTTGAGCGATTTAACTGTGGGGGCGACCGTGATCAGGTCCGACTACGTACAGCCTGCACAGCTCTTGACTGGCTCCGTCGTCTGGCCATCTTTAGGCTCACAGATCCGGCTCGACTTTCAGACACCTCCCGATTCTCCAACGATGGGCAGGAGGGTTGACTATGACAACGGTTGCACTTGTTCTTGCGGGAATCAGCATTATTCTGGCCATCCTCTGGGCCAAACGCAGCCAGAAACAGGCCAGGGAGCTACAGAACAAACTTCTGGCCAGTGAAGAAACCTGTCAACAGCAAAGCGATCAACTTGAAAACTACCAAAACCGCGATCGGCAATTCATTCAGAACTCCGGCGAAGCCTTATTTGTCTTTGATCAGGAAGATGGTTCTCTGCTGGAGGTCAATCGTCAGGCGGAGGACCTGCTAGGCTACACGCAAGGGTCAGTCACCCACCTGACCTTCAAAGTGCTCTACTCCCGGGAACATCGACAGCGCGTCTTGCGCATGATCAATACCGCCATCAAAAAAGGCGAGGCAGAAGCCAGTGGAATCAAGTTTCGGCGTAACGACGGCAGTCAGTTCATTGGTGAAATCAAAGTCAAAACCGGGCGCATGCAAAATCGCCAGGTTATTTACGGCAGTTTTCGAGATGTCACTCAGACAACCAACCTGCAACTTGAGCTGCAACGTCACAACCGACATCTCTCTCTGTTAAACGAAATCTCTCACCGGGTTGCCGAAGGGCACGACCTGCCACACACCCTCGAAATCATACTTGACGAAGTCATCAAGAGCCTTGCCATATCGGGAGGAGGAATCTTTCTACTGGAGCAAGGCGGTACAGAGATGAAACTGGCTCTCCATCGCAACATTCCCGACAATGTGGTCGAAGAACTAGGGCAAATGCAACCAGGTATGGGCCTGGCAGGAAAAGTAGTCGAAACTGGTCGTCCACGTCTCTCCACGAATCTGCAGAAAGACCACCGACGAATTTCCAGTGCAGTTTTTGAGGATAACTGGAAAGCCTTTTTGGCCGTACCATTTATTACCAAAGAAAAAACTCTGGGGGCCCTCTTTATTTTCGATCGGGGCAACCGGGTCTTCAATCGCGAGGATGTGCGACTTATCCAGGCGATTGGCAGACAACTCGGTCCTTTACTGAAAAACGCCGAGCTCTTTGATGAATTGCAATGGCAACACCGGCTCAACTTTGCCAGCCTTCGCGAACTGGAACGTTCTCGATCAACCCTGCGTGACAATCTGGATCAACTCGAGCAACATCACCGCACCCTGCAAGGCCTCAACCAGATGAAAAGCTCCTTTCTGTCCCTTGCCTCACACGAACTGCGTACGCCTTTGACGACCATACTTTCCGGAGCAGAATTTCTGCAGAGTCAAATCGAGGACATACTTGGTGAAAATGAAAAACGCGCTCTGGATGTCATCATGCGCGGCAGCTTGCGTCTCAATCACATTGTTGACGATCTTCTTGAAGCCGCCAGGCTCGAAGCAAAAACCCTCTATATGGCTCAAGAGACCTTCAACCCCTTGCCGATGATCAACGAACTCCTCGCTGAGGTCAGACCAGATTGTGAGGCACGCAAGTTACATCTTGAGCTGCAAGAGTTTCCTGATGATGCCATAATCCGAGGCGACGCCCACCATTTAAAACGCGCCTTTGGCCGGCTGCTGGAAAACGCCATGAAGTTCACGCCAGAAGGAGGCTCAGTACAACTTTCCGGCCGGACTCTGCAGCAAGAAGAAGTCGCCACTCTCACTAAAAAGTTGCGCGCCTTTTCCGAAAGTTTTTTCGACAGTCCTCTGACAGAGAGCTATCTGCAAATTTCAATCAACGACAGCGGCATAGGCCTCGAAAAAGAGGACCAGATTCGAATTTTTGATAAATTCCAGGAAGTCGGAGACATTTCCAGCCATTCTACCTCTCAAGCCCGATTTGGCGGCAAAGGAGTTGGCCTCGGTCTGGCCCTGGTCAAGGGTATTGTTGAAACCCATTCAGGCCTGGTCTGGGTGGAAAGTGCCGGCCCCTCCCAAGGCAGCCGCTTTTCAGCATTACTGCCCCTGGCCAGCCATAATGAGGGGAGATATGTGCTCGGTTAGCCCGACACATTGCAGGGCCTTTCTGGCCATA
>JAJRRB010000008.1 GCA_024279915.1 Deltaproteobacteria bacterium
AAACTTTCTTCAACAACCTGGCGTTGGTTTCTTTGTCAGACCAACTCAAACACTTTCAACGCGCTTTGTGAACCGCCGTATACGGAACCGTACGTACGGTGGTGTGGGAGGACGGCGGGGAAACCCCGCCTCCTACCCGATTGCAATATTGTCAAAACCCAGTATCATTATGCAGTTACCTCTCTTGTTATAACACTAAAAGCTCCATTCGGCTTTGCAATTGAGGTTGAAAAAGTGGAGAACTTCTATGACGAACAAGTTTAACTCGACTGTCCACCGTGACTTGATTAAGCGCTTGCTCATTACTACAGTGACAATTTCAATCGTAATCGTTGTGATTGCATACTTCATTGAGCGCAACCGGATCATCAACGACATCACCTTCTTTGCCAGTCAGCGTATTTCTCAGATCAACCCACACATTTACGACTTGCTCGATGATCCCGCACAGATCGACATCGATCAACTGATGAACCGGATCAAAGGGAAAGATGGGCCAATTCATCAACGGACAGGATACTTTCCGGTAGCAGTAATTTATGATCTACAGGGCCAGAAACTTGCTGAAAGCCTCGACCCGGAATACCCTGACGGCCAGGCCCTGTACGATGTCCTTGCTGCAGAAACGATTCTGGAACAGTCCACCGACGAGCTGGTGGCAACCCCAACCCGGATCGCCGGTCGCCCAGTTGTTCGGGTCGGCCTCCCCCTCAACAACCGCCACGGAACACCTACGCTGCATATCGTCGGTATCTACGCCCTTTCAGATGTCGCCCTGGCAGAATTTAACCAGCGTTTGCAACGCACCCTCCTCTTTGTCATGCTGATCGTAGCAACCAGCGCCATGGTGCTCTACCCGGTCGTGCTCGGCTTACTCCGACGGGTCGAGGGGCTCTCGGTTCGCCTGCTTGATGCCAACCTTGAGATCATCAAAACTCTGGGTGGTGCCATTGCTAAGCGTGACAGTGATACGGATGCCCATAACTATCGGGTTACGCTCTATTCAGTACGCCTTGCCGAGTCTATTGGGGCGACTGAGCAGACCATGCAGGGCCTGGTCAAGGGGGCGTGTCTGCATGATGTCGGCAAGATTGGTACCGCGGATCGAATTCTGCTCAAACCGGGCAAGCTGGATGATGAAGAGTTTGCCATCATGCGCCAGCACGTGACGCACGGCATCGACATCGTGAACCGTTCTGCCTGGCTTGCGGATGCCGTACCGATTGTCGGCTGTCATCATGAGAAGTATAACGGATCCGGTTACCCGAACACTCTACAAGGGGAAGACATCCCGCTTGGAGCCAGGATCTTTGCTATTGCCGACGTGTTTGATGCGCTCACCTCCGTGCGTCCGTACAAAAAAGCCTTTTCCCTGGAACAGGCTCTGGAGATTCTCCTGGAGGGTCGCGGCACTCATTTTGATCCAGACCTGCTCGACAAGTTTGTTGTTCTGGTTCCAGAACTGTACAACAGATTTGCTGGCGATGAATCCGACCTGGTTCGCAATGAAGTCGCAGCCATCGTCAACACATACTTCACGAAAGTGGAAGAATCCTCTTGAACAACGACATTAACATGGACCTGAATCTGACTGTTCGCGAAGACTCCTGGCCAGAATTTCGAAAGCCAGATCGATATCAGCTTCTGGGTTGAGTGCTGAGCCAAGCAAGCGAATCAGCGTAGCTCGTTTGATCAAGCGGTCGTCATAGCCAGCCTGCGGAGCAAAACGCTTCAGCTCGTTCTTCAGATGAGTAAAGTTAAGGTCACGGGTAAACTGCATCGCTTCGCCAAGGCCATCGTAGTTCATTGCCGCCCGGTTAAAAATCATGGTTGCTCCTCCACGGACATACAGCCATAAAGTTTCGTCGCGTTCTTCGGTGTTTACGACCTTGTCACGCGTCACCTTCTTGGTCATTGGCACGCCGCCGGCGAGCAGGGTTTTGCCGAGGCTGAATTTACGCTCGGTCTCTGTGGTGGTATATCTCTGCGCGGAGCTACAGGTAGCGACAAGCAGCAGCTCAATCGTGCTGTAATCAATGTCGCAAATCTCGCCGTCAAAAGATTCTATCTTTAACGCTTGCGGAGCCAGCATAAAGCGTCGGACATGCAGAGGTTGCTTACGACTGCGTACAAGCTCGGTATCAATCACCAATGTGGGAATGCCATTTTGAGATAGCTTGGCGACCAAAGCCTCAGCCTGATGCTCATCAGCAAAACTCGCAAGCACCGCTGGCCCACCGCCGGAGATCTTTTGCCGAGCTTCGAAAACCACAGAACCCATCGCTTCAGCGATGATCTTGGCAACCTCGGCCTCTTCTTTTTGCCAGCGATGTACCGCAACAATATGCATCGTGCTCTCCGGTATTAAAAGGGGACAAACCTGTAAAACTATAAACTTATGATAACGTAAAGATATGAAAAGAAAAAGTCGACTCTCTGCTCCCCCATTTCAAAGTCTACCTAAAACAATGACCGGAAGGCAGGGAGAAGTGGGATAAACAGCATGAAAAAGATTCTAGTCATCGATGATGATCGTCTCTTTCTCGAGTTACTTACGAGCTACGTAAGTGAACGCTACCCCAATCTGGAAATCCTTACATTCGACAACTCGCTACAGGGGCTGGCTCAAATCAGCACCGACCTTGATCTACTTTTACTCGATCTGGAAATGCCGAATCTCGATGGCAGCAAACTACTTGCCTACGCCATTGAAAAGGGCGTAGACAAACGGCGCATCATTATCCTTTCTGGCCGGGACGCAGATTACCTGCACAAATGTTTCCCCATGGGACAATGTCTGGCAGTATTAAATAAAACAGAAGTCCGGCAGAAAGCGGTGCTGGATATGGTTTTTGATGCTTTACAGAAGAAGGCAGAGCAATAAATCTATTGCCACTCATATGACGACAAAGGGCAGCCGATTGGCTGCCCTTATGGTCTCTGATCATCTCCTACCATTCACTCAGAGTGAACAGCTCATATCCTCACCGCAACACATTGGCGACTTTATCTTGCCGTGTCCGTTCGGACATTTTGAAACCTGCACACTTTTACCATTACCAAGATCCAGAGAATCGTTTTCGAGCGGGCTATCACACTTGGCGCAGGTTGCATTGACGCCCATTCCACATTTTGCACAGGTATAAGTTGCCATCTTGTCTCTCCTTACTTTTTCTCAATATTAAGTTAGCTGAACGGCTTTCGCCTGACCGACTGTGTCACCTAAATTTCTACAACAGTCTTCAGGGTCTGTCAAACAGAGTGACTTCTTATTCTTCTCCTTGAGTCAGTGAGCTCACTGACTCAGGTTTCAATCGGATACCATCATCAATAAACTCGACCAAACCGGATCTGTACAGGCCGCCAATACCTTTCTTAAAAAGCTTCTTACTCATGCCGAGCATATTCTGAATCTGTTCCGGTGGACTTTTGTCATGCAACGGCAGAAAGCCCTGATGATCCAATAAGGCTTGTATGATTTTATCTTTGGCGTCATCCCTGTCTGCCTTACCACCCTTCCTGAGGGTACAATCTATCTTCCCATCGGGTCGAATAAGACGGATGTAACCTTTAAGCTGATCACCATATTTGAGATGATCGCCAATTTCATCATGATAAAGCAAACCACCAAAGCGATGGTTGATGATCACTTTAACGCCGAGATCGGTAGGCTCCCAGATGATCAGATCAACCTCCTCGCCATCGCCAATGGTATTGTCGACACCAGCGAGACATTTGTCGAGACGTGCCGTACCGATCGGACGACCCTGACGGTCCAGGCGAACATTGACCAGGTATTGACGACCGATTTTCATCGTCTCTGCCTGTTCTTTAAGTGGCACCAGGAGATCTTTAGTTAAACCCCAATCCATAAATGCGCCATGGATATTAACCTGGCTGGCGCGCATTAAAGCAAATTCGCCGACCTCAGCCATTGGTTGACGCAGGGTTGCTACCAGGTTCCCAGAGCCATCAGCGTAGACAAAGACGTCAAGCATCTCACCCAGGCGGATCGCTGCGGTAAGTTCATACTTCGGCAACAAGACCTCTTCCCGACCAGCCTTCAGCCAGGCACCATCATCATCTATCGCATGGACTTTGAGATGGTTCATGTATCCTAGATTAAGCATTTAGAGTCTCCATTCAAGTAGGATAGTACGGTATTTACTTTAACACTAAGCTTCTGTCTTGGAGCAAAAATCTACGAACTTATAAACCAATAACAATTTAACGCAGAGACGCAAAGAACGCAGAGGAAAGGCTAACATTTTTTTTGATAAATGACTCGATCATGACCACGATTCTCTGCGTCTCCGCGTCTTAGCGTTAAGAAATGACCTTAACAGACTTTTCCTGCGGAAACAGAGTAACCCCGTAACCGTTTTACCTTGCATCACAGCAACCTTCTGCCATAATCCTGAATCCGTATTTATAAAAAGTGAGTATTCATGGCCTTTATCAATCTTCGCAATATCAGCCTGGCTTTCGGCGGGCCACCTCTTTTCGAGGACATTTCGCTGCGCATTGCCAAGGGCGAGCGCATCTGTTTGCTCGGCCGTAATGGTACCGGCAAATCGACCCTGCTTAAAGTAATTGCCGGAGAGCTGCCACCAGATGATGGTGTCATTGATCGCCAGCAGGGCTTGCGGATTGCTCGCCTGGAGCAGGACATCCCCCGCGATCTTCAAGGCACAATCTACGAGGCCATCGCGCAGGGGCTGGGCCTTATCGGCCAGCATCTTGTTCGTTATCATAATCTGAGCCTGCGTATGGAACAGGGCGAAACCGATCTGCACGACGAGCTCTCGGATGTGCAGCATAAGCTCGAAAGTTGTGACGGATGGGCACATCAGCAACAAATCGAACAGGTTCTCTCTCGCCTCAAACTATCTGCGGATCTTCCGGTTGCGAGCCTCTCAGGAGGATTGATGCGCCGGGTTCTGCTGGCCAGAGCGCTGGCAATCACCCCTGATATTCTCCTACTCGATGAGCCGACCAACCATCTTGATATTGAATCAATTACCTGGCTGGAAGAATTTCTTAAGCGCGAGAATTTGACCCTGGTCTTTGTCACTCATGATCGCGCCTTTTTACGCAGTCTGGCACCTCGCATCGTCGAGATTGACCGCGGTCATTTGTTTGATTTCGCCTGTGATTACGATACTTTTTTGCAACGTAAAGAAGAATTTTTACACGCGGAGAGTCAGGAGAATTCCCGCTTCGACAAAAAGATGGCCGAAGAGGAAATCTGGATCCGCAAGGGAATCAAGGCTCGTCGTACTCGTAATGAAGGTCGCGTGCGCGCTCTGAAAAAGATGCGTGAAGAACATCGTCAGCGACGTGCACGTCTTGGCGCAGCCCGCTTCAATCTGCAAGAGGCTGAACGCAGCGGCAAGCTAGTCGCCGAAGTAAAGGGATTGACCTTTGCTTATGGTGACACGCCCGTGGTCAAAGACTTTTCAACGACAGTGATGCGTGGTGATCGAATCGGCATCATCGGACCCAACGGGGTTGGCAAAACCACCCTGCTCACACTGATTCTGGGTGAGCTATCGCCTCAGCAGGGAAAGGTCAAGCGAGGCACCAATCTACAGATTATTTACTTCGACCAATTGCGTGAACAGCTTGATCCCGAGTTGACGGTTCAACAGAACCTCGCTGGCGAACAGGACACAGTCGTCATAGGCGGTAAATCCCGTCATGTAATCGGCTATCTGCAAGATTTTCTTTTCACCCCCGCCCGCATCCGCAGCCCGGTCCGCATCCTCTCCGGTGGTGAACGCAACCGGCTACTGCTGGCCCGTCTCTTTACTCGCGAGGCCAACGTTCTGGTCCTTGACGAACCAACCAACGACCTCGACCTGGAGACTCTCGACCTGCTTGAAGAGTTACTGGCTGATTTCAAGGGGACACTATTCATGGTCAGCCACGACCGTGCGTTTCTCAACCGGGTTGTCACCAGTACCATTGTCTTCGAAGGTGAAAACCAGATCAGCGAATATGTCGGTGGCTATGACGATTGGCTGCAACAGAGACCACAACCGGAGGAGACTCTCAAAACCAAAGTCTTGGCCAAGGAAAAACCAAAGAAAGAACGGGCCCGCAAGCTGACTTTTAAGGAAAAGCACGAACTGGACGAATTGCCGCTGCAAATCGATGCACTCGAAACAGAAATTGCCGAATTACATGCAAAGATGGTGAATCCTGACTTTTACCGCACAGCGGGAAAGCAGGTTGCAACAACCACAATCCGGTTGGAAACGATCGAAACTGAACTTGCAGAGAGCTACGCCCGTTGGGAAGAGTTGGATTCTTTAAGCAATTGATAGCAAGCGGGTTAGTGGTAGGGTACAGCCAGAAAGTCAACTCCCAGCCTTTTACTTTTTAATCTTTACGTTATTCTTATAACTGAATCGAAATCCATCCTTAAGAATATTGTGGTAACAAAATGAGCATACTGATTGTAGATGATTCAATGGTGTCCAGAATTTTTATCAGCGACCTTCTCAATGAGGTTGGCTATGCCGATTTGATTCTTTCTGATTCCGTTGAAGACGCATATCAGAAAATCGGCTTCAATCAGCCAGACAAAATGGAAACCGACCTGGATCTGATCCTGCTTGATATCAATCTGCCAGGCACAAGCGGTATTGATGCCTGCCGTGAGTTATCTGCACATGACATCTTCTGCGACGTCCCTATTATTATCATCAGTGGTGCTGATTTCCTCGAAGGATTGGAATCTGCATTCACAGCTGGAGCCATCGACTACATCACCAAACCGCCAAGCCACACAGAACTGTTGGCCAGAGTCCGTTCAGCACTTCGTCTGAAGTCCGAGATGAATCGCCGCAAAGCTCGTGAAGAGGATCTTATGGTGCTCAACGCACGCCTTGCCGAAGTCAATCTGGAGTTGGAAAGGATCTCTGTAACCGATAGCCTGACCAGCCTGGCAAACCGACGCTCATTCAATGAATTTCTGGCGCGTGAATGGTTGCGGGAACAACGCAGTCAACAGCCGTTTTCGGTCATCATGATCGACATTGATCATTTCAAAAAGTACAACGATCACTATGGCCATCTCGAAGGCGATATCTGTTTACAGAAAGTGGCATGGGCGTTACAGGGAGCGCTCTGTCGTGCCGGAGACCTACTGGCTCGCTACGGCGGCGAAGAGTTTGTCGCCATTCTGCCTCATACCCATATCCAAGGAGCAGCTGACCTCGCAGCCGCCTTTCATTCCCACGTTAGGGAGTTGGCATTACCGCATCACGAATCACCCGTGTCGTCAATAGTCACCGTCAGCATTGGCATCGCCACCGTTATCCCAAACCGGAATCTCTCCCCTTCAAAAGTGGTCGCCATGGCTGATGAAGCTCTCTATAAGGCCAAAGATTCCGGCCGTAATCAGAGCGTGATTGCCGAAGCTTCTGCATGCGACGACCAAACAGTGATCTAGCAGACAAACCACCATGTATCCAAGTCAATTCCTCTCCCCTACTACAGACATCAGCATGCGCACACTCCCTTGGCAAGAAGGGACAACGCCTCTGATGCTGGCCCCCTTGCAGGGATTAACTAACCGGGCCATGCGTGCACTCTTTATCGACTGGGTGCGCCCCGATGTGGTTTTTACCGAGTTCATGCGCGTTAGTAATGTCAGCCGCAAACACCTGCTCAACAGTGACCTGAAAGAAGTTACCAGTACAACCGGGGACGTCCCCCTGATCGCACAACTGGTTGGCAACAACAGCAAGGCTTTAACGGCAGCCGCCCGCAACGCTGCAGCCGCCGGTGCTCGCCACATCAATCTCAACATGGGTTGTCCTTATGGGCGCATGACCTCCGGCGCAACCGGCGGTGCCATGTTGCAGCATCCTGATCTTCTGGCTGAGATCATACCTGCCCTGCGCACGGCCATCTCCGGGACCTTCTCCATCAAGCTGCGGGCCGGCTACGTTGATCCAGACCAGATCTTTTCGCTTCTGTCGCTCTTTGAAAACGCTGAAGTTGATTTTCTGGTTTTGCATCCACGCACGGTCAAGCAAAAGTATGCTGGGGCCGCCGATCACAGCATCACTGAACGTGTTGTTCGTGAGACCTCACTGCCGGTGATTGCCAATGGCGATATCAGCACTGCCGCCGAGGGGTTACGCATATTGGCAGAAACCGGGGCTGCCGGGCTGATGCTCGGACGCGGTGCAATCTCCGACCCGTTACTCTTTGAACGTTTACGGACTCGACATACTGAGGAACCGACAAGAACCGAAACAGCAGAGATGTTACATCGTTACCTGAACGATCTTCTGGCTCGCTACAGCAAGCTCTTTTGCGGTGAGAGACAAATCCTTGATAAACTAAAAAATGTCCTGATGTTCATCGATACCGCGGACTTCTCCGAACAGATCAGTAAGATGAAAAGGATTCGCAGCATCAACGCAATGCACGACATGATAGAGGCTTTCAAAGCATGAGTGAGACCCCCGCTTACGATCATGCGCAACTTATCGAGCTGGTCAAGGCACGCATGCCGTTTGGCAAGTACGAAGGCCGGTTAATTATCGATATCCCGGAAGATTATCTGGTCTGGTTTGCCAGCAAGGGGTTTCCGCAAGGCAAGGTGGGCAGGATGATGCAGGCGGTCTACGAATTTAAGCTTAACGGTCTTGATGAGCTTTTTGATCCGTTGCGCTGATTTTTAGGTGGTGGGTTAGGAGATATGCGAGTAGGGATCACGCAGCCACTCAGTTCATATAAGTTCCGATTGAATGTGTGATGCAGAAGAGATTAGCCGTTAACTTGAGACTTGATTACCAGTGGGAGGGGCCATTCATCGCACCAACAACGACAACTGGCTGAAAGCAAATTACTATCACTTCAGTTGTCATATCTAATGGACAAGCCGAAGGCTGTTTATCTTTGCAGCAATGCCGAATTTCCCGTGAAGCTGTTCTACGCGAACAACTTCTCCCTGGCAACCAAACTTGATCGGCTTTCCAGGCAAGGCGTGATCGAAACCCAGTGAAAAGTGCAAATTCCCTCCTTCAGCAAAGAGATGATCAGACAGGAAATAAATGCCCTCTCGACTGACATCGTGCGAGACCAACACTTCCTGTCCGATGTAGACTGGAATCTCAATATGAATACGCTGTGAAGCCCTTTTTTTGTCAGCAGTCATAGTCTTCACCTTGTGGTGACTTATGAGGGATAAATATACAGAGGCTGAAATAACTTAAGCCAAACTTAACCGTTGAATGAATATCCTTTGGTAGTTCTGTCTTCTTTGTTCGCAAAGACCCACAACTTTCCGTCCCCGTCCTCACAGAAGGGTTGGCCTTATCGGGGTTTCCCTACCAGTTCATCAGGTCCTCCCTATTTGCTTTGTCGGGATTTCCCCATTCACCTTAAGTGTTATCATTTAGACATGACTAGTCAAGTCATCTATCGGTTAGTTCCTCTTAACCCCTGCATTGTAATAAAAGGCCACCAAGGATCGTCTCCTGGTGGCCATAATTTCGCTTACTAAATGTCTCTATCAATAACGGTGGCTGTGAAATAGGCTGAAAATCGAAATTCCTAGAAGCCCTGACAAATAATAAACACCCACTGCCCGTCGGCCACAATCAGAGCCTTGAGCACAACCCAAACGAACAATATCTGGCCGATCAAACCCCAGCGACTAAAAACCAGGTGACATCACTAACCTAACGGTGCGGTCTCATCCACGACATTAAAGTCATATCGGCCCACACCCTGCACCAAGAGATATTTTGCAGTTTCAGTTCCCAGATTGACGACTCTATGCACCCGCTCCACAGTTACCTCACAACGCCCACCAGGGCGGAGCACAACACGATCCTGCGGACCATGTTGTTCTATAGCAATCCGGCCTTCCAGACAAAGCATTTTGTCAGTCACTGCCGTGTGAAAGTGCCAGGAGGTTGCCTGTTCACTTTCGAGAGTAAGGATGCGAACAAGAGCATCATCTGTTTTAAGCATTACTTCATCACAATCATGCATTGGCAGTTCCTGTATCGTTAAAAAATCAGAAGTTTACCAGGTGTGCCGGCATAATCTCACCTGAGGGACTCACGTAACGCACCTCACAACAAAGATCAAAACCGATGCGTTCGTTCACCACCTGACGAATATACGCAATCAGGCTTAAGACATCCTTTGATGTGGCACCATTGAGGTTGACGATAAAGTTGGCGTGTTGCTGAGAAACTTCGGCGTTACCGATACGGGTTCCCTTGAGCCCCGCATCTTCAATAACCTTGCCGGGCGGACCGACGCTGGCATGCATTTCACTGGTGCTGAGGAACACTGAGCCGCAGTTCGGCTGTTTACGTGGAAACTTGCGGCGGCGCTCGCGCAGATCTTCAAGCATCAGCTGGCGAATCCGCTGGGGCTCTTCTCGTCCGCATCCCAGCTCTACCTTGACCACCACGGCACCGGTATCCTGCAAGGCGCTCTGTCGATAGGAAAAAGAGCACTCTTCACGTGTGAGTTCGACCTGTTCACCCTTACAATCAACAATCCAGACCCGACGCACGTTCTCACCGATGCCTTTGCGTTGGCTACCACCGTTCATCATGACAAGACCGCCTAGAGTCCCGGGGATGCCAATAGTATGCTCAAGACCTGTCAGGCCAGCCTGCATCGCTTTGCGTGCCAGGCCAGGCACCCAGGCACCGGACTCGGCTGTAATCGTGTTATCACTGATATGAACTCGGCAAAGGTTTTGGCCAAGTTTGAGAACGATACCGCGCAGTCCGGCATCATCAAAAAGCAGGTTGGTGCCCTGACCAATCACCAGCAGAGGAATTTTGTGGCGACGGGCAAAGCTGACCACCGTCGCGACTTGATCGACCGTCTCTGGTTCAACCAGCAGGTCAGCCGGACCACCGATCTGCCAACTGGTGTGCTCGGCAAGCGACGCATCGAATTGACAACTGTCTTTAACAACTTTTGCAAGTTGTTTGAGTTGCTGCAAGTATGTGTCTGAAGATGACCTGGATGCCATTATCTTCCCGTCTGAACAAGCTATTGCGAACACCTTCGCATAAAGGGTCAAGGCTTGAGCTTTCTACGAGTCCCCGCCGGTTTTGTTCTCGAAAGCGGCAACTTTGCCAGAAATACTACGTGACGGAAACCACCCCGCCCCGGCTTCTCATGACTTACGCTGAAACCGACTGCGCGCAAACGTTTGTCGAAGCCTTCATCAAAGTTCTCACCCCAGATCGAGAAAACCCCTCCTGGTCTCAGGGCTGATCGAGCATTTTCAATGGCGCGACTGCCGTAGAGTGGGTCTTTAAACTTATCGGTATGATAATGAGGTCCCTTGTAGAGGTCAAAAACAATCGCATCGAATTTATTACCAGCGTCTCCCCTGGCAGTCTTGCGCACCAGGTTCGCCACATCAGCAATTTCGACACGAACCCTTGGGTCACTTGCAGCACCATCGGTCAGCTCCGCCAATGGTCCCCGGCACCATTCGAGAACCACCGGGTTAAGCTCTGCCACCACCACCTCGGCCGTTGCTGGCAGTGAATCAAGAACCGCCCGCAGAGTACAGCCCATACCCAGGCCTCCAACCAGCACTCTTGGCCCGGCATGGGTTGTTAGATGTTTGCAGCCGAGTTGACCAAGCACCACTTCAGAACGATTGGCCATGCTATTCATCAGCACCAGGCCGCCGACCGTAATCAGGAAATCGCGCTCATCGCGCTGGCGCAGTTCGAGTACGCCTTCGTCGGTATCAATGCTTGCAATGGTCTTCCAGGGTTTCGCCATAATGAATCCATAAAGAAAGGGGACAGGCACCTGCGGAGCCAGTCCCCTTCATTATTCGGCAATTCTGAGCAGGGGACAGTCCACAAGGGACTGTCCCCTACCGTTTACTTCGCTTGTTTCAAGTAGCGGAAATAATCCGAGTCGGTGGAAATCACCAACCGACCGTTTTTCTGAATCGACTTCTTATAGGATTCCAGAGTCCGTAGAAAAGTATAGAACTCCTTGTCCTGGTTGTAAGCCCCTGCATAAATCGCTGCGGCTTCAGCATCAGCACCACCACGCACCTCAAGTACCTTGCGGTAGGCCTCGGAGCTGATCTCCTTGAGCTCACGCTCCATCTGGCCGAGGATATCAGCCTTCTCGCCTTCACCTTCGGAACGATACTGAGCGGCAACCTTCTTACGCTCGTTGATCATCCGTTCGTAAACCCTGGTGCGGACTTGTTCGACATAGTTGATCCGTTTGATTTGCACATCAAGCAGTTCGATACCGTAATCGGGAGTATTTGCGCGGGCCTTTTCAAGAATCCCCGCCATAATCTCCTCGCGGCCGACCAGGTCTTCTTTCTTGACCACAACCCCTTCGACTTCCAACCGCTCCTCATCGTCATCCTGAGCCCGGTAGTCGCTACCGCGTACCAGCTCCACCAGCAGACGACCGGAGACAGCATCACGCACCACCGAGTCGATGATATCGTCGAGACGGCTCATAGCACCGCGTTCGGTGGCAACCGTGGTGTAAAAGAGCAGAGGATCCGCAATGCGCCAGCGCGCCGTGGTATCGATCCAGATGAATCTTTTGTCCTTGGTCGGGATCTGATTCGGATCACCATCCCATTTCAGAATACGTTTTTCGAAACGAGTGACCTTTTGCGCAAAAGGTAGCTTGAAATGCAGGCCAGCGTCAGAGACATCACCCACCGGTTTACCAAACTGGGTGACGATCGCCTGCTCTGCTTCATTAACCACGTAGAGGCCGTCCATGCCGACAAAGAGCACGGCAACGATAATTACTAAAAGAATAGGTGCTTTCATTATTTGCCTCCTCCTTGCAACGGCTTACGCATGGGAAGCAGCGGTAGTACCCCACCATTATTGTCGTCCATAACGTAAATTTCCTCCAGACGGGGCAGGACCTCCTCCAGCGTCTCCAGATAAATCCTGCTCCGGGTCACAGAAGGAGCCTTGCGGTATTCGGTGAGCAGGGCCAGGAAGCGGTTAGTCTCGCCACGGGCCTTGTTGACACGCTCAACAGCATAACCTTCGGCCTCCTGTAGCACTTTTTCGCCTCACCACGGGCACGCGGCACCTCGCGGTTGAACTGTTCACGAGCCTGGAAGATCAGACTCTCTCTTTGCTGCTCAGACTCATTGACTTCGTTGTAAGCGGCTTTGACTGGATCAGGCGGAGTCACATCCTGAAACTTGACGGTGACGATACGCACACCGATGTCATACCGGTTGAGAGTGGCCTGTAGGCTCTTATGAATTTCGCTGGCCAGAATAGCACGCTCCGTGGTCAACGCCGCGCTAACATTAGCATTGCCGATCGACTTGCGCACCATTGCCTCGGCAATGTCACGGACGGTACCAACCGGATCCTTTATACCAAAAATAAATTTAAAGGGGTCAGCGATCTGAAACTGCACAATCCACTCAACATCAATAACATTAAGGTCCCCGGTAAGGGTCAATGCTTCTTCCTCAAGTCCGCGCTTGGTGTATGTCGAACGGACATCAGGTTTAATGGTACGAAAACCGAACTCCTCTTTAAGAACACGTCCAGTCTGCACCAAATAAATCTGGTCAACACCAAGAGGCATCTTGAAATGCAGGCCAGGCTCGGCAAAACTAGAGAATTTACCGAAACGCAGCACAACACCGGTCTCTTCGGTATCAACCTCGTACATACTGCTGTAACCACCAATAACCAGTAGCACGACAACAATCAGTATCGGCAAAAGACCCTTGTTTGCGCCGAACTTTTTCTTGAAATGATCCTTGATCTCTACAACCTTCTTTTCAAAGTCCTCAGTCGAGGGACCATTGCCCCAATCCTGCATTATTGCCTCCCTGTAAATCCGGTAAAAGTTTGTGTACCCATCTTATCTGCAAATTCGCTGAACATTTCACGTTGAATCACTACTTATAACAGGTTTATTGCTGCAAACAAAGATGGTCGAGACGATCTGTTATTTTGTCGTCGCATTAAGCCCGGCCAGATACCCTGTCGACCAGCATTCCTGCAAATTGAAACCACCGGTCGGACCATCGAGATCTATTATTTCACCGGCAAAGAAGAGATTTTTCACATGCTTCGACCGCATGCTGCGCATATCGATATCCTTTAACGAAACCCCCCCGGAGGTAATGATTGCCTTACGAAAACCTGCACAGCCAGAGACATCCAGTTCAAACTCTTTGAACAATTTCAACAGACGTTGCCTCTCCACCCGTGTCACCGAGTGACATTTCTTCTTCGGATCGATGCCGACCAGACGCAGAACAACCGGGATCATATCACGTGGCAACAGTTTACCCAACGAATGGCCAAACTCATGATTGCTGTGTGCCGCAAGCTCCCGCTGCAAGCGTTTGTCAAACAGATCCGTAGCCACAGCTGGTTTAAGATCCAGGAGCAGCTTCACCGTGCCTTGTTTGAGGGCATCGCGGATGCGACTGCTCATATCAAGGATGATCGGCCCACCGATTCCGGATCGGGTAAAGAACGCTTCACCAAAACGGTCGTCAATTTTTTTGCCATCAACGCAGAGGGTAATTTTGACATTCTTGAGATTGAAGTGACTGACCTCTGCAGTCCAGGGATCACGTAATTTCACCGGTACCAGCGCAGGCTCCGGTTTCACGAGACGATGTCCACAGCTCTTGGCCCAGGCGTAACCGTCGCCGGTACAACCGGTTTCCGGGTAAGACAAACCACCGGTAGCGACAACAATATTGTCTGCAGCAAAAATACCTGCTGTCGTCTCGACTTCCTTGACCAGGCCGTCCTCTATCGGCAAGTTCTTCACTTCACAGGATGTGCACATTTCAACCCCGGCATCACGGGCAAAGGCAATCACTGCCTTTTGCACATCCTTCGCCTCACCCTGTTCAGGAAAGATACGCCCGCCCCGCTCGATTCTCAGCGGCACACCCTTCTCTTCGAAAAAGGCCACCACATCCTTGACGCCAAATGCGTAGAGCGCTGTGAGCAAAGCCCGACCGTTACGACCAAAATGTTCCACAAACTTGCGTGGGTCCTCTTCACTGTGCGTGACATTACAACGGCCTTTGCCGGTAATAAGGATCTTGGCTCCACAGTGTGCGTTCTTCTCCAGCAGCATCACCCTGGCACCCTGCTGCGCTGCAAACCCGGCAGCGAAGAGCCCGGCAGGGCCACCACCAACGACTATGACATCATATTGTGTCATACTGTAATCCATTTCTTGACAGTCAATCTGTCGAGGATTTCTCCCCATAGCTTGCAGGCAAGATAACAGGCTTCAGGAAGAAATTGATAATTTAACTCGTATTGCTTCATCTTAAGCCATGACAGCTGTGAAAAACATGCCTATAATGATGACCCGCACCTAACTTTCAAACGAGGAAACCAATGAGCGACGAAACATTTGACGACCAGGAGATGAGTGAAGAAGGCAGTTTTGCTGAAATGTTTGAGCAAAGTATGGTTGGCAAAACCCAGCTTGAACCGGGACAGAAGATTGACGCCAAAGTTCTGCAAATTGGCAAAGAGTGGATTTTCCTCGATATCAGCCAAAAAGGCGAAGGCGTTCTCGATCGCAAGGAACTCCTTGATGAGGAAGGCAACCTGACCGTCGCGGTTGGCGATCAGGTCAGCGCCTATTTCATGTCACGCAAAGGTGGTGAAATGCGCTTCACCACCCGTCTCGGCGGCGGATCTTCCGGAACGGCCCAACTCGAAGAGGCTTGGCGCAATGCCATTCCGGTCGAGGGTCGCATCGAAAAAGAGATCAAGGGCGGCTACGAGATCAAGTTGCCAGGCAACGTCCGTGCCTTCTGCCCCTTCTCGCAGCTCGGCCTGCGTCGCCAGGATGATTCAGCTGAAGTCATCGACACTGCCCGCTCCTTCCGCATTACCCAGTTCAGCGAGCAGGGCCGCAACATCGTCGTCTCCCACCGGGTCATCCTCGATGAAGAACGCCAAGAACAAAAAGCCGCACTGATGAAAACCCTCAAGGAAGGCATGGTAGTTTCAGGCACCATTACCAACATCCGCGACTTCGGTGCCTTTATCGATATCGGCGGACTCGAAGGTCTTTTGCCGATCTCCGAAATTTCTTATGGCCGAGTGGAAAATATTGAAGAGGTCCTTCAGGTTGGGCAGGAACTCGAAGTCGCTGTTAAAAAATGTGACTGGGAGAATGAACGTTTCTCCTTCAGTCTGCGCGACACTCTGGCCAATCCGTGGCTAAAGGTCGAGACCAGATATCCGGTAGGTTCGACTCACACAGGTACCGTCTCGCGCCTTGCCAAGTTCGGTGCCTTCATCACCCTGGAAGAAGGTATTGATGGTCTGATGCATATTTCAAAAATTGGTGGCGACCAGCGCATCAAACATCCTCAGGATGTGCTGAAGCTAAGTCAGAAGTTGCAAGTCAGCATCGAAAAAATCGACCTTGACGAGAAGCGTATCTCACTGGTTCCGGTCCGTGATAAAGGCGACGAATCAGAAGAGACCTCATATGAAGAGAAAGCCTCGGGAGGCATGGGCTCTTTTGCCGAGCTATTCAAAAAAGCCCAAGAGAAAAAGTAACGGTATCTGTAACAACTTATAAACTAAAGTAGGGACACTTCCCCATTAAAGAGGGACACTTCTGGAAGTGTCCCTCTTTGGTAATTGTAAAGATGAAATCTGCCGAAGCCCTTACGGGGGACAATCAAATCAGTCCATCAGATAAACATGACAACACGCGTCTCGGCGTAATCTTTGGCCTGTCTGCTTATTTGATATGGGGATCCTTCCCGGTCTTTTTCAAAGCTCTTGAAGGGGCAACACCGCTGGAGATCGTCTGCCATCGCATCTTCTGGTCGGTGGTCTTTCTCTTCATTCTCGTCACCGCCCGTCGTCAGTTTGGCCAAGTCATCACGACCCTTCGTAATCGTCAAATTTTACTGACCTTGTGCGGTTCAACCCTGCTGATCGCCACCAACTGGCTGGTCTTCATCTATGCCGTCCAGCACGGCGAAGTCCTCCAATCGAGCCTGGGATATTTTATTACGCCACTACTCAACATTCTGCTTGGCTTCATTTTTTTACGGGAAAGGCTGAACCGGTGGCAACTATTCAGTGTTCTGCTTGCCTTGATCGGGGTACTGAACTTGGCCTTTCGTCACGGCCAGTACCCCTGGATTGCGCTTAGCCTTGCAGCCTCTTTTGGCCTCTACGGTCTATTACGTAAAGTAGCAAAGGTCGAAGCAATGATCGGCCTGACGGTGGAAACTCTCCTGCTCGGCCCATTTGCCCTGGCCTACATTATTTATCTGACAACCCAGCAAGAGAGCTCGTTTCTGGCGGGAACCTTACGCCTTGACCTGCTACTGCCTCTCTCCGGTGTAGTCACCGCCGTTCCTCTACTTCTCTTTGTCGCTGCTGCACGTCGGTTACAGTTGGCGACAGTCGGTTTTCTGCAATACATCACACCCAGTCTGCACTTTATCCTGGCTGTCGGCCTCTATAACGAAACCTTCACTCGCGGACACCTGATCAGTTTTATTTTCATCTGGGCTGGATTGGGAGTTTATTCATGCAATACGGTCTGGAAAAATCGGGCAGCGTGGCGGGGAAAGCGAAGTAGGTTACGTGACTTGTAAGGGTGGCCTCATAACCATCAAGCACACTTTTTTTACCCTTGTTAACCTGCTTGCAAAGCCGTACGTACTCCTTCGACAGCACCTCTGTCCTAACCATATAACTGGAATTACCAGCCACCACCAGCAGCAAGACAATCAGAACAAAGAGGATAAAGAGAGAGACAAAATCCATGTTCAGTCACTCTCACACTGTTTCATGGCAAGGTATAAATCCTCGACCTGCTTCCTTGCCCACGGCGTCTTGCGCAAGAATTTGAGACTGGATTTTACTGAGGGGTCGTTATTGAAACACCTGATATCAATGCGCTGACCCAGTTCGTCCCAACCGTAAGACTCAACCAGAAATTTAACGATCTGTTCCAGGGTTACGCCATGCAATGGATTGTTGGCCTGTTGTTCACTCATGGTTAGTCCTTTTTTGGCAAAATCGCGCTACGTAATAAACGATAAAATGCTACCTCCGGGTAAGCAGTACAACGTATTCCGTCAGTTGTGTCACTCCTCTGGCAACCAGACCCTGATGCGACAAGAGAGCATCTTCCTCAGCCAAAATTTCAATCTGAAAATTCTCGCCAAATAAGGTTTCAATATCCTTTTGCGGTATTGAAAAAGGCGGGCCAGCTGTCTCGGCCTGATTATATATGTAGCTGATTAACAACACTCTGCTACCGGAGGGCAGCAGCGCCGCAAGATGTGCAACATAGCGGCTGCGCATCTCTGGCGGTAAAGCAACCAGTGACCCGCGATCATAAACAGTGCAGGCACCATCCAGATCGGCATTCGCCAGCTTGAAAACATCACCACAGTAGATCTTATAGCCCTCGCCACGACAACAAGGGATACCCGTCTCATTTGTCCACTTGCCAGAAAGATGGTTCTCATTGAAAAAAGCCTCGACAGCCGTGCGACTCAACTCGATACCGACAACATTGAGACCCTCTTTACGCAACCAGACCAGATCAGGACTCTTGCCACACAGTGGCACGAAGATAGAGTCTCCCTGCTGCACTTGCAGCAAGTCATAAAACTTCGCCAGCGAATGATGTGGTTCGGTCAGGTGAAAACCGATCTCGTTCTTTTGCCAACGTCTGAACCAGAACTCTTTATCCATAAAATCAGTTCCTTAAGAGATGGCTTTGGTTCCTTCCAGAACCAATTTTGCAACCACCAGGTAACGGACAAACTTACCTACAGTGACCAGAATGATGAATCTCCAGAAGCTGGTGTGCAGGACACCACCGGCCAGACAAAGAGGATCGCCAACCACCGGTAGCCAAGAGAAAAGCAAAGCCCAACTGCCATACCGGGAAAAAAATTGTTCTGCTCGCTGCTGGCTCTCATGGCTGACACGCAAAATTCGCTGTACCAGAAAAGGGCCACCCCACAGACCGACGGCATAAGTTGTCAGAGCACCACAACTATTGCCAATGGTTGCGATAGCAACGACAATTGACGCATCAAAGCCATTGAGTAAGAGGACAGCGAGCAACCACTCGCTGCCGAGGGGCACCAGGGTTGACGCCAGAAAGCTGAGCAGAAAGAGCGCCGGGTAGCCATGTTCAAGTAGCCAGAGTTCCAACAGGGGGATTCCTTTATAGTCGCCATCTATGCCATGATGGATTCAAGTTGACCTGCAACATTATCTTGACACGAGGCTGAGATGCGCCGAAATATTTTCTTGATTTTCACCCTGTTTTTTTTCGTCGTGCTATTTGCCGGCTGCGACTCTGGGCCACAGATCACCCCGCTCGGGCAAGACACCGTGGTACTCGCTTTCGGTGACAGTCTCACCCACGGCACCGGTGCTTCTGCCGGTCAATCGTATCCGGACGCACTCTCTGAGCTGCTCGGCAAACCGGTTATCAACGTCGGCATTCCGGGTGAAGTCTCCGCAGCTGGGCTGAAACGCCTGCCTGCTGTTCTGGATCAATATGACCCGACTCTGGTGATCCTTTGTCACGGCGGTAATGATTTCTTACGCCGGCTCGACGAGGCGACGACTATCCGCAACCTCAAAGCAATGATCGAATTAATCCGGGCGCGAGGGGCCAATGTTGTTCTAGTCGCTGTACCGAAACTTGGTTTTGGCCTGGCAATACCGAAATTCTATCTGGAGATTGCCGAAGAGTACACCATCCCCCTGCAAAGTGATATTCTTCTCGATCTGCTCGGTGACAACAATATGAAAAGCGACTCCATTCATCCCAACGCCACCGGTTACCGCTTGATGGCCGAGGCGGTTCACGATGTTATCAACAAGGCACAACAGAAGTAGGGTAGCCCGTGAGCGAAACAAATCAGCATAAATTTATTCCGTGTAGCCGGGCAGAGATGACTGAAAGGGGCTGGGACGAACTCGATGTGCTCTTCATAACCGGGGATGCCTACATCGACCACCCAGCTTTCGGCACCTCACTGCTGGCTCGCCTTCTTGAAGACGAAGGCTTGCGGGTCGGTATTCTTGCTCAACCCGATTGGCGCGACCCGGAAGCTTTCAAGATCATGGGACGACCACGGCTCTTTGCCGCCATTTCAGCCGGAGCCATGGATTCAATGGTCAATCATTACACCGCCTCCAAGAAGGTGCGTAACGATGATGCCTACACTCCGGGCGGCCAGTCCGGTGCGCGACCGAATCGCGCGGTGATTGCCTATACGGCAGCAGTCAAAGGCGCATTCAAAGGTCTGCCGACGGTGATCGGCGGTATCGAGGCAAGTTTACGCCGACTCGCTCATTACGATTACTGGGACAACAAAGTGAGGCGCTCGGTGCTGGTCGACAGCAAGGCTGACCTGCTACTCTTTGGCATGGCGGAATCCGCTCTCACAACCTTGGCCAGAAGGTTGCTCGCAGGAGAACTGATCGACACGATCACTGACCTGCGCGGCACAGCCTACATTGCCAAAGACGGGCCCGACGGTGCTGTCGAACTACCTTCCTACGAAGAAGTCAACGGCTCCACCGACGCTTACAATAAAGCATTCAAACTGGCGGCTGAAGAGAAGAATCCATTCAGCGGCAAAGCGCTGCTGCAGCTCCACGGAGCTCGTCTGGTTGTGGTCAACCCACCGGCCATGCCACTTGACGAAGAGCAACTTGATCGCATCTACGCTTTACCCTTCAGCAAGCAGCCACACCCATCTTACCGGGAAGCGATTCCGGCCTACGCACAGATCAAATTTTCTATCACCAGTCACCGTGGTTGCTGTGGCGGCTGTGCCTTCTGTGCCATCACCCATCACCAGGGCAAAACGATCCAGTCACGCTCCGAACAATCGGTAAGGGATGAGCTCGATCGTTTGAGCCGCCACCCGGAGTTTCGCGGTACGGTCACCGATGTTGGTGGACCAACGGCGAACATGTACGGCATGCGTTGCAGCAATCCGCAGGCTCAGGCTGCCTGTCGTCGCGAAAGTTGTCTCTACCCGCAGATCTGCAAACATCTCGACACCCGTGATGACCGCGCCGTAGACCTGTTACGTAAACTGCGTAAACATCCGGCCGTCAAGCACCTCTTTGTCGCCTCGGGAATCCGCTTCGATTTACTCAATCGGCAACCGGATTATTTTGCCGATCTGATCAAGCATCACGTCGGCGGCCTGCTCAAAGTGGCTCCGGAGTCGAGTAGTCCGAAGGTCACAAAAGTCATGCGTAAACCGGGACCGCAGGTTTTTGAGAAATTTCTGCAAAAATTCCGCGAGCAGAGCCAGAAGTTGGGTAAAAAACAATCTATTATCCCTTACTTCATCAGTTCGCACCCCGGCTGCACTCTCAACGATATGATCGATGTCGCCCTTTTTCTCAAAGAACATAACTTGCGAGTCGAGCAGGTACAGGAATTCACCCCGACACCGGGAAGTCTGGCCACCTGTATCTACCATACCGGTCGCGATCCTTTCAGTGGAGAAGTCGTGCATGTCCCGCTCAACGCCAACGAGCGTCGTCAGCAGAAAGCCCTGCTACTCTGCCACCTTCCCGTAAATCGTAAAGATGTGCTCGCAGCTCTCAGACAGTGTGGTCGGGAAGAATTGATTGGTCGACTGACAAGCAACCAGGACAGGGGTACTGACAAGGCAGTCAAACCTGTCCGGCAAAAGGCCAGACGCCCCAGGAGGAAATAAGCCGGGAACAGTCCTCGACCTTGGCATTTCATATTTATATCGTTATGATGGCCCGCACCACTCAACCCTGAATTTACAAGAGGTTCATTATGGAACGTCTGCTTGATGACATCGAAGCAAGAGTTGTTGGCTGTCTGGTGGAAAAAGATCTGGCGACACCCGAATATTATCCGCTGACCCTCAACGCCCTGACCAACGCCTGTAATCAAAAGTCAAACCGCGAGCCGGTTATGCTGCTGGAGAATACCGACGTGGTTCGGGCTCTCGACAGCCTGCGCCAGAAGCAGATGGCCTACCAATCTGCGGAAGGCGTACGTTCGGCTAAATACTGTCACAATTTAGAAAGTGTGCTGAATTTGGACCTGGAAGATCTGGCAATCCTTGCCGAGCTGCTCTTGCGTGGCCCACAGACCGTCGGAGAACTGCGTAATCGGGCCGAACGCATGCATCCGGTGGGAGACCTGCATGACGTTGAAGAGTTACTACAGAACCTGACGGAGCGAGAAGAACCGCTGGTAATTCGTCTGCCGCGCCAGCCGGGACGGAAAGAGCATCGCTTCGCACACCTTTTGTCCGGCACTCCAGAAATTGAAGAGACCTCGTCCTTACCCGCTGAACCGGCCAGATTGCAGGTTGCGGCAGAAAACGACCGGATGACCAAACTGGAGAACGAAGTTGCCGAACTCCGCGCCGAGTTGGATGAGGTGCGTAGCCAACTAAAAACCTTTCAGGCCCAGTTCGAATAAACTCTCCCGGACAAATCAAACCGATGCCCTCACTCGCCGTTCTTTACGATTCTCAAGCAGGACAGTGGTTACGCTTTTGCGATCCCGTCGAAGAGATCGAAATTCACAAACTGGACGAGGTTCTTCCAGCTCTGCAGCAGGTTGAACAACGTGTCGAGCAGGAAAACCTTTTTGCCGCTGGCTATGTCAGCTACGAGGCCGCATCCGCTTTTGATGAGGCCCTGCAAACCCATTCACCAGAAGGCTTCCCCCTTTTACGTTTCGGACTTTTCGCCAAAGCAGAACCTATCGAGTTACCAACACCTACTGAGCCAGCGAACCTCCCGGATTGGCAAGCGCAGGAAACATCCGACGATTTTGCCCGTAAAATAGACGCGATTCGAGCTGCCATTGCTCGCGGTGAAACCTATCAGGTCAACTTAACGTTCCCACTGACCAGTGAGTTCAGCCAAGATTCCTGGTCATTCTTTTTGCAGTTGGTCCATGGCCAACAGGCCAGAGGTGCGGGTTATCTGCAAAGTGACCGTTGGGCCATCTGCTCTGTCTCCCCGGAGCTGTTCTTCACCAAAAATGGTGATAGCCTGACGATGCGACCCATGAAAGGGACAGCACCACGTGGCCGAACCCTTGAAGAAGATCGTCGTCTGGCAGAAGAGTTGGAAAAATCAGCCAAGAATCGCGCCGAAAACATCATGATTCTCGATATGGTCCGCAACGACCTCGGGCGCTTGGCTTCTCCCGGAGGAGTACAGACGGAAGAGATCTGTACGCTGGAAAAGTATCCCACGGTCTGGCAACTGACCTCAACGGCCACCGCGCGCAGCAAAGCCACTTTGGCGGAGATCTTTCAGGCGCTCTTTCCCTGCGCTTCGATCACCGGCGCCCCCAAAGTGCAAACCATGCAAATCATCACCGCAACCGAAGCAGGACCACGGAATATTTACACCGGCACCTTTGGTTGGATCGCACCGGGCCGCCAGGCCCACTTCAATGTTGCCATCCGCACCGCGCTAATCGACCTTCAGCATAAACGCGCCACCTACGGCGTCGGTGCCGGCATCACTTGGGATTCGGACAGTGCTGCCGAGTACCAGGAGTGTCTCGACAAAGCCGCGGTTCTCTCACGACCGCTTGCCGAGTTCGCCCTGATCGAAACCTTGCGCTGGACTCCTAGTAACGGCTATTTCGTACTGCCGGAACATCTGTCCCGCCTGCAAGCCTCGGCGGAATACTTCGATATCGTTTGCGACACCGAGCAGGGTAACGACTATCTGCAGGCGCTGACAGAGAAACTCCCCCAAGCGCCACAGAGGGTCAGGCTTCTGCTTCACAATGATGGCCGTCTGGAGGGGACCTCTACGTCAATTGGTCCGCCGCCATCAGCGCTGTTAAAGATTCGCCTGGCATCACAGCCGGTTGACTCGCAAAATGTCTTGCTCTACCACAAGACCACGCAACGCCAGATCTATGAGGCCTCTCTTGCCGAGAAGGATGATGCTGATGAAGTTGTACTCTGGAATGAACGGGGTGAAGTGACTGAGTGTTGTACGGCGAACCTGGTTATTGAACACAATGGAAGATTGGTCACTCCACCGGTGGACAGTGGTCTGTTGCCTGGGACCTATCGTGATTATCTTTTGCAACGCTGCATTCTGACTGAACAGGTTCTGACTCCTAAGGACTTGCGAGACAGTTCAAAAATCTATTTGATCAATGCGGTGCGGAAATGGCGACGGGCTGTGCTTTGTGATTAGCGGGCTTGGGACAGTCCCCTTAACACCGGGGACAGTCCCAGCGACATTCGACATCCATGCCAATCTAAAGAACAACCCCACGAGCAGCATCAAGCCATCCATCCCAACGCTCCTGGTTCTTTTCAATCCACTCCAAAACATGACGTTCAATATCTTTCTGTGATTTCTCACCGTTCTGCATCCTGGTGTTCTGCTCATTGATATCAGCCAGCGGTAAAGTAAACAGCTCAAAGAATTTTTTCGCAGCAGGGTTTGCCGCAAGGAACTTCTTGTTACCGACAATCCGGATATCGGCAACCACAAAACCAAGCTTGGCCGGATCACTAACCGCTCCCTCGACACCCGCCACTGTCATGCGGTCGACCGCTTCCATTTCAACTGGCCGGGGCTTGATTTCAGGCACATTGATCCACATCACATCCTTGCCCGGCTTGAACTTGAAAATCGTCCAGTTCGGTGCCCAGGTGTAGAAAAAGACCGGTTTACCAGTATTGTAGCCCGCCAGAGCGTCAGCCATGCTTGCCGTATAACCGGCCTTGATCGGATTTATGTGATCGTTAAGGCCATACTCATCAAGGTGATAAGAAATGGTGATTTCGCACCCCCACCCGGGGGGACAGGCGACCAGGTCGGCCTTGCCGTCGCCATTGCGATCAAAGGCTTCCTTGACTTCCGGGCGCTTGAAATCGTCAAGTGACTGGATATTGAATTTATCCACCTCACGCTTTGAGACCAGGTAACCTTGCAGGCCACCGGCTTTGACGACGTAGCCAAGCACTTCGCCTTTTTCATTGAAGTCTTTCGGCATATGCTCCTTGTGCATGGGAAACCAGCCGTTGGCCCAGTAGTCGACGTCACCGAAGGCAAGGGCTTGGTAAAAGAGAGGATTCTGCAGCTCCTTTGGCTTCTGCACCTGGTAACCGAGTTCTTTCAGTCCGGCACGGACCAGAGCTTCCTGAAAGTAGCCCGTATTCCAGGTGGCTCGGGCAGGCTGAACCTTGACTCCTTTGCCTGGTTTGAGTTGACCAGCGAAGACCGGCAGGGCCAGCGACAGCATCAGCAGAACAAGCAGAATTCGTTGCATACTCTTCTCCTTAGAAACATCACGGTTGGTTACCGTCTAAGTAATCGATAATACAAGATTCTTGGTCAAGGTCAATCTCCGCACAAAAAAAACAGCCAGAGGAATCAATCCCCTGGCCGTTAACGATCATACTATTTTTAAGCAATTCTACTTGGCAGCAGCACGTGCGGACGCAAGCCAACCGTTCCACTTGTCCTGATGTTTGACAATCCAATCTTTAACATGCCGCTGAATATCTTTCTGCGACTTTTCACCTTCCTGCATTTTGGTGTTCTGCTCGTTGATATCAGCAAGAGGAAGAGTAAAGACCTTGAAAAATTCTTTTGCGGCCGGATTAGCGGCGAGGAACTCTTTGTTGGCAACGATCTGGATATCGGCAGCCACAAAGCCGAGCTTGACCGGATCACTAACTGCGCCGGTCACGCCGGACATCGTCAGGCGATCGACCTGAGACTCTTGTGCTTCAGTCGGCTTGATCTCAGGAACGTTCATCCAGACCACATCTTCGCCTGGCTTGAATTTAAAGATGGTCCAGTTCGGAGCCCAGGTGTAAAAGAAGGCCGGCTGGCCTGATTTGTAGCGGGCCAGGGCGTCAGCCATGCTTGCCGAGTAAGAGGCTTTGATTAGATTGATATCATCTTCAAGATCATAGACGTCCATATGATGGGCGATGGTGCCCTCACAACCCCAACCCGCTGGACAGGCAGTCAAATCAGCCTTGCCATCGCCGTTGGCATCAAACGCCTCTTTGACTTCAGGGCGCTTGAAATCTGCAATGGACTGAATGTTGAATTTTTCGACCTCTTTCTTGGATACCAGGTAACCTTGCAGACCACCAGCTTTGACGACGTAACCGACTTTTTCACCCTTCTCATAAAAATTCTTCGGCATTTGACCGTCGTGGACGGGGAACCAGCCGTTGGTCCAATAGTCGAGATCTCCCAGAGCAAGGGCTTGGTAAAAGAGCGGATTCTGCAGCTCTTTAGGTTTTTTCACATTGTAACCAAGCTCTTTCAGACCGGCACTTACCAGGGCTTCCTGGAAGTAACCTGTATTCCAGGTTGCACGGGCGGGCCGTACCTTGACCCCGTCACCGGGTTTTTGTTGGTCAGCAATCGCCGGAATAGCCAGCGACAACATCAGTAAAACTAATAGAATTCGTTTCATGTTTTTCTCCTTTTAAATCTATGGGTGAATGGAAACTATCTTTGAGAGATACCGTGAGTTATGCGGTCGAGAATCATTGCCAACAGCACAATTGACAGGCCACCAATGGTGGCCAGTCCGATCTCCAGAGTATTCAAACCTTGCACAACGGGATTGCCTAAACCACCAGCACCGATTAGTGCGGCGATAACGACCATCGACAGGGCCATCATAATCGTCTGGTTAAGTCCGGCCATGACTGATGGCATTGCAAGCGGAAACTGTACTTTACGCAAGACCTGCCAGGGGGTGGCGCCAAAAGCGAGCGCGGCCTCAATCAGTTCCGGATGAACCTGGCGGATACCGAGGCTGGTCAAACGAATGATCGGTGGCAGGGCAAAGACGATGGTTGCCAGGATGCCGGAGACCGTACCAATGCTGAAGAGCATGACCACCGGAATCAGGTAAACAAAAGCCGGGGTCGTCTGCATGGCATCGAGGAAAGGCCGCAGGAACATCTCGAAACGATCGCTACGACCCGCCATGACACCAAGGGGAATCCCGGCGATAGCACAAAACAGCACCGAACAGATCACCATCGCCAGAGTGGTCATGGTGTCCTCCCAGAGGCCGAGATAGCCAATCAGCAGGAAGGAAAGAACGGTAAACACCGTCACCCGTTTGCCAACATAACGCCAGGCGGCGAGGGCAAAGAAGATAATCACCACGAACGGCGGCAGGGTAAAAAAGAGCCATTCCAAACCTTCCAGGCTGATCTCGACCGGCACCTTGATCACCTGGAAGAAATCACGATAGTTAAGCACCATCCAGTCGACAGCAGTTTGGACCCATTCATCGAGTGGTATCAGCTGTTCGTCAAAATTAAAAATTCGCATCGGTCTGTTTTTACTCCGTATAGTTTATCATGCTGTCGCTTCAGATGAGTCTTCCTGCTCGCTACGGTGCAGGGTGCGCAGGAAGAGATTTTTTGACACGACGCCTACATACCCCTCGGCATCGTTGAGAACCGGCAGAGGCCAGGGGTGGCTGGCAACCTCAGGTAAAATCTCCTGCATCGAATCGTTGGAGTGAGCTGGCACAACCTCTTCAATGTAGGCGCTGGCAATCATCTGCGGCTGTTCCGGCCGGTCAATTACTTCACGCAATGTGTCGGTCGAGACAATTCCTAAAAATTTACGATTGCTATCAATGACATAACCGTAGTCACGGTCGTTCTTGATCAGCCTTTGCAGCGCTGCGCGAGGACTTTTGCCTTCAGTTACCACAATGGTGACCTGGGTGTCGGTAGCAATATCGCCTGCGGTGAGAATGTTGGTCGGATCGACGCCGCGGAAGAAAGCGCGCACATAATCATCGGCCGGATTCTGCAGGATCTCCTCCGGTGTGCCGACCTGCACCACGCTCCCTCCTTCCATAATGGCGATCCGATCACCGATGCGCATCGCCTCATCCAGGTCGTGGGAGATAAAGACGATCGTCCGCTTCACCTTGGCCTGCAGTTTCAACAGTTCATCCTGCATCTCGGTGCGGATCAGAGGATCAAGCGCCGAGAAAGCCTCGTCCATCAAGAGGATGTCGGGATCAACTGCCCACCCACGAGCCAGGCCGACTCGCTGTTGCATGCCGCCGGAGAGTTCATTCGGCATGCTCGCCGCCCAAGCCTCCAGGCCGACCTGCTCCAAAGCCTGCAATGCCCGAGCTTCTCGGGTCGGTTTATCAATGCCGTCCATCTCCAAGCCAAAAGCGGCATTCTGCAGTACCGTCAGGTGCGGCATCAGGGCAAAGGACTGGAAAACCATACTCATCTTCTTGCGGCGCATCTTGACCAACTCGTCGTTGCTCATGCTGACGATATTTTCATTGTCGATAAGCACCTGCCCGGCAGTCGGTTCGATCAGGCGGTTAAGCATCCGCACCATGGTCGATTTTCCGGAACCGGAAAGGCCCATGATGACGAAAATCTCACCCGTATAGATTTCGAAGCTGGCATTCTGCACGCCGATAGTTGTCTCGGTTTTTTCGAAAATCGCTTCTTTATCCAAGCCCTGCTCAAGCAAACCCATCGCCTTTTTCGGATGTGGACCGAAAATTTTGAAAAGGTTTTTAACCGTAATTTTGACTTCTTGTGGCATTTTTTCTCCCTAATTACAGCATTTATACCAAGTGTTTTCGAATTAGAAACAGGGCTTTAGCTTACAGGCAAGCAGAAGTTACACTTATGGCTACGGCCAATAGCGAACGGAAGAGAAGGTGGTCGGCTGCAATCAGCAGTGCCCCGGAAATCGTCGTAATTTATTTTGTTGTAGTACAGAGCGACCCGCGACCCGTTCTGCAGGTGGAGCAGAATCAAGCGCAACTCTGTAAGGAAAAGCGATCTGCGAAGCATCACACGGGGCAATGTTCTTGACGATCACCTTGCGGGACAAGGACGGAACACCCTGGTGGGGTGTCGCCTATCCATTTAACAATACAGGGATTAGAAGCCACGGTCAAATCTCATATTTCTACTTATTTTAAATCAACACACCTGTATCCCTCCAGTCTATACAGTACACATCAAATCGATGGAACTTTCATGTTTTGCCAGCTTGAGGGGCAGCCACAAAGCATTAAGAGATTTTCCTGGCAAACCAAACTCACAACCGAATGCAAGCCTCAAGGTTCTTAGTCTTCAGAAATTATTGACCAAACTATCTCAAAAGAATTGACAGATACATTAATTACTCTTTAGGCTGAACGGATAGAAACGTTTATATTAATTCTTAGATTAACAAAAGAGGTAGATATGTTTGAACTTCACCCACGCCTGACACAAGACACATTGGTTCTCGGCGATTTTCAGCTCTGTCGTCTGCTCTTGATGAACGACGCCAACTACCCTTGGTTTATTCTGGTGCCGCGCCGCGCCGAGGTAAGGGAAATCTTCGAGCTTGAGCTCCACGATCAGCAGCAACTACTCAAGGAGTCATCGCAGCTGGCGCAGGTGCTCAACAAAATTTTCCAAGCCGACAAACTGAATATTGCCGCTCTTGGGAACATGGTTCCACAACTTCACATCCATCATATTGTCCGTTACCAGACCGATCAGGCCTGGCCAAAGCCTATCTGGGGACTCTTTCCCGCGCAACCTTACACAGAAAGAGCTCAACAGGAGACCTGTGCTGGTCTGATCGATCATCTGGTTGATTTTATTCCTGATGACAACTGTGCCGTGCCGCCGAGAGTCTGCTGAACAATCAACCATGAATATCGCTGACCCTAAATACCTTGAGCACCTGCGCGACCTGCCTTCTGGCTACCTGCTCGATCTAATGGCAGACAACCAAGATATCGATGAAGAGTCGATTTACTGGGTACTGCAAGAGCGTGGCCTGTTGCGAGAGGAGATTACAAAAAAGCTGCAACGCAGGCGAAGTTCCCGCTGGCCACGCACATATACACTTTGGACCGTCGCTCGTTGGATAACACTTTTCAACGCCCTGATTGTGACATACTTCAACATACCCGGTCTTTACCAAATTCTGCACAGCGATCACGCTTTCAGAGTCCCACTGCTCTTCCTCTCGGTTGGCAGTATTCTATGTGGGTTTTACATCGGCTTCAAGCTAACAACCCACCTTTACCAGGGGGGCAAATCACTCCTTTACTGCGGGTTTCCAATCCCGGTCGGCTTTGTGAATCTGCAAACAGGGGAGGAAATTATTAAGAACAAAGCCCCTATGATTCTGCATATGGCCTTAAATGCCCTGATCGGAGTTAATCTGACTCTCTTCCCACTTATCTTTATCTACATAATGATGGATTGAGTTGCTCTCTCCCCCCTTGCTGCGCCTGACTATAGACAAGATGTGCGACAAATCAAACCGCGCGACTAAGTAAACAACGGTTAATTAATGCGCGTTATTGTCAAAGGCCTTTTGAAATGGTACATTCTCAAGGTGCCATTGTGAGGTCTGAATGCATCGTTTGATTACCGCTATAGTCTTGATGAGCTGCTTCTTGCTGCCGTCAGGATGTAAAGAACCGGAACCGATACGAATCGGTTTTCTCGGCGAGCTGACGACTCGTGCTGCAGGACTCAGCACAAGTGGGCGTGACGGCTTTCTGCTCGCCATAGAAGAAGTCAACGCCCGTGGCGGAATCAACAATCGTAAAGTTGAAGCACTTGTCCAGGACACACATATGCACAAAGCGACAGCCCTTCACGCTGTCCGCTCCTTGGTTGAGAGTAAGGTCTCAGCGATCATTGGGCCGATGACCAGCCAGACCGCCGTCACAGTTGTTCCAGAAATCAATCGAGCCAGGATTCCGATGATCAGCCCAACAGTCAGCACCAACAAGCTTAACGGTCTTGACGATTACTTTTTCAGAGTCTATTACACCAACGCCCAGGCAGCGACCCTGCTCGCAGAAGAATTATCTTCGCAAGAAGATCTCAGCCGGGTTGCAGCCATCTACGACCTCAGCAATAGCGCCTACACCGAAAACTGGATCCGTCATTTCCAAGAGGTTCTGGAGGAGAGTGGTGGATCATTAGTTGCCAGGATTCCATTTGACCTTCGTTCAGATACTCTCTTCCACGACCTGGCCACTGAAGCAACAGAGGCAAAGCCACAGGTGATTCTGATCTTGGCCAATGCTATTGATACCGCCATGATCTGCCAGCAATTGACTAAAATTGGTGCCGAACTGCCACGCTATGCAACCGGCTGGTCTTATTCGGATGACTTGATTCAGTTTGGCGGCAAAAGTGTAGAAGGGTTGCATATCATCCAAAGCGTCGACCTGCAAAATCCGTCAGCAACGATGCAGCGCTTCGTCGAAGCCTACCAGGAAAGATTTCGTTCGTCTCCGAACTTCCCGGCTCTGCACGCTTACGATGCGACCCGCATGATTCTGGCTATTATGGAAAAAACTACGAATCCCCAGGCTATCCGTGAGGAGCTACTGAAGATTGAAAGTTTCGAAGGGCTGCAATCTGATTTGTCCCTCGATCGCTACGGCGACCTGAAGCACCCTCTTCTCCATCTTGCGCATATCACCAACGGCCAGTTTATTATGAATGAATGACTTTTGTAAAAAACCTGCCCTTTTACCGCGAGTCAATCATCATTCCTTCGGCATTTCTTCTTTCCGTAAGACAACAACCTCCCAAACAGTTGACACTACACCAATGAGCAGGTAATAAAGAGCTTTCTTAAATCCACTCAGGAGGACAAATACTGTGACTCAGATTAATTTTGAAAAGATGGGCGGCCTGATTCCCGCCATTATCCAGGACCATGAGAATGGTGAAGTTCTGATGGTCGCTTTCATGGATGAGAAAACTCTCGCCAACACGATCCGCGACGGCAAGACTTGGTTTTACAGCCGCACCCGCAATAAGTACTGGATGAAAGGTGAAGAGTCCGGCAACACTCAGGATGTCGTCGAAATCCTGACTGACTGTGATGCGGACACTGTGGTGATTAAGGTCAAACAGAATGGCCCGGCGGCGTGCCATACTGGCAACCGCAGCTGTTTCTATGTGCGCTGGGGAGATGACCAGTGGGTGGAACACTCCAACCCCCTCTTTGACCCTGACGAAGTCTATAAGAAGAAGTAAACATCGAGCTTTAAGCTCTAATAAAAAGCTCTTATCATTCTCCAACTTACAGCTTACAGCTGTCTTGAGGTCCCCTATGGCAAACGAATTGAAGTTCGGTCTCCCGAAAGGAAGCCTGGAAGATGCAACCGTAGAACTTATGGCAAAAGCTGGCTGGAAGATCTAAACCTCTTCTCGCAGCTATTTCCCTACCAGCGATGACGATGAATTGAAATGCAGTCTGGTTCGCCCTCAGGAAATGGCCAAGATCCTGGAACGCGGCAAACTTGACGTTGGCATCGCTGGTCGTGACTGGGTCAAGGAAAATGATTCAGATGTCGTCGAAGTCGGTGAAATGATCTACTCCAAGGTTTCACGACGGCCAGTACGCTGGGTTCTGGTGGTTGGACCCGACTCCAAAGTCGAAAAACCAGAGGACCTTGCTGGTGCCACCATATCGACAGAGTTGGTCGGTTTTACCAAACGTTTCTTTGCTGAGCGCAACATCCCGGTCGAGGTAGAATTCTCCTGGGGAGCGACTGCAGCTAAAATTCTTAAAGGCCTGTGTGATGCTATTGTCGAAGTCACCGAAACCGGTTCAACAATCAAGGCCAATAATCTGCGCATCGTCTGTGAGCTGATGGAATCGGTTCCCGTCTTGATTGCCAACAAAGACGCCTGGGCAGACCCCTGGAAAAGAGCCAAGATCGAACGGATCTATACGATGCTTAAATCGGCTCTGCGAGCTGAAGGAATGGTCGGCCTGAAAATGAATGCGCCGGGAGAGAAGATTGAAGAAATCATCAAGCTCCTGCCAAGCCTCAATCGTCCGACCGTCGCTCACCTGTACCAGTCAGACTGGGTTTCTATTGAAACAATCATGCCGGAATCGGAGGTTCGCAAGATCGTTCCCGAGCTAATGAGTCAAGGAGCAGAAGGTATTGTTGAGTACCCGCTTAACAAAATCATCTGATTCAAGCCTGAATTTGCAGCTAACCTTTCGCAAAAAAGATGAAAAATCAAATTATTTGATTTTTCTCTAACTTTTGAGATAATTGTGAGCGCTTATATGTACAATGAGCGCTTATATTTAAAGAAGAGCATAACGACTAGAAAGGTTTATCAGCGATCATGACAATTCAGGTAGAATTGATAGATGGAACCAATTGCAGGGTCGTCCCAAAAGGGCTGAACCTGCTACTGAATCGCGAGCTGGTGAAGCGCTTCCGCCGTTCTTCTGGCTGGGCGGTCGTCGGCAAAGACCCGGTTCGTTACCCGGACCAGAAGATTGAGTATCATGGTCTGGAACGACGTGTTGCCGCCTGATATTTTCTAATACTGACCTATCGCTTCTTTAAGGATGCGGGCGCATTATAATAATGCACCCGCATTTTTTATTGAACCTGGCCAACCGATCTTTCCCATGAACCGACAATTCCCGCTTGCAGTATTAGTGCATCATGATTAAACTGTGTCAACCTTGCAGGGAGTCAAGATCGCTTTGCCTAAAAACCTTTCACAAAAATCTTCTTTTCGCCTCTTCCTATGGGGGTTACTTCTAATCCCCTTTGCCACGTTAGCAGATGCGGTTCTTGATGCCGTTCTCTTCAACGAAGGCAGCATACAGGAACAACTCTTCTCACCTACGAATCACGAGCTGGCGATCCGCACTCTTTTCAGCATTTTCATCTTGGCTGCCATTTACCTCGGTATGCATTACCTGGCCAATATAGCCCAGAAGGAGGGTACCCTCCGACAAAGCAATATGGACCTTGGGCTGGCGAGACAGGATCTTGAAGAATTTAATGACGACGTCTTGCGACAATTGCGTAACACATCAGCGGAACTGGCAACCTCAGTTGAGTTACTCAAATCCCAGTGTAACCATGACCTTGATGAAAAAACCCAGTTTTTTGTGGAAAACGTCTGCAACACCAGCGACAGGCTGAACGAACAGCTTGAGACCACTCTGGCGCTCACGGAACTCTCTTTCGGCGAGCCACGTCGCGAGCAGATCAAACTTGACAAACTGGCGCTCGACATTGTCGACGAGTTAAACAACACACAACCTGACCGGCAGATTGAATTCAAGATTCAGCCATGGCTCACTGCCTGGAGTGATCCAAAGATGCTTCGGCATGTCATTTACAATCTGTTCAGTAATGCCATGGACTTCATCCCGCAAACCAGGCAGGGGCAAATTGAATTTGGCATGTTTCACAGAAACACCCAAAAAGTCTTTTTTGTCCGTGACAACGGCACAGGTTTCAGCGAGGCACAATCAAAGCGCCTTTTTGATACATTTCGAGACAATTTACAGGATTATGAGTTACCCAAAGGCACCATCAAGCTGGCAAGTGCCAGGCGAACAATCCACAGACACGGTGGACAAATCTGGGCAGAAGGGATTCAGGATGCTGGCGGAACCATCTTCTTTACTTACAACAGCGCCTGACTGCTAGACAGATGCGTGCCTGAAGAGTATCCTCCGTGAATCAATCGACGCCTACGGAGGAAACGATGTCGCACTCAAAACCAACAAAAACAGAACACTCCTGTTCCAGTTGCAGCTCTATCTGGCAAAAACAAGGCACCACTAATTGCTGGAGCGATCCGAACAGCAAACCCAACAAACCAGCCTATTGCCCTTCTGAACCCCATGCAGAGATGATTGACGCCTCCTTCCGCCAGTACCTGGGAGACGATTCTGATGCACGCCTGGCCCGGGTCGCCGCCAAGGTAGAGGGACTTTGCTACCAGCCAATTTCTGGTTCCGATGCCGTCAATGCGCGCTGGACCCGAATCGAAGACACGCTCGCTCTGGCAAAACTGATGGGTTATAAAAAGATAGGTATCGCGACCTGCATTGGCCTGCTCGACGAATGTAATCGTTTGAGCGAAATTCTTCGTGCCCAGGGAATGGAACCTTTTTCTGCTTGCTGCAAAACTGGCAGCATCGACAAACTGGAACTCAACCTGAAAGAAGAGGATAAGGTCAGGCCGGGAACATTTGAACCGGCCTGCAATCCGATCGCCCAAGCCCGCATTCTGAATGCCGAGGGCATGGAGATGAACATCATCATGGGCCTGTGCGTTGGCCACGACATGCTCTTCAATAAATACTCCGAGGCCCCGGTTACGACACTGGTTGTTAAAGATCGCGTCACCGGACATAACCCGGCAGCGGTTCTCTATGGACAGAATTTTTATTACAAACGTCTGCAGAAGCAACCGGTCTTAAGTGATGAAGAAGTTGCCAAGTATCAAGCCGATTGTTAAGCAGACCTCGATCAACAAAACCACTTTAATAAGGGGGCAACGGAATAGATTCCGTGCCCCCTTGTCTCTTCAGTCCATTTCTTTCAGAACTAAACCGTCAACACCGTCGAGCCTGTCGTTTTCCTCGCTTCAAGATCCCGATGGGCCTGGGCAACATCACAGAGCGGATAACTTTGATTGACTTCGATTTTCACATCACCGGACTCGACAACTGCAAACAGATCCGCAGCACTGGCTAACAGGTCATCGCGCTCAGCGGTGTATGTCATCAAGGTCGGCCGGGTCAGGAAAAGTGATCCCTTGGCCGCCAGAATACCTGGATCGAAAGAAGCCACCGGACCTGAAGCCTGGCCGAAACTGGCTAGCAGACCCAAAGGTCGTAGACAATCGAGCGATTTCATAAAAGTATCCCCGCCGACCGAATCATAGACCACCGGAACGCCTTCACCATCAGTGATCTCCCGAACCCTGGCCACCCAGTCTTCCTCACGATAGAGTAGTGGGAAATCACAGCCGTGAGCCCTGGCGAGTTCTGCCTTTTCCGGGCTACCAACCGTACCAATCACAGTCGCACCAAGGGCTTTGGCCCATTGGCAGGCGATCAGACCGACGCCACCGGCAGCAGCATGAAAAAGGATGGTATCTCCTGGCTTGACATGGAAGGTGCTTCGCAGAAGGTACTGCACAGTCATGCCTTGCAGCATCATCCCGGCAGCTTGTTGGTCACTGATAGCATCAGGTAATTTGACCAGGCGATGAGCCGGGATCAGACGCTCTTCTGCATAGGCACCAGGAGGTAAACCGGCATAGGCGACACGATCACCCGGTGACAGATCATCAATATCATCACCAGTGGCAACGACAATCCCCGCACCTTCCATACCGGGCGTTGCTGGTAAATCACCCAGAGGGTAGAGTCCGCTGCGATGATATATATCGATAAAATTCAGACCGACCGCACTCTGGCGAAGGTGAACTTCTCCCGGGCCCGGCGTGCCGATCTCGACCTCTTCCCAACGCATCACCTCGGGCCCACCTGTCTCATATAAACGAATGGCTTTACTCATCACATTTCTCCTATTTGACATCCAGTTAACCCGGTTTCGTAAATAACACCAGATTCCGCTATAAAGTTATCACTCACAGGGCCATCGTCAAGCAGAAGAAAAGAGCCAACCTGCTGAAAACATTATTATGCATGCATTGACAACCGCTTATTTTCAAGCGATAGTTAATGTCTATGTATTGACGGTTTACTAGGCATAGTCTGAAATATTTTCAGACTGAATAGTGCAGGTCACACCACATAACGAAGGAGGAAAAGAGATGAAACAGATGAAGCATTTTATGAAACTTCTTAGCGGGCTAGTGGTTCTCGTCGCCTTCCTGGGCCTGACCGCTTGCGGAGAACAACAGCAGGCACCTAAGGCTGAAGTCAAGAAAGTAGAGAAGAAAACCATTGTCTGGAAGCTGGCTATGACCTGGCCGACCAATTTCCCGATCTTCGGTGATGCAGTCAACAATATGGCCGCCATGGTTAAGGCCATGTCCAATGGCGAAATGGAGATCCGCATCGACTCCAAGAATAAGCACAAGGCGCCTTTCGGCGTTCTCGATATGGTCAAGGCAGGCCAGTACGATATGGGGCATTCGGCCTCCTACTACTGGAAGGGCAAGGACATCAACACCCTGTTCTTCACCACCATGCCTTTCGGTATGATCGCCCCGGAACAGTACGCCTGGTTCTACTATGGCGGCGGCATGGAGCTGATGAAGAACGTTTACGACAAGCACGGCGTCTACTCCTTCCCGGGCGGCAACACCGGCAACCAGATGGGTGGCTGGTTCCAGAAGGAAATCACCTCTCTGGATGATCTCAAAGGTCTGAAAATGCGCATCCCCGGCTTTGCCGGTGAGGTTCTCTCCAAGCTCGGCGTGGTCGTCACCAATATGCCGGCCGGCGAGCTCTACACGGCTCTCGATCGCGGCACCATCGATGCGCTGGAATGGGTCGGCCCGTCACTCGACCTGAATATGGGCTTTCACAAGATCGCGCCCTATTACTACACGGGTTGGCATGAGCCTGCCACAGAGCTGCAATTTATGGTCAACCAGGCCAAATTCGACGGTCTGCCGAAACACCTGCAGGAGATTCTGACTATCGCTATGCAGTATGCAGCCTACGACATGTACACCCGCTCCTACCATGACAGCGCTATTAACTGGGCGAAGATTCAGGAAGAGTATCCAGACGTCAAGATCCGCACCTTCCCGGCCGAAGTTATCGCCGCCATGAAGACTGAAAACCAGAAGCTTCTGGAAGAAACAGCGGCTAAAGATGCAACTTTCAGTGAGATCTACGAATCTCAGAAAGCATATATGACAAAAGTCCGCAAATGGACCGAAATTTCTGACTATGCGTATTTGAAAGACAACCTCTAACCTTTAGTCATAGTGCAACAGGGCTCCCGGGTTTTCCGGGAGCCCTGTTGCTTTTCTCTGGTTACTCGAGAGCAACACATGCTACTAAAACTGGAACGTCTGTTTGACCGCTTTTCCGACCTGATGGGCTGGATCTCCGGGGGACTCTGCCTGGTTATGCTGGTCAATGTTTTCTACGACGCGATCATGCGCTATTTCTTTCGCACCGGCTCCATCGCCCTGCAGGAACTGGAATGGCACATCTTCGCCATCGTTTTCCTTTTCGGCATGGCCTACACCCTGAAAGAGGACGGCCATGTGCGGGTCGATGTTCTCTATGATCAGTTCTCACCCCGCTGGAAAGCAGTCGTGAATATTGCCGGCACCCTTTTGTTCCTGATCCCTCTGGCAGTTCTGATCATTCAGGGTTCGATCTGGTACGTCAAGGAAGCCTACGAGATGCATGAAATCAGCGGCGACCCTGGCGGGCTGCATTATCGCTGGCTGATCAAAGCTGTCATTCCGCTTTCATTTATTTTTCTGATTATTTCAGCCTGCGGCTTTATTGTCAGGAATATCAACATTTTTAGAGGAGTTGAGGCATCCACGGTGCATCATATCGAGGATGATGTTCTATAAAGCAATTTTTAATTTTGCAGTGATGAGCTTGGTTAATACGACAAAATGTCGCTTACATAGAGGTTAGAAAGAATGATCGGTCTTGTAATGTTTGGTGTTGCCCTGGTGTTGCTCCTGGTGGGCTTCCCGGTGGCTTTTACCTTTGGCGGGGTTGCGGTTTTCTTCGGCCTCTTCGCCGAAGGACCACAGATGTTTGCCCTGATGCCGCACCGCATCTGGGCGATCATGAACAACACCATCCTGATGGCGATCCCCCTCTTTATCTTTATGGGGCTGGTGCTGCAAAAATCGAAGTTGGCCGAACGCCTGCTCGAATCGATGGGTTTCCTGTTCGGTGAAATGCGCGGCGGCATCGCCATTTCCACCGTGTTGGTCGGAGCACTTCTGGCGGCATCCACCGGCGTCGTCGGCGCCAGTGTGGTGGCCATGGGCGTCATCTCCCTACCGGTCATGCTCAAGTATAATTATGACAAAAGACTGGCCACCGGTGCCATTTGCGGTGCTGGCACCCTCGGTCAAATCATTCCGCCATCAATCATCCTGATCATCCTTGGTGACGTCTTCCAGGTACCGGTCGGAGACCTGTTCAAGGCCGCTTGCTGGCCGGGGGTCTCTCTGGTCGGCGTCTACGTGGTCTATATTGCCGTCATTTGCTGGATTAAACCACACCTGGCACCACCAGTGCATCTGGACGAGATGCCAGGTAGTAAAAAGCAGCAGATACTCCGGGCACTTAAAGCAATTATCCCACCACTGGTATTAATCATCCTGGTCCTCGGTTCGATTCTGGCCGGCATTGCCACCCCTACTGAGTCATCAGCAGTGGGTGGTATCGGCGCCATTATCCTGGCCGCCATGTACCGACAGTTATCGATAACAATGATCTGGGACAGCACCCTGGAGACCATCAAGATCACTGCGATGGTTTTCGCCATTCTGATCGGCTCTACCGCCTTCTCGATGGTATTTACTTACACTGGTGGCGACTGGATCGTAGAGGACTTCATGATGAGCCTGCCAGGCGAGAAATGGGGCTTCTTGATCCTCTCCATGATCGTCATCATGGTGCTTGGCTTCTTTATCGATTTCGTCGAAATCTCCTACATCGTTGTACCGATTCTTGCGCCGATCGCGGCAAACCTCGAAATTGATCTCATCTGGTACGCCATTCTCGTTGCCATGAACCTGCAGACTTCGTTCCTCACACCGCCCTTCGGTTTCAGTCTCTTCTATCTGAAAGGGGTCGCACCACCCGAGATAAAAACCACCGACATCTATTACGGCGTTATTCCTTTTATTATTCTGCAGACGATCGTGCTGGGAATCCTGGTGATCTTTCCCCAGTGGTTCGGCTTCGCTGCACACTAAAGCTTTAAAGAACTCACTATTTTTATGAATATTCTTGGCATCGATATCGGCGGATCAGCTATCAAAGCCGCTCCAGTCAACACTGTCAACGGCACACTCGCGGCAGAGAAGATTCGTATCGCAACACCACAACCAGCCACCCCTCTTGCCATTGCCGAAATCATTGCAGAGATTACCGAGAACTTTAACTGGACAGGCGCAATCGGTTGTGGGCTACCAGCTGTTATTCGCGACGGTATTGCATGTACAGCAGCGAACATTGACGCAGAATGGATCGGTATCGATGTTGTAGAATTGTTATCGACAAGAACCGGTCTTGAAACCACAGTAATGAACGATGCCGATTCTGCAGGTCTGGCAGAGATGCATTACGGTGCTGGCACTAAAGCCTCTGGAACAACGATTGTCGTAACTGCTGGTACTGGTCTGGGGACGGCCCTTTTCCGGGACAACATCCTGATACCAAATACAGAACTTGGCCATTTACAACTGCACGGCAAGAATGCTGAACAGATTGCCTCTGCCGCCGTACGCACTAAACTGAATCTTTCCTATTCTGAATGGGCAAAACGTTTCGACGACTACCTGCATCGTCTTGAGGAACTCTTCTGGCCAGATCTATTTATCATCGGTGGTGGAATCAGCAAAGCCCATGCTCAGTTCTTTCCACACCTGACCATTCAAACCAAAATTCTACCGGCGAGATTGCGCAATGATGCTGGCATCATTGGTGCCGCTGCAGCCGTTTTGCGCTGAGATTCTAATTTATATCGCTGTATCCTGTCATATCCTATGAGCTTTTGTCCCATTTTCTCATGGACAATTTGCTCACAGATACTTGTCTTTTCTGACCTGATCAGTTATATCTTGCCTCCTAAGTTGTGAGGAGCCTCTACTCCTCGCCTGAGTTATCACATAATCGCCGTAAGGAGCCTTTTCGTCATGCCCATGTCGCAATCTTTTCAGGATCGCCTTTTCCCTATAGCTGCAGATATTGCCGAGCACTATGGCACGCCCTTCCATATCTACGACGAAGCAGGCATCCTCGAAACGGGCGAACAGTTGAAAAAGGCCTTCTCTGGTATTGAAGGCTTTCGCGAATACTATGCTGTCAAGGCACTGCCAAATCCGCGCATTCTGGAACTGATGAATGAGTTGGATTTCGGTTTTGATTGCAGTTCTATTCCGGAACTGATCATGAGCAGACAGGTCGGTGGCAGCGGTGAAGACATCATGTTCACTTCGAATAATACCACTGAGGAAGAGTTTCTGGCGGCAGCGGCCGAGGGCGGCAGTATCCTAAACCTCGACGATATCTCCCTGATCTCCAAAGTCCCTGAATTCCCTGAGCTGGTTTGCTTCCGTTACAACCCTGGCCCACGCCGAACCGGCAACATCATTATTGGCAACCCGGTTGAAGCCAAATACGGCATCACTCACGAGCAGGTCATTTCAGCCTATAAAATGGCCATGGAACGCGGCACCAAGCGCTTTGGTCTGCATACCATGGTGGCTTCCAACGAAAGAGATTACACTTACATGGTGGAGACCGCGCGCATGCTCCTGCAGATTTCTGCCATGGTGGAAGAAGAACTTGGGATTCGTTTTGAGTTCCTCAATATCGGTGGCGGCCTGGGAATTCCTTATAGCCCTGATGACAATATCCTCGATCTGGACGCCATGGCCAAAGAGATCACCGAACTCTTTAACGAGTTCAAATCTGCCCATGGCTATGCACCACGCATGTATATGGAGAGGGGTCGTTGGGTCACTGGACCACACGGTGCACTGATCACCCAGGCCATCAACCACAAAAGTATTTACCGTAAATATGTTGGCGTTGATGCCTGCATGTCATCCCTGATGCGTCCAGCTCTGTACGATGCTTATCACCATATCGACGTCATTGGCAGAGGTGATCAGGAGAATTCAGAAACTTACGATATTGCTGGTTCGCTCTGTGAGAACAACGACAAATTTGCCGTACAGCGCGACCTGCCAACGATCCATGAAGGCGATCTGCTCGCGATTCACGATACCGGTGCCCACGGTCACGCTATGGGCTTCCAATATAATGGTCGTCTGCGCCCTAAAGAGCTGTTACTGCGTACTGGCGGTTCTGTTGAACTGATTCGTCGCGCCGAAACTAACGAAGACTATTTTCAGACGCTGAACTTCGATGAGAACGTTCTGCCGGCACAATAAGCCTTCGAACATTGTTGGTGATTTGCATGAAACTCTTGTTCCGCGTATTGCTTCTCTGCAGCCTGATACTGACACTCCCTGTTGTTGGTCTGACCGATATTTACAAATATCGTGATGCGAATGGTCGCCTTACTTTTGTCGATGACAAAAGCAAGGTTCCCGCACAGTTTCATGACGACATGACGTCTATATCTGATGCCGAAGTCTCCCATGATGTTTACGATAAAGGTGACAGCGGAAATGAATCACCAGCAAAAAGTATTTCCAAATCTCAAAGAGCTGACAGAGCAGCAAAAAAGAAACGGCAAAACCATCAGACTCCTGTCAAAATAAGCGGGAACCGGGTCCTGGTTCCCGTTGATGTCGCTATGGGAAATCGCACGGTTAAACTTTTCCTGCTACTTGATACAGGTGCCACAACAACTGTTTTCCATCGTGATTCACTTGCAAAACTGGATCTGCCCAGCGGTAAAAGCTATAAATCGAGAGTTGCCGGTGGCGGTACTGTCAAATCGGAAAAAATCAGGTTCAGACATATTAACGTCGGCCCATTCAAAGAGAAGAAGACCTTCGCCATGGTGATCAACCACCAGGGGCAAAAGCTTCCTTTCGACGGCATGCTTGGTATGGACTTTCTAAAAAGGCACCCGTACCAGATCGACTTTCAGAATCAAGTCATCAATTGGGAAATCCTCGACTGAGTCATGTTTAGCACTGTCAATTTCTGACCCCCGACATATTCACGAACCCATGAACCTTATTCTGTTGTTCCAGGATGACTTTATTGACGACAATCGCGTCAGACTTCACGGTCGACGCGCTGAGCATGCCCGTGAAGTTCTCAATGTCACAAATGGCAAAGTTCTTCAGGTTGGTTTGCTCGATGGCAAAATCGGATCAGGAACCGTGCTGTCCATCAATGCGACAACTCTGGAATTTGAAACCCAACTGGACAAACAACCTCCTGAGCCAGCTCCGGTAACCGTCGTTCTGGCCATGCCTCGCCCTAAAGTTTTTAAACGTATTTTACAAGGACTCACAGCCATAGGCGTAAACGAGATTATTCTGCTCAACAGTTGGCGTGTGGATAAAAGCTACTGGCAGAGTCCCGCGCTTGAACCAGAGGCCATCAGGCAACAACTTATCCTCGGCCTGGAACAGACTCGCGATACAATGATGCCCTCGGTTCAGTTTCAACAACGTTTCAAACCCTTTGTCGAAGACACCTTGCCTGATATAGCTGCAGGGTCTTGTGCTCTGGTCGCCCATCCCGGATCATCACAGCCCTGTCCTGCTAATGTACAAGAGAAAGTAACTCTGGCGATCGGTCCTGAAGGTGGCTTCACGACCTACGAAGTAGAAAAGCTGGTCAATGCAGGGCTACACCCCATACACCTCGGCACCCGACCTCTGCGTGTTGAAACAGCCGTCCCTGCACTGCTTGGTCGTCTCATCCCATGTCAGTAACAACATAATTTGACACCCTGAAAACAAGAAATTAATCAAAAATAATCCTAATACTACAAAAAATAGGGATTAAAATTAGTGACTTGCAAAGGCAACCCACCGTTGTTATTTGTTTATTTTAATTTTAATCCGCCAATTAAAGAAGATTAAATTATAGACTTCTAACTGGACTCTAACTTTGAGAACAGAGAGAATAACGTAGATTAAAAACAAGGATCGGAACAACCCACCTAACCTGGGAGACCGTCATGTTCCAAAAAATCAGAACTTCAATTATCAACGGTACCCGCCCGGTCTACCTGGCCGGCCTTTCCTCTACGCTCTTTTTTGCCGTTGGCGCACAGAAGATTGACGCACATGCAGGACTCTTCGCAAGACACGCCATCTACACGGGCGCTTTCTTCCTCTGCATGTGGATTGCATGCCGCCTCTTTGCTGGCAGCCTGAATCGTCGTCTTGCTCTCGAAGGTGTTTGTACAGAGGATGCCGGAGACATGGTGTACACCTTTGTTATCTACCTGGAGCTTATCAAGCACGTCGTCGGCGTAAGTTTTACCCTTGGCTGGATCGCTGGAGTCATGTTCTGCTGGGATTACCTGGGACACCAGATGTTCTTGATTCCTGCCGGAGCCAGCTTGGCCGTTTCCATGGTGGCCTTCCTGGTGACTTACGGTATTGCCTCTTTCGTCGACAACCTGCATTGGCCAGGTGCTGAGGACGAATAATTCAACGTATGTGTTAACAAGTGACAAGTAAAGGGCCAGCTACTAGCTGGCCCTTTCTGCGTTTTAGATCATTGTGCTTGTTACACCGTCAGGGATTTCCCAATGGGATCAAGGGCTGAATGGCACAGAGGTCCGGGATATCGGTCGTGTCAATAACGATTCCATCACGATGCACACGATCCACATCACCACAAAGTTCCGTATCAAAATCAGAATCGATCAGCCTGCCAGCAAGACATTCAATCTGTACAGCACAATCGAGCAATCGAGGCGCAATAGCAACAGCGCCCGAAGAACAGGTGTAACCCAGAGAGTCCTGGGCATTCAGACAGAGCTTTCCCTGGCTCATAACTTTACGAATTTTATCCAGATCTTTCTCATACGGCACATTCAGCACAAAGTCACCACCAGTCCAGAAGCGTGACAACGTTTCGTGACGGCCATGCCATGCCGTCCTGATCCGTGGGTTGTCACCACCGACCAGGGCAACCCAGGCAGTCACCAGCGTAATGGGCGAGCCATCAGATGCATACCAGCTGATTAATCCTGCTGGCAACCATGCTACCGGGGCCTTGATTTCAAAAGGTTGTTCAGCCATATTAAGAATTCTTATGTAGTTTAATGGTATTGAGTATAAAACATTCCCAGCGCTTACAAAAGTTTAATGACAACTAAGTTCTTGACAAGTAAAGTGAACTTTACTAAAGATTCTACCAACAAAAACCTCAGGAGATTATCTATGCGTTTATCTACTAAAAGCCGATATGGACTGCGGGCTCTCTTCGACATGGCCTATCATGCCGGAACCTTGCCCGCGCAGATCAAAGATATCAGCCGCCGTCAGAATATCTCTCCACGTTACCTCGAACAGATTTTCCAAGACCTGAAACGAGGAGGCCTGTTGAAAAGTCGCCGAGGACCTCAAGGGGGCTATTTTTTATCCCGCAAACCTCATGAAATAAACGTTCACCAGATCATTGTTGCCGCAGAAGGTGAAATGGCTC
>JAJRRB010000081.1 GCA_024279915.1 Deltaproteobacteria bacterium
AGAACTCCCCCATCTCGGACAAACCGCACAGGCCGGTTATTATTTCCTTCTGCCGGTTGTCGTGCTGATGTGGTGTCTGACGGTGGAAAGGTTGTCTCCATCGCTGTCCGCTTTCTGGGCAACGGTGCTGATGATCGTTATTTTGCTGACTCAGCGGCCGCTGAAAGGTGTCTTCCGCAAAATGCAGGGAGAAGATTTTGCATTCAAAACAGGTATTAATGACCTGATTCACGGCAGTGTTTCCGGTGCCCGCAATATGATCGGTATCGGTGTCGCAACGGCCGCTGCAGGTATTATCGTCGGGACAGTGACTCTGACCGGTATCGGTCTGGTCATGACCGAGTTCGTCGAGTTCATTTCCGGTGGTAATCTGATGCTGATTCTGTTTTTTACGGCCATTATCAGTCTGATCCTCGGCATGGGTTTGCCGACTACAGCGAACTACATTGTTGTGTCAACCCTGATGGCTCCGGTTATTGTTAGCCTGGCGGCCCAGAATGTCCTGATTGTTCCGCTGATTGCCGCTCACCTGTTTGTCTTCTATTTTGGTATCCTCGCTGATGATACGCCGCCGGTTGGGCTGGCGGCTTTTGCCGCCGCCGGGATTTCCGGTGGTGATCCGATCAAGACGGGTATTCAGGGTTTTATCTACGATATTCGTACAGCGATTCTGCCCTTTATGTTTATCTTCAATACCCAGTTGTTGATGATCGGTATCGATCATTGGTATCACTTGGTTCTGGTGGTTGCCGGGGCAGTCCTTGCGATGCTTGCTTTTGCGGCTGGTACGCAGGGCTATTTCCTGGTTAAAAGCCGGATATGGGAGACTGCGGCCTTGATACTGGTTGCATTGATTCTGTTCCGGCCGGGCCTTGTCTGGGATGAATTTTACCCACCTCTTCATGAAGAGTCTCCAGCTCAATTGGAGACCTGGGTTGGCGATATGGACCCCGGTGCTTCGCTCAGGATTAAGCTCAAGGGTGAAAAGTTGAGTGGCAAACCATTTACCAAGACCATCATGTTGACGATGGGCGATGAAGCAACTGGTGCCGAGAAGTTGGCCGGTGCCGGTTTTGAAATCCGCGATGAAGAAGGCCGGATCTTCATCGACAATGTTATGTTCTCCAGTCCTGCGGAAAAGGCCGGGATTGATTTCGATCAGGAAATCCTGAATCTCCAGATCCCAACCCACCGGCTGCCGAAGGAGTTGATGTATTTCCCGGCCATGGCGCTCTATGCCCTGGTGTGGATAATTCAGAACCGCAGAAGAAAGCAACAACGACCTGCTGCTGTTGCCACATGATCAGTTTAATCGGTGAAAGACAACCTGCGCATCTTAAGTGGTATGCTTAAGATGTGCAGGCGAGTGACTTAACGGGTTGGTGGAGAACGGAAGTAGCTATGAGTATCAAACTTGAAAAAATTCTCGTTGCCGAAGATTTAAGTAAAGCATATTCGCACGTTGTTCGTTACGCTTTCGAGTTAGCATGTAAATTTCATGCACAGGTCTATGTGCTGCATGTCATGCCGACGGTCGATCCTTCTGTCTTGAATATGGTTGCCCTGACCATGGGCGCAGATAAATTGGCAAAGTTCAATGCGCTAAACGAGGCAGAGCTGGCCGAGAAAACGCGTGAGCAGTTACACAGCATGATTGCAAAAGAAGCGGAACTAATGTCGGAGGAAGTCCTGCATCCTCCGAAAGTTGAAGTGCATCATGGTGATGCGGCACCGATGATACTCAGCGTTGCTGATCGTCTGGATGTCGATATGATCATTCTCGGCAGCCATAGCAAGGGTCGACTGCATTACGCCTTTTTAGGGAGTGTCTCTGAAAAGATTTTGCGCAAAACTCATCGGACTGTTGTGATTGTGCCTCCTGAAAAGTAGTTTGTAAAAGATATAATGTGAGAAAATCGTCCTCAGTTGGCAATGGGGGCGTTTTCTTATATCCTGATTGCCATTGATCCATTGGCGCTGATCAAAGAAGGTTTCGTTTGATGACTTATGACAGCTGGCTGCTCTTCACTTCAATTGCACTTAAGGAAAGGGGTCTGCCATCTACGAAATTCGATGGTAGACCCCTTTCTTACTCTCATTCAAGACAGCCCTGTCTTTACTTAGAGACAAACGCGTTAATCAAATCTTTCAGCATGGCGGCGGCAGCTCCCACAGGTGAGCTCTTGCCACCCATAACCGTGATTCCCCCCATAGTGTCCGTATCATAACTGATTGCTTTTTCCGAACCATTGACTGATGCAAGAGGGTGTGTTTTATCCAGAGCTTTGGGACTAACGCTCAACTTGAAAGAATCACCTTCGACTTTCACTTCACTGATAAGTTTGATTATCTTATCGCTCTTCCTGGCTTCTTCGATGTCTTCAGGAGTAACCTCTGTGATTCCCTGAACAGAAACATCACTGAGACTTAAAGTTTGTCCAAATACCCGGTTGGCGATCAATAGTGTTTTGTTTGCGCTGTCTTTTCCTTCAACGTCATAACTGGGGTCTGTTTCTGCAATACCTAATTTTTGTGCTTCTTTTAGAGCTACATCATAGGCTGTACCGTTCACATACATCTGAGTAAGTATGTAATTGGTTGTTCCATTTAAAATACCTTCAGCTGAAAGTACACGGGTCCCTGCAAGACATATCAACCCAACATCAAGAGTGGGAAGCGCTGCAGCAGTAGCCGCACTGATGTGAAGGCCAACGCCTTTGGCTTTAGCCCTTTTAAACAGCTCTTCATAGAACAATACAAAGGGCCCCTTGTTGGCACTTACGATATCCATACTCTGTTCGATGGCACCGAAGACATGGGTTTTGGCAACGCCGCCGTCTTTGAGGTCCGTAGGAGTGGCTTCAACAATGACATCTGCATTTCCCTGGGCAATGATTTCCGCGCCGGTGAGGCCCTCTTTACCGAAGGTCGGAAAATTCTGTACTTCATTTCCATCTTTTAAATACGTCACCAATTCAGCAACGGGCAGTCCCTCATCGGAATTAGTCAAAGCCGCTCCCTTCAAGTCTGCCGCACCCATAACAATCAGCTGCAGATCATACTTTGCCACGAGCTCTTCACCACGATCTGCCAGCAACTGAAGAAATTCTTTACCTACACCTCCACATCCACAGAGGATAATTTTCACTGTTTTCATTATTTATTTCCTTTTAAAACGAGATTGTCATAATCCTTGGTATCTACTAACGCTTCAATAATGATAGGTCCGTCAGCTGAAAATGCCGTTTTTAATGCCTGGCTGTACTGTTCTTTATCCTTTACGGTAAGAACGGGTACACCAAATAGAGAACCCGGTTCGCCATGTTTCTCTGTGGATTCACTCAACTCTACGCCGTATTCATCGTGTTTTTTATTTTCCTGTTTAATTCGAATGAGGGAAAGACTGGCGTCTATCATCACCACAAAAACCACGTGGAGGTTGTTGCGCAGTGCCGTAGCCATCTCTCCTGCCATCATGTAATAACCACCGTCACCGACCACACAACAAACCTGTCTTTCCGGAACGCTGAGTTTAGCGGCGATAGCAGTTGGAATTGCAAATCCCATAGAGGAACAGCCGTTGGACATCAACTGACACTCTGGGGTACCGGTTTTCCAGTGCTGACCGATAAGGTGTAAATGGGCACCCACATCACAGGTCATAATACCGTCTTGGGGAAGGATTTCTCTCAAACCATTCAGAACTGTTACCGCACCAAAATGGCCGTGTTCAGCAGTCAATTCGGAAAACATTTTCACTTTCCGCTGAACAAGCTCTTCCAAATTCCATTCTGTTTTACCTTCTGTTTTGGCAATCAATCGTTTGATTGAAGAGTTTAATTCTCCAACTACATCACAAGCCAGTGTATGGCTTTGCAGATCCAGATCAGCTGGAGTCGTGTCTATATGCACTACCGGTACATTGGGTATCCAATCTTCATAATTGAGTTCCACCGGATCAAAACCGATTCCGACGATGAGATCGGCCTGCTGATGGGTAACCCCGACCTGAGGCCCCAAGGCGTGATTTAAAACTCCTGCATAACAAGTATGGTCTTCGGGTAACATCCCTTTGGCCATGGGAGTCAGGACCACGGGTATATTAATTTTTTTCACAAATTCAATGACCAGATCACGAACACCGGATCTCACAGCGGTAATGCCCAGTGCTACCACAGGTTTTTTAGCTTTGGACAATATAGCGGCCGCCTTATCGAGAACTGAATCATCAACCTCTGGAATTTTTGAGATGTTTAAAGTCCTTTCCGGCTCGTCAGGATTTTCCAGCAATCCAATTCCGCTGGGTAATCCCACATGAACCGGTCCCGGAACTTCTGAAGTCGCAATCTCAAAAGCTTTGTACAGAATCTCTTTTACCTTTCCCTGTTTAAGACGGGTGGTCCATTTGGTGATGGGTTTGAAAAGAGTTTGATGATCGATATTCATCTGTGCAATACGGGGCCGCATTGCATCATTCATTTCATCGGTGAAGGCTATCATCGGAGCACGATCCAGGTAACCGCCGCTTACACCCGTGGTTAGGTTACAGGCTCCAGGCCCAAAAGTTCCAAAACATGCCGCTGGCTGACCGGTTAGCCGCCAGCACACATCTGCCATAAATCCCGCACTTCCTTCATTGGAGACCAGAACAAATTCTATATCCTCCGTTTCCTGTATCACTGTTAAAAAATCCACCCAGTTTCCACTGGGAACTCCAAAAATATATTTAACGCCTAGATCCTTTAAAGACTGAACCATTACCTGTGCAACTGTAGCCATGCATTTCTCCTTGAAACTGATGAAAAAATCTAAAAGTACTTAAAAGTAAAAAGAAAATTACTGGTGAGGAATAATATCATCTCCAAGGAGCACCTTGGTTTTACTTCTCCTCTACTAATGCGTCAGTTATTTATTTTTCAGTTTTGATTAGATCCAGCATCTCCTTCACCACTCACTTGGTATCTTAGCGAGACGCAAGGAATGCACCGAAAAATCGCGTAAAAAAATAGCATGGCCCGAACATAAACAAAAACTTTTAATTTTTATCCTGAGCGAAAGAATCAAGGACACCCAACTTTGAGTGTTCCAGATTCAGCTCAAAACGAGGACAACTATTTGTAGCCATAGGATTTAGCACTCAACACTTGGTGCTGCTGGTCAAGACCGACAAATTGCTAGTTGCCCAGAGCAATCAAAATCGCCTTGTACCGGCCTTGGGAAAAATGTCTTGGTCTGCCTTTTGTATGGCAAGTGCAACTAAAATAGAGGTATTGCGTAATGTGCGAGAGAAGGACATTGCCGCCCAGCATTGAAAATTGGGCACCCTGTGGCAGAAAAGATACTGTTCCCATACCTAATTGATTTAATAAAACGTCGATGCCACTATCGGCTACTGTTCATTCCCGCAATCGCTGTCAGCATATCTGCCGGTTTCTGTTGTTAAACAACAGTGTCCCATAACTCCCGCTTCCCCTGTTGCCCCCACCTGTTAGCCGATATTACGCTTTGTTTGATAAGCAGTTCCAAGCCAACTTGGCACAGGGGGTGCACAAATATCGCTCCAACAACAAGGTGCCAACCTGTGCACCGGAACCACTAAAGGAGCAACGATTCGATGATCAACCGATTGAAATTATGGATGGGCCGCCTGCTGGCACTGGTCTTCCTCTCCCTTTCCCTGTTTCTGATCGTCCTGGCCGGAGTCCAGCTTGTGTCGGGTTTCAACGAAGGACTGGAAATAATCAGTATCCTTATCAAGTCGATCAATACCAGCATCATCGCCCTGGCCATCTTCGAGCTGGGACTCAGCATCGGCAAGGAGTATGGTAAAAATGCTGAGGAGGAAGACCATACCTACCTGGTGATCCGCCGCACCATCGCCCGTTTCGTCGGCACTGTCTGCATCGCCCTGGTTCTTGAGGGGCTGATCATGATCATCAAGTACAGCCAGCTCGACCTGGCGGGCAACCTCTTCTACCCGGTCGGAATCCTGATCAGTGCGAGTGTGCTGTTGTCCGGCATGGGGGTGTTCCTGCAATTGACCCGTGCTGACTGCGAAAAACAGCATAACCAAGTGTTACCACCCCGGATGGTCCCTATAGCGGATGACATTCAGCGTGCTAAAGAGAGACGCCAGTCAGTTGGACGACGCATTTAGATTGTTCCTCTGTATAAAATGATCAGAGTGCGACTTGTTGAAAGTTGTGGCGTTTCGACCGCCATGAGGGCCGACTTGGAGGGTTCGGGACACAACACCTATTCTAATGTCAGCAATAGTCGGGGACACTCAAAAGGGACACCCAATTTTGAGTGTCCCAATTTATGAAATAACGATGGATGTCAGAGGAGCTATTTCGGATAAAGCGGCGGCAACGTATCGACGCTCTTTTGCTTCGCCAACTCACGCTCCACCTGTTCCACCACCCTCAACAACTCATCACCATCCCAAGACTCAACAGCACGGCTGTAAAGACTCCTACTGAAAGCCTCCAACTGCTGCTTCAGAGGTTCGCCACAGAGAACCGCCAACTCTTCCAGATTGCCAGGCCGCTGCTCCGGGAAAAGTGTCGCACCCCAGTTGAGCAGGGTGCTGCGCACCCGAGCCTGATCACCTGATCTAAGTGCTTGCTGCAATTCCCTATAAGATACTTTCCGATTGGGAGTTTCCACTGCCCCAACTTGATTGTTCTTATCCCTGCCACGCGCAAACTTACCTTTGGCGATCAACAGCAGAGTCAGCAACCAACCGCTGCCAAGTGCCAGACTCAACCAAAACCAGAAACCGGACTCGGTCGTCTCTACTGTCAGCGGCTCAACAGCTGGTGGCTTTGCTTCGACTTTCGGAGCACTCAACTGCTCGGCTGGTGGCGTTGATATAGCTACAGGTTGATCAGTCGCTGGCAGCACCTCAAGTTCGATAGCCGGCAAAACTGCCTGCCGCCAACGCTCGGCACGCAGATCCCACCAGTCAACCTTGATTTCCGGTAAACGAAGAGTTCCCGGTTGGGTTGGCACCAGCGCCAACTTCTGTTGCAGGATGCCGAGCATGCCGTTTTCGTTGAATTGGTCCTCCCGGTTTGGCTGATTGGGATAGCTCCTGACGCCTTCGGGAACATCGACAGTGATCGGTGGCAGCTGAGCGGAAGGCAGGCCACTGGCGCGTAAGGTGATGGTGCGTGTTGCCGGTTCGCCGACGGTCAACTGCGGTGGTTGCTGCCAATCGTCTTCCAGGCCGAGGGCGCTCGCCGGCAGTCAGTTGCGACCCTTGGCATCTGTCGCTGGCAGCACCTCAATCTTAATTTCCTGGGAGTGCCTGCGTAGCTGTCTGGCCCGCTGGTTGAAGGGGTCAAAGCCGCGACGACCTCCCTCGGCAACCTGAGCGCCAAAACGGATCTCCGGAATCGTCAAGCGTCCGCTCTGCTGCGGGAAGATGGCGTAGCTCCGTTCGATCACCCGGTAACGCAGCCCGTTGCGCTCGGTCTCGTAGTTGCGATCCTCGCCGAGTTTCTGTACCACCGCTTCGACTCCGGATGGTTCAGGTTCGCTGAGGCTGGCCTGCAGAAAGTTAAGACGAGTCAGGATACGCACCTTGTAGAGGAGTTGCGACTGGACCCAGAGCTTGTCCGGTACGGCGCTGACTTCGAGGAACAGGTCGCTCTCTCCGGCTGCGCCGTTACTGCTCTGACCGTCTGGTAGAACGTCAATAATGACGGGTTTGCTGCAATCATCTCCAACACAGATTGCCGGAATCGTTTTGCGCCCGGCACTGCGCGCCAACAGGGAAAGGCTCCAGGTGGTCGTGCGGCTGATGTCGGTATTGACGATCTGGACTTGAGAAGACTGGGAACGACCGAGCAGCTCGAAATCTTTGTCCAGCACGCTCAGGTCCGGATCACCGTCAAGGCTGCCGCTCGCTCGCAACTCCAGAGTGAAGCTTTCCTCAAGGCCAACCCGGGTTCGATCCGGGACCGCTTCGAGTTGCGCGGCCAGGCTCACCACAGGGCTCAGTACCAGGGCTAGAATCAGAAGTGAGTTAAAGAGTCGCATTACCATGGCTTGTCACTCGTTTGCCGCCCGTCACGCTGGCGGTATTGATAAAGGAATTTGCGTCGCAGCAGGCCGCCCGGGTCGTCGGGGATGCGCTGTAGCCACTGTTGGCTGGCCCGTTGTTCTTCACTGGTCGGTTGCTCATCCGTGCTTTCGGGGGTGCTGTGTGCTTCGCTCTCTTGGCCCTCGCCCCCTTGATCTTCTGCGGCCTCGGCGGATTGAGCATCCGGTTGGTCTGGCTCAGCCTCTTTTGACTCTGAGTCGCTTGCTGCCGCATCCTTCTGCGTTTGCTGCTGAGACGCGTCCGGGGATGATGGTTGATCCTCTTGCGAAGCGTTGGAATCGGATTCCTGCTGCTCTGCAGAATCCCCCTCTTGTTGTGAAGACTCACCGTCTTCCTGTGAGTATTCCCCGTCCTCTGACGACTGCTGCTGTTGTTGCTTGAGAGCCTCTTCGACCAGCTGTTTGTTGGTCAATGCATCCTGATCCTGCGGGTTGATTTTTAGCGCTTCATCGTAGGCGCTGAGCGCTTTGGGCAAGTCGCCCTGTCTGGCCAGGGCGTTGCCCTGGTTGTACCAGTCGTCGGCGCTCTCTGCTGCTTCCAGCAGTTGGGCGGCTTCGGCGTACTGACCATTGCGATAGAGGGCGCTGGCCTGCCAGCGCGGGTCATTAAATTGCTGTGCGGCGGTCGCGTAATCTTCTTCGGCAAAAGTCTGCGCGCCCTGTTGGTCGGAGCGTTGCCAGAGCTGCTGCCAGTCAAAGGCCTGCGCTGGTTGGGCCATAAATCCGCAGAGCAAGATCATCGTCAGCCAGCCGCGCCGGAAGGCACCGGCGACCAGCAGCACCAGCGGCCAGAGCAGCCAGATGCCCGCTTCTCGCCAGCGATCGCCGAGCTGGTCGCTCTGTTGCTGCTCGGCTCCAAGCCGTTCGTGCAACGTTCCGGCCAGCAATGTTTGCAGATCCTGATCATCAACCCGGATGGTTTGGTATTTGCCACCGCCAGCCTGCGCCAGCTGTTGCAGCGCCGCCGGTTTGAGACGCGGTAAAACGACCTGTCCCGCGGTATCTTTAAAGAAGCCGCCGCCCGGCAAGGGGATCGGCGCACCCGCTTGTGTGCCGACGCCGAGAACCGAGAGCCGGTAACCGTCCTTATGTAATTGTGCCGCTTCTGTCATGGCACCTTCGGGCTCATCATCATCGGTCACCAGCAGCAGATCACCATGGGCCAATCCGGCTTGTTGCAGCAATCGGCGCCCTTGCTTGATCGCCAACTCCGGTCGACTGCCAAAGGTTGGCATCAACCCCGGCTCCAGGCTGTCGAGCAGCGCGGCGATGGTCTTGCCGTCATCTGTGAGCGGAGTCACGGTAAAGGCGTCGCCGGCAAAGACCACCAGGGCGGTTTGTCCTTCGCGGCGTTGTTGGAGAATATCGGCGATCTTCAGCTGTGCCCGCACCAGCCGGCTCGGTTTGAGGTCGGCGGAGTTCATCGAGGCGGACAGGTCGAGCAAGATGACCAGCGCCGAATGTTGACGAAACAGCGGCTGCGGCAGCCGCTCCCAGGTCGGTCTGGCCAGGGCAATGACCGCCAGCAGCAGGGCGAGCAGAATCAGGTGGAGAGGCCAGTTGCGACGCCGCTGTGAGCGTCCGAGCAGCAGGTAGGGGAGCAGTTGTGAGTCGCAAACTGCTTGCCAGTTACGGCTGTGGAGTTGTTGTCGCCAGAGCCAGAAAAGCAGCATGGCCAATGGCGGCAGCAACCAGAGCCAGTCCGGGCGCAGAAAATGGAATTCGTTCATCGCCACCCCCAACGTTGACGCCCCTGGTCGATCAGGCCGAGCAACAGGGCAATAAAGAGGGCCAGGCCGAGCGGCCAGGGGTAAAGCGCGGTGACCGGGCGGAACACTTCCTGCTCTTTCTCGACCGGCTCCAGTTCGTCGAGCATTGCGTAGATTTGCTCCAGTTCAGCGGTGTCACGGGCGCGGAAGTAGCGACCGCCGGTCTGCTCGGCGATAGCGCGCAAGCTCTTTTCGTCGAGATCGGCGGAAGGGTTGACCGTGCGTTTGAAGAAGAAGGAACCGACTGTCATCTCGTCGGCGCCGAGGCCAATAGTGTAGATTTTCAGCCCCTGTCTGGCCGCGAGCTCCGCTGCTTTCAGGGGGCTGACCTGACCGGCGGTGTTGGCACCGTCGGTGAGCAGGATCAGGATGCGCTGCTCTGTTTGCGCACCCTGCAGTCGTTTGACGGCCAGACCGATGGCGTCGCCGATGGCGGTCTTCTCACCAGCCAGGCCCAATATCGCCTCGCTCAACAGCAACTCGACGGTTTTCCGGTCGAAGGTCAATGGGGTCTGCACATAGGCTTGGTCGGCAAAGAGGATCAAACCGAGTCGGTCCCCCTGACGTCTGCGAATAAATTCTACAGCAACGCTTTTCAGCGCTGTCAGGCGATCGACGGCTTCACCCTCTAGGACAAAGTCTGCAGTCTGCATGCTGCCGGACAGATCGACGGCCAGCACCAGGTCGCGGCCGCTGACCGGTAATTCTAGCGGTTCACCGAGCCATTGCGGCTGTGCCGTTGCCGTCACCAATAACAGCCAGCAAAGCAGCATCGGCAGGAGCAGCCACCAGGGCCAACGCCGTCGGCTGCGCTGATGGCGGTTGTCGGCGAAAGGTTGCAGAGAGGGGACCCAGAGTGCGGCCTCTTCGGCGGCCAGTGCCGGGGGCATGAGTCGATGCACCAGGTAGGGCAGGGGCAGCAGCAGAAAGGCCCAGGGGCAGGCAAACTCGATCATCGCTGCCTCCGTTGCGGTTTCGGTGCTGGTGGCAGTTGCTTGAGCCAGTCGCGACAGAGGGACAAGAGCGCCGCAGAGTCGATTTCAGCGTTCTGCGGCAGATACGGTCCATCTGCCAGCAGCCGGCCAACGCCTTGTGAAAATGAGTTGTCATTGGGCCGCTGGTCGAGAAAATCCAACCAGGCCTCACCGACCAGACCTGCACAGCCGCTCTGCGGGAAATGCAGCAGAGCCGTCTGACGCAGCAAGCGGGAGAGGCCTTGCAGCAGCTGCCGAGGATTCGCATGCTCGCCGTATTGCCGCTCTAGCTCTTCTAGCTGACCAAGAGCCAGTCGCCGCAAGTGGCGGCGTTGTCGGTACTTGCGCTCCAGGTAGATGGCGGCAATCAGCAAGACCACGACGAGTAACAGCAGCCACCAGCCGGGGGCCGGCGGCCACCAGGAGATCGCTGGCGGCAGGTGGATGTCGCGCAGCGGCAGAGTTTCAGGGGTCATCGATGCTGCTGGCATTTCAGCCTCCGCCCCGGTTGAGTAGCCCCTGGCGCAGGCAGTCGAGGGGATCCTGGTTGGTGGCGCAGGTCAGAAACAGCCCACGCCGTTGGCGGCAAAACTGTTCTATGGTGTCGAGGTGTTGGGTGAAGTTGTCACGATAATGGTCGCGCCCCGACCGGTCCAGGGTATTCATGGTCAGGTCGTGCTCGCCATCACTGACCCGGTAGCTGCCAGCGGGTGGCAGCTCTTGTTCGAGGGGGTCGTAACAGAAGATCAGGCCGAGATCGTTATGTCGGCTGAGCAGGGTCAATTGTTTCTCAACCTGGGCGTCCCATTGGGCAAAATCGCTCAGGAGGAGAATCAGGCTGCCGGGGCGCGCCACCCGACGCAGGCGCATCAGGGTCTGGGCAAGACGTTGTTGTGGTTCAAAAGGTTGATGCTGGGGCCGCTGCCAGGCGGGATCGGCCACCATCTGCCGCAGCAGGTTGAGCACGCTGGCCTTGCCGAGTTGTGGGCGTAGTTCGCACTGGCGTTCTTCGGAGAACAGGAACGCGCCGACCCGGTCTCCCTGTTCAAGGGATCGCCAGGCGAGCATTGCCGCCAGCTTTGATGCCTGGACCGCTTTAAACGATCCGCGCGTAGCGAAAAACATCGGCCGACGATAATCGACCGCCAGCAGCACCAGCCGTTCACGCTCCTCCTGGAACAGCTTGGTGTGCGGTTTGCCCTGGCGCGCCGTGACTCGCCAGTCGATGCTGCGCACATCGTCTCCCGGCTGGTAGCCGCGCACTTCGGCGAACTCCATGCCGCGGCCGCGCACCCGGCTCAGGTAGCCGCCGCTCTGTGCTGCACGCATCTGACCCGGACGCAACGAAAACCCGCGGCTTTTATCGCGCAAGGCGATCAGGTCGGCCAGGTTGATGCTGACTTCAGGAGGGCGCGACATTATCGTGGACTGTTTTTCGATCATGGGTTTCAGGGCACCGGCACCCGGGCAATCAGTTCATTGACCAGACGGTCAACGTTAATGCCTTCCGCTTCGGCCTCGTAGGTCAAAAGCACGCGATGGCGCATTACGTCAAAGGCGAGGGCCTGGATATCTTCAGGGCTGACATAATCTCGCCCGGCGAGCCAGGCGCGTGCTCGCGAGCAACGATCAAGGGCGATACTCGCCCGAGGGCTGGCACCATACTGGATCCAGCCAACCAGGTCTTCGCCGTAAGGTTGCGGTTGCCGGGTCGCCAGGACCAGTTGCAACAAGTATTCTTCGAGGTTGTCTGCCAGGTAGAGGTCGAGAACCTCGGTGCGAGCTGTTCGTAACTGTTCGACGCTGAGCCGGGAATTGTTGACCGGTTCCGTCTGTCTGCCCGCCTTCGCTTCGTCGCGGGCTAACTGTAGAATTTGTCGTTCAACCTCAACGTGCGGATAGTCGACCACCACGTGCATCAGAAAACGATCAAGCTGCGCCTCCGGGAGCGGGTAGGTCCCCTCCTGCTCAATCGGATTCTGCGTCGCCATCACCAGAAACGGATCGTCTAATGGATAGGTGGTCTGGCCGATAGTGATTTGTCGTTCGGACATCGCTTCGAGCAGCGCCGACTGAACCTTGGCCGGGGCGCGGTTGATCTCGTCGGCCAGGATCAGGTTATGAAAAAGCGGCCCTTGTTGAAAAACAAAGCTGCTGTCTTGTGGTCGAAAAATATCGGTTCCGGTGAGGTCGGCTGGCAGCAGGTCGGGGGTGAACTGAACACGGTGAAAGCTACCCTGTAACTGCTCACCAAGTTTCTGGATGGCGCGGGTCTTTGCGAGTCCCGGCGCACCTTCCACCAGCAGGTGACCATCGGCCAGCAAAGCAATCAGCAGGCGCTCGATCAGCTGCGGCTGGCCGAGCACCTGGGCACTTAAAGCTTTCGACAGATCAGCAAAAACCGCTTGTGTCTCATTCATATAAAGACCCTTTGTTTTTATTGAGTTAGTGATTCAATTAAGGAACCAAACTTATAGATAATTTTACAGAGGAAATCAAGAGGCAGTCTTCCGTAAATATCCGACAGGACATCCCTCAATCTCAAGGGCTAATGGGCCGCTGAAAGGATATGGTTGAGCATAAATAATATAAAAAGGGGTCAGGTAACCGTTTGACACTTGTTGTCTGTTGTCATTGGGTGCTGGGTTGATAATTCACACAAAGAAGAAAACACAAAAGGAACAATCATATTTAAGTGTTCCCTTTGAGTACCTCAGTGCTAAAATCCACCCTCATGGCTTCCTCAATCCCCCAAACATCGCCAGCATCTGCACTCTCCACAAGACTGGTTCTCTTCAGCGTGCTTGCTACCGGTATTGGTCAATCGATGACCTTTACCCTGTTGGCGCCATTGGGTCGTGAAGTCGGTTTTGGGGAAGTTCAGGTTGGATTGGTTATCTCTTGCTCTGCGCTACTTTTTACTTTAACCAGCCCGGTCTGGGGCCGCACCAGCGACCGCTGGGGGCGCAAGCCGGTTCTGCTGCTGGGGCTGTTCGGTTATGCTTTCGGCTGCATTCTCTTTGCTACGGCTTTTTACTTCGGCCTTAAGGGATTGCTTTCGGGGATGACGCTTTACCTGCTGGTTATCTCTGCGCGGGTGCTGATGGCCTCGCTGATGTCGGCAGCTCCCAGCGCCGCCTCGGCCTATATCGCTGATACTACCTCTGTCGAACAGCGAGTGGCAGGGATGGGACGGTTGGGAGCGGCCAGAACTCTGGGCGCGATCCTCGGCCCGGCCATGTGTGGACTGCTCGCCGTAATCGGTCTGCTGACACCGCTCTATATTGCAGCAGGCATCACCCTGTTAAGTACGGTTATGGTCGCCATTATTGTAAAAGAACCACCTCGTACAACATCCCAGCCTGCTTCCAAGCTGAAGCTCAAGCTTTTTGATGATCGCTATTTCCCATATATTTTGATCGGATTTGTAGCTTTCTTAGCGTTTTCGATGACAAGCCAGACGATTGGTTTCTACATTCAGGATCGTTTCGTCCTTGATGGCAAGGGCACCGCGCAAGCTCTTGGCTTGGGGATGATGGTCGCCGCTGCTATGTCGTTCTTTTCCCAAGCGTATCTGGCGGGAAGAGTTAAGCTGAGTCCCGTCTGGCTTATGAAGCTGGGGTTGCCGGTGTTGATGATCGGCTACTGTTCTCTGCTCTTTGCCAACACGATCGCAGTGCTGGTGATTTTCCTGGGAATTATGGGCTTGGGACTGGGCATGGTATCGCCAGGGATTACCGCCGGGGCCTCTCTGTCGGTCGGTGCCGAAGAACAGGGTGCGGTCAGCGGCCTGGTCTCAGCCTGCCCTGCGGCCGGGTTCGTACTGGGGCCGGTTGTCGGCACCAGTCTGTACCAGCTTAACCCCGCGTTGCCTTATCTCTGTGCTTGTGCGTTAATGTTGCCACTAACCATCTATGCTTGGCGGTTCGGCAGAACTGCTCAGTGAAAAAGTAAGAAAGTAAGTGTCAGGTTTGACTTATGGGCATTCTGATCCGGGGATTATAACGGGGTCAGGCCAAAAACCCGACCGATCTCAAGTGCATCGTCTGAAATATTATATAGTTGCAGGTCAAGGGGAAGAATCATGAAACTAAGAGCGATCGTTTTCGAGGACGACGAAGCCAACCTTGAACTCATTACTCTGGTGCTGGAACGAAGGGGCTACGAAGTCATCAGCACCGCCGATCCGACGATCTGCCCTGTGTACTCAAACCTGGAAGAGTCCTGCCCTCATGAAGATGCCTGCGGCGATTTCTTGCTGACCGACAACCGGATGCCCAACATGACAGGACTTGATTTTGTTGAGGCCCAGAGTCGAAGAGGGTGTAAAGGGGTTGTAAAAAACAAGGCCGTAATCTCTGGTAGCTGGTGCCCCGAAGAACAAGAGAGAGCCGAAGAGCTCGGATGCAAGATTTTCAAGAAGCCCTACAGTATTAAAGAGATATCAGAATGGTTGGATGAAGAAGAGAAGAAGATTCCCGCTGGCCGGAAACTGGTGGTACTGCCTTAAACACCTAAGTTATGGGGTCAGGAACCCCAGTGCTAAAGGCTTAGGGGGAAGGGGACAGGTCTGAAAGGTGGCAAGTTGTAGATACCCCTTTCCGACAATACGTGGTGCCAAACCAAATAAAAAAACGGCCCAACCATCTATATCCGACAATGGTTAGGCAGTCTTCGCTTGATGCTGGAGGGTAAGCTTAAAAAGGTTAGCTATGCAGGTATCCAGTAGCAGCGCTTAGGGGAAACAATCTTTTCCTCTTTTTTCAGTTTAGTCATTGCTTTGTCGACATCCTTACGGTCAAGTCCTCCAAGTTCAGCTATTTTCCCGGCATTGAGAGGCTGGCCTTCTGTACGCATAACTTCTAGAACTTTTTCAATAACATCCATTGCAGAGCTCCTGATATGTAAGTTGAAAAGCTACCAAGTCTGGTTTGCTGAATCAATGGTGACAGCAAGCGTTGCCCTTAGCCAGCTAAATTCCGATTTCAATATATCGTAATCCGGTCCATCTGTCACAAATTCAGCTTTACCCTTGATCAAAAACCCGGCTCCGGTGCCATGCAACCCCTTAACTTTGCAACTTCCAAGAGTGATTAACACTTCAGGGTTGTATTTAATGTTCTCTTCAGTCTTGTGCATATATCCAGCAGGTATCAAGAAACGCCCTGCTGGTGAGATTCGGATGTAGTTATTCCACGTATTGACCATATGAGGCCCATCCTTGCCTAATGTTGCAATCGCAACGACGTCATCTGTCTTAAGAATTTCAAGCAATGTTTCAGGAATCATAGTTAGTCTCCCATCATTTAGTGGTTTAGGCTTAATCAATGGCTAAAGATTAATAGATTTTTGATACCACAGGAAGGTACGATTTTTAACAATACCATGGGGACAGATTGCCTGGTTATAGATTATGTTTACCTTAAACAACAATGAATTCTGGGACACACAACATTGAGGCATAATGCTAATTGATGTGGGGTTATAATGTTGACAATAATACTCCAAATAAGTATTTTCTCCATTCCCCCTATAAATTAAATAACAACCTATTGAGGAGATGACAATGTCAACTGTTCTCGAAATGGCTGCAGACATAGTAGCTGCACATGCATCAACAACTTCTATGACTAAAGAAGAAATTATTGCTGAGATCCAAGAAGTTCATGCAGCACTAACAACCCTTGAAAAAGGTGAAGCTGTAGAGACAGCAGAAGAGGTACAGGAAGATAATGTGCCCGCAGTCACTAAACGTAAAGCCTTCGGCAAGAAGCAGATCTTCTGCATGGTCTGCGGTAAGGGGTTCACTACTCTTAAACGTCACTTGAGTGCAGCACATGACCTCACACCTAAAGAGTATCGTAAGCAGTTCGGTGTTCCTGCAGGAACGACTCTAGCTTCTAAAGACTATTCTGAATCTCGTAGGCAGATGGCCATTGATAAGAACCTCGCTGGCGGGTTAGCTAAAGCTCGTGCTGCCAGGGGTAAGAAGAAATAGGAGACTCTGATATTTTACCTGTATGTTTGTAGGGTAATCATACTGAGTTGATGGAAGACCATCCTGGGTGACCATGTGTTAACGGGGTGGTCTTTTATTTGTAAGATGACAAATGATGAGGTGCGGTCATTGGGGTCGGACCAAGCCAAGTCACTGTAATCAAAATCTCCTCTTAAAAGACACACTTCAGGGCAATGATATCAATTCTCCCCACACTTTTAGTCTGCCTGTCACTGGTGGCTGGGCTGGTCTTTCTGCTGCTGTTGATCCGCGAGCAGTTCGTACGACTGACTCTCTCCGACGACCAAACCATCGACCAATGGCCTGTCGTCAGCATCATCGTTCCCGCCCGTAACGAAGCTGATTCCATTGAAGAAGCGCTGAAATCAGTCCTCGCACTTGATTACCCGAACAAAGAAATTATCGTCATCAACGATCGCTCCACCGACGCTACTGGAGAGATTTTGGCGCGGCTGGCCCAGGAATATTCAGAATTGCAACTTATTACGATCGACCGACTTCCTTCCGGTTGGCTGGGAAAGAATCATGCCTTGCAACGAGGTGCTATATCCGCATCGGGAGAACTTCTCCTCTTTACTGATGCCGACATCATCATGCAACCGCCACTGCTGCGCCGCGCGGTCTCTTGTTTCCTCACCCATCGGCTCGATCATCTGGCGATCGGACCTTCATTTCTGACCAAGGGTGTATTGCTCAATAGCGTCATAAGTGCTTTTCTGGTTGTTTTCACCCTCTATACCCGCCCATGGGATGTCCGTCGGGCTCATTGCAAGGGACACATCGGCATTGGTGCCTTCAATCTGGTCCTGGCCTCTGCTTATCGTGACAGCGGTGAGCATTACTCCATAGCATTGCGACCCGACGACGATATGCGCCTCGGCCGCCAGCTTAAGGAACAGGGTTATCGGCAGGAGGTGGTTTTCGGTGATAAGGCCATCTCGGTCGAATGGTATGGTTCGCTACAAGAGATGATAATCGGCCTGGAAAAGAACTCCTTTGCCGGGATCGATTACCAGATGACAAAACTGATCGCCAGCACCGTTGCTCTGTTCGCCTTTTTCATCTGGCCGTTTGTCGCACTCCTGGCAACTTCGGGAATGCTCTGGTGGGGAAACCTGCTGACAGTCATTCTGCTCGGTCTCTGTTTCCGTTTGACCGCTGGAGTTGTCGGAATGTCAGGGTTTTATTACCTCGGCTTGCCGTTCGGTATTGCCATTATTATCCATATCATGTGGCGTTCGGCATTACGAATTTTACTGCGCGGTGGGATGGAGTGGCGAGAGACCTTTTATGCGTTGGATGAACTACGGGAAAACGGGCGGCAGGAGAAGTTGAAAGTTTAGCGACTTCCCGGGATACTCAATATCGCTCGCAACTCTTAGTCCTTCAATGTTTCCTCTATCAACGCAATCCCATACGTCTTAGCCACCTTGCGCAAATAATCATCATCCTCACACATACTCTTCCCCGGTTCATCGGAAACCTTTGCCACCGGTTGGCCATTGGCGCGGACCATCTTAATGACGATATTGAGGACTTTGATACCAACATCATTACCAAGATTGGTGCCGATGCCGAAAGACATCTGAATCCGGCCGACAAAGTATTCATAGATCTTGATCATACGTGGGAAATCGAGGCTGTCGCTAAAGATCAGGGTGCGAGTCAGGGGGTCAATGCCACAGCGGCGGTAGAGTTCGATTGCCTGCTCGCCCCAGGCGAAGGGGTCGCCGCTGTCGTGGCGAAGGCCACTAAAGGATGCGGCAAGCACAGGGTCGAAATCGCGGCAGAAGGCTGCCATGTTGTAGTTGTCGGTCAGGGCGATGCCAAGGGCACCGTGGAACTCGCGAACCCAGCCATTCAGTGCGGCGCGCTGCGCCTCAGCAAGTTCGACCACCCCCTGCCAGGCCTGTAGCCACTCATGTGCCATGGTGCCGATCGGTGTGATCCCGAGCTGCCAGGCAAGATAGAGGTTACTGGTGCCGGCGAGGTGCTGTGGTGCTCTCTCGCGAAAGGTCTCGACCATCTCGTACTGCCAGATTTTCGAAGCCCGGCGCCGGGTCGAAAAGTCGGCGATCTTCACTCCGGCCAGATCGGTACGATCAGTCAGGAGCTTGAGCTTTGTCGCCAACCGTGCACGACCAACCTCCGGATCAAAGCCGCCTTCGAGTTCAAACGAATTCAGTTCACTGATGATTGCCAGGGCATAAATTTCAAACAAACAGATTGCCAACAGTGGTCCGCGAAAGCGCAGGTCGATGTCACCATTTGCGAGCGGCCTGGTGAAGATGTGTTCAGGGTTGAGTTGGAAACTGCGAAGATAATCGAGGAAGTCGGCTTTGAAAAAGGGGAAGTTGGCGAGATAGCTAAGCTCGTCTTTTCGGAAGCGGAGATCACAGACCAGGCCAAGTTGGCGCACGACCTCCGGCAGGATCTTAGCCAGGTCGGTGCCGTTGCCGGTCAGGTTGCGGCAGTTGAATTTCCACTCGGCTTCAATCCCGGCAAACTCCGGCGCATGGTAGAACGCCTGCATCATCGTCAGTTTGTAGAGGTCGGTATCGAGCAGTGATGTAATCAAGGCCTTGCGTGGCATGACATTCATCCTGGCGGATCGGTCGGTGATGGTCAGGCAGAGCTCGTCAACTCGTTGGCGCTCTGGATGGTTTCGATCCCGGCGTTGTGCATCTGCTCCAGGTCCTCTTCTAGGGTCGCCAGATACACGCTGCGGCAAGCGCCGAGGTTCACGATCACCCGGAACCCGGCCTCTTTCAATTGCAGCGCGGTGGTCTTCATGCAGAAGTCGGTCGCCAGGCCACCGACAATCACTGTCTCAATCAAGCGTTCCCGTAGCCATTCAATCGCCCCGGTTGATTCGGTGCAGGCCAGATCGTGAAAACAGGAGCCGTACGGATGCTTCTCCGGATCGATTCCCTTGCGCACCACCAGGTCATAGGCGTCTTCGTCCGGCAGGCCGGGGATCAGCTTGTTCCCCTCGGTACCGACCACACAGTGTGCCGGCCACTTGACATCGAGGTTAGGATAATCTCCTTCGACCGGAGTCATGACAGCGCTTGGATCAGTGGTAATCCATGGGGCAGTAGCGGGATGGTCTTCCTTGCTGGCTACCCGGTAAACAGCGTATTCAGCCTGCCGGTTGAGCTCATCTGCGATCTCGTTACCGCTGATGATCGGCAGTTCATCCGGGCACAACGGCGTGAAACCGCGCTGTGGGTCGACATCGAAGCTTGCGGTTTTCTCTTTGTCTGTGCACATCTTGTTTTCCTTACACCCTGTATCCCTTACACTGGGGTCTGTCCAGTGTGGTTGAGTAGATAGCCTGACTTGAGGGCTGTTCTCAGTATATCCTATGATAACCCTCCGTGGGCACTCTGCCACAATGCGATTGTTGCCATTGGGGTCGGACCAAGGTAACCACCCGTAATTAAAAGAAATAACGACTAAAATCCGATGTTTTATGACCTTATAGGCTCATTTTTGATGCTAAAATCAGCTTCTTAACCGTTTAATCCTGTTATTGTTAACGAGCCCAGCCTCCATCCTACCCGTTCGAAGATACGGAGCTTGGGGTAACAAGTACATGTTTCAAAAATCAATTATAACCTTGGAATCGGGGGGCACTATACCCATTCTAATGTCACATCCCCCCTGCGTCGGAGCCTGGAACACTCAATATTGAGTGCCCTCAATCTCCAAAAGGAAACTACATGAATAAATTCATCTTAATCCTGTTGTTCATTTGTTGCACGGCCTTAACCGCTTGTACCAACGACCAAGGGGGGCAGCAACTTGAAATAGCGCAATTCGAGGAGAAACAGAACAACAGAGAACATGCGATAAAGCTGTACGAAGAGGTGATCAGCAAGTATGCGGGAACACCAAACGCAAAGTTTGCTCAGCAACGTTTGAATGCGCTGAAAGAAGGCAAGTGAGGGAATCTGAGTTGGGTACACTCCAACCGATGACACGCCCTGTTCATAAGCGCCCGTGGTTCCTCCCTAACGGCCATTGCGAAACGATCTGGCCGTCGCTATGTCGTAAGGTGCCTATGCCGGCCTATCGCCGGGAACGGATTGCGACAGAGGATAATGATTTTCTCGACCTCGACTGGTTGCAATCGGATCGGTCGCGTCTGGTCATCATTTCGCACGGGCTTGAGGGCGACTCCCATCGTCATTACGTGACCGGCATGGCCCAGGCCCTGTCTGCTGCTGAATGGGATGTGCTGGCCTGGAATTTCCGTGGTTGCAGCGGTGAGATCAACCTTCAACCACGTTTCACCCACAACGGCGCCAGCGACGACCTGCATGCAGTGGTCTGTCACGCTCAACAGAGTCAGCGTTACGAGACCATCGTGCTTATTGGCTGCAGTATGGGGGGCAATCTGTCGCTGGTTTATCTTGGCCAGGATGCTGCGCGGGTTCCGGTCCAGGTCCGTGCCGCAATCTGTTTCTCGGTGCCTTGTGATCTGGCTGCTGCGTCAGAGCATCTTGCCAAAGCTGGTAACCGCATTTACATGCAGCGCTTCATGCACCTGATGGGGCACAAGGTTCGAGCACAGGCCATTCGCTACCCGGAGCTGTTTATGTGTGACGACTACGCCGAGCTAAAAACCTTCCATGATTTTGACAATCGCTACACGGCTCCTCTGCACGGTTTTCGCGACGCCCGCCATTATTGGCAGGAGTGCAGTTGTCTGCCATATCTTAATAATGTGGCTGTTCCGGCCTGGATCGTCAACGCATTGAATGACCCATTTCTGCCGCCGCAATGTTTTCCCGATTCACGCGATCATGGTAACCCTTTACTTGAGGTTATCACGCCACAACATGGTGGCCACTGTGGTTTCGCTTGCGCTGGACATGGGCAACTTTATTGGTCGGAGGCGTTGGCTGTTTCCTTGTTATTTGATATAGAGAAAAAATGATCAGGGGCTTCCCTCCTTGTACGATGGAAGCTGTGGGACATAATCCCTACTCTAATATCAGCCCAGTTGCTAACAGGGGTCAGTTTCTATAAACTGGCCCCTGCTTTATTTCAGATATAGGAATGCAGAGTGTCACTCAATAAGCGAGTCAACATGACGGACAAGACTAAAAAGAAACCAGGTAAACCCGCCAAAAAATACAGCCAGGCAGCACGACTGCACGATGTGATTCGCATTCTTGAATCACGCTACGGGGCAACGGTTGATGAACTGGCCGAAGAGTGTGGAGTTACCCGGCGAACCATTTATCGTGATCTTGATGCGATCCGCGATGCTGGTTATCCATTGATCTCTGACCCTGAAGATGATGGCCGGATGCTTTACAGCTTCATCACCGGGTATAAAAAACTTCCGCCGATTACCTTTTCGCTGGAAGAATTGATGACTCTCTACCTCTGTCGCGGTCAGCTTGGTTTTCTGTCCGGAACACCTTTTCAGGATGATCTCGATGCTATCTTTGGGCGGATTCGTTCGAGCTTGCCGCCGCGCAGCGTGGCTCATCTGGAGAGAATTGCTGAGACCGCAACGCCCAAGTTTCAAGGTGAGCGCGATTATGCCGCGAAGAAAGAGCTGCTGAAGGAACTACGTCGGGCACTACTCTACCAGTATCGTATTGATCTCTCTTATACGCCCGCAAGACGCGACACTGAAACTTATCGCTTCGACCCTTACACCTTGCTCTTTTACGAAGGAGCGCTCTATTTGGGGGGGTATGCTCACAACAGGGACGCCTTGCGACTCTTTCTCATTGATCGCATTGAACAAGTAACCGTTCTCAATGAACGTTTTGAAGTTCCAGAAGACTTTTCCGCTGACGACCTGACTCGTACCTCTTTCGGCCTGATCGATGAAGAACACCAGACAATCAAAGTTCGTTTCGGTGCCGAAATCAGTCATCTGATCCGCGAACGAACCTGGCATCCGAGTCAAAAGCTGGAAGAGAAAGTTGATGGGTCGCTGATCCTCACCTTTGCGGCCAGCGGTGAGAAGGAGATTCTGGCCTGGCTCTACTCTTATCTGCCTCACGTACAGGTACTGGAGCCTGAAGGATTGCGCAAAGTCTTCTATCAGAGTTTGCGCGACGGTTTACTCAAGGATTCATTCAAGCAATAACACCTCAACACGCTTTCCCTGGTCCATCTGTGCAGTTCCTGCCGGGACGGCCAGAAGCGCGTTAGAACCCTGGATACTGAGATTCTGCCCCGATCCCTGATGGGATTGAACGGTAACTTCATACTGATCGTTGCGCCACTCCAACCGACACCAGAGGAACCGTTGTCGATCCCCTTTGTTCTTAACCTGACCGGTGAGAATGCCATTACGTTTTTGCAGATGGTCATCTCTATGTCCAGCCATTTTCTTTAAGGCTGGTCTGGCAAAGACCTCAAAGGTTGCTGCCGTAGCGGCAGGATTCCCCGGTAGGCCTAAAAAAGGTTTCTCCCCGAGCAGACCAAAGAGCACCGGCTTACCCGGTTTGATAGCGACCTTCCAGAAAATCTTCTCGAAACTGTGATTAGCCAGTGCGTCTTGAACCTGATCCTTTTCGCCAACTGACACCCCGCCTGTGCTCAGCACCAGATCCGCATCCATTGCCTGGGCGATACATTTGTCCAGCGAATCGGTATTATCTTTACCAATGCCAATCCAGACAGGCTCACAACCGCATTCCCGTAAGCGTGTCGTCAAGAAATGCAGGTTGGAATTGATAATCTGACCTGGCCCGGGTTTCTCACCCAGTTCGACCAACTCATCCCCTGTTGAAATGATAGAAACTCGTGGCCGCGGATAAACTTTAACCCGGGCAACCCCCGCGCATGCCAGCAGACTGATTTCCCCTGCCTGCAACATCGTTCCTGTTTGAAGAAGCAGTTGACCAGATTTAAACTCTTCTCCTTGATAGCGAACATGCTGACCAGAAGTGACCGGAACCTGGATATGAAGTTGCCCATGCTCTTCTTCTGTATCCTCTAGGGGAATGACTGTATCTGTCCCTTTCGGTAGTGCGGCCCCGGTTGTAATCCGGATTGACTGCCCAGCTAGAATTGTTCCGGATAATGGATGTCCCGCGTAAGAGGCGCCGATGATCTCCAGAGGAGAGCCGGGAGTATACGATTCCCCGGCAATGGCATAGCCATCCATGGCAGAGTTGTCACAGAGGGGCATATCCCATTGCGCTAGTGCGTCTTCCGCCAGAACCAGACCACCAGCATCAGCTGTCGGCATTTCGCAAGGTGTGAGTGGTTTTACTGTATTCAGAACGATTTGTAGTGCCTCGTCATATGGCAGCATCTTTGTCCTCCCTTTTAACCGTATCAATTTTAATTGTCCAGAGACTGCGCTGACGCAGACAGATTTGTAGTTTATCGCCTATGCTGAAGCCGAAATCACGCATGGCGCAGTTCGGCAGTTCAATATCGATGTTCATACCTGAATCGGCAATTCTGACGGTCAGAGTGTGTGTCCCGCCGAAGGCGAGAATATCCTTGAGAGTGCCAAGAAACAAGTTGTCCTGTAATTCTGGACCGATTGGTTTGTTCGGTCGGATGATGACGACCTCTTCAGCTCTGATGACTGCCGCAATTCGGTCGCCGACCTCAACACCCTGACATGCGGGTGCTTTTAAAATTACACCATTCTCCAGTTGCAGAAAACCTTCGTGGTCGATGTCTGTTAGAGTCATCTCGTAGATGTTCTGATTGCGTAGAAAACGCGCGACATCCAATGACTTTGGTCGGTAATAAATGTCATCGCGTGTACCGACCTGCCGCAGTTTACCATCAATCATCACGGCAATTTGCTCTCCCAGCATAAAAGCTTCTTCCTGATCGTGGGTAACGTGCAGGATGGTTACGCCCAAGTCCTGATTGATCTGACGTAACTTGACTTGCAGCTGTCGCTTGATGGTGGCGTCCAACGCTGAAAAAGGCTCATCCAGAAAGAGTAAACGAGGGCCTGGTAGCAGGGCTCTGGCGAGGGCGACCCGTTGTTTTTCGCCACCTGAGAGAGTGGTTACGTCATGGCGGTCTATGATGCTGTGAAGATCAAGCAGATCAATCAGGTCGCTGAGCCGCGACAGGGACACCTTATCATCCAGCTTGCGTTGCTTGGCACCGAAAAGGATGTTTGCTCGCACATTGAGATGTGGAAAAAGGGCCAGATCCTGAGGGAGATACGATATCTGACGTTTTTCTGGAGTCAGATTTGTAACTTCTTTGCCATCAAGACAGATTTTCCCAGAGCGTGGCTCCAGCAGTCCCATGCAGGTTTCTAAAAAGAGTGTTTTGCCGGACCCTGAAGGGCCGAGAATGGTCAGATAAGAACTTTCATCAAGGTTCAGATCTATTGGACCCAGGCAGAAGTCTCCTCGTTCGGCAGTCAGTTGGGCAACCTGAATCATCTTTTTGACTCCGTGACCATACGTAACCCGAAAAGAACCAGAAGTGAGATCCCTATCAAAATGACGACTAAGGTGACTGCTTTGGGAAGATCGGCCATCGACATGGCGAGATAGATGCTGCTCGGTAATGTGGCCGTCTGGCCCTTGGCAGTGCCAGCAACCATAACCGTAGCGCCAAACTCACCGATGGCACGTGCCCAGGTAAGGATGATCGCTGCCAGGATGCCACGTTTGGCCAGCGGCAGAGTGATTTGCAGGAAACTGCTGAATGCAGAGCAACCGAGCAGGCGGGCAACTTGCTCCTGGCGCTGGTCGATCTGTTCAAAAGTCGCTTTGAGCATACGCACGCTGATGGCGACGATGACAGTGAACTGGGCCAATATGACGCCGGCCAGAGTGAAGGGCAGGGTCAGTCCGATATCAGATAACAGTCGGCCTATGGCGGTGTTCCAGGACATCAGTATCAGAGTGCCGAGAGCAATCGGTGTGAGGACCATAGGCAGATCGATAAAGGTATCGAGCAGACGCTTGCCGGGGAACTCAATGCGGGCCAGGGCATAGGCCGTTGGAATTGCCAGAACAATGGCGATGACAGTGCTTGTGGTTGCGGCGATCAGGCTGAGAGCGATTGCTGATCGAATATCCTGTTGTCCAAGCTGTGCAAGAAAATCATCCAGGCTGAAAAATGCAGACTGACTGCCGACGAGGATCAGGAAGTAGCCAGTCAGAAAGACCAGTGGCAGCAGCATGATGACCTTGAATGTGGTGTCACGCTTTAGCATTACCACCCCTCCGGAAGATCATAGCTCCCGCCGATGCGTGCTGCTGGTGCCAGTTTACGGGCATCTTCTTCCTCTGTGAAGTAGCCCCATTTACTAAAAAATAGCTGGCCCTCTGCTGACTTGAGATAGGCAACAAAGGCCTTGGCATTTTCCGGGTTTTTCGCTTGACGCAAGCGTGCGGCCGGAATGTAGGCCAGGCGTGGAATCTCTTGTGGCTTAAGAAGGATTGCTTCCATCGCCTGTGGGTTCCAGGTGGCAAACTCGCGCCATCCAAGCACGGCATCAACTGTACCCAGAGGCAACATAGCGGCTGTCTTGGCGCAGCTTTCAACCTGGCCGTGCAGATTTGGTCGAATTTGATCCTCCAGTCCATTGGCATGCAGTATCTCTATTGCATAGAGGCCAACACAGACGCTTCCCGGGTCAGCGATGCCAATGCGCAAATCGGGACGTGCGAGATCCTGCAGTGATTTGATCTTTTGTGGATTGCCTTTCGATACCAGAATGGCAGGGACCAGGTAGGCAAGCCTGGTCTCTTCACCTTCGATCAAGTCAAGTTCTCTGGCTTTTTCCATATAGTCTGGCGAACCAGGAATATAGAGATCGCCCAGACCAGTGAGTTGAATCTGGCTGAGCATGGCCCCGGAACCGCCCAGATGCAGTGCGACTTTGATACCGTACTTTTTCTCAAAGGACTTTGCTGCCTCTTCCAGAGGTGGTTGTGAGGCTGACCCGGCAAAGACCATCAGTGTTTGCGCTGACGCGTAAAAGGCTGACGGCACATTCGAGATCAGAATGACAATCATTAAAGCCAGATATTTCAACATCAATTCTTGCTCTCTTGGAATGATGCAGCAAAGCAGCGATCCGCTTCCTTGTTGACCTGATTGCGTAACTCTTGAAATTGTTCCATCAGTACCATGATTTCATCGGTTAATTGTGAAGCCCCGCCACCCTTACCGCCGACACGACGCTCAAGAATGGGAAAGGGTGCTGATTTCTCCATGGCCTGAAGTTGCGCCCAGACCTTACGATAGGACATGCCCAGGTCACGGGCGGCTGCATTGATCGAACCATTGTGCTGCACAGCCGACAGCAGCCGGTAGCGGCCGTCCCCGAGAAAGGACTGGCCATCAACTTCCAGCCAGATCTTGCTACGGATCCTGAGCTCTTTCATGACAGGAATCGCTCCACGATCAGGTCACAAAGTCCTTGGACGTCATTGATGTCGTAGAGTGGCACATCAATCTTCAGAGGGCTGTCTGAGGCGACTGCGATCAATGCCGAGTCATACTCTTCGTCGCGACAGAGTAGCTTTTCGCTTCTTTCTCGGCGGTGAACCTCTATCTTCGGCATCGTGCTTCTTTTGAAACCTTCGGTCAGAACGATATCGAGATCCCCGCAATAGGTAGCGACTGTCTCAGCCAGAGTCGGTTCCTGCTCTTTGCTGTGCTGTTTGACCATGGTGATTTTCTCGGGCGAGGTAATCAACATGGTGTCCGCCCCGGCCTGGGTCAAACGCCATGAGTCCTTGCCTTCATGGTCGATGTTGAAGCTGTGTGCGTCGTGTTTGATGGCTCCAACCCGCAAACCACGCTGCTTCATTTCTGCAATCAGTTTCTCCAGTAGCGTGGTTTTACCAGTACCACTCTTGGCGACAATTGAGACGACCGGTGGATTCATGACTGCTCCTTGTTTTAATCATCAAGCTGCAATTCTTCGAGCTGCTCAGGTGTGTTGATATTCAATAAAGCTCGCTCCCAGCCGTCCGGCATCTGTTGCCAGTCGAGGTAGTGAATCTTGATACGCTGATAAAAATCCAAGATACGATATTGATGCTGTTGCAGCAGTGCCTCCATGTGCGGCAGGCAGTTCTTATGATAAAGGGCGAAGACCGGTTCATAACCCTTTGGAGTGCGTGGAACCACAGCATCATATCCAACACGCTGGTTTATCATTAATTTGAGTATTCGTGCATCGGGGAAGGGCATATCGCAGGGGGCAACAAAGATCCAGCCGGTCCGGGCAGATTGCAAACCTGTGTATATACCGCCCAGAGCACTGCCAGGATAGATGTCAGGAATTGCCGGGATGTTCGGACGCACCAGATCCTGGCGGTCACCGGCAATCAGAACCGTTGCGAAGCAGCGGCATAGTAGATCGAGTGATCGGGTGAGCAGAGGCTGTCCATCAATTTCGATGTACGCCTTGTCATACCCCATGCGCCGGCTTTTGCCACCGGCTAATAGAACACCTGTGACATCATCTATAAAGTCGTTGTGCGAAATTTGCATAGCGATGTCATTATAATCGGTCAATTGATAAATTCAAGCGAATAGTTTTCTGTTTTTTTGATGCAGGTCAATTTTACAAATCAAACACCATATTATTTTAGTAACAGACTGGAATTATAAACAATCTTCGATATGCTTTTTCCAGTTTTACGATATTGCAATTTAATGGTTTGGGGTTCCTTTCAAAGCAGATTTTAGCATTACCCTTCGTTTTATGAACATAACAGTTGGTTGTTTGGGCGTTTTTAACTTGGTGAGGTAGACCGATGACTAGACAAATGCTGAATTGTTTCTCGATGCTGGCGGTAGGATTGCTCCTGCTTTCCACACCTGGTTGGGCGCTACAGGGAGATCCGCAACGCGGTGAAGACCTGTATGTAGGCAACGTCAGTTTCTCTGCGGGCGGAGCTCCCTGCTTGGCTTGTCATGGCATTGCCGGGCATGAGCTGGGTTATGCGGCGGGAGCGAACTACGGTCCTGATTTAACAGCGATCTATGAAGATTACGGTGAAGAAGGGGTAACCGGTGTGCTGGAAGATCTCTCTTTCGAAAGCATGGATGCGATCTATACAGAGCGTCCTCTGACTGACTCTGAGCGGGCTGATCTGGTCGCTTTTTTCGCCTCGGTGTCAGAGGAAATTGCCCCCAGCATTGGATCCAGCCTGACTCTTCATGTCGCTCTTGTGACCACTTTTTTTATGGTTTTGGTCGGAGTCCTCGGTTGGTGGAGATTAAAGGGTGTTCGACAACCCCTGGTTGAACGTGCCCGTCATGGGAAGGGAGGGACAGCATGAGTTGGATAAAAGATATCATCGACCCCAAGTCTCGTAAATGGGAAGAATTCTACCGCAACCGCAATCAGTGCGACAAGGTGGTGCGCAGCACTCACGGTGTTAACTGCACCGGAGGCTGTTCCTGGAATGTTCACGTCAAAGACGGCATCGTTGGCTGGGAATTGCAGGCGACCGATTACCCCGAACTTGAGCCAGGACTCCCCCCTTACGAGCCGCGTGGCTGCCAGCGGGGGATCTCGTTCTCCTGGTACCTGTATAGCCCGTTGCGGATCAAGTATCCCTACCTGCGTGGAGTCTTGTCTGATCTATGGCGCAAGGCCAAAGCCGAGCACGGTGATCCGGTAAAAGCCTGGGCCTCTATTATGGAAGACGAGGAGAGTCGTAAAAGTTATCAGCAGGCGCGTGGCAAGGGTGGTTTCAGACGCTCAACTTGGGATGAAGTTGAGGAAATTATTGCCGCTTCGTCGATTTATACCATCAAGAAATACGGTGCTGACCGTCTGGTTGGCTTCTCGCCGATTCCGGCTATGTCGATGCTCAGTTTCGCTGGTGGCTCGCGTTTTATGCAGTTGATGGGCGGCGCCAATCTGAGTTTCTACGATTGGTATTGCGATCTGCCGAATGCTTCTCCCGAGATATGGGGCGAGCAGACTGATGTTGCTGAAAGTGCTGACTGGTACAATAGTAAATATATTGCTGTAATGGGTTCAAACCCGGGCATGACCCGTACTCCGGATGTGCATTTCCTGACCGAAGCTCGCCATAATGGCTCAAAGGTCACGGTTCTTTCACCTGACTTCAGCATGTCGAGCAAGTTCGCAGACTGGTGGTTGCCGACCCATGCCGGCCAGGACGGTGCCTTCTGGATGGCGGTCAACCATGTCATCTTAAGCGAATTCCACCATAAGGCCAAAACGCCTTATTTCATGGATTACCTGAAGCGTTATACGGATACTCCCTTCCTGATTGAACTCGATGAAAAAGAAGGTGTTTATACTGCGGGCCGAATGGCTAAAGCTGGTGACCTGGAGCGTTACAGCGAAGAAGAAAATGGCGATTTCAAATATCTGGTCTGGGATGAAACCAGCCAGCAGCCGCGCATGCCGTTGGGAACTCTTGGCTTCCGCTGGCAAGAGAAGAAAGGCGAATGGAATCTGCAGATGAAGGATGGCCAGGATGGCTCCGATATTGCTACCGGCCTTTCCTTGCTGGAAGGTAATGAAGATGTCCTGCAGGTTGCCTTTGATGATTTTTCTGATGGTAATATCGTACAGCGTGGCGTTCCGGTTCACTACCTTGAAACCTCCAAAGGCCGGATACCAGTCACCACTGTTTACGACCTTATGATGGCCCAGTTTGGTGTTGATCGCGAACTCGAAGGCGACTATCCAAAAAGTTACGATGATGAAAGCGTCTACACCCCTGCCTGGCAGGAAAAATATACTGGTCTCGACCGCGCTAATGGTATTCAGTTTGCCCGGGAATGGGCCTCTACGGCCGAGCAGACCGAGGGTAAGTGCTCGATTATTATCGGTGCCGGAATCAATCATTGGTATCACGCTAACCTGACCTATCGAGCCGGGATCGTCGCTTTGATGCTTTGTGGTTGTGTCGGTAAGAATGGTGGTGGCCTTAATCATTATGTCGGCCAGGAAAAACTGGCTCCGGTTGCGCCCTGGGCGAGCATTATGGGCGCGCTCGACTGGTCCAAACCGCCGCGGTTCATGAATGCCCCCTCTTACCATTACGTCCATACCGATCAATGGCGCTACGAGCGTACTTCTGACGAGGCCAAGATCAACCCGGTGTCCGAGGATAGTCACATCACCGGCGGGCATACCATGGATCATCAGGTTCGTGCTGTGCGCAATGGTTGGCTGCCTTTCTTCCCGCAATTCGATCGTAGTCCGATTGAGGCTGTGAAAGAGGCTGAAGCGGCAGGTGCCAGCAGTAATCAGGAGATTGTTGACTGGACCGTCAAGCAGCTGGCCGAGAAGAAGATGAAGTTTGCCGTTGAAGATCCCGATGCGCCAGAGAACTGGCCGCGCTTGTGGATCATCTGGCGTGGTAATGCCTTAATGTCGAGTGCCAAGGGACATGAATATTTCCTTAAGCACTATCTCGGCACTCATACCAACACCATCGCTCCGGAAACGGCTGAAGAGTTCGTTAAGGACGTCAAGTGGCATAAAGAGGCTCCTCAGGGTAAACTCGATCTGGTCGTCGATATTAACTTCCGTATGGACACCTCGGCGCTCTACTCGGACATCGTCTTGCCGACCGCGACCTGGTATGAAAAGGACGATCTCAACACCACCGACATGCACTCCTTCATTCACCCGTTACAGGAGGCTGTACCTCCCTGTTGGGAGTCAAAGAGTGACTGGGATATTTTCAAAGGGCTGGCGAAAAAAGTCAGCCAGATGGCCGAAACCCATCTGCCGGAACCGGTCCGTGAAATTGTTACAGTACCGTTACAGCACGACACCCCGGCAGAAATGGCCCAGCCTGAAATCAAAGACTGGATCAATGGCGAATGTGAGCCGATTCCAGGGAAGACCATGCCCGGCATGGTGGTGGTCGAACGAGACTATGTCAATCTCTATAAGAAGTTTATCTCCTACGGGCCGGAAGTTCGCAAAAACGGTCTCGGTGCTCACGGACTCAGCTTCCCGGTTGCCGATTTCTATGATGAATTGAAAGAGATGGCACCAACTCAGAAATGGGGCGGCGAGGAGTATCCCTCACTGGAGATTGCCTCTCAAGCAGCTAACGTCATTCTGCATCTGGCCCCTGAAACCAATGGCGAGATCGCCTATCGTGCCTTCGAGGCCGAGGAGAAGAAGGTCGGCCTGCCATTGACTGACCTGGCCGAAGGCAGCCGCGATGTGCGGACTACTTTTGCCGACCTTGACCGGCAACCGCGCCGACTACTGAATAGCCCGATCTGGAGTGGCTTGAACACCAATGGTCGTGCCTACTCTGCATACTGTCTCAATGTTGAAAAACTTGTCCCCTGGCGTACTCTGACCGGTCGCCAGCATTTCTATCTCGACCATCAGGGATATATTGCCGCCGGTGAACATCTGCCGACCTATAAACCCAAGCCTGACCATAGTACGCTGCAGGACTTTTTGGTCACAGAGTCGGATGAGAATAGCATTATGCTCAATTACCTGACTCCTCATGGCAAGTGGAGTATCCACAGTACCTACGGTGACAATCATCGTATGCTGACCCTCTCCCGTGGCTGTCATCCATTCTGGCTTAATGACCAGGATGCGGAGCAAATTGGCGTTGTCGATAATGACTGGGTCGAGGTCTATAACGATCACGGTGTGGTCGTCACAAGGGCTGTTGTCAGCTCTCGATTGCCACGAGGTATCTCATTTCTCTATCACTCGCCGGAACGGACTATTGGCATACCAAAATCGCCACTGCGTAATAACAAGCGGGCCGGTGGGCATAAAAGCCTGAACCGGATACGGCTCAAGCCGAACCTGATGCTCGGTGGTTACGGCCAGTTTACCTATAGCTGGAACTACTGGGGGCCGACCGGTGCCAACCGGGACACCTATATCATGGTGCGAAAACTCAAAGGGGAGCCGAACTGGTAAAGGAGCTATGACTATGAATATACGCGCACAGGTGTCATCGGTTTTCCATCTCGACAAATGTATCGGTTGCCATACTTGCAGCATTGCCTGCAAGAACCTCTGGACCGACCGCAAGGGTGCCGAGTACATGTGGTGGAACAATGTAGAGACCAAGCCGGGAACCGGTTATCCGACCCAATGGGAAGATCAGGAAAAGTACAAGGGCGGCTGGGAAAAACAGGGCGAATCCTTGCAACTTAAGATCGGTGGTCGTGGCAGCCTTCTGGGGAAAATTTTCCACAACCCGGATCTGCCGACTATGGATGACTATTACGAGCCATTTACCTTTCGCTACGGTGATCTGACCAGCGCTCCGGCTGGCGATGACCAACCGACGGCACGACCGGTTTCCATGGTCACTGGCAAACCGATGAAGATCGAAGCTGGTCCCAACTGGGATGATGATCTCTCCGGTTCCAACATATACGCTGCCAATGATCCCGGAGTCGTCAAGCTTAGTGCTGAAGAACAGCAACAACTCTTCGCTATTGAGAAGATGGTGATGTTTCACATGCCGCGGATATGTAATCACTGCCTGAATGCCGGTTGTGTCGCCAGTTGTCCTTCAGGGGCTATTTACAAGCGCGGCGAGGACGGTATTGTTCTGATCAATCAGGACAAATGTCGCGGCTGGCGGATGTGTGTTTCCGCGTGCCCGTACAAAAAGACCTACTATGGCTGGTCTACCGGTAAATCGGAAAAATGCATCCTCTGTTATCCACGTCAGGAGGCCGGGGAAGCTCCTGCCTGTTTCCATTCCTGCGTTGGCCGTATTCGTTATCTTGGAGTTCTCCTCTATGACGCCGACCAGATTGAATCGGGCGCCAGGCAGGACGATAAAGATCTGCCAGCCGCGCAGCGAGAGATGATCCTTGACCCCTTCGACCCTCAGGTCATCGCGGACGCCAAAGAAGCAGGTGTGCCCAACCAGGTCATCGAATCAGCACAGAGATCACCAGTCTACAAGTTTGTCAAAGAGTGGGGGATTGCTCTACCGCTTCATCCCGAGTTCAGAACTCTGCCGATGCTTTTCTATGTGCCGCCATTGCTGCCGGTCATGTCGATGAATAACCAGGGGAAACAGAAACTGGCCGATGATTTCTTCACCACTCTGGAGCAGGCCAGGCTGCCGATGCAATATCTGGCCAGTCTGTTCGCTGGAGGCAATGAGGAGGAGGTCAAAGCTGTCTATCGCAAATTGATCGCGGTACGTATTCAGCGTCGTAGTGTCACTGTCGGTGATCTTCCCGCTGAAGAAGTCACAAAAGCTTGTAATATTGCTCAATTGGATACAGAGGCAATTGATGCCATCTACCGAATGACCACGTTGACCAGGATTAAGGAACGTATCGTCGTTCCGCCGATGTTGCGAGAGCAGGCCATTGAAGCTGGCATGGATCCCGAACAGCATAAACAGGAGATGGGCTTCGGGAAGAGAATACCCCCGAAACGTCGCTGGTAGTAATACTTAAGCCATTTGAGGGAATATTGAATATGACGGAATTACAACAACATCAGGAACTCTGCCGAGACTTTGCGGTCTTGCTCAGTTATCCAGATGACCAGGTTAAAGAGCAGGCGGCTACATGTGCTGAGCATATGAAGGGGGTCAACTCCGAGGCCGCCACCTCTCTGGAGAGTTTTCTCGATTTCATCGAGAAGAACGAGATCTATCGTATCGAGGAGGCTTTTACCGGGACTTTCGATCTTCAGTCGCTCTGCCATCCTTATGTTGGCTACCAACTTTGCGGGGAAAGTCAGCAGCGCACCATGTTTATGATCAAGCTGCGGGAACTTTATCAGCAGTATGACTTTATCTCAGGCAATGAACTGCCGGATCACCTTGCTGAAGTCATGCGATTTGTAGGATCAATCACTGATCAGGATTGCCGAATGGAGATTATCCGGGATGGGGTCCTGCCTGCGCTGGAAAAAATTACACAGGGAGTGGAGAGCGAAGATCATCCCTATGTAGCACTGCTCAATGCCCTGCAAAGTTTTCTGCGTGAGACAGCTGTACCTGATACCGAACGACAGCCAGAGGATCGGCAAAAGGAGTGTTTATCATGACTGACATGATTCTGTTTGGTG